>NZ_VUMY01000001.1 GCF_009695935.1 Mobiluncus porci
GTTTCGCAGTCCACCCAAGCTCTAACAACTCCAACGCATACTCACGCACAGCCGAACCAGACCACCTACCACCCAAGAGCGCAACTCCCTTCCAAAAAAACGTTGCACTCATCATCTGACACCGCATATATGCCACTCATGGCCAAATTCTCCTGAGTTACATCGTTCACCTCTGATACAAAGCTCGAAAAGGCATCCCAAAAACAACATTCAACTACCACAGAGTGTTGAATAACCGCGATGCGGACGGTGCATAAGTCCCGGAAGCCTTTTCGGGGAATTTTACTCAATGTATTGAGTAAAAATACTCAGTATACTGAGTAAAATGTTATGATTGTTTCGGGAGACCAAGGAGTGTAATGGCTATGTTTCAGCGAAATATGGTAAGTGAGATACGCGAACGAATGCGTGAAGTTGGCAATCCCTTGCTGCAAGTCATTGTTGGGCCGCGACAGACTGGTAAGTCGACCATGCTGACCCAAGCGCTTGAAGAGATTAATCTCCCGTACCTTTTTGTGAGTTCCGATGATGCCGAAATTCCTAGCCGTCAGTGGTTGGAAACACAGTGGCAGCAGGCGCGACACCTTGCGACTTCCAATACCGACAGCGGCGCCAAAACGTCATCAAAGAAGACCCCGCCGAGCGCACTGTTGGTGGTTGATGAAATCCAGAAGGTGCCAAAGTGGTCCAGTGCGGTGAAGGCTCTGTGGGATGAAGATCAAGTAACTGGCGTGAACTTGAAGGTGTTTCTTTCCGGATCGTCTAGCTTGCTCATTCAAAGTGGACTCGAGGAGTCGTTGATGGGACGTTTTGAACTGTTGCGTTCCACCCACTGGAGTTTTGCGGAATGCCGGGAGGCCTTCGGATTTGACCTGGATGATTTCCTTTTCTTTGGTGGCTTCCCTGGGGCGGCGCGTTTTGTCAAGGATGAGGCGCGGTGGCGCGATTATCTCCGCAACTCAATTATCGAACCGACCATCGCAATGGATGCCTTTGCCGTGGCGGAGATTCGCAAGCCGGCTCTGCTGCGCGCCTTGTTTAGCCTGGGCGCGCGGTTTTCGAGTCAGGAACTTTCCTATACCAAGATGCTCGGTCAGCTTCATGATGCGGGCAACACCACGACCTTGGCGTCTTACCTCGACACTTTGGGCAAGGTAGGGATGCTGGCGGGACTGTCGAAATATCATCCCTCCGTCCTGACTTCGCGCAAGTCTTCCCCGCGTCTCATGGTGTTTGACACCGCCCTGATGACGGCGACGAGCACGGCAAGCAAGAAGGCTTTTTTAGCGGACAGTGAAGCCCGCGGGCATTTGGTGGAAAGCGCTGTGGGAGCGTCTCTTTTGGCTCGCGGACCGGTGGAAGGCTTTGAAATCTTTTGGTGGCGGGAGGGAAACGCTGAGGTCGATTTCGTGTTGCGCCGCGATGAGGACCTCGTGGCATTGGAGGTAAAGAGCGGAAGGCAGAAGCCGCGCGGCGGAATGGATGCGTTCTTGAGGCTGTATCCCGAGGCTCGTCGACTCGTTGTTGGTGGCGGGGGACGCGGCGCAGTCGACCTCGAAGCTTTCCTCGCAGGTCAGGTGCCGCTTTTTGATTGAATCAGTCAAATCGCAGGGCTCGAACCAGTCAAATCGCAGAGAACGCGATGAGGATTTGCGCTTGTACAATTTTCTAAATTTTGGGTGCGGGGGAGCGGGTTGGGGAATAATGGATTTATGGCTAAGAAAGATAAGAAAACCGACTCCTCCGAAGCTGAGTCCCTGTTGGAGCTCTTAAGGGTGCCTTCAGGGGAAGTCGATGTTTTGCGAGACTTTGACCCGCGAGCCACGCCCGGCTACCCCGGCAAAGGCAAGAAAGACGCCGATGAGGAACTGGAAGCGCTGGATCCGGAGCTTTCCGACCTGCAAGAACGCCTTTATGCGGCTTCCACGGTCGACGACATGAAGGCGCCTTCGGTGCTGCTGATTCTGCAAGGGCTCGACACTGCCGGCAAGGGCGGGGTGATTCGCCACGCGGTCGGGATGGTAGATCCGCAAGGCATCCAACTGGCTTCCTTTAAACGCCCCACCGAGGAAGAGCTGGCTCATGATTTCTTGTGGCGTATTGAAAAACAACTCCCGAAACCGGGCAAACTCGGGATTTTCGACCGCTCGCAATACGAAGACGTGTTGATCCAACGGGTCGAACAGTTTGCTCCGCCGGAGGAGATTGAACGGCGTTACGGGGCCATCAATGATTTCGAGGCGCGCGTCGCCGAGTCGGGCACGAAGATTGTGAAATGCTTTTTGAACGTTTCGCGCGGAGAGCAGCGCGGGCGGTTAATGACGCGCCTGGAAGATCCGGAGAAGCTGTACAAATACAATCCCGGCGACGTGAACACGGCCTCGAAGTTCGATGCCTATATGGAGGCCTACTCTATCGCGCTGACCAGGTGCAACACAGAGATCGCGCCGTGGTATGTCATCCCTTCGGACCGCAAGTGGTATCGCAACTGGGCGGTGGCAAAGCTCCTTATCGAGACCATGCGGGAGATGGAGTTGGGCTGGCCCGCCGCAGACTTCGATATCGCCACCGAGAAGGCCCGCGTGAGCGCGCTGCCCGAGTAGCAGTATGCATCAACTGGCGCTGGGAAAATACCTTGTTTGCGATTTAGAAGGCAACTCTCGTGTCTTAGCCGAGTGGTCTCACAGTGCCTGCATCCTCGATTATTGTGGGGCTTGTAAATTACCCAGTTTGTGTGACATTGTTATTACATGTAAGGCGCGGTAATATAGAAGCTAGAGGAAGGAGTCGAAAATGTCTGGGACCACGATTACGATTCGAACCGATTCTGAGCTGAAGAACGATGCGACGAAGCTGTTTGAGGGGCTGGGGATGAACCTGTCCGTGGCGATTAATATGTTTTTGCGACAGGCCGTTTCGAAGCAGAAATATCCCTTGAGTCTTGACTTGGAGATTGGGGAAGGCGCAAAGTCAAGTTATCCGAAGGGCTTTTTTGAGCTATTCGGCGCCGGGGCTGATCTCGGTTTTGACGAAGAACCTGAAGACTTACCTCTGGACGGCGAGGACATGAGGCTGTGAAATATTTCCTAGACACCAACATCATCATCTATTTCATCAACGGCAAATATTCCGAGGTGGCGCGGCATTTTGAGCAGGTGCCGCAAACTTCCATTGTGATTCCGTCGATGGTAGTTGGCGAGATTGAATATGGAGCTTGTAAATCTCGTGATTACGCAAAAACTATCGAGTTGTATCGCAAGTTTATTGACCCCTTTGAAGTTGTGCCTTTTTCTTCGAGTGCGGTTGCGACCTACGGGGAGATTCGCTCTGATCTAGAAAAACGCGGGGAAACTATCGGTGCGAATGACCTGGTAATTGCTGCCACGGTCCTTGGGGAGGGTGGGACGCTCGTCACTCACAACACTAAAGAATTCTCTCGAGTTGCCGGTCTTACGGTTGCTGATTGGACAGAAGCGTAAAGGGGTGCAGTCGCAGTTCAAAGCGTCGCACTATACAATTTACAGGGCTTCCGCTGAACCTTTTGCATGGACTCGATGCCTTAAAAGCTCGGAACATTCATCCCGACGGCGCGGGCGGCCTCGGCGAGTTCCTCGTCGAAAACCAGCATGTCTGTACACAGCATCCAGCGGGCCATCTAGAGACGAACCGAGTCGGCGGAGCGCAGGGAGTTGCGAGAGTATGCCGCGCCCATCCAATCACTAACTTCGGTTTCGACTGTTTTCACATTTCGCAAGGCTATGCGGGTGAGTTCTTCCCAGGCGCTGTCGATACCGTTGACGCATTTTAGGGTGCAGTAAAGTTCGTCAACACGGTGCGGCTAATGATTAGCTCATCGCCACGTTCGGTTGCGGCATCAACGAATTTTGCAACCTGATCGGATTCCGCTTCTTCAATAACTAGTTTGACCAGAGCGGAAGTGTCGATATAGATGCGTTTCAAAATCGCCCCCGGGCGTCTGTGACGAGTTCCTCAGTGGGACATCAATCGTAATTCGAGGGATATCCTGGAACCGCACGCGCGGATAGCGCCATTCGGTTTCCTCAATGGCGCGAATAGCGGTCTGCTGCTTGATTTTGTTGTGATGGGTAGGGGTGGGCGCCCGCGTGCGATTCGGATGGATAACGGGTCAGAATCCGTCTGTGCTGCTCTGGAGCAATGGGCGAGGGAGGATGAGATGATTCAAGCGTTTATCTCGGCGGGCGATCCCTGGCATAGCGGGTTCTTGGGATCGTTTCATAACCCGGAGAGAGATGAGCTGTTGGAAGATAACTGTATTGAGAATCTTGCACACGCCCGACTACTCGTGACCCAGTGGTCACGGCGCCACAATAACACCCATACGCACTCCTCACTGGGCTACCTCAGCCCACGACAATACGCGGAACAATGGAAACAACAACACACAGCCAACACTTAAACCAAACGAACCAAAAACCTAGACCACCCCACCGCGAGCAGCCGCGCATTCCCAACGGGTCATTTTCCTCAAAGACGGTGGGATTGTCGATGAACTCAAGTTTTCCGGTGTCGGGG
Source organism: Mobiluncus porci (assembly GCF_009695935.1). Taxonomy (GTDB): domain Bacteria; phylum Actinomycetota; class Actinomycetes; order Actinomycetales; family Actinomycetaceae; genus Mobiluncus; species Mobiluncus porci. The sequence goes on from NZ_VUMY01000001.1 coordinate 4,555, forward strand.
GAGACAACCACGAGGCAGTTCTCCACAAGATTAGCCAGTGGGGGATTTGAGTCAGCAAATGATTTTTTGAGGGCGAGCAAAACTCGCTTATTTAGGGGATAAGAAACAAGCTGGTGTTGAGGGAGGCTCCGGCGAGTGCGGAGCCGATGGAAGCAAATAAACTCACTCCGACTAGCAAAGTGGATTTCATGGCGTAGCCCCAGGCAAAGCGAGGCTTCCAAGTGTAGCCGATGGTATCCATGATGGCGGTGGAAAAAGTCGTGTAACCTCCCAAAAAACCAGTCTGAAACGGCACGGAGAGAAAACTGGCTCCGAGAGCGGGCGAAGTTGCTGCCCAACCCACTAGGAAACAGCCGGTAAGGTTGACAAAGATTATTCCCCAGCCTCCCCAGAGCCGCTTGCCGGATTCGGTTTCGCTCGGGTGGAGTCGAGAACGGCGGGAGCGGAGTTGATTCAGCAATAGCGTGGCCAGTTTATCGATTCCGAAACGGGAGACTGCACCGAGACCACCGAAGAGTGCCACGAGGAGGGGAGTCATGATTCGCCCCCCAATTCGGGGTTGTTGGCGTTAGGGAGGGTGAAGTCGGCGGGGGAGTCGCGGTAGGGGTCTCCTCCCACAAAGGCGCGGCGCGTCCCGAGCCACAGGGCGAATAAGCCGAGAGGCAGGGCGAGACCGAACATGGCCAGGAGTTCGAGAAGATAGCCCAGATGGAACTTGCCGAAAGAAATAATCTGCCACACCGGCCCACCATACGTCCCGAGCCCTCCGCAAAATCCGGTTCCGAGCGCGAGTTTCAAAGATTGGGAGCGGCGCCGATTCGGGTTGGACACCAGCCTCCCCGTGACATAAGCCAGCACGAAAACCGAGACGAGGTTCAAAATCCAGGTGTCGATATTGACACCCCCACCACCCACGATAATCCGGCAGATTCCGGTGCAATCGGGAGAAGCACTAAGACTGCCGGCGTAGAGCGAACCTGCCCATCTCAGGACCGAGCCAACCCCGCCGCCGAGAAAGACTGCCAGTGTGGCAACAAACCACGGCAAATCCCGACTCGCTTTTTTCACGAAATAAGCCTAACGCCTCAATCATGATAGTATAGCGAGGCTGATTGAAGTGTCCTAAACTATGAGGAAACCATGTTATTTGCATTGAATGTCGTCTCGCAGGTTCTGCTTGTCTTGAGCTCCTTGCTGCTTGTTTTGTCCATCTTGCTCCATAAAGGTCAAGGTGGCGGTATGTCCGATATGTTTGGCGGGGGACTGACCTCGGCGATGTCGTCTTCCGGAGTGGGACAGCGCAACCTCAATATCGCCACAGTGGTTACCTCTCTGGTGTGGGTGTTCGCGATTGTTCTCTTCGCCTTCACCATGGAAAAACCTTCCGTCGACGACGCCAATTCGCTGGTTTCGAACACTTCGAGCAGCTCCCAGGCTCCGGCTACTACGGCTCCGAACCTGGCTCCCAGCGAGACCCCTGCCGCTTCCGAAACTTCTTCGACACCAGCGGAGAGCGGAAACTAAGTTCCGAAGAACTCTGCTGCGGTTTTCACCTTCGAAAACGTCTCGACCTGGGGAATCCGGGTCGAGACGTTTTTCTCTAGGGCTGCGTCTTTCCGCTCTCGCCGATTTTTCACCCTTTTGGGTGTAGCCCGACACGGAGCAGACTTGCTAGCTTAGAGCCACGGTCGCAAAAGTGACCGACTAAACTCACGAAGGAGAAAACCGTGACTGGCATGACCGTGAATAATGTTCCTCCGCTGCAGGATGCTGTGTCCGCACCGTCCTCCCCCTCGGGCGGAGTCAAGAAAAAACTCATCGTAACCGCTGCCATACTGTGCGCTGTGGCTACTGTGCTCTGTGTCCTGGGTCTGATTCTGGCGGCTAATTCGCTCAATAGTCTCGCCGAGCAGTTGACACCGGAAAATTATGAACAATTAATCAATGAATCCAACGCCGATATGTTGAAATTTGCGCTTCTCGGTATCGGCGGGTTGTTGAACTTCGTAGCCTTTATCCTGGCTTTGGTGGCGCTGATCGGCTCCAAACCGAAGACCCTCGCTTTGATTGTGTTCCTCTGCGTTTTGTTCATTCCCGGCATTGCCACTGGCATAGCTGCCTCGAACTATGGCTCGGCGGTGGAGAATGTCACCAATAAGTCCTTTGAAATGATGGGGGCAGATTTGGATTCGGCGCTGGATGATGCCCTCGATGATGCACTTGACGATGCCGTTTCCGAGGCTTTATCTCAGTGAGAGGGAATCTCAAGATGTTGCAGAAACTAGGAAAAACAGCTTTAGCAAGTGTTGCCGCTCTTGGCATGATTGGCTTGGGTGGTCTGATGGTGGGCTCGCAAGCCTATGCCGAGGGGATTCCCTACGAGCGTCTCGCCGGCTCTACGGGCGTCGAGACCTCCTTGGCGGTCGCGAGATACACTTGGGGCACCGAGTGGCCGGTCGTTTATGTGGCTTCCAACCGCAACCCGGTTGATGCCCTTCCGGCAGCTGCGATTGGTGACGGCCCGGTGGTTTTGACCGATGGCATCAACTTGAATCTTGGCGGCGCGAATGTCGGCAAGATCGTGATTCTTGGAGGAACTGGCGCGGTTCCGGCGGATATTGAAGTTCAGGCTCAAAGCCTTGCGACCGCGGGGGTGGAGCGTCTCGCGGGGGCTGATCGCAACATGACTGCTCGGGCCATTGCCGACCGGTGGATGCAGGTAAACGGCATGGCCAAAAAGGCTTATATCACCAGGAATGCTGACACTGGCTCCCCGGATGCGGTGGCAGCTTCGGCACTTCGTGACGGTCCGATTCTCACTTTTACCACCGACGGCTCCATGACCGAACTCATGATTTATCTCGGACGCATGGTGCCGGGTCTGCAGGAAGTCGTTGCATTGGGTGGTGAAGCGGCGGTTCCAACCGGTGTACTCAATGTGGCGGTTGACGGGCCTGAAAAGTCACGGCTTGCCGGCCCGAACCGTTACGCTACTGCTTTCGAGATTGCGAAAACATCCGGTAAGGGCAGAACTGTTTATGTTGCGGCAGGCACCGCACTCAAAGACGCTATGGTTGCCGGGGCAGCTCAAGACGGGCCGATTCTCTTGACGCCTCCGAGCGGGGAAGGCACCTTTGACCAGATTCTCACCTTGGGTGCAACCAAGATTGTCTTCGTTGGTGGAGAAGGTGTTTTGCCCGATTCGACCGTGGCCATGGCTGCTGGGATCAGATCTGGTTCCGATGATGGAGCAGCCGCCGACGGCAAAGGTCTTGAGTTTACCGGGACGGTTCGTTACATGAGCCTGACCGAGCTCGCCGACTTCCAGAATCTGAGCCTGGAGAAAGCCCAAAAGATGGGGAACCCTAGTTTTGACTACGTGATTTTGGTACTGGATAAACCCACTGCCATCTCGGCTTCATATGCCTCCGATGGTACGGGGATATCCCCAGAAACACGGACAGTTTCGATTATCGGCCTCGCCGTTGGCGCCAAGGAAGACATCCTGGAATGGAAGGGTTCTGACGGCAAACATGTTACTGTGGAGGTTGCTCCCAAGGCGCTGTTCTGGCCTTCCGATGTGCGGCTTCCGATTGATGCGGTACATGCGGATGACGCCATCGTGACTGACCAGAATGCTTGATTGACTAGTTATGTGTTTTGGCGGCTGAGTTCTCAGCCGCCAAAACACATTTAATGAGTGAGACGAGTGGGGATAGGTTGTACGAAACACTGGGGACGGGTCATGGTGTCTCATGAAGCAAAGCGAAGTGAGACACCCTCAGGCCTATCCTCACGTGTTTCCTCAACCAACCTGAGTTCCACACTGGGGGCAGAACTTCGGCTTCGGGTCACCAAGCGCAGTGCCACAGTTCGCACAGAACCCCCCGCCAACGGCCGGAGCCGCGGGTTGCGGTTGGCCACATTGGGAACAGAACTTGCCGGTATTTTGCGCACCACAAGAACACGTCCAGGCAGCGCCTGTCGGAGCCGCGGCCTGCTGCTGAGCCATAGCTTGCTGCTGAATCTGGGCCTGGTTGGAAGCCGAAGCGGCTCCCATGAAACCGCCACCTGCCTGCATTCCCAAGCCGACCCCCATCATTGCCGCACCCGCACCAGCCGGGTTGGAACCGGCGGCTTGAATCCCGCCAGCTACCGCGCTCTGGACATAGCCTTCGCGAATGTTTGGGTCGCCCATCATGGCGCCCTGGTTGCGTATGTCGATCATCTTGCGAGACTGCTCGTCATAAGAAACCGAAGCGATACCCACCGCTTGGACTTCGATGCCGCGCTGTTGTTCCCAGTCCTCGTCCAGCGCGTCGCGCATATACTTCGAGAGTTCAGAGACATGGGACTGCACCTGGGAGATGCGAATCCCGTCGACGCTCATCTTGTTGAGCGCCACCGAGAAAGCCTCTAAGAATTCGGCCTGGTACTGTTCCTTGATGTCATCAATGTGCACCCGCTCGGCGTCTCTAGGGATTGCTTCCATATAGAACTTCAACGGGTCGACGATGCGAATCGAATACACGCCGTGAGCCCGCAAGAACAGTTCCGCGTTATAGAAATTGTCGAAGTATTGGATGGCATTCGGGGTGCCGAACTTGATGCCTTTAATCTCTTGGAGATTAATGAAGTAGGCTTTCTGCTGGCCCGAGGGGGCTCCGCCGAACTTGAAACGCTCCCACGTGTCTTGCAGGGCTTGACCGAACTGTCCGGAAAACAGTGAAGGAGACGACTCCGAGTTGAAGGTGTAGGCTCCGGCTTCGGTCGAGAAATCCACGATTTTGCCGGAGTCCGTGATCAGCATGGCTTGGTTATCGTAGACGAGAATCTTCGAGCCATTGGAGATGATATCCCCAGTTCCGCGATTGTTAGCGCGCAACTGCTGACCGCGCACGAACACGATGCCTTCACCCATGTCTTGAGCTGCAATCGCATCGAGCCACTGGTCTTGGATAGCTCCGCCGATGCTCCCGGTCACTGCTTGAATGAGACCCATAATGTCCTCCTTTTTCAATAATCGGTTGGTTGAACCCTTGTCTGTTCCCATTCTTTCAGGCGGGAGCCGACTGTGGGGCACATTGGCTAGTCTTTCAAGAAACTGCGCCGCGGGGATACACCCAAATGGGTGAAAAACGAGGCATCCGCGTCCTCCCCCTTTTTTCACCCTTAAGGGTGTATTCAAACCTGCATGCGGATTGACACAATGGGGTTACCAAAGCAGGAGTCCCCTCGGGGCAGTCAATCTCAAGGAGTCATCATGGGTTTGTTCGATTCGAAAGAATGCGCGTTGTGCGGCGAGAAAGCTGGCATGTTCACGAAACAGAAACTGCAAGACGGTTTCCTCTGCGGGGACTGCAAAAAGAAACTCTCGGATCTGTCCAGCGGCTGGAAAGAGCGCACGATCTCTGATGTGAATGAACATCTGCAGCTGCGTGAAGCCAATAAAGAAAAATCCTCCCAGTTCCAGGTCAGCCGAGCCATCGGTGCCGGAGGCTCCCTGGAGATAGACGATGCCCATGGCTGGTTTCGTTTCAAGATCGGCAGAGACTATCAGCAAGGCAACGCCCAGGTCTTTGGATTCAACGAGCTGGGTAATTTCTATGCCGAAATCCACTACGATGCCTATGCCGATGACGAGGACAATGACGGGGTGCCAGACCAGTTCGATCCCGATTCCCGGGACTTCAATCGCAACCGCAATACGATGATGGGCGCCATGATGCGGGCGGGAGAACTCAATTCGCAATCCGCCAATATGTTTGTCCAAGCCTCCGGTTTAGCGCAGTATTTCCGCTCGATTGGTTCACAAATCAACGATGCCGGGATGCCTGCCGAAGTTACTGACGTCACGATGGTGGTGGGGACGACTTCGCGTTTCTGGCCGGAGGTGCGGCTGCGCAGCGCCTACTTCGGTTCCGGCGGCTCGGATCAGCAGCGTCTGCAAGATGCTCAACAGACCATTCAAGCCCTGATGCAGATTCGCGGCGGCGCCGGCGGGGGTGCCGGGATGATGGCGCAACCGGGGATGGTGCCCCAGCAAGGCATGGGGATGGCACAGCAAGGGATGATGGCGCAACCGGGGATGGTGCCCCAGCAAGGCATGGGGATGGCACAGCAAGGGATGATGGCGCAACCGGGGATGGTGCCCCAGCAAGGCATGGGGATGGCTCCTCAAGCCGCGACACCGGCGTCACCGAGTCTTTGCCCGAGCTGCAATGCGCCTGTAAACGGAGCCTTCTGCCCCAACTGTGGCACTAAACTGTCATAAGGGGAAACAGCCACTGTGAGGGAGTGAACCATGAGTGATGTGCAGTTGAAGTGTCCGAGCTGCGGGGCGCCGATAAACTTCGATGTCTCGAGTGGGAAAATGCAATGTGGGTATTGCACAGCCACTTTTACCGTTGAGGAAGTCAATCAATTCAACGGCATCGCCCAAGCCAATGCGGAACTGGCGATGGCTCATGAACAGCAAACCGGGGGTGCAGCTGCCCGGACTCTTGCGGGGCAGGGAGCGGCGACGATCCCGAATCCTGGCGGCGGCCAGATGGGAACGGTTCCATCCGCTGAGGAAACCGGATGGGTGGAACCGCCTCCCACCTACCTGGATGAATCCACTGGCCAGCAAATGGCGCAGTTTCAGTGCAATTCCTGCGGCGGCGAAATCATCGGCAGTCCCGACATGGTTTCGTCGAAATGTCCCTGGTGCAACAATAACTTCGTGGCGACCGGACAGTTGACGCGCACGCGCGTCCCGGATCGAATGATTCCCTTCGGGATGACCAAGGAACAAGCGCTGGCGGCGTTCAAGGAAAAGATGAAAGGTCTCAAACTGCTCCCCAGGGCTTTCACCCGGGCGAAACTCGACGATATCCAAGGCGTCTACGTCCCCTACTGGCTCTACGATGCCTCCGTATCGGGGCAAGCCGTTTTCGAGGGCTCCAGAACCCGCACCTGGATTGCGGGGGACACCGAATACACCGAGCACAATGTCTACACTGTTTCCCGCGCCTGCCGGGTGGACTATCTCGATGTGCCGGTGGCGGGAACCTCCAAAATCACTGCGAACATCACCGAGTCCATAGAGCCTTTCGACTATTCCAAATCCACCGACTTTTCTCCCGCCTACCTGACGGGTTTCATGACGAATAAGTACGATGTGGAAGCCGAACAGGCCAATCCGCGGGCTTTGGAGCGGATGAAAGATTCCACCATCGCAACCATGCGGGATTCCGTGCTGGGCTTCGATTCGGTTCAAGAGATTTCGAGTTCCGTGGCTCCGACCTTCGGCGCACTCGAATACGTGTTTTTGCCGCTGTGGCTGATGAACATTAGCTGGGATGGGAAAAACTACAACTATGCGATGAACGGTCAAACCGGGAAGTTTGTCGGAGAGTTCCCGGTTTCGAAAGCCAAGTTCTGGGGTGGTTTTGCGGCCATCGCAGTGTCTTTGTTCGCGATTCTGGGAGGGCTGTTCGTGCCGTTCCTGATGCCGCTGCTGATGAACTAGGAGAGTGAGACAATGAAACGCTTTCGCCACAAAACGTATCACGCGCTGGCTGCCTTGGGTTTGGCTGTGCTGTCGACGATCGGTTTCGGTCTCCCGACGGCGTGCGGGGCTCCTGCCACAGCGGCACACCCCGACTCCATCCTCGAGGCGAGGGTTGCGAAGGATCAGTTCATCTTCGATGAGGCAGGACTGTTTTCTGACTCCAATATCCAGTCTTGGGAGGAGCGCTCTGCGCAGTATTCCGCGCAATACGGCATCGGCATCTATATCGTGACGACCCCGTCTTTGGAGGGCATCGATCCGCGCGACTGGACCATAGATTTCTTTCACCGCCACGAGCTAGGCATCGGTGCGGAGGCGAGCGGAGAAATCCTCATGATTTGCCCCGAATCTCGCGACATGCATATCGGCGGTCAAGGATTGGGGGAGCAGGCCTTCACCAACTACGGGGTTGATGAGCTGCTGTCAGCCCTGAAAGAACCGCTGGGTGATGACGACTGGAACGGAGGTGGGGATCTCTTCCTGGAGATGTCCGGGGAGTATCTGGAGCAGTGGGAGGCTGGAACTCCCTACGACACTGATCACAAGCGTCCCCTCAAGATGACGGCTACGTCCACCCTGGTTGGGGTTGGAGCCGCTGCCGGCGGCGGTGCGGCTGCCGGGGGAGGTGTCATGTCGATGATGAAGAAGAAGCACAACACCCTGCGGCTCCAAGCCGGAGCGAAACATTACGTGGTGCCGGGGTCGGCTGAGATCACCGCGGCTAATGAGGTCTTGAGCCACAGCTACATCACCACCCGCACCATCGAAAGCGATGATGATTCCGGAAGCGGCTCTAGCTACTCCAGCGGCGGTTGGACCGGAGGTTCTTCCAAGTTCTGAGCGTAACACCATGTATTTGAGCCGCAGCACCAAGCACGTCCTGATAATCTGTGCGATCTTGGTGGGACTGTCGTGCCTCGCTCACGGGATTGACAGCTACCTCGATTTCCCTTTCTCCAAGAACTACTTGATCTTCATCTGCTACCTCTTCGCGATGCTGCTGTGGATGCGGCACGTCGCGGCGCGAATCACGCAGCAAAGCCTGCGCCGATACCTGTTCGTGGCTTTCGTGATGCTGAGCCTATGGATGGCGCTGAGAACCTGGAAATATCTCTTCACCGCTCCGGAAACCGTGGCGGAAAGATACGCCTGGTATCTCTACTACCTGCCCTATCTGGTGTTGCCCCTGGTGCTGCTGTTGGCGATGCTGCAGGTATCGCGCCCCGTCAACGAGCCGACAGCTTCGGCTTGGTGGTGGCTCACCGTCCCGACCCTGGCGCTGCTGGCGGGGGTGCTCACCAATGACCTCCACCACCTCGTATTCCGTTTTTTTGGGGACGACTCACCAGCTTACGATCACGGTCCGCTGTTCTTCCTCGTGATGCTGTGGATCGCGGGACTCTTCCTCGCGGCTTTTGCGGTGGCACTCATTCGAGCCAGCTACAGTGAACAGCGCCGAAAACTCTGGATTCTCGCCATTCCCCTGGTGGCAGGGCTCGGTTATCTCCTGGATCAGTTAGTGGGGGCGAGATGGCTGGAGAACTTCATTAAAGTCCCCGAAATGGCAGTGGTGGTGATTGCGGCTTTCATAGAACTGCTGATAGATATGCGGTGTCTCCCCTCGAACACGGGTTACAGAAAGTTTTGGCAGAATCTGGAGCTGCCGGCGGGAATCGTCGATAAGCAGGGAATCCTGCGCTACGCGACGGCGAGCGCCCCCGTGCCGGCTCTCCCCGAACTTCAGCGGGCGCTCCGGAAGGAAGCGGTGCCTTTCGGGACAAACCATTATCTGCGCGCCCAGGAGATCCCCGGCGGCGCCGTGTTTTGGATTCAGGATGTGAGCGTCGTGAACACCTTGAATCTGAAACTTCACAATGCTGCGGATTTGGAGCTGCTGGCAAAGACCGTCGAAGACACGCAGGCTGAACACGATCTGTTGGAAGCCAGTCAGTACTGGCTGCAAGAGGCTCAAGCGCTGCAGGCTCCGGTGGTGGGGAGAATCCGGCAGCAGATGGCAGGTATCCTCCGCCGGTTCGATGCGGACTCCGAGGACGCTGGAGATGACCTGGCTCGGCTGTGTTTCTGGGGGAATTATTGGCACAACCTCAAGATGCTGCTGGAGTCAGCCCAAGCCCACTTCGATCCCCGCCAACCCCTAGCGGCTCAGGATACTCCCATCACGACTGCCGAGTTTGTCGAGGTCATCCGGAGTTGTCTGGAGGCGGCAGCCTTTTCGGGGGCTGATCTGGGCGCAGAGGACTTTGCGGGGGAGACTCGCTGCGCCATCGATTTAGGCAGCGCCTTAGTCGGACTGGAACTGCTCATGGGAGTGGTAGCAGATCTGCTGAGCGGAGGAATCAGCTTGAAGCTGGAAACATCACCACCCGCGCGGGTCGGGGCATCGCTAACCACTCAGGAGGCGGCGCCGCCACCCGCAAGGAGTGCCGCGACCGCGGGGGCGGAGCCTTGGACGCTGCGCCTGGAAGTGTCGGGACTGCCAACAGCGGCGGAGTGGAAAATCACCTCCCCTCCCGTCAGCCCGCCCGGACAAGATACGGTCACTTCCTCGGTGCTATTCACGACCGACACGGTGGTCTTTAGCTTCGGTTTTTCTCGCCTCTTCGAGCAGGTGCTGCCATGACTTGTGCCGAGTTCACGCAGGGGCAGCTCTACCTCCTGGGAGGTGCCGTGGTGGCACTGACCCTTTGGGCTGTCAGCACGGTGATATCCGTTTTCTATCTCCACACCTCCCGCCGACTGCAGCTAGCGACAGCCGCGTCTTGCCTGATGGTTTTGCTGGTGGGGTTGACGGCAGCAGATTTGGCTGAAGCGCTTGTTTTTGGGAAACCCGTTGCTTTGAGCCCCGTCGTGGCAACACTGCCGGCAGCGGCAGCGTGGATTGGTCTCGCCGTGATCGGGGCGGGGGAGCTCCTCCTCACGCTGATTATTGCGCGTGAAAAACACCGAGTGCTGAGCGTGAATGTCATCAAGAATGCCGTGGATGAACTCCCTGACGGTTTAGGTTTCGCCACTCCTCAGGGCGAACTCCTGTTGGGGAATTACGAAATGGCGGAGATGCAGTGCGCTGTGACCGGGAAGAGCTGGGGAAACTTCAATGAATTCTTAGCAGCCTTGGATACCGGCGACCTAGCGGCGGGGCAAGTGATTTTCCGCAATCCGCTGGTGGTGAGGAGCGAGAGCGGAAAAGTCTGGAGCCTCTCGACGAGGGAACTGGCCGGGGACCTGGAGGGGATTCGCGAGACCCGCGCTGAAGACCTCACCGCAGCCTCCCAGATAGGCAGGAAACTAGATCTCCACAGGGAGCGGTTTAGCCAGCTCCAGGACAAACAGCTACAGCTGCAGGCAGCCTCGCGGGAGATTGAGGTCTCGATTGCTGCTTTGCGTCGAGCCTTAGCGCCCCCCGCGAAGGAGGACACAGCCCAGGTGGCTACGGCAGCGTTTCTCCGGGGGGAGGGCGGGGGAAGTGTGAGCGAACTAGTGGAGCTGTGGCGTCAAGCGGTTGGCTCAGCGGAGCTGCGTGGCGAGAATAATTCCTAGCGAATCCGACCCGATGCCGGGAATGATTGATAGAATTTTGTTGAACTCCTGAGGGTATTTAAGGAGGACAAGTGGCGAAAATCATCATCGTAGAAGATCAAACCATCCTGTTGGATTCCCTGGCGGGAGCAATCGCTGCGGAAACAGATTTTGAAGTCGTCGGTAAACTGACAGATGCTGCCGCTATTCACGCGGCGGTGCATCGCCAGGCTCCCGATATTGTCTTGATGGATGTCAAAACTGAAAACTCCAACGGCCTGGTGGAGGCTGCTAAACTCCGGGTCAGTCATCCCCAGCTCCGCATCGTGATTTTCACCGCCATGCCGGACGTGGCTTTCTTGGAAGAAGCCGAAGCCGCCGGAGTGGATTCTTTCGTCTATAAAAACGTCTCGACCACCGACCTGTTGCAGGTGCTGCGCCGCGCTCTCCAGGGGGCGAGGAGCTTCCCCGTAAAATCAGAGGTGGAAGGGTTGGAACAGCTGGGGCTGACGGCGCGGGAGATCGATGTGTTGCGTCTGGTCTGCCGCGGACTGAGCCGGAAAGAAATCGCCAAAAAACTGTTCTTGAGTGAAAACACGGTGAAGTCCAATATCTCCTCCCTGCTTGCCAGAACCGGCTTTACTTCCGTGGCTCGGCTGGCTCTGTGGGCGGTGTCTTCCGGCTTCATCTTTGTAGACGATGCCGATGCCATCGACAGCGCCTCACTATAGGGAGGACAACCATGAGTCGCCGCACTGCCGGGATACTGTGGGTCCTGGTGCCAGCAGTTGCCATTCTCTCGATATTGGCTTTGCTCGCTTCTCCCTTCAAATCCCTGTACTATCAGCAGTCCGACACCATGGCTGTGCCCGACTATTTCGATGCCGGGCTGGCGGATTTCTATGCGGCTCAAGGGCTCAAGGTGGAGCGACACAGTCAATGGGCTCTGTTGAAATTCTTGCGTGCCGGATCGACCTATGTCGTGACTTCCGACGTGATCGCGGCCAGCGCTCAACAAGCCAAGCTCGGCGCCACCTTCACCCCTCTGTATCCCGAGACGGTGGTGGTCGCCTGGATGCCCGAGACCTGCTGCCAACACCTGGAACTGCGCGATTTTTCGGAGCTGACCGCAAGAAGCGAGACAATCTATCTCGATCAGGGAGTCTCCCGGCTCGAACTGATGGGAGCCTTGTCTTTGGAACCGCAAGGCAAAACGCAGCGCTTCGACGCGCAACGCGGCGAGGAGATCGTCAACCGCATCCGAGCCGAGAAGAGATTGCACATCGGCAGTTCGCTGGCGGAACTAGCGGCTGCCCTGGAACGCGGAGAGCTCTGTCTCACGACCGATATCCGCGCCGGGCTTGCCCAATCTCATCCCGACCAGGTTCGCCTCCAGGCGCCGCACAGCGTGACCTATCGCAAAGGGATCTGGAAACGCCACGACAACAACCAGGCAGGGAGGGGGGCTTTGCCCCAGCCGCCCGCGGAGCTCCGGGAAAACGCGAACGCTACCCCCTTGGGCGCGCCGACGAATCCGGGCACTGCGGCAGGTTTCGATTCGGCTTCGCCAGTGACGAACCTCAAGTCTTTCCAAGAATTCGTGTGGAGGATCGGCTTGGTGAACCAGAACTACGGTTCCTCCCTCATCTGGGAAGAAGCCAATGAGGCCATCGAACTGACTTTTTTCCTCATCACCTTGGGCGTGATTGTGTTCTGGGCGGGGTGGCATTTCTGGAGTTCCAGCGCCGCCTTCGTCCGTCGCGGGGTTCTCCTCCAAGCCCTGCTCTTCGCTGCCTGGATTCTGGCGCGCATCATCAAACACGCTTCCATCGGGGTCGTGGAAAGAATAGCCTGGTATTTCTACTATGTTCCCATCATTACGTCACTGCTGATTATTTTTTTGGTGATTAACCATTCGGCCCAGGTAAAGATTCCCGGATACGCCGTGATCTCGAAAATCGCCGTGGGGGCTTGGCTCGCCTTGCTGCTGGGGGTGTTCACCAATGATATCCACCACCAACTGCTGATCTTTGGAAACGGCGATTCAAAAATCGATTATGAATATGGTCCTTTGTATTACGGATACTATTTAGTGGCACTCCTAATGATCGGAGCCATTCTCTTTACCCTGTTTTATTCACTGCGGGGACTGCGCACTAAGGTGCTGCTGGGGATTTTGAGCCTAGTCGGTTTGGGGCTGCTCTATTCGGTGGCATACACCCTGCGGATACCGCTGATTCGGGAGACCGAAAACGTCCAGTTCTATATCCTCATGTTCCTCGCTGCCTGGGAGATGCTCTATATTGTTGGGGCTTTGAAGCACAACATCGGCTACGTGCGACTGTTCCAGGAAGCGAAAGTGCCGATCAGGCTCTTGGATCGCGACTGGCACACCCGTTTTGCTACGGCTGCGGCCGATCCCTTGGATCGCCAGGTGTTGGAGGCAATCCGCGCAGGAACCAATCCCTATCTGTTGACTCGCCCGGATCCGGATGCCCCGTCCGACTCCCCGGGACGACTCTGGCGCATCGAGGCACAGCCCTTGGCGGCGGGACAGATCCTCTTCGACACCGACATGACCGAGGTGCGAAGCCTGGAAGCGACGCTGCGCGCTTTGCGCAACCGCGAGCAGCACCAAACCGATTTATTGACCAATGAATACGAGACTTTGCGGCGTTTAGGGGTTTCCAGACTCGCCAGCTCCCTGTATAACCGCCTCGATGGACTGATGGAATGGTCATTGGCGGAGGTTGAAAACCTGGCGGTCAGCCTCGATGAGCCGCTTGATGACTTCTCTCGGTGGAGAACCCTCAGAGCCATCAAGCTCAACCTGGGCTATGCCAAGCGGGCAGGTCTGCTGGTGACGCAGTCCACGGAACTGGAAACCGTGAGTTTGAACCTGCTGACGACGTTTCTGTCCCAATCCTGCACAGATTTCTCTTCCCGCAATGTCAGCGTCGCCATTCAGGGACCGATCAGCGGGTTTATCTCTCAAGATTTGGCGCTTTCTGTTCTGGAAGCCCTGCACCGCACCCTAAACTCTGTCCTGGATCTGCAAACAGCCGTGGGTTTGGTACGTTTGGAGATTGCCAATCACGGCACCCAGGGCGTGTTGAGCTGGGTGTGGGAAGTGGAGCCGAGTGCTTTTTCGAAACTCGCCCAGATTCTCACCTGGGATGAGGCGCGCTCGTCCCTGGAGCGTGCCGATGAGTCTTTCCACCTAACGACTTGCATCGGCGAAACGGAGCAGTGATGGCTGAAGAGATTCTGAGTTCCTTCTCTCCCTCGCAGCTGGCCGTCCTGACGACGGTGGCGATTCTGGCGGTGCTGGAAGCCTCCCTCCTCGTCATGGGGCAGCTGCTGGTGTCTCGCCACTATCTGGCGGCGCTCTTCCAGCTTTCAGTCGCCATCGAGATGGGCTATATCGTGTGGGCGCTAGCCACCGTAAACATCAATTCTCGAGCCGGGATTTTCCTGCTCGAAGACGTCAACTTTGGCTGGTTCGTCCTCGTGACGCTCGGCTTGGCGCTGGCGACACTGTGGCGTTGCCGAGAGGTGCGCTTCGAAATCTTGCCGCTGTTCATCGCGCTGTGTTTCCTCAGCCCGGTGTTTCTGCACAGCTACGGGAAAGTTGCGGCCGTGGCCGTGATCGCCATTTGCGTGTGGCTCGGGATGCTGCTGTGGCGGATGTGGCGTGAAATCACCATGGATGTCACCCGCTTCTCCCTCAAAACCGCTCTCGATTCCTTTCCGCAAGGGCTGCAGTTCTTTACCCGCAGCGGGGCAACCCTCCTGACCAACACCACCATGAACGATCTGCTCCGAGATATCGGCATCAATCCCTTGCTGCGGCGTCGCGACATCATCGGGGCTCTTGAGCAGCTCGCGGCAGCCCAGCGCCATTTCGAAGCCGATAAACTGCTGCGGGTGCAGGACTCCAGGGGGAGGATGTGGCTGTTTAGAGAAACGGAACTGCACGGAACGCGCTCAGACTCTCAACTGGTCGCCACCGATGTCACCACCGATCTTCAGCTCAGTCGCAAACTCGATTCCCAGATAGCGGTGTTGCGGGAAAACCAGGCGAGAATGCTGCGGATGACAGCGGCTTTGGACCGGGAACTGGGGGAGACCTTGAAACTCGCGACCCGCAACCACATCCACGACGTGTTGGCGCAGCGGATTTCTTATGTCCACCGCTTCTTAGAAGACGGGGTGGATAGTCCGCAGCGCCTGCATTCCCTGCAGAAAATCCTCCTGGCGCTGCGCGTCGACATCGCCGCCGGGCAGGTCACGACCCCCGAGACTTGGCTCGGAACCCTGGTTGATATCGCTGCTGTGGTGGGGGTGAACCTGGAGGTGGAAGGGCGTCTGCCTCCCTACCAGGCTCAAGCTGAACTGTTTGTGAGGGTCTTGCGGGAGTCCCTGACGAATGTCCTCATCCACACCTCGGCCTCCGAGGTCAAGGTGAGGATCTGGGAGGACGAGGCAATCTACTTTCTGAGCGTGACCAACCCAGGGGAGGTAAACAGACCGATTGTTTTCGGGACGGGGCTGACCGGACTGAAAACCAGACTCGCCGAGGTCAGCGGCACTCTCGAAGTCAATGAGTCCGGAGACTTCACCCTCACCGCCTCCATCCCGGTGTGAGGCAGCGAGGCGGCAGGGACACTCGACCCCCGGTCGCTTAGCGGTTCTTTGCCAGGGTTTCGCGGGCTTTCGCGATGACTCCCTCCACGGTGAAACCGAAATGCTCGAAGTTCTGTGCGCCCGAGGCAGGAATCCCGAAAGTCTCAATCGACAAGGCCACCCCGGTGTCGCCGATGTATTTATACCAAGGCATCGCCACTCCGGCCTCTATCGAAACTCGGGAGCGGATCTGCGGCGGAATAACCGAGTTGCGATAGTCCTCATCTTGAGCCTCAAACCATTCAAAACATGGCAGATTCACGACTCGGGTGGGCGTGCCTTGGGCGGCGAGCGTTTCGGCTGCCTCCACCGCTAAGGACACTTCGGAACCGCTGGCGAGCAGCAGCAGCTCCGGGCTGCCGCCACAGTCCTTCAACACGTAACCGCCGCGCGACACTCCTGGCGCCCCTGCCAGTCCAGCGGCGGCGCGTCCGGGATTGGGCAGGTTCTGGCGACTGAGAATCAACCCAACCGGGGTGCGTCTGCGCAGGATTTCCAGCCATGCCCAGGCGGTTTCTTCGGCATCGGCGGGACGCACAATCGAGAGTCCCGGTATGGCACGCATGGCGGCGAGGGTCTCTACCGGCTGATGGGTCGGGCCATCCTCCCCAACCCCGATCGAGTCGTGAGTCCAGATATACGTCACCGGGAGTCCCATCAGTGCCGAGAGACGTACTGCCCCGCGCATGAAATCGGAGAACACGAAGAAGGTGCCTGCATAGGGCAGGGTTAAACCGCTGGTGGCAATGCCATTCAAGATTCCTGCCATGGCATGTTCCCGCACCCCGAAGTGGAGGTTTCTCCCATAGGGAGACACTTCCCAGGCTTTGGTGCCTCGGTCGGAGGGCGCAAAAGACCGCGCCCCGGCAATCGCCGTGTTGTTCGACCCGGCAAGATCCGCGCTTCCGCCCCACAATTCCGGAAGCAGCTCGGCGAAAGCGTTAATCGTTTTTCCGCTGGCGGCGCGGGTAGAGATCGCTGTCCCCGGCTCGAACTGCGGCAAGGCGGCTTCAAGACCCTCGGGCAGCTGCCCGGCTTGGAGGCGCGCGAGCAGCTTCGAGCCGTCTGGATGAGTCTTGGTCCAGGTCTCAAACTGAGCGTCCCAGGACTCGCGCACTGCTCGGGATCTGGCAATGGCGCGGCTTCGAACCGCTTCAACCAAGGCGGGATCGACAGCAAACATCTTGGTCGGATCGAGTCCCAGCGCCTGTTTCAAGCCCGCGAGTTCCTCTCCTCCCAGGGCAGCGCCGTGAACCGAGCCGCGGTTCTGCTTTGTCGGGGTAGGCCAGCCGATAATCGTGCGGAGCTTAATAATGGAAGGTTTGGTTGTTTCCGCTTTAGCCTCTTCGAAAGCCGCAAAAAGGGCGGCAAGATCTTCGCGGTAGGTTCCGTCGGCTCCGAGCCAATTCACTTCCTGGTAGTGCCAGCCTTGGGATTCGAAACGCAAACGAATGTCCTCGTTGAAGGCGATATTGATGTCGTCCTCAATGGAAATCCGGTTTTCATCATAGAGCAGAATGAGGTTCCCGAGTTCTTGGGTTCCAGCCAAAGAACACGCCTCGTAGGCGATGCCCTCTTGCAAACAGCCATCTCCCGACACGACATAAACACGGTGGTCGAAGGGAGACTCGTTCTCGGGAGCCTCGGGGTCGAACATGCCGCGCAGCCGACGCGCCTCCATGGCCATGCCAACGGCCGCCGCTATGCCGGTTCCGAGCGGTCCGGTCGTCACTTCGACTCCCGGCTGGTGACCTAACTCGGGATGACCCGTCAGCCTGCCTCCCTGATGGCGGAACTGTTTGAAATCCTCGAGTTCGAGGTCGTAGCCGGCGAGGAACAGCTGCACGTATTGCAGAGCCGAGGCGTGACCTGCGGACAGCACGAAGCGGTCACGTCCCAGCCACTGCGGATCGGAAGGATCGGTGTTCATCACGTATTGATACAGCAAATACGCGGCTGGGGCTAGGGATATCGGCGTGCCGGGGTGTCCGTTTCCGGCGTTCTCCACCGCATCAGCTGCCAGCGCCTTGGCGGCAGTAATCGCCTGCAGATCCAAATCAGTAACTTGAAAACCCATCGTTTCTCCTCCGCAAATACCGTGTTGCCTGGGATTGTTTCCTGCCCTTTCGATACTATAAAAAATGACGTCTAAGGAGGTAATGCTCATGGGTGCGCGTCCCAAACAGCCCGTGGAATGGCCCAGCGGCCTCAACCCCCAGGCGTTTCTTGACTACCTTTCGGTGGAACGCGGGGCTGCTGCCAACACTGTCGCCGCCTATGAACGTGACTTGCAGCGGTACACGGCGTTCTTGACTTCCCTGGGCAGGGCATCTTTGGCGGAGGTCACCAGCGAAGATCTGGAGGCTTTTGTTCGCGCTCTTCGGCAGGGCTTTGCTGAGTTCGCCCCCCTGTCCGCCGCTTCGACTCGCCGGACTTTTGCCGCAGTAAGTTCCTGGCACCGCTATCTGTTTGCGGCCGAGGAGCTACGGGAGAATGTCGCCGCGCAGGTGAAACTGGCGAAACAGCCCCAACGCCTTCCGGACGTCCTCACCGTTGAGGAAGTGAATTCTCTGCTGGAGGCGGCCAGCGCCCCCGGGGATGCCAATGCCTGGAGAGACCGGGCTTTGCTGGAGTTTCTCTACGGGAGCGGAGCGCGGATTTCCGAAGCCATGAATCTGGCGGTTGATGACCTCGACCTGGACAGTGAGCTGCCGCTGGTCAGGCTGTTTGGGAAAGGGCGGAAGGAACGGATTTCTCTTTTGGGGAGCCAAGCCAAGGCCGCCTTGGAGGCGTATCTGGTGAGGGTGCGTCCGGGACTGGTCGAGAAAGGTAAGTCCAATGGGCGGGTGTTCTTGAACACTTTGGGCAAGCCGATGTCGCGGCAGACCGCCTGGGCCATCATTCAAGCCGCAGCTAAACGCGCCCAGCTCTCCAAACCCGTGCATCCCCATACGCTGCGCCACTGTTTTGCGACCCACCTGCTGCAGGGCGGCGCTGATGTGCGTGCGGTGCAGGAACTGCTGGGACATGCCTCCGTGACCACCACCGAGATCTATACCAATGTTTCCAAACAAATGCTGTTGGAGGTATATGCTTCGGCTCACCCGCGTGCTCGCACAGTTAAAGCCTAGACATTGGGTAATATGAAGCTGTGAGTACATCCCAACCCGCTATGATGCCAGTCCCTCCGGAGGATAAGGATTTCCCCGAGCCGAAACCGCTCGAGGAACACGGTCCGGCGCGGATTATCGCGATGTGTAACCAAAAGGGTGGGGTTGGGAAAACCACCACCGCCATCAATCTATCCGCAGCCTTAGCGGAATATGGCCGCAAAGTCCTGCTCGTGGATTTCGATCCGCAAGGGGCCGCCTCGGTCGGTCTGGGTGTGAACGGCCACGAACTCGATACCACTATCTATTCACTGATGGTCGGTCCGCATCACGACCTGACCACGGGCGATGTTATCCACCACACGGGGACGGAAAACCTGGATCTTATTCCGGCAAACATTGATCTTTCCGCCGCGGAGCTCCAGCTCGTCAACGAGGTGGCTCGCGAATCCATCCTCGCTAGAATTCTGCGGGAAGTGGAAAGCGACTACGACGCCGTCATCATTGACTGCCAGCCCTCCCTGGGACTTCTGACGGTGAATGCTTTGACCGCGGCCCACGGGGTCATGATTCCGGTCGCGACGGAGTTTTTTGCCCTACGCGGGGTGGCGCTTTTGATGGAAACCATCAACACGGTGCGTGACCGGTTGAACCCACGTCTGAAACTTGACGGCATTCTCGCGACCATGGTGGATTCTCGCACCCTGCATTCCAAGGAAGTGCGTGACCGGCTCGTTGAGGCCTTCCAGGACAAAATGTTCGACACCGTCATCCACCGAACCGTGAAATTCCCCGATTCCACCGTGGCCACTAAGCCGATTACGGAATTCGCCCCCACCCATGAGGGAGCCGAGGCCTACCGGCGCTTGGCGCGGGAAGTCATGGCTAAGGGATATGTCGCCTAATTCCGCCACTGTCCCCACCCGTAAAGAGGGCGAAAACTCCGCTGCGCTAGAAGATTCGGAAGCACAGCCGCTTCATGACGGAGAAAACCCCGCTTTTGAAGTCAACACCCCCGAATACACTGGCCCCTTTCACCTCCTGGCCGACCTGGTCGCGAAACGGAAACTTGATATCACCGCTTTTGCTTTGGCGGAGGTCACGGGGGAATTCCTGGAGTATATAGCCAAATTTCCGAATCTTTCCCAAGCTACCGAGTTCCTGGTTATTGCCGCGACTTTGCTGGATATTAAGGCGGCGCGGTTACTTCCGGGCCAGGCGGAAACCGAAGAAGATCTGGAGCTCCTGGAAGCCCAAGATCTTTTGATTTCGCGTCTGATTCAATATCAAACCTATAAAGAGGCGGCTGCCTTTATTGAGGGCCGTTGGGAGGAAAATTCCGCCACCGCCCCGCGCATCCCTGGCAGCGACCCCATCTTGAAAGGCGTTTTGGCCTCCCTCAAAACCACCATTGACCCCGAGGACTTGGCACGCCGCGCCGCCGGCACAATTTTCACCGCCCCGCCCCAAGTCTTGGTGACACACCTGCATGATCCGCTGGTTTCCGTCTCGGAACAAACCGGGGTACTTACGGAAAGACTGAAACGCGCTCGCACGCTGACTTTCAAAGAACTCATCAAAGACGCGAAAACCCTACCGGTGATTATCTCTCGGTTCCTGGCCTTACTGGATATGTATCGCAACGGGAGCCTCAGTTTCACACAAGACACCCCTTTAGGTAAGTTAGTTATCACTTGGGTGGGGAAATCGAACGCGCCGGTCCCTGATACGGAAGAGGATGAGTGGGAATGAGTGACACCAATTTGTTGGCCGGTCTGGAAGCCATCCTGATGATTTCAGAAACGCCCGCGGATGTAGCCACTTTGGCTACGGCCTTGGAAGTTCCTGCTGACGAGGTCCTAGACGTTTTGGGACAGTTGGCGGCGGAATATCGCGGAGAAAACGGGGGACGCCCCCGCGGATTTGAACTGCGAGAAGTCGGGGGAGGTTGGCGCATCTATGCCGCGCCCCAATTCCAGGAGGTAGTGTCGCGTTTCGTGACCTCCGGTTCCTCTGGGAAACTGTCCCAAGCTGCTTTGGAGACCCTCGCGGTCGTGGCCTATAAACAGCCCTGTACTCGGGCGCAGGTGGCGGCGATTCGCGGGGTAAACGTGGATTCGGTGATGCGCAACTTGGCCGCCCGCGGTTTGATTGGGGAATGCGGTCAAACCAATCTCGGGGCGATTCTCTATGAGACCACGACTGCTTTCTTGGAACAGACGGGCTTGAAGACTCTCGACGAGTTGCCGCCGCTGGCTCCCTATGTGCCAGCCAATCCCGATTTGTCGAGGGTTATTGCCATGGAAACGGAGGAAGTCCTGTTGGACGCGCAGACTCAACGTTCCTCCCAGGAGTTTCAAACAGAAGGAGACAATCATGACTGAAGAGCCGGTACGTCTGCAAAAGTTATTGGCCCAGGCCGGGGTGGCCTCGCGGCGAGCCAGCGAAGACCTCATCAAGCGCGGGCACGTGAAAGTCGATGGAGAAACGGTGACCGAAATGGGGCTGAAGGTTTCGCCGGAATCAAAAATCACGGTTGATGGGGAGCGAATTCACACCGATCAGACCCTCCAGGTGTGGGCGTTTTACAAGCCGGTGGGCACGGTTTCTACGATGCAACCGGAGGACGATCGTCCGACCTTGGGGGATTGGGCCACTAAACTTCCCGAGCGGGTTTTCCACGTGGGGCGCCTCGATGCCGCTACCGCCGGATTGATTTTGATGACCAACAATGGGGAATTGGCAAACCGGCTCACCCACCCGTCCTACGAGGTCCCGAAAACCTATGTGGCGATTGTGCAGGGGCAGGTCAAACCCGGGCTGGGCAAGCTTTTGAAACGCGGAGTGGAGCTCGAAGACGGGGTGACGAAGGTCGATAAATTCCGCCTCATTGAGGTCCGAAAAGGCTCCTCTATTGTGGAACTCACCCTGCACTCCGGAAAGAATCGAGTGGTGCGCCGACTACTTTCCGAAGTCGGGCATCCAGTTTCCGCCCTCACCCGTATCTCAATTGGACCGCTCGGTTTAAAAGGTCTCAAAGAAGGACAGTTCCGTCTGCTGGACGGTGACGAGTTAGCCAAGCTCCAGGAACTGGTGGATTTGTGATGACTATGGGTGATAAAGAAAACCAAGAAGTTGGAACAAGCGGTCAAGAAAATACTTTACCGATAGGTACAAAATCCCCGATAACTGTAACGGTAGGTACAAAAGGACCGGTGTTGATTATCGGAGCGGGTCTCATTGGCGGCTCTCTCGGAATGGCGCTTGCACGCCAAGGTGTGGAAGTCTACCTCCGTGATGCCTCTCCTACCGCGGTTTCCTTAGCCGCTAGCCTCGGGGCTGGAAAAGTTTGGGAATCCGGACTTCCCGCGCCTCGCCTGGTAGTGGTGGCCACTCCTCCCGATGTCACGGCCAACGTGGTCGAGGCTTCTTTACAGGAATTCCCCGCAGCCATGGTTTTCGACGTCTCTTCGGTAAAGACCCCGATCGTCTCGGCCGTCTTGGCCAGTGCTGCTGAAGCAGCCGCACGCTATTGTTCGGTTCACCCCATGGCCGGTAAAGAAGTCAACGGGGTGGGGGCAGCCTCAGCCGATCTCTTCACGGGACGCCCCTGGGTCATTGTGGCTCACGAAAAGACTTCTTCCGCAGCCGTGCTGGCAGCACGGACTCTCGGTACCGATGTGGGTGCGTTCCTGATTGCGCTAGACCCGCAAGAACATGACCGAGCCGTGGCTTTGGTCTCTCATGTCCCGCAACTCGTGTCTTCCCTGATGGGTGGGCTGCTGATTGAGGCGCCGGTGACAGCCCTGGAGCTCGCAGGAGGAGGATTGCGCGATGTGACCCGAGTGGCGGCGTCTGACCCGCGATTGTGGAACGCCATCCTTTCGGGAAATGCTCCCGCAGTAAAAACCATTCTTGAAGAACTGCAACGCAATCTGTCAGACCTCATTGCCGGATTAGACTCCGGTCAAACGACCTCGGAAACCCCTACGGATCCCTGGTCAACCTCAGCCGTTGGTGCGGTTAATACCGTCATGACTCGGGGCAACGAAGGAGTGGGACGCATCCCTGGCAAACACGGTGATGCCGCTTCTCAATACGGACAGGTAGCAGTCTTGGTTCCCGATGAGCCCGGCTTCCTAGGGCGTCTGTTCCAAGAAATCGGTCAAGCCAACATCAACATCGAAGATTTTAGGCTGGAACACTCCTTGGGACAGGCTCGCGGCTTGGCAATTATCTACGTTATCCCCGCTTCGGTGGAGCCCCTTACCGCTCATCTCCAGGGAGCAGGGTGGAGTGTAGCGAGTCTCTAGACTAAGATAGAGTTCATTATCGGGGACCAATGACGGGTTCCTTGCAAGTGGAAAGTGTCTTATGGAATACGAGAAGTATGAGAATTTGCGAGAAACAGTTTTGGGTCGCGGCCTGGTAGTGGCCATTGATGGTCCCAGCGGCTCTGGTAAATCAACCATTGCCAGGAACGTGGCGGCCGCCCTCGACTTGGGTTATCTCGACACCGGAGCCATGTATCGCGCGGCAGCCTGGTGGATTGACCACCAGGGCTTGAACGCGGACGATTCTTCCACCGTGGAACGCAGTGTGGCAACGATGGACCTCAGGGTAAACGCTGTGCCGCACGCACCGCGTTTTTTTGTGGAGGGAATCGATGTCGCCCACGCTATCCGAACCGACCATATTAACGAGATAGTCTCAGCAGTGTCGGCGCTCCCTGGAGTTCGGAAAACACTTATCGAAAAACAACGAGAAATCATCAAAACCGCCCGGGAATCTACCCGCGGCATTGTGGTGGAGGGTCGAGACATTACTTCGGTGGTGGCTCCCGAGGCCGAAGTGAGAATTCTCCTCACCGCCGATCCCGAAACCCGTTTGCAGCGTCGGGCGATTGCAGACCAGGGGAGCGCCGAGGGGGAGGCTCTCAATCGTGAACGCGCGCTGGTGATCGATCGGGATGCTAAAGATGCGAAAGTTACTGACTTTCTCGAAGCCGGTTCCGGGGTCACTACCATCGACTCCACTAACACGAACGTGTCCGAGACTCTGGACGCGGTAATGAAACTGATTGATAAGACCATCAACTAAGAGTTTTTCGGAACCGGTTTTGGCCATCCGTTAGGCTGGCGGATCGCCTGTGCCAGATTTAACGCAGATAAGAGGGGGAAATTATGGAAGAGCTCGAGAAGAACGAAACAAACGCGGAGGTCGGCGGGCAACGCGACGAAAATGCGACGAGCTGGACTGCGGCGGATGAAGCCAAGGCAAGTGCCCAGGAAAAAATGTTGCGCGATGGCCTGGAGGATTACGAGCTCCAACCCGAAGACCTGGCACTACTGTCCGGAGAGACAGATTTGTCATTTGGCGCTCCAGATACGAGTTCCTGGCCGACCGTGGCGATTGTGGGACGACCCAATGTTGGTAAATCGACTTTGGTGAACCGGATTCTCGGTCGGCGCGAAGCCGTAGTTCTTGACGAGCCGGGGGTCACTCGCGACCGCGTCACCTATGAAGCCCAGTGGAATGGTCGAGATTTTCACCTGGTTGACACCGGCGGGTGGGACGTCGGAGTAAAAGGACTCGACAAAGCGGTGGCTCAACAGGCGGAGATCGCTATCAGTCTTGCCGACGTGGCTCTCTTCGTGGTGGATGCCAATGTGGGGGCTACCGCCAGCGACGAAGAAATGATGCGCTTGCTGAGGTCTTCGAAAAAACCGGTGATTCTTGCGGCGAATAAGGTGGATTCCGAGCGGGCAGAAGCCGATGCGGCGGCGCTGTGGAACCTGGGATTGGGCGAGCCCTATCCCATCTCGGCGCTGCACGGTCGCGGGGTGGGAGACCTGCTGGATGTGCTGGTGCAGGCCTTGCCGGAAGTGGGGGAGAACCGCGTGGAGCGTCCCTCCGATTCCACTCCGCGGGTGGCTCTAGTGGGTCGCCCCAATGTCGGGAAGTCCTCTTTGTTGAACAGTCTCGCTGGTTCGGGGCGTGCCGTGGTCAGTGAGGTTCCCGGCACCACTCGTGATCCGGTGGATGAGGTCTTGGAACTTGAGGGTAAGGAGTGGGTTTTTGTTGACACCGCGGGAATTCGTAGGCGGATAAAGCAAACCGTGGGGGCAGACTATTACTCGGTTCTACGAACCCAGGCGGCTATTGAGAACGCCGAAGTTGCCTTGGTGCTGCTGGATGGGGGAGAGCCCCTTACCGAGCAAGACGTCAAGGTGGTGAACCAGGTCGTTGAGGCCGGACGGGCTTTGGTTATCGTCAACAACAAGTGGGATTTAGTTGACGAATACCGTCAACAAGTTCTGAAACGGGAGCAGGTTGCGGATCTGGCTCACGTGGATTGGGCTCCGAAAATCAATATTGCGGCCAAAACCGGATGGCACACGAACCGTATCGTGCGGGCTTTGGAGGCGGCCTTGGAAGGATGGACAACCCGGATTCCGACGTCGCGGCTCAATGCCTTTCTCGGGGAATTGGTGGCGGCGCATCCCCATCCCTTGCGAGGCGGGAAACAACCCCGAATCCTCTATGCCACCCAGGCGGGAGTCTGTCCTCCCCGTTTCGTTTTATTCACTACCGGCTTTCTCGATCCCCAGTACCGCCGCTTCGTAGAGCGCAGACTGCGTGAGACTTTCGGTTTCGTGGGTTCTCCGGTAAGAATCGGCGTCAGAGTAAGGGAAAAACGGCGTCGCTAGGGTCGATACCCGCGCCGAAGTTTCCCTCGGCGGGGCGTTTAGTGTAAAGTTGTCCTGTTGCCTTTTTAGGCAATTCGGGCTGTGGCGCAGTTTGGTAGCGCACTTGACTGGGGGTCAAGTGGTCGCAGGTTCAAATCCTGTCAGCCCGACAGCTTTGGGTATGTCCGTTAGTTCTCTGCCTCGCGATTTGAACGTTAAATCTTTGTAAAGTCTCGCGGGTCTTTTTGGCGGATTGTCAAAACGCAACTTCCGACAATTCCTCCTTTAGTGTTCGTCTGGTGAACGAGAGGAGGAAGTTATGAAAAAGGCTGGGAATTTGTCGTGGAGGAGAGCAAGCGGGATCCGACTGAAGGAAACCTGGAAAGACTCCCGAGGTTTTGTAAAGAATTTTCCAACCGAAATTTGGCTGGATGCAATCTCGAAAAATTATGCGACACGACGGGAATATTTTTCGATTGACAGGGGAAAAGCCTGGGATTGCCAAGTTCAATTCACCAAAAATGACTCTGAACTGTGGGAATACTCTGAAGTCGTAGCTATTTAGTATCGAGTATTGAATGAAAACCGCAGAATATTGTTCGGACAAAACTCGATTTTGACCTGGCCCTAAAATGTGAGATTAGTCATAATATCAAACATTAACTTACCAGCTGTTAAACTTTTAAACCCTTGAAATTCAGCAGATTCTCTTGAGTTTGAGCTTAAAACTTCATGAACCGAAAAATTTGACAGCACAAACGGAGGATTGTAAAGGCGGGAGAACCTAGATTTTGCAAGGGAAAACGCTATACTAATTTATGTGGGTTGTGAAGCGACTCAAGCTCGAAAAGAGAGCTTCGAATAGCGAGCAATCCCGAGGCGATATACAGGGTATCGCGACAGAGCATGGAGGTCTCTATCATGAAAAGTTCACATAAGCTTTATGCAGCCACCGGCGGTCTAATGATTGCCGCGCTGATGGGCTACGCCGGCGCTTTCGCTTACGACACCCCTACGGTGGGCGCAGCGGACACGCAGCCGATCGAAGTCACCTCAGCGGCACCAACCTCGGCAACCGAGGATACTTTCAGCTTGGAAGGTATCTCTCCCGAGGAGACGACTGCGCCCGCTGAAACAGCTTCAGCAGACCCCGCCACCGAGGCCGCTCCCACAGAAGCTGCTCCTGTCGATGAAACTCCCGCCGAGACAGTAGTCCCGGAAGAATCCGCTCCGGGAGTGGAGCCCAGTGTGGAAACTGCTAATGTTTCCGGAGACACCACGGCTACTCCCGCGGAGAAGTCCAGCACAGTTGCTGAGCCCACCACCCCTGCGGAAACTACGGCAGACCCTGTTCAAGCTGCCCCCGCTGAAAACGCTCCGGCCGAAAACGCGCCGGCAGAAGCTGCTCCCGCTGAGAAGGCTCCTGCTGAGTCCGCTCCTTTCGAAGTAGCGCCCGATGAAGAAACCACCACTACCGCTGCGGCTCCCTCTGAAGTCAAAGCTGCTCCCGTGGTTCCGGTTACCTACGTGGCTCCTCGTCACAGCACTGTCGTTCCCAATACCACGGTCGAAGTCGTGGTTCCCGATCCTCAAGCTGAGGCGCCGCTCTTGACCATGGCAAAGACTGAAACCGCTCCTCCGGCTCCGAATGCCAACGGGGAATCCCAAGTTGTGTGGTTTGAACTTCCCGAACCGGCCGGTCCGGCCTTGGTTCCCGGCCAAGCCACCCCGCTTCTGAACGCGGCGGTTTCTGAAGAGGCTGCCTCCGTGAACGCCAATGTGGTTCCGGCCACTGCTGTCCAGCAAGGTGCGGTACAGACGGCTCCGCAGCAAAACGTGGCTCCGGCTCGCGCCCAGGCAGTCAACGAAGCTGGCACCTTGAGCCGCGGCTTGGCTCGCACCGGTTCCATTGCCCAGTACGCCTCCCTGCTTTCCGCAGGAGCCCTGATTCTGGGTGTGGCTCTCCTCGCAGGTGCCATCGCTACGACCCGTCGTAACTCTCACTTGGTTGATGCCGAGTAACTCTATTCCCTGTAAATAGAGACCATACGAAAACCCGCCGCGAGGCGGGTTCTTCGTTTAATCCCGATTGCTGATTCGGGGCTCAGCTTCTCTGGTAGCGCTTCAGGATAGAGGCAAAGCAATCACGGCACGGGCGCCGAAGATCTGACCCGATTCACTCGCTATATTGCTGAGTTTCAGCTTTGCCATTTGTACCCAACTCCACGCGTGGTTTTAAAGAGCGGAATACTTCCAAACGCCAGTCCCGCGATGGCACCCGCCCAGGCCTCTAGTCCGAGCGTTTGCCGACCCGCCAGTAACAATATAACGGCAAATGTGGCGACCGCCAGGGCGAGAGCGAGGGCACTTCTCAGCCGCAATGTCCCGACGCGGGCAGTAAAAATCCTGATCCGCGAGGGCATCGCCAGTAAATTAGCGTAGGCTGTGTCCGTGCCTTCCGTGTCGGCATCCAGGCCGCAAATAATCCCCGCCATCAGCGGCATCATCGCGCCGAGAAGTTGGACAAACGCATCTGACCCCATGGCGGGATGCCATGGTGAAATCGCGAAATATGTCCCGCAAGTTATTCCCGCTCCCAAGGCGCAGACGAGATGCAAAGGTATCAGGCGGGAGTGGCGCAAGCGCAGGTTTTCCGCGCGAAGAGCCCTGGCCAAAGTGATTCGAGGTCTGCTCTGGACAGAAGTTTGCTGACTTTCTCTCATCGGAGTTCCTCCGATCTCGCAAGCCAACGCGCTCCCGCCAACGACAGCAGCGCCGTGAACACCGCGGAAACGACAAGGGCCGTTGCGACTAATCCGACGTCGGATACGGACTCGGCAAGAGACATCCCGGCGCTCGCGGGTTCCCCGCTGGGAAGCACCGGCAGGAAGGCGGTGGGCAGCATGATGGTGGCGGTTGGTGGAAAAGCGGGCCAAAACGGGACTGCGGGCTGTGACCAGGGAAATCGTCACCGGCATCAATAGTGCATACCAGTAGTTCCACGGGGCAAAGATGAGCCCGATTGGTGGAATCAAAATGGCTATGGCGAGGGCTGCGAGCGGGAAAGGCAGCGCGAGGATGACTGCCAGCCTACCCGGCGCGGCGTGGCGAGATTTCAAGGCCTCGGCACGGAGCAGTGAGCCAAAGCCGGGCCGCTTCCAGACCCGCGCAGTTTCGTTAGCGGATTTCATCTGGGGCTCCTTTCCGGCACACGTCCATGAACAGCGCCTCCAGGTCTTGTCCCGCGTGCAGTTCATCTTCATAAGCGAGCTTTCCGCCCACAATAATCCCCACGATGTCGGCGGTTTGTTGAACTTCCCCGAGAATGTGGCTCGACAAGAGGACAGTGATTCCCATTGTCGGGAAGCTCCGAATCAGCCCGCGCAGTTCCTCGATACCGATCGGATCGAGGCCGTTGGTGGGCTCGTCAAGAATCAACAGTTGCGGGTCGGCTAGAAGCGCTAAGGCAATCCCGAGCCGCTGTTTCATTCCCATCGAAAACCGTCCGGCACGTTTCTTGCCGGTGTTGCTAAGTCCCACCATCTCGAGTACCGTATCGATTCATTACTCGGGCAAGCCCCAGAGAATGGTCCGGACCTTCAGGTTTTCTCTGGCGGTGAGGTTCGGGTAGAGGGGAGCCTGCTCCACCAGGGACCCAATTCGGTAGAGGTCATTTCGCTCCCAGGGGTGGCCGTCGAATAATATCTCTCCAGCAGTGGGGTGCAACATGCCGGTGACCATCTTGAGAGTCGTGGACTTTCCGGCGCCGTTTGGTCCCAGCAGTCCATAGACTTTTCCCGTCTCCACGTGCAGGGAGACCTGGTTTACTGCGATTTGGGAGCGAGTTCCGCGTCCAAACTTCTTGACGAGTTGCCGCGTTTCTAGAATAAAGTCTGTCATGGTTCGCTCCTATTTCTCGAAACCTTTGCTGACACCTGCCAGTGTGACGCAGGTTTTTAAAGGAACCCTAAAGACGGCGAACATTTGGGGAACAAAAATTTGCTCAAGGGATAGAGCGCGGTCTCTGCTGGATTCTCTCGGCGATTAGCCACCGCTGGCAGGGGAAGCCAGATTCCGATATTTTTTAATCATGACCAAGCCTTTTCTGTTCGCGGTGTGCCGACCACCCGGGGCGATTCTTGACAGCGAGAAACTGGAGATTCCACGCCTTGGTGGGCTGAATCCGGAAACAGACTTTGAGATTATCGAGTTGGGAAAACCGGACTCGCCGGAACCTGAGGACCTGGATTTGGACCTCTACGCGGGGGTGTTTATCAGCGGTTCAAAATATGGCTTTCTCGACGAACAGACGGGGAAACCGGAAGATCACCGCCGTATCGAACGTCGCGCCCTGCGACTGGGGGAGCGGCTGATTGAGCGAGACCAGCCAACTCTCGGATTTTGCTACGGGATGCATGCCTTGGCTCTGGCCGGAGGTGGCACACTGACCGGAGAATTTGCTGAAGATATCTACGCCCCGGAACTCACTCTAACCGAGCAGGGACTCTCTGACCCAGTTACGAGAGGACTGCCCAGTTCGTTGCGCGCCTTCATCGGCCACAAGGATTCCGTGGGTAGACTCCCGAAAAACACAGAAGTGCTCCTCAAAGCGGACTTTTGTCCAGTACAGATGATGCGGATTGGAAACAACATCTATGCCACCCAATTTCATCCCGAAATCACCAACACGGCTATGCACATTCGTCTGGAGTTCTACACCGGTAGCTACTTTGACGCGGCCAAAGCAAAAGAACTCTGGGATTATTGCGACGCCGCCGAGGTGAGCGGGGCGAACCAGATTATTTCGGCTTTCGTGGAGAGGTACCGTCAATGACCCTGGATTTTGCGAAATCGGAACGGTCCACTCTGGGGCTGGAGTGGGAACTGCAACTTATCGATAAAGACACCCTCAATCTGCGTCAATGCGCGGAATCAGTCCTCAAGGAAATCAATTCTAGACATCAGGGACAGAAACGTCTCCACAAGGAGATGCTTCTCAATACGGTGGAGATCAATTCGAGGCCGCGCCGCCGTGTCCGTGAATGTTTGGAGGATATGAGTGAGGGCATTGAGATGCTGGCTCCGGTGTTGGAACCGATGCGCGTGGAACTTGCCAGTGCTGGCTCCCACCCGTTTGCCAACCCCATATATCAGAAAGTCACCGACTCGGAAAGGTACGCGAAACTCGTTGAGCACACCCAATACTGGGGTCGGCAAATGCTGCTTTTCGGAACTCACGTCCATGTGGGGATTGAAGACCGGAAAAAAGTGTTGCCGATCCTGGGATTTTTACTCACACATCTTGGTGCCATACAGGCTTTGAGCGCGTCTTCCCCGTTTTGGGGTGGGATTGACACGGGATACTGCGACAATCGCGCCATGGTTTTTCAACAGCTCCCCACCGCAGGGACACCCCATCTTCTCCGCGAATGGGAGGAATTTGAAAACTATGTTGAGGACGTGAAACGCGCCAGAATCGTCGATAACTTTGACGAGATTCGCTGGGATATTCGCCCCGCTCCCAAATTCGGGACGATTGAAGTGCGGGTAGCAGATGCCTCCACGAACCTTTTGGAAGTGGGAGCCTTGACGGCGCTGGTTCACTGCCTGGTGGAGTGGGGTTCTCGGCGAATCGACGCGGGGGAGGAACTTCCACAATTGCCGGCCTGGTATGTGGATGAAAACAAGTGGCGGGCGGCACGCTATGGCTTAGACGCGGTGATAATCGAAAACTCGCGAGGAGAAGAAAGGGCACTTCGGGAAGCTATTCCGGTGCTTTTGGCTGAGCTCGAGCCGGTGGCTGCCAATCTGGGTTGTGTGGAGGAATTGGGGAGCTGGGAGAAGATTGTGGCTGTCGGAGTCGGCTATGAGCGGCAACGCGCGGCCCAACAGCTAAATGGGAACCTGGAATCCGTGGTGGAGCTAATGCGGCAGGAATTCCGCGCCGGACATCCGCTAGATCCCTCAACTGTGGATTTGACCGTACCGGGTGACCACGGTGTGGGAGTAAAAACCTCTAGCTGATAATCCAAGCGTACCTACATCATGGAACCAGCGTAGCTTTTATATTCTTTATATTTTATTTATCGGTTAATCAAAGTGCTAGTACAAGGAGCTGCGTGGGCGCTTGCTTTGTGGCCTCGGGGGAGAGGTTCGGTGGCTCGGAGGCGGGCGCATAATCTTGCCAATCCATTAATGAATCTTGGGCCGCGAGGGGAATCTCGCCGAAATTCACGAGAACCGAAATCCCCGCGTTTTCCATGACCAAGACCTCCCCCTCCCAGCGCGCGGAAGGCAGCGCTGCGCTTGTTGACAAGAACTCTCCGGCTCGTTGGCGGCGGCGCAGAGCTAGTAAATCGAAATACCACCGCCGAAAAGCCTCACCGCGCGGAGTTTCGGCTTCGCTCCAGTCCAGTTTTGACGCGCGAAAAGCCTCGATATCAGTGGGGTCGGGGAGATTTAGAACCGAAGTGTCCCCGGCCTTGGAGCCGAGGGAATCGGTCCACATCCGCGAAAACTCTTCCGCCCGTCCCTCGCGAATCGCGATGGCATCCGACTCTCCTTCAGGGTCAGCAAAGAACTGGAACGGGGTTAGCGCCCCAAATTCTTCTCCCATAAATAGCATCGGGGTGAACGGCGAAAGCAAGGTCAACGCCGCTAGGGCCGCTACCGAAATAGAGGGAAGATACGACACGGGGCGATCCCCAAGAGCACGGTTCCCTACCTGGTCGTGGTTGGAGGAAAAGACCACAAAATGCTCCCGGGGAAGGCGCGGAGAGACTGGCTCGCCCCAGATTTGTCCCCGAAAAGTCGAGAACGTTCCATTGTGGAAATACACCTCGGCCATGACCTTGGTGAAAGCCTCCCGATCCGCAAAATCCGCGTAGTAGCCGCCAGACTCACCGGTAAAAAGACAGTGGAGGGCGTGGTGAAAATCATCGTCCCACAGCCCATCCAGGTGAAGCTCCTCCAAGAGACCGGCATCGTTCAAATCGGATTCAGCGATGAGAGTTCGCCGCCGCCCGCTGCGCGCTTCCAGAGCCGGTAACTGGGCTGCAATCGCGTCCAACAGGACTTTTCTTCGCGGCGCATCAATAGCGTGGATGGCATCGAGACGCAGGGCATCAAACCCGTACGCCTCCAACCACCACAGGGCAGAATCAGTCAAAAATGCCAGAGCTTCGTTAGATTCTCCGGAAACTTTTGGAATATCGAAAGCGTCACCCCACAGGGTTTCATCAAAGGAAAAATAGGGGCCAAACGCGGAAAGGTAGCAGCCGCGCGCCGAAGCGTGGTTCAAAACCAAATCCAGGCACACCGCGAGGCCCAATTCGTGGGCGGCGCGAACAAAGTCTGTCAACTCTGGGGGCGTGCCGTAGGGAGCGAAAGGAGCGAAGAAATCCGAAGAATCATAGCCCCAACCGCGGTCGCCCTCGAAGGCCGCCAAGGGCATGAGCTCCACAACTTCCACGCCAAGAGCTTTCAAGTCCGCTAGTTTTGTGGCGGCAGCCGCGAAGCTGCCTTCGGGCGTAAAGGTGCCGACGTGGAGCTCGTAGAACACTTTGCCAAGCAATTCGCTAAAGTCCGAGCCTGGAGCCGTCGTGGTCGCACGGTGAGGCGCCTCCCGTGCCTCCCGTGCCTCCCGTGCCTCCTTTACCTCCGGATTCTCCGGACCTTTCGAACTCTCTGGGGATTTAGGAACTTCCCGAGAAGCTGAATCCGGAATCCACACTTCCGACCAGGAATGGACCCCTTCGGGTTGGAAACGGGAACGCGGATCGGGGTGAAAAGGCCCTCCGTCGAGACAAAACCCGTAGAAATCACCCGGGGCTAGTGACTCGGGAGACTCCCACCAGCCGCCTGCCATGGGGTGCATCGTCACCCGTCGGTGTTCTCCGGAAAAGGCTAAGGACGGGGGCAGATTTATTGGCTCCGCGAGTTCGGCTTGGTCTCCCAAACCGGTACCGGCGACTTGGATGATGAGTTCAACGGTGGTTTTCTCGGGGGCCCACACCCGAGGGGTGAAACCGGAAGCAGGATTCATGAAGTTGACCCCAAACGCAGCACTTCCACCGGAAACTCGGCAAACAAGTCATCGAGCAAAATTTCTCCCGCTGAGAAATGTTTCCCACTGAAAACCGAGATCCAGGAGCCTTCAGGGAGAACCACGCCGGCATTATGCCAAGAGCGCGGAGAAGCCTTTGACCCAAGAGGTGAAGGCCCATCCAAATCTACGAGACACAAAACTTGGAGACCCGCGGATTTTCCCCGCCCGAAAGCCACTAGGGAACTCGAGGTCGAGGGCAGTGGCTGGTAGGTTCCCTCGGGGGAAGCAAAAACCTCGGGTAGCTCACGGCGTAAACGCAGTAAATTTGCGGTCAAGCGGAGCTTTTTCTCGCGCAAAGACGCGGATTCGCCCGTGTCATCCAACCGCGACAACAGTTTGGCAAGCGCAGCAAAATCCACCGGACGGCGATTATCCGGATCAACCAGGGAATACCGCAAAGTCTCACACCCCTGGTAGGTGTCGGCCACCCCCGGGCTCATGAGTTGCAAAGCTTTCGCTCCCAAAATCGCGCCGAGGATTTCTTCGCGATTGGAACTAAACCACCCCTCGAAGAGCTCTTCGGCGAGTGGGTCGGCCAGGAGATTTGCCGCAAACTCCAAAGTCTCCCGTTCGAGGTCGTCGGCGGGGGAGACCCAGTTGGTCCACTGCTTTTGTTCCCGAGCCGATTTACGAATGTACTCCTTTAAACGCTCGGCCTCGATAGGGCCGTCGGGACTCCAAGTGGCTCCCACCGTTTGATAAATCAAGTTTTCAATCGCGCCCTGCAAGGTTGCGGGCCGGTAACTCAAAGACACTTTCCGCAGTTCTCCGACCAAAGTCGCCCAATCGTGGGGATAGCGGCTAATGATGCTCATCTGGGCGCGGACGTCTTCGCTGCGTTTAGAGTCGTGGGTGGAAAGATTCGTCATCCCTAACGGCCACTGTTCTTGCATCTGTTTAGCCCAAGAATGGTACTCTTCGGGGCTAATCGAGAAGAAGGCGGGCTCACCTCCCACTTCGCACAGGCTCGTCAAATGCGTCCAGCGGTAAAAAGCGGTGTCCTCCACGCCCTTGGCGGTCGTGGCTCCGCACACTTGTTGGAAACCAATCTGGAGGGAAGCCAGCTCCTCCATCTCACTGACGCGGTTCGCCCCAATCGGCTTGCCCATCAGTAGCGCCAACAAAATGTCTAGGGCGTCGTGCCTTTCAGGAGGAAGCTCGTCGCGAGCAGCTGCTCCTGCGGTCGCCAACACGGCCTCGGTGGAGGAAGACAGGGTCTCGCCGGGGACAAAATAGGTCCGATACTGGGGCATGGCCACGATGAGGGCCGTGAGGCTGTCTCGCAAAGCGCGGAAACTCGTGTCGCGCAAGCGAATATCGGAGTCGCACACGGTGTAGGCCAGGTTGGCGAGCCGATAGAGTTCGGTTTGCAGGGAAGTTTCCAAAACCTCGCGTTTCGCCTGTTGAACCACTGCCGGATAGTCGGTCACGACATCGCCGGTGAGGCGGCGCATTAATGCCCCTAAGGGCAGGGCGGCGCGGGGTTCTACCCCGAGCTGGCCAATCCGAAACGCGCAATCATAGCCCGTGGTTCCAGCAATCTGCCACGAAGGAGGAAGCTCCTCGTCGGGAGCGAGAATTTTTTCTGTCACGGTCCAGAGTCCGCCGGTGGCCTTGCGGAGCCGAGAAAAATATTCTGCCGGATTCGCTAAACCATCGGAGTGGTCAATCCTAAGCCCGTCAATAAAACCGCGCTCCACTAGGTCAAAAATTTTAGCGTGAGTGGCTTCGAAAACTTCCGGGTCCTCGACCCGTAAACCCACGAGGCTTCCCACGTCGAAAAAGCGCCGATAGTTCAGTTCCTCATTGGTGATTTCCCAATAGGCCAAACGGTAGTTTTGGCTCTCCAACAGGACTTCCAACGGTAAGTCGGCAGTTCCATCCGCCAGCGGGAAAACGTGGTCGTAGTAGCGCAAGACGCGTTGGGGCTCCAACCCGGGAGCCAAACCGGCATCTAGATCCACGAGTTCCAGTTCCCCGTCTTCCAAAACTTTCCCGATGGGTTTTCCCAATATCGGCAGCAACAGCGGATCGCCACCCGTGTCTATGTCGAACCACTTGGCAAACGGGGAGTCCGGCCCGTAGCGCAACACCGACCACATTTGTCGGTTGTAATAGATCGGTTTCGGCGTGGCCATGTGGTTCGGAACAATATCCACCACGACCCCGAGGCCAGCCTCGTGGGCGCGGGTGGCGAGGTCGATAAAGGCCTCTTCTCCGCCCAAGTCTTCCGAAACCCGCGAGTGATCCACCACGTTGTAGCCGTGAGTGGAGCCCGGAGCGGCCTGCAGAATCGGGGAGAGAAATAGGTCCGTGACCCCGAGGTTCTGGAGATAGTCCAGCAACCCGGCAGCATCTTCGAAGCGAAAATCGGGTGTGAGCTGGAGACGATAGGTGTTTACGGGGCGTCGTTTTCCCTCAAGGGGAAGATGATCATAAGCCGGTTGCGATGACATAAAGTGGTTTCCTCCGTCTTTTAGCCTACAGGTTCGATAGGTTAAAAGCATGGAAAAAGAATGGTGGAGAGATGCTGTTATCTATCAGATATACCCTCGGTCATTCCGTGACAGCAATGACGACGGTATCGGAGACCTGCAAGGAATCATTGAAAAACTGCCGTATTTAGCGGATTTGGGAGTGGATGCGATCTGGATTAGCCCCATCTATCCTTCCCCCGCTTTCGATGCCGGCTATGACGTGTCGGACTACGAAGACATTGACCCGAGTTTCGGCACGATGCAGGATTTCGACGAGTTGCTGTCGGGGGCTCACACCCACGAGCTGAAAGTCATCATCGACTTGGTGCCGAACCACACCTCTTGGTCCCACCGCTGGTTCCAAGAAGCCCTCGGAGGCTCCCCCGGCTCAAGGGCACGCTCCCGCTACCTGTTTCGGTATTCCGAGAATCCGCCCAATAACTGGGGCTCTATGTTTGGGGGCAGCGCCTGGACGCGGGTGCAAGACCTCACCGGTAAAGCCGAGGACCAGCGCTGGTGGTATCTGCATTTGTTCGCCAAGCAGCAGCCGGATTTGAACTGGGAAAATCCGGAGGTTCAAGAGTATTTCCTCTCTATTCTGCGGTTTTGGCTCGATAAGGGGGTAGACGGTTTTCGGGTAGATGTGGCTCATGGCTTATTCAAAGACCCCGGCTATCCCGATGATGCCCTGGGGTTAAACCGTTGGGAGTTTCCCGACGCGAACGGCCCTTACACCAATCAGCCCTACTATGACCGCGACGAGGTTCACGACGTGTACCGGAAGTGGCGTCACCTTTTGGATCGGTATTCGCCGCAGCGGGTTATGGTCGGAGAGGTTTGGGTTCGGCCGCGGACGCGGGCGGCAGCGTATGCGAGAAGTGATGAGATGCATCAAGTGTTCAACTTCGACTTCCTGCATTGTCCTTTTGATGCGAAGATGTACCGGCAAATTATTAATGAATCCATGCAGGCGGAAGGCTCCGTGGGAGCCAGTCCGACCTGGGTTTTAGCCAACCACGACCAGTTGCGATCGCGGACCCGCATGGGCTATCCGCCAGGGGCTATTTTGGCCTGGGGCGTGGGGGAGACCGACCCGCAACCGGATTGGGAGATTGGTCTCAAACGCTCGCGGGCGGCCGCTTTGATGATGTTGGCTCTGCCAGGCTCGGCCTATATTTTCCAGGGCGAAGAACTGGGGCTGCCTGATTTCACGACCATGCCGGATAGCCTCCGTCAAGACCCGACTTGGGAGCGCAGCAATCACTTGGTGCGCGGGCGGGACTCGTCTAGGGTGCCGCTGCCGTGGGAAAGCGGAGAGCCTCACTACGGGTTCACTAAGGGCCAGCCGTGGCTGCCGCAACCTCATGACTGGGAAGACCTTTGCGCCGATGTGCAAGCGGGAGACCCAAATTCGACGCTGCAGCTCTATCGAGAGGCCCTGCAGCTTCGACGCGAAATGAGGCTGGGGCGGGGCGAGTTCTCTTGGGATGAGGTGCCGCCGCGGATCTTGGGATTCAGCAATGGCTCGCTGCACTGTTGGATGAATGCTTCGGGTCAGGGATTGGATCTCCCCACTGAAGCGCACATTATCCTCGCTTCTGGTGATAACGTGTTGCCGGAGAACAGCGAAACCGGAGCCGTGACTTTGGCATCTAACGCCACCGTGTGGTTTCGAACTGAAGCCACGGTCTGGAATGAGGAAACCTCCGGAGCTGGGCTGGCATCTTGAGAAAGAAGCATCATGTTTACCGATTTAACCCAAGAAGAGCTGGAAGTCTATGACCCCCAGGAAGTGAAGCAGCCCGCGGATTTCGAAGCTTTTTGGACTGAAACCCTGCGGCAAGCCCGCCAGTTTCCGACACAAATGGAGCTGGAGAGGGCGCACACGCCTATTGAGGCGATTGAATACTACGATGTTACTTTCCCCGGATTCGGAGGCGATCCCATCAAAGGCTGGTTGGCGGGGAAACCGGGCTTCACGAAGTCTTCGGGAGAGCCCATTGTGGTCGAGTATCTTGGCTACGGGGGCGGTCGCGGAATCCCCGGGGAAATGCCGTTTTGGCCCATGAGCGGTTATGTGCATTTCATAATGGACACCCGCGGTCAAGGCGGGGACTGGGGAAGCGGTGGCGACACTCCCGACCCGCATCCGGTGTTGCCCCACGCGTTGGGTCTGTTTACTGACGGTATTGAGGACAAAAGTACCTACTATTATCGGCGTCTCATCACTGACGCGATGCGGGCGGTTGACGTTGTGCTCTCTTTGCCGTTTGTCGATAAGGATCGGATTTTTTGTGCCGGACGTTCCCAGGGTGGGGGATTGGCGTCGATTGTGAGCGCGGCCCATCCTGCGGTTCGCGCCGGAATGCCGGATGTGGCTTTCTTGGGGAACCTCATGCACGGAGTAACCATTGCTGACAAGAACCCCTACAGAGAGTTGGAGCGCTACCTTAGGGTGAAGCCGGACAAAGTAGCGCTCGTTACCGAGGTTTTGTCATATTTCGATGCGGTGAACTTCGCGCGCAGCGCCAAAGCGCCGGCCTATTTCTCGGTTTCCCTCATGGATGAGTACGTTCCCGCCTCCTGCGTCTACTCAATCTTCAATGTGTGGGCTAATGAAAACAAGGAGATTGTGGTCTATCCGTTTGCGAAACACGAGGGCGTGGGGTTGCACCATCTGCTGAAGCAACACCGTTGGCTCGAGCAATTCAGCTAAGCGAGGTTGAGGGCGGAAAAGACTGGCGCGTAGTGTTTGGTGACGGCCCGAAGGTAGGCTTCTACGTCCCCGTTTATCGCCGCAGTCAACATTTCGGAATGCGCGGCAGCCGTCTCGGTGAGACTCTCGACACTCGGAGGAGCCATCGAAGGGATCGCGGCGACGTGAACCCTCCAGAACGCGGCTACCAACTGTCGCACTAGGTCATTGCCTAAAAGTGCCAGCATTCCATCGTGGAAAGCGAAGTCTTCCTCGGGGAAGGTCTTGCCCGCCGCGGCTTTATCCACCATGAGTTGCACCAGCGTTTCCAGTCCTGGCTGGGGGTTCCCTTTCAGCGCCTTACAGGTTTGTTCCGCAAGTCCCATATCCAAATAGCGTCTCACCGCCACGACCTCGCGCAGCGCCTGGAGATCGTTTCCTGCCAGCAGAATGGTTTTGAAAGCCAAGGTTTCCACCAAAGCGGACATGGACAGAGGCCCTACAAAACCGCCCACTCCGCGGCGAATCTGGACAATATCGAGCGCTTCCAAGTGTTTCAAGGCTTCGCGCACCGAGGAACGGGAAATCCCCAGAGTCTGGCAAAGCTCGGACTCCGCCGGTAACGGATCGCCAGGGTGAAGACCCTGGGACAAAATCAGAGATTTGATTTGCTCGGCAGCATTAGCTGACTCGATGTGAGGCTTTTTTGGTTTCACCATGAGGACTTCCTTGTCGTCAGTTCCTTACAGGTGAAATATACCTAAATTTGTCTGACTTGTGTGAAAGAACGGGTGTGGGTTCACATTTATTTGGTGATACTCAATGCCGAGTCCTTGAAAAAATCGTTGGAAATAGGCACTTTTAAGCAGTTTCTAAATGATTATCTTAAAATGCTTGTCAGACAAGTGGAGAAGTGGTAGTTTAATGTTAATCCTGATTCGGGATTACCACGAACTCGACGAGGAGAATTTGTATGAATTCATTTAAGAAAAGCAAACTTGTGGCGTTAGCCTGCTTAGCTGCTGCTGGCTCCCTTGTTTTGACCGCTTGCGGTGGTGGAACTGCCCCCAAAACCGACAACGCAGGAGGTTCCGATGGTAAACCCACCGGCACCTTAAATCTCGGTGTGATGTACGAAACCACGAACTATCACCCCTCCAACACGTCTTCCGCTCTGGCCATGGGCACTAACTGGCACATTGTGGAAGGTTTGTATGAATTCGATATGGCGGACTACAAGGTGTATCCGGCGCTGGCTAAGGGAGAGCCTACCAAGGTTTCGGACACTGAGTACGAAGTGACTTTGCGCGACGGAGCCAAGTTCTCAGACGGTACAGACGTCAAGGCTGAGGACGTGGTGAGCTCCTTCAAGCGCATTGTGGAAGGTGAAACTGGAGCCGACGGAAAGCCGGTAGAGAGTATCTACAAGCAGTTCTTCGATTTCGTCGATTCCATCACCGCCAAGGACGACACGACCGTCACCATTAAGACGAAGTACCCCTTTGGTGCCCTGCAGGAACGCCTGGTTGACATCAAGGTGGTTCCCACTTCCGCCACCTTTGATGAACTGACCTCCAAGCCGATTGGTACCGGTCCGTTCATGTACACCAACATCTCCCCAACCGCTTTGGACGCCGAACCGAACCCGAACTACAACGGGCCCTATCCGGCCAAGGTCTCCAAGATGCACTGGGATGTTTTGAAGGACGACAACGCCCGCTTGACCGCTGCTTTGGCAAACACGATTGACATCATGGAATCCGTTCCGGCCCCGTTTATTGACCAGTTGACGGGTGCGGGCTGGAAGGTTGATGAGGTCCCGGGATACAACAACCCGTTCCTCATGTTCAACACCACCAAGGCGCCTTTCGACAAGGCCGAAGTGCGTCAGGCTTTCCACTACGCTATCGACAAGCAGACCTTGATCGATTCGACCTTGAACGGCAAGGCTGAGGTCTCTACTTCCTTCCTTCCAAAGTCCAACCCTGACTACAAGGAAGCTGCCACCCAGTACAAGTACGACGCCGAGAAGGCCAAGCAAATGCTTGCTGACGCTGGTGTCGCTGGAAAGACCGTCAACTTGCTGACCACCGACCACCCGTGGATTGCCCAGTTGGCTCCGCTGGTGAAGCAAAACCTGGAGGCCGCCGGACTGAAGGTCAACGTGACCTCCGTGGCTTCGGCTGATGTGTACGCTCAAACCGATGCTGAAGGCACCGACTACGACGTGGTGTTGGCTCCGGGGGATCCCTCCGTGTTCGGCACCGACCCCGGCATCATCATCAACTGGTGGTACGGTGACAATGTCTGGACCCAGAAGCGCACCGGCTTCCAGAAGTCCGATCCGGAAGGCTACCAGCAGATTGCTGACGGCATCCAAGCCGCCCAGCAGTTGACCGGAGATGAAGCGAAAGCCAAGTGGGGCGAGGTCCAAGACCTCATCTCCGCGAAGGTGCCGCTCTACCCCTTGTTCCACCGCACCATGCTTACCGGCTACAACCCTGCTAAAGTCTCAGACTTCAAGGCCATCGGCACGACCGGTTTGGAAGCGGTCGGAGTGAGCGTCAAGTAAATCTCTTTTGGATAAAACTCCACGGTTCTCAGCCTGAGAACTACAACTGAATAACGGTTCGCTGGGAGGGGACGGTTTCCCCGCCCCCTCCCAGTCACACAATCGGGTTATTTTCCTGCATGTTCCGTAGTCTTCTCACAAAGGAGTGAAGCCTTGAATAATCTCTTAAGGCTAATAGGACGGCGACTTATTGCACTGCCAATCATGGCAATCGGTGTCACCTTCTTGGTCTTTTTCATCATGTCTCTTTCCCCGACGGATCCCGCCTATGCTGCCCTTGGTGACAACGCCACTAACGAAGCGCAAGTTCGGGCTTTCCGTATCGCCCACGGCTACACCTACGCCGATGGCACCCCTGTTCCGCTTCTGATTCGCTACTTCAACTACCTCGTGGGGCTACTGCACGGAAACTTCGGAGTTTACGGGGTTTCCAACAACTCAGTCGGCGAACTGATTGGCCCCGCCCTGCCGGTAACCCTTCAGCTCACTTTCTTCGGGCTCATCATCGCCGTGATTATTTCGTTCCCGCTCGGCGTCCTCGCGGCTATCTACCGCGACAAGTGGCCCGACCAGCTCATTCGGGTGCTCTCCGTGGTGTCTATCGGCACCCCATCTTTCTGGCTTGGCGCCATGCTCGTCTTGATCGGTCTCCAGATTTTCCCCGGCATGGTCGCCGGTCCGCTGCCGCCGCTTTTCGGTCCCGGAGCGGACTTAGGTGGATGGCTTTCCCGCATGTTCTTACCTGCTCTGACCTTGGCGGTTCCAGTTATCGGCCAGATGACTCGCGTGGTGAGAACATCCGTGGTGGAAGAACTCGACCGCGACTATGTTCGTACCGCCCTCGGCGCGGGCATCCCCAAACCCATCGTGATTGGACGCAACGTCTTGCGAAACGCCCTTATCACTCCCGTCACCGTTCTCGGCCTTCGCGTCGGCTACCTGATGGGTGGCGCGGTCGTTATCGAGATTATTTTCGGAATCCAAGGCATGGGTAAGGTTCTCGTCCAAGGGATTCAACAAAACCAAGTCGAGGTTGTCCAGGGCGCTGCCCTTGTGGTGGCCTTGGCCTTCATCATCGTAAACATCATCGTAGACATGCTCTACCTGTTGATTAATCCGCGAATCCGGTCGGTATGAAAGAGAGGTATAAAATGTCAGATCCCACGATTTCTAATCCTAAAGACGCTGATTCCCTCGAGGCGAAAGCTGTCGCAGTGGAAACGAACGCCGCCAACGGCGCAAATGCTGCTCCCTTGGCGCCCGAGACCGAAGCTCGCCCGAAGAAGCAACACTTCTATCGGTTCCGCGCCATGTCCTGGGGTTCGAGAATCTCGGTCTTTGTCCTGCTTTTCATGGTGTTGCTGTCCCTGATTGGGCCGTTCTTCGCCAAGTACTCTCCGGACTTCGTCTCCACAGACGCAATTTTGGCTCCGCCAAACGGCGACCACTTGTTCGGAACCGACTATGCGGGCCGTGACATCTTTACACGCCTGCTGTATGGCGGACGCTACTCGATGGTTATCGGCCTGTTGTCTTCGCTGATTGCCCTGATTTTCGGAGCCAT
Source organism: Mobiluncus porci (assembly GCF_009695935.1). Lineage (GTDB taxonomy): Bacteria > Actinomycetota > Actinomycetes > Actinomycetales > Actinomycetaceae > Mobiluncus > Mobiluncus porci. The sequence goes on from NZ_VUMY01000001.1 coordinate 47,547, forward strand.
TATCGGTTCCATCGCGGCAGTGGTCCGCAAATGGATTTCCGAAGTTATCATGCGTATCTTGGACATCATCATGGCTGTCCCCGGTATCGCTATGGCCGCGGTCACGGTTCTCGTGTTCTCCCGCCTGTTCGATCCCGGCAACAAGATTGGCCTGGTGGGGGTCATCATCGGGTCTATCGCCTTCGTCTATACGCCCCAAATTGCGCGTATTGTGCGCGCCAATGTCATGGCGGCTTACGGTGAGGACTACGTGAGGGCAGTGATTGTCTCGGGAGCGAGAGCCCCGTGGATTCTCATCAAACACGTCATGCGCAACACGGCCGCTCCCGTCCTGGTTTTCGCAACCGTCCTGGTGGCTGATGCGATTATCTTGGAGGCTTCGCTTACCTTTATCGGTTCCGGTCTCCAACCGGCCATGGTCTCCACCTGGGGCAATGTCCTGTCTGAGGCGCAAAGCTCCGGTTCGATTCTCCGCGGAGCTTGGTGGACCGCCTTGTTCCCCGGCCTGCTCATCATGATCACCGTATTGTGTTTGAACATTCTCTCCGAAGGCATCACCGACGCGATGGTGGCGGCTCCGGCCTCCGCTCCGGTAAAGGTGGAACAGACTTCTGCCGAGCGCGAAGCCGACCGGCTCTTGATGGATCCGCGTGCGGCCTACCAGGCGCAAGCCGAAAGCCTCCAGGCCAGGCTTGATGCCCTACACAATGTGGAAGTAAGACGAAAGGATCGCTTCATTGCAGCCTCCACGGCGGAGCCCTTGCTGGAAGTGAAGAACCTGTCCATCAAGTTCCCGCGCCACGGGGACACCAATGTGGTCGACCACGTGTCTTTCTCGGTGCGCCCGGGAGAAACCATGGGTCTCGTCGGGGAATCCGGCTGTGGCAAGTCGATTACCGCCCTGTCGATTATGGGACTTATCGACTCGAAAGCCGAGCTCAGCGGGGAAATCCTCTATCAGGGCCAAGATCTTTTGAAGATGAAACCCGCCGAGCGCCAGGCTCTGCTCGGTCACGAGATGGCGATGATTTATCAAGATGCGCTGTCGAGTTTGAACCCAGCCATGCTCATTAAAGCCCAGATGAAACAGCTCACTTCTCGCGGTGGAACCCGCAGCGCCGAGGAGCTGCTGGAACTGGTGGGTCTGGATCCGAAACGAACCTTGGAATCCTACCCCCACGAGCTCTCCGGGGGCCAGCGTCAGCGTGTCTTGATCGCTATGGCTTTGACCCGCGACCCGAAGCTGGTTATCGCCGACGAGCCGACCACGGCTTTGGACGTGACAGTCCAAAAACAGGTCGTCTCGCTCCTAAACGAGCTCCGCGAGAAACTCGGTTTCGCCATGATTTTCGTCTCCCACGACCTCGCGCTCGTGGCGGAAGTCGCCCACTCGATTACCGTCATGTACGCCGGTCAAGTGGTGGAACAAGCCACCACCTCCGAGCTCTTGACGAACCCGATTCACGAATACACTCGCGGACTTCTCGGCGCAGTGCTTTCTATCGAATCCGGTCAAGGTCGGCTCCACCAGGTTCCCGGCACGGTGCCTTCCCCGAAGGACTTCCCCTCCGGCGACCGTTTCGCGCCGCGTTCCTCCCACCCCGATTACGGCCTGGATATCCGTCCGGTCTTGCGTCCCGTCGGCCCGCGCCACGTCTACGCAGCACTGCCGGCCAAAGCGGGGGTCTACGAGCCCGCGCCTGAGTATCACGAAGGAAAGGAGGTCGCGAAATGAGCGAAGTCACTCAAAGTCCAGACACCACCTCGGGAGTGACCCCGATTATCGACTTGCAAAACATAGAGGTTACCTTCAAAACCCGCACCGGCTCTTTGATTCACCCCAATAAGGTTCGAGCCGTGCGCGGAGTGAGTATGCAGGTTCTCCCCGGTAAGACCCTCGGGATTGTAGGGGAGTCGGGTTGCGGCAAGTCCACCACCGCTAACGTGATGTGTGGGCTGCAGTTACCGACCGCCGGAAGGGTGTTCTTCAAGGGACAAGAAGTCACCAAGCGCTCCGCGGCGCAACGGCGCATGATCGGGAAAGTAGTCTCGGTCGTGTTCCAAGATCCGGCTACCGCCTTGAACCCTCGCATGAGTGTGCGTGACCAGTTGGCTGACCCCTTGCGGGTCCACCACCGCGGCAGTCCTGCGGAGCAAAATGCGCGGGTACATGAACTCATCGGCAAGGTGGGCTTGCCAAACTCGGCTCTAGATGCCCTGCCCGGACAGCTTTCCGGCGGGCAACGCCAGCGTGTCGCCATTGCTCGCGCCTTGAGCCTGCAACCCGATGTCATCATCGCTGACGAACCGACTTCCGCCTTGGATGTGTCGGTGCGGGCCCAAATCTTGAACCTTTTGACGGAGCTGAAAGAAGAAGGCTTGGCGATGGTGTTTATCTCACACGACATCCAAACCGTGCGCTATGTTTCGGATCGGATTGCCGTGATGAATGCCGGACGGGTGGTGGAAGAAGGGCCCGCTGACGAGTTGTTCTTCCATCCGAAAGACCCCTACACCAAGACCCTGCTCGGGGCCGCTCCGAGCCTCTTACACCCGAAGGGTGTTGATTTGGGGTCTGCGGAAACTGAGCCCACTATTCCTCAAACCATTGAAGAAAAGAAGGAAAACCATGAGTAAAACCATTCGGGGGATTGTGCCCCCAGTCGTTACCCCCTTGCATGAGGACTACCGTTTCGACAAGGGATCCTACGAGAAACTCATCGAGCATCTGATTGGAGGCGGGGTTGATGGGCTCTTTGTCCTCGGATCTTCTTCCGAAGTCGTGTTCTCCACCGATGCCCGTCGCGACGAAATCGTGAAGGCCGCAGTGGAATTCAACCGCGGTCGGGTCCCCATTCTCGTGGGAGTCATCGACACCGAAACGAACCGCGTGATTGAACACATCAAACGCGCGGTTGACCTCGGAGCCGATGCGGTTGTCGCCACCGCGCCTTTCTATGCCCTGCAAACCATGACCGAAGTCGAGGAACACTTCCGGCTGTTGGCTGAGGCTTCTCCGGTTCCGGTCTGGGCCTATGACATTCCGGTCTGTGTCCACACGAAACTCCCCGGTGACCTCATGCTTCGCCTCGGCAAAGAGGGGGTTCTCGCGGGAGTCAAAGACTCTTCAGGAGATGACGTGGCCTTCCGCCAGCTTGCCTTGGATAATCAGGATGCAGGCCACCCCTTGAGCCTGTTGACCGGACACGAGGTCGTGGTGGACGGTGCCTATATGTCGGGAGCCGACGGGTGCGTGCCGGGACTCGGTAACGTTGACCCTGCCGGTTACGTCAAACAATGGCAGGCCTATCAGGCCGGAGATTGGGAAACCGTTCGGTCCGAGCAGGATCGTCTCGCGCGGCTGATGCGAATCGTGAACGTCAAAGGTGTCGGCGGTTTTGGTGCCGGTATCGGTTCGTTCAAGACGGCGCTGTGGCTGTTGGGGATTTTTGAAACTAATCAAATGCCTCAACCGGTTAAGGCCCTTAGCGGCGAGAACATCGAGCATGTTCGCGCGGTTCTTCGTGAAGCTGACTTGTTGAACTGACCGCTTTCTCGCAAAACTATAGAAATTGCATTCACCACTGGTAGGAGGCTCCCCATGGAATCACAGGTAGCAGTCATCGATCTTGGCGGGACCAAGATCGCGGGAGCGCTAGCTGACCTGGAGGGGAGCCTCCACGACCATGACCGTGTTGACACTCCTTCCCGTGAGGGCGGAACGGCTGTGGCTAATGCGGTTATCGGGCTCGCTAAGTCCCTTATCGAGGTCGGGGAGGTCCGCGGAGTTAGTGTCCGCGGCATCGGCATTGGGTCTGCCGGAGTGGTTGACCCCGGCGGAAGAAAGATCATCGGCTCCACTGACGCCATCTTGGGATGGGTCGGAACTCCGCTAGCGGACCTGGTGGAAGCGGCTTTGGGTCTTCCCGTAACGGTGGAAAACGATGTTAATGCGCATCTTCGCGGGGAAGCCTGGAAAGGCGCCGGTGCTGGTAAGGCCAACCTTGCCATGATGGCGCTTGGAACCGGAATTGGCGGCGCCATCATGGTTCACGGCGATATTATTGTTGGCCCCCACGGTACCGTTGGTGACTTTGGACATCTGCCGACGCTACTGCCCACCCGCAGGGCCTGCACCTGCGGGAGAAACACCCCACATCTGGAGGCGGTGGCCTCCGGTCCGGGACTATACGCGTGGTACCTTGAAAAAGGCGGGGATCCGATAGTTGGGGGCGCGAAAGAACTCGAGCAGCGCGCGCTGGCCGGTGATGAGTTGGCCGCGGAAACCTACCGCGAGGTCGGGGCGGAGACCGGTCGCGCCTTGGGTTCTCTAGTCAACATTCTCGACCCGGAGATGATTATTGTCGGCGGGGGACTGGCTAATAGTGGAGAAATCTGGTGGGAGCCCTTGCGCGAAGCCTACCGCGGCCAGCTTGTTGATGCCTTGCGGGATATTCCCGTGGAAAAAGCCCAGCTCGGAAACCAGGCCGCCCTAGTGGGGGCGGCGAAGAATATTTGGGATTTTCTTGGATAAGCAATTGTTGAAGCCGAGCAAGGCTCGAGAAACGTTCGAGAAAGAAAAGAGGAAAACTCATGAACGAGACACGTCAACAACTCATTGATTCCCTCAAAGGACAGCTTGTGGTGAGCTGCCAGGCCTATCCCGGCGATGCCATGCGGCGCGCCGATATCACCGCCGCGGTCGCGCAATCCGTGGTGGCGGGGGGAGCCGCCGCCGTGCGGATTCAAGGGGTAGCGGATTTGATCGCGGTACGTCAAGCCGTGGAGGTGCCGATCATCGGCCTCATCAAGTTCGGCCACGAGGGAGTCTACATCACGCCTTCCATTGCCCATGCCCGAAATTGTGTGAACGCCGGGGCCGATATAGTCGCCATTGATGCGACCTTGCGTCAGCGCGGTCAAGGGGAGACCTTTGCTGATGCCGTCACGGCTCTCCACGAGGAATTCCCGCAGGTCGCAGTGATGGCGGACTGTGCCTCCCTGGAAGACGCGAAGGCAGCGGAAGACGCGGGAGCGGATCTGATTGGGACAACTCTGGCTGGATACACCCCCGCTGACTACCCCTATTCGCGCACCTCAACCTCGGGTCCGGATCTTGATTTCATCGAGAAACTCTGTCTCGGCGTGAAGCGGCCCATCGTGGTCGAGGGGCGAATCCACTCGCCTGAGGAATTGAAAGAGGTCTACCAATTCCCGATTCATTTTGCCTGCGTAGGAACAGCCATCACCCACCCCCAGCGCATCACCGGATGGTACGTGGATGCCCTCAAAAAGCCGTAAGTTCTCACCCATTTTAAACTCAAAAGGCCAGGACAAAGGTATTCTGATACCAAGCGCTCGAAAATGGAGGTAAAAGCGTGGAGCTACAGTTTTCGGTTCAGGACTTACACGGGGTCAGATTGGCTTTAGAAAACCAAATTGATCGGGTGGAACTCTCCAGCGGCCTGGATTTGGATGGGCTCACCCCCTCCATTGGGATGGTCGAGAAAGCCTCCGGAATCCCCTCGAGTTAATCCGCGACCGATCCTGATGCCATCGTGCCGGTTTCTCATTTCGTGAAATCGTAGAAACTCACGTGCGTCAAGCCCGGTTTTTGGGTCATTGCTGAATAGATTAGAGAGAAAGGACTCAACAATGAGTACCGGACGTGTGACTTTGCCGATAGAAAACGGCATAGATGATAAGGTGCTGCGGGTGGCCTCCCTGTGGGGAGCCGACGCGGTGCGAAACTCGGATGGCACCAGTCTGCCGCCGATTGCCAAGGAACTCGACGCGAAAGTCTATGAGACGTACTTCGTGGGGCGGGGAGACAACGAGTGGGCTCACGCTCATCCGGCAGACCGCCCTCAATTTTTCCTCATGAGTGAGCGGAAGCCCGCCCTTAATAGCGGCCCGCTGGAGATTCGCGTCATGGAAGGCTACCTTGACCTGCAGGTAGAACCGGCTACGGAAGCAGACCGCGAGAAATTTTGGCAAGTCATTGACCGTACGACCGGCGAGACCCTACCGGCCTCGGCCTGGAGTCTCGCGGGAACTGGCGCAGATGCGTTAGTTACCGTGTCAGCGCCTGAGGAGGGTCACGTCTACACAGTAGATTTCCTGGCGTGGCAAAACTGGGATCCGGTGCAAATGTATAACTACATTACGAACCACTGGGAGAATGAGCCGGATCGAGTGCGCGAACAACCCTACGACATCAGGCATCCTGAGACTTGGGAATATGTCAAGGCTGGAATGGACTCTTGGCTGGAGTCACACCCCGAGGTGGATGTGGTGCGGTTCACGACCTTTTTCTACCAATTCACGCTGCTGTTTAATGACCGCCAGAAGGAAAAAATGGTCGAATGGTTCGGCTACCTCGGGTCAGTGTCGGAAGCAGCTTTGCGCGATTTTGAAGCAAAGTACGGCTACGCTTTAACGCCCGAAGATTTTGTTGACGAGGGGTATTACAACTCGGCTTTCCGGGTTCCGCGAAAACAGTTTCTCGATTGGATCGATTCCCTTGGTGATTTCGTGACCGAACGGGCGCGAGTCCTTGTTGAAAAGACTCATGCTGCGGGCAAAGAGGCCATGATGTTCCTCGGTGACCACTGGATTGGCACTGAACCATACTGCGACAAATTTGCCTCTATCGGCCTTGATGCAGTGGTCGGATCTGTTGGATCGGCCACGACCTGCCGCATGATTTCGGACATTCCCGGAGTGAAATACCACGAGGGGCGTTTCCTGCCGTACTTTTTCCCGGATGTTTTCTTCGATGGCGCAGATCCCGTGCCGGAGCTGAACCTGCGGTGGAGCCAAGCGAGGCGCGCGATTGTTCGCTCACCCCTGGATCGGATGGGATACGGCGGCTATCTCTCCCTACCTTTGAAATTCCCGAAATTCATTGAACGAGTCGGAGAGATCACCGAGGAGTTTCGCTCCTTGCATGAGGTGAGCGGGGGAGCGCGTCCCGCGAATGCCTCGGTGAAGGTCGCGGTATTGAATGCTTGGGGTAAGCGTCGCTCCTGGATGGCTTCGATGGTGGCGCACGCCAAGCCCTATATGCAGACATACGCCTATGAAGGAGTTTTGGAAGCCCTAGCAGGCTTGCCCTTCGACGTCCAGTTCATTAACTTTGACGACGTCTTGAACGGAGCACTCGAACAGGTAGACGTGGTCATCAATGCCGGCGGGGCAGGAACTGCCTTCTCCGGAGGGTCCTACTGGGCGCGCCCGGAAATCGCGGCGGCCTTGCGAAACTTTGTCGCGAAAGGTGGCGGACTGATTGGAATCGGGGAGCCCTCGGCAGTGGATGTTCCCGGAAGCGGAGCCTACTTCCAGTTGTCAGACGTCTACGGGGTGGATAGAGAGCGCGGATTTTCTCTGTCCACAGACCGCTATGTCGATGTGGTGGAAAGCCATTTCATTCTTGAGGGTCTTGATGATGGCCCCAGTCGCGGCAGGGGACTAGAAGAAATCAATGCTCTCGAGGTTGAGCCGCAGCCCCTTCCCGGACGCGACCAGGCCCTGGTGGATGTCGGCCCCGGAGTTGGGTTTGTGGTGCCGGTTTGCCGAGACACGGAGGTCCTCCAGTTCATTGACGGCTCGGTAGATCTCGCGGCACGAGATTTTGGAAACGGTCGTGTTGTGTATTTAGCGGGTTTGCCTTACAACGACATCAATTCACGGATACTTTTCCGTGCAATTTACTGGGCGGGACACGCCGAGGATCGGGTCGCAGAAAACTATCTGTCCGCGGATCCCCGCCTTGAAGTTGCATACTATCCCGAGGCGCGCAAACTGTTTGTGTACAACAATTGCGCACAAAATGTGGAATCATCTCTGTCTGGCGAACATTATATGAACGTTAAAGTCAATGCCAGCGATTCGGTCTGGATAGATGTCTAAGAAAACAGGGTAAAAACCTAGTTTTTCGAGGCTTAGTTGAGTAAAGTAAAAACGTGTGGCTATGGTGTCCACATTCAAGAGAAAGGGAAGGCTGAACAATATGGAGTTCTCCTCAAAAATTAAATCCGCGGCTGCTTTGGTCGCCGCCGGAGCATTAGTGATGACACTTTCTGGGTGCTCCTCTACGGATAGCGGCAAAACAAGTTCAGAGGGCGGTAAAACCACTCTCAAGTTCGCTGCATTTGAAGGCGGCTACGGCACAGAAGTGTGGGACAAGGTAGTTGCTGCTTACGAAAAGCAGAACCCTGATGTTGATGTTGACATGACGATTTCTAAAACCATCAACGAAGAGATTGCCCCAGGCATGAAGGCTGGAGACTATCCGGATGTCGTCTATTATTCAACAGGGCAAAAATCCGGTTTCACCGAAACTCTCCTCTCCGAAGGTGCGGTGATGAAGATTAATGATGTCTTCGACATGAAAGTTCCTGGTGAAGACGTCACGGTAAAGGATAAGTTGCTTCCGGGTCTGCTTGGCGGTACTGCAACGAATCCTCTGGGCGGCGAAGATACCTATCTTGCCCCGCTGTTTTTTGCGCCTAACGGCCTGGTCTACAACAAGAAGCTCTTAGCTGACAACGGCTGGGAGGTTCCGACCACATGGGATGAAATGTTTGCTTTGGGCGATGCTGCTCGCGCAAAGGGAATTGCCTTGTTTACCTATCCCGTGGCCGGATACTTCGATTCGGCTCTGCCTTCCTTAATCGCAAATGCTGGCGGTGCGGATTTGTGGAGCGATATTGCCAACTATAAGGAGGGCGCATGGGATACCGATGGCGCTAAGAAAGCACTGGAGACTGTGTCTAAATTGGTTTCGAGTGACTACCTGCTGAGTTCTACTGTTGGTAATGCTAACAAAGAGAACTTCGTCAAGAATCAACAGGCTATCCTCGACGGCACCGCGATTTTCATGCCTAACGGAAACTGGATTGTTAACGAGATGAAAGATGCTCCGCGTACTGATGGTTTCGAATGGGGTGTTATTCCCGCTCCCGCGTTTGAAAAGGGTGGTGAGCGTTACGCATTTTCTTTCGTAGAGAACATTTGGATCCCCGCTCAGGCGAAGAACGCTGACGCCGCGAAAGACTTCATCGCTTTCCTGTACTCTGATGAAGCTGTAGATATTTTCGCTTCTGCTGGTGCAGCTCAGCCGGTGGATGGCGCTGCCGAAAAGGCTATTGCCGCAGCTTCTGACCCCGGAGTTAAGGCATTCTTTGACATGATGAATGCTGAGGGTGTTTCGGCTGTTGCTGGTGGACCGCTCGCCAAGACTGTTGAGGGTGCTTCTTTCAAGGACTCCGTCTATGTCGCAATTGATTCTGTTGCTTCCGGTAAAAAGTCTCTCGACGAATGGAGCGCAGATATCAAGACAACTACCGACAAACTTCGTGAAGCTAAGTAAGTCTCACACTGTTTGAACACTTCTGAAACAAAGCTGAGGGTGGACATTTGTTCACCCTCAGCTTGGGAGGGTCGCTCATGACGCAATCTGGAGGAGAGTTAGCGGTTGAAGCCGTCGAAAATTCCCCGCGCAATAGTGGTGTTTTGTCGAACACTGATTCGACGTTGCCGAAACAGCCTGGAAATAACGGGGGTAGGAAGCGTTTTGCTTTTCTGTGCTCCCTTCCTGCTGCGATATTGATGTTTATTTTCATCGTGCTGCCGACTATACAGGTATTCCAAATGTCGGTTTTCAAATGGGGTGGGTATTCGCCAGATAAGACATTTGTTGGGCTGAATAACTTCAAAATTCTTTTCGAGGATATGAAGTTCATCGAGGCTTTTCAAAACACAGTACTGCTGCTGGTGGTGGTGACATCAGTAACACTGCCGACTGCAGTCATATTTGCAGCTATTTTGGTGCAAGTTAAGGTTCTCGGTAGCGGCTTTATTCGTTTCATTCTCTATTTGCCGTCTATTCTTTCGATGGTGATTATTGCCGCCATGTTCTCCGCGATCTATTCCGAAAATGACGGACTGCTCAACTCGGTGTTGCAGGTAATCGGACTGGGCAATCTCACCCAGTCGTGGCTAGGCAACCAGAGTATAGTAATCTATTCGGTAGCTTTTGCGATGCTATGGCAGTCTTGCGGCTACTACATGGTGATGTATATGTCGGCAATGGCAGGGGTAGACTCTTCCATTTATGAAGCGGCCAGGATCGACGGCGCGTCGCGAATACGCCAGCTTTTCGTGATCACTATTCCCCTAATCTGGAGCAATATTCGCACTACACTAACGTTCTTTATTATCTCTTCCATTAATCTTTCTTTCGTCATCGTTCGCGCTATGACAGGTGGCGGACCTGACGGGTCTTCGGAAGTGCTTTTGGGATATCTCTACAATCAGGCCTTTGACAATTCCCAGTTCGGTTACGGTATGGCAATAGGCGTTGTCACATTCACATTCTCCTTCGCGCTCTCACTGATTGTGAGCCGCGTTACTAAACGTGAAGTTATTCAGTACGGCTAAGGTGAAAAACATGTCTGAAGTTCAAGAAGCTACGCAATTACAGCCTATTGATTCATCTGCACAACAGATTCACAAATCTACTCACAGGCGGAACAATAAAGACAAGTGGACAGTGGGCCGGATTTTGAGCCACATCGTTCTGTTCATCGTGTCTCTAACCATTATTGTCCCCTCGATTTGGGTTCTGGTAGCATCATTCAAACAGCAGTCAGAGTTCTACGGCAGCCCCTGGACATGGCCTAAAGGTCTTTTTTTCCAAAATTACGTTGATGCTTTCATAGATTCCGGCATTGGACAGTCTTTCCTTACCTCCGTAATCGTGACTGCAACCGCAATGGTGATTTCCATGTGCGTGGCGCTGCCATGTTCCTATGCTCTCGCCCGCTACGATTTTCCGGGGAAAAAAATCCTGCAGCTTGCCGTCCAAGGCTTACTGTTCGTAAACGTGAATTATATTGTCGTTCCAATCTTTTTGCTCCTTATTGGCGCAGATCAGGTCATTCGGCAGTTCTTGCCCTCAGGATTCTTTATCGACAACATTTTTATCCTGGCTCTCGTATACGGCGCCACCTCACTGCCGTTCACTATCTACCTTCTAGAGGATTTTTTCGCCGCTATTCCAAAAGAATACGAAGAGGCCGCCATGATCGATGGCGCAAGCCTAGGACGTACAATGGTCCAAATTTTCTTCCCGCTGGCAAAACCCGCCATTTCCATGGCTATGCTCTTCAATTTCCTTTCCTACTGGAACGACTATGTTATCTCCATGACACTTCTCACCGGGGATCGAGAAACTGTTCAGGTCGGTATGCTTAACCTGATGAGTACTGCTCATTCAGCTACCAACTACGGTCGTTTATATGCCGGTATGGTAATTGTGGCTATCCCGGTGATTATCTTCTATATCATCGTGCAGAAGAAACTACTGCAGGTTTCCACAGGAGGTGGTATCAAATGAGCGAAAAAACAGCTACGGTCTTACGTATCGCCATCGGGGCGGTAATGTATTTGTTATGCATTGGGCTTGTTGTTTACGGCAACACCATTCCCGGATGGAAAGGGCTGGGTATTATGTTGCTTGGTCTTGCCGGAATTCTCATAATGCTATATCTATACAATCGTCGCCATAAATAATTAGCTGCTTGAGGGGAATTCTCTTCGTGTCAGTTACTCTGACTCTCCGTTAAACTTACTTTGTGCCAGAGTAACCGCCCAAGACTATCCCGCCGAAACCAGCCCGCCGCTCCGCTCTACTTTCCGGCGTACCAGTTCAAGAGGCGCTCAACTTCGGCTTGGAGAGCGGCATTACCGTTCGAGGAGTATTTGCGGGGATCCACGAGGTCGGGACCGGCAGCGAGATCTTCGCGTACCTTAGCGGTATAGATCACATTCAAATGCGTAGAGACGTTGATTTTCGTCATGCCGGCTTGGATGGCGGCTCGCATTCCCTCGTCGGAAACGCCTGATGAACCGTGTAACACGAGCGGAACTGGAACGGCGGCTTTGATGGCGGCAATCAACTCGTTGTCAAGGCTTGCGTCCCGCGAGGTCATGGCGTGAGACGATCCGACCGCTACGGCCAGCAAATCCACCCCCGTGTCTTCGACAAATTTCGCGGCATCTTCTGGTTTAGTCCGGGCCGAAGGATCGTGAACCCCGTTCTTCCCCCCGACCTCACCGAGTTCGGCCTCCACTGAAACGCCGCGGTCGTGACACCACTTAGTGATTTCTGCCGTAGTCTTGCGGTTTTCCTCGTCCGGAAGCTTCGAACCGTCATACATAATAGAGTTAAACCCGAGTTCAACCGCCGCTTTACACAAGTCGATGTCCTCGGCGTGATCCAGGTGGGCGACTGCCGGAACCTTGGCTCGCTTGGCCAACTCCAGGACGGCCGAGCCAATCGGCTCCAACCAACCGCGGTGATATTTCACGGCATTCTGGCTGAGCTGGAGAATAATCGGTAATTCCACCGCTTCGGCGGCGGCTATCTGAGCCTCGCCGTGTTCCAACAAGACCACGTTGAAGGCTCCTAGGCCGACCTCGTGTGAAGCGGCATCACGAGCAAGTTCACGAATATCTGCAAGCATTTTTAGCTCCATTCCTCGGTTTTGTGACTGACGTTTGCCGCGAGGTCCACAACCATCTCGGCGTCGATTTTTCCGGCAATTTCGACCGGAACCGCGGCAGCCGACCAGGCGACTGCTCGCGTTAAAATTTCATCAAGCGGGAGACCTTCGGCTAGTCCGGCAACGAAACCGGCCACCGCTGCGTCTCCTGCGCCGGTGGGGTTGCCGGAAAGAATCGTGTCGGGCTTGGCCCAGTGAGCTTCTAAAAATGAGTCAAAAAGCCCGGCCCCATGACTCATTTTTATGTAGGCGAGGCCGTCGGCGCCGGCGGAGACCAGGAGGGCCTTTGCGCCGGCTCTAAGCACCGCGCGGGCGGAGGCCGGTAGGTCATCCAAACCGGTGGCATCTTTAATCTCCGCCACGTTTGGTTTCAACAAGTCCGCTCCGGCACGGGCCGCCTCCAGCAAATACTTCCCCGAAGTATCGACCAGAACCCAACAATCCTTGGCTTTCAAACCGGCAACGAGCCGCCCCAGAATTCCTTCCGGAGTCCCGGGAGCGAAGGAGCCATTGATGGTAACTATGGAGCCCTCCGGAGCCCAGGAAAGCTCGAGCGCGTTATCCCACACGATCTTCCAGTCGGCAGCGACCTCCTTGGGGGTGCGCGAGCCCACGGATGGGCCGGCCTCGTTGAAAACGGTGGCATCTCCACCGGCCACGATGGCAACGGAAGAGCGGTTCAAAAACGGGGAGGGTAGGGGCTGGAAGGTAAACTGCGGCAACTCTTGGTGACGCGCTTCGAGGTCAGCCAGGAAATCCTGGGAGGTGAAGAATCCGACCGCGCGGGCGGGGAAAGCCATCTGCGCCAAGACTGAGGCGGTGTTGAGCCCTTTTCCTCCGGCGCGACGAAACACGGTTTCGACTCGGTGTGTGCGGTTGAGATTGATGGTAGGAACCTGGTAGGTCACGTCGAGTGCGGGGTTGGGGGTGAAGGTAATTATTTCTGGCAAGTTGGTTGTCCTTTGGTGAAGTAGGAAAAAGTGGGTTCAACAGGTGGTAGCGGCAAGAGTTCCTTCCCACTTATCAAGTGCCTGCGCGGCGATTCCGAGGAGCTGTGCGTCGGAGCCGAGCTTCGCTAAGGTGAACGGCGGTACTGCCACATTCACCAAACGGCTGGCCGTCGCTTCGCGCAAGCGATTGAGATAAGACTCGCCCTCCTTGGACTGGCCTCCGCCAATCACAATCGGCACGGGCCCGAGGGTAGCAACGACCGCGGCGAGAGTCTCCGTCAGTGCTTGCACTCCGGTCTCTACCACGTGGTGAGCCAGGGCGTCTCCGCGGCGCTCCCGAGCAAAAACTTCCTTCGAATCGGGAGCCTCGGGAGAAAGCTTGTCGGTTCCGCTCAAAGCGCAGTAGCGAACCGAGGTGAAGCCGGCAGAGGCCAATTGCTCCATACTCACGTACTCTGCCTCGCTAAAAGCGGGGTATGCGGCGGGATAGTCTCGGTCCGGATTCGCAAACAGCACTTGGCCGATTTCGCCGGTGCAACCCCCGCGACTAACGAGCTTCCCGTCCAAAATGAGTCCGGCCGAAATCCCCGTTCCGACAGCAACGAAGAAACAATCCTTTCCGCCGGCTCCGAATCTGGCCTCACCATAGGCGCCGGAACGCACATCGTGACCCAGCACTACCGGAACCCCAAAGGTCTCGGAAAGTTCTTCGCGCATCGGGAAGTCTCCCCAGCCCAGATTCGCGGAGCGGATAGTTCTCCCGCTGGCCTCGTCGAGGATTCCCGGCACATCCACCCCGACAACCTCACAGAGCAGGTCTTCTCGGAGAGCCTGACCGGCCTGTAAAGAAAGCGAAGGACAATCCTGGGCCGAGACAATTTCCTCACGGTGTAGCTCTCCTTGCAGTTCAAGGTAAATCTCGGTTAATCCGTTGACGAGCCCTGCTGCGCCGCCGCGGGGCGTGGGGACAACCCGTTTGTGGAGCAAAATACCCTCGGGGGAGACGAAACCGATTTTGGCATCCGTCCCCCCGACATCGAAACCGAGAGCAAAACCCGCCGTTGGTGAAAATGAAGCAACCATGGGAGCGTTTTGGGTAGTGCGGCTACTTCAAGATGACGGAGCGGGTGAGGTGACGCGGAGTGTCCGGATTCAGACCACGATGCTCCGCGCGAGCCACCGCCACGCGTTGCAAGAGCACCAAGGAGGCCATCGGATCCCAGTCGTGATGAACGAGAGTCGCGCCCGTGGCAGCAATCTGGGCTTCCATGCCTTCGGGGACGGGTCCGAAAATCCAGGTGACGCGACCGGGTTCCGCGATCGAAATCGGTCCGTGACGGTATTCCATCGCGGGGTAGGACTCGGTCCAGGACTGGGAGGCTTCGCGCATCTTCAAAGCGGCCTCGTTGGCGAGCCCGTAGGTCCAGGCGGTGCCGAGGAAAGTGAACTGTTCCGCGGTGACGTAGTTTTCGGGGATTTCAGCGGTGACTGCGGTCTGACAATCCGCGATGGCATCGTCGAGTTTCTCACCTAAACTAGCTCGCATGAAAGCCAGAGCGGAAGTGGCGAAGCGGGTCTGTACCACAGATTTTTCATCCGCGTCCAACACGACTTCCATATCTGTAAACGGCGTCGCTGGCCCGTTGCCGACAGCAGTAATCAGGCGGGTGGCTACATGACCTTGGAGATTCTTCAAAATCTCGATAATCTCGGTCGTGGTGCCGGAACGAGACAGGCAAATCACCAGGTCATAGGTGCGGGTGAGGGGGAATTCGGTGGCGGTAAATGCGTCTGAGATGCCTTCACCGGCAACTTCGCGGGCTCGACAATAGGCTTGGGCCATGAACCAGGAGGTGCCGCAACCAATCATGGCGACTTTCTGGCCTGGCTTCGGGAAAAAGTTCGGGTCGGTGGTGCGGGCGGTTTCAACTGCCTTTGCCCAAGTTTCCGGTTGGCTTGCAATCTCTTCTGCGGTAATACTCATTAGTACCCTCCTTAAGGTGAATCTATACCCTCTATTATTGTCGAAAACTGCCTGTTATGAGGAGGTTTCCGCTGAGTTTAATTCCGGAGTTGGGAAAGTTGGAAATGAACCCCTTCTACCGTATTGAGCGCGAGTTTTCGTCCAGAGAAGTAGCCGATGGCGGCCCCGATTCCCAGAGGGATAAACCGCCCCACCACGTGTCCAGACATTTTGGCAGCTAGCTTCTTATTGGCGTATGAAGCCAGCGCCTTGTTGACCGAACCGAGTGTGGGGGAGGCTGCGGCGCCGACCTGGTTCCGCGCCCAGTTCCACAGGCCAATTCCGACCTGGTCAGCAACGATGGCTCCGGCGTCATCTCCCAGAATCGCGGAAAGCACCAGCGCTTTTCGCATAGCGCGATTCTCGGTCGGGATTCCGGCTAGGCGCGCCATCGTCAAGACATAGAGGGCGGTGTTGGTAGCGAAAGCCGCGAGTTCCCCGCCGGTCAATGCTGCTCCCACGGCGAGACCGGAACCGGGGATGGCTGCGCCCCCGCCGACGCTTGCGGAAGCCACCGCAGAAATCTTTACATATCTCTTGGAGAACTTGTCCATCATGGCTTGCGTGGATATTCCCGGATTCGCCGCGAGCATTTTTTCAATGGATCTATCGATATGAGAATCGGGGAGGCTCACCATGAAATCCAAGAGTTCATCAAGGCTGTGGACGTTTTTCAGCTCTTCTAAACGAGGGTGTTTCGGCCTGGGAGATGCCTGAGTACCGTGCGTGACAGGGACGAGAGCGTCGCCTTGTTCCCCTGCGCCTTGTTCTCCGGTAATTAAAGAAGATTCGGGGTCTCTCGAGGCGGTTTTGTCGCGTTTGCCTTTCCCAAATAAACTCATAGGTAAATTTTATCCCAGGAAAAGGCTCAAGTCGCGCGGAACTTCGGGCTCATGAGCCCCAACCAAGAACTAGGCGTGCTTCGCAGCCAAGAGATCACGAATCTCAGTCAACAGTTCGGCCTCCGTAGGTTTTGAGTCTTCTTCCTCGGCAGCAGGCTTTCGCGCCTCTTGCCACTCATGCAGTTTATTCATCGGCACCACTACGCAAACATAGAGGGCCAACGCCACGAGCAGGAAATTCACCAAAGCCGTGATGACGGCACCGAATACAATCTGGGCTTGGTGGTCTCCGGTTCCCACCGTCAAGGTCAGCAGGGAATCAAAATTCGGTTTCCCGAAAATGGCTCCCACCAGCGGGTTCAACACCTTTTCCACCAGGGCAGTGATGATGGCGGTAAAGGCGGCACCGATCACCATGCCTACTGCGAGGTCAATCGCGTTTCCCCGCATAATAAATTCTCTAAAGCCGGCAACGAAACCCGTCTTTTTTTCAGCCATGAAAAGTTCTCCTTGTGTAGCTATCTTTTTCTCTCGGCATTAACCGAGAACCGTAAATAGTCTAAAACAAGGTGGGCTGGGTGTCAGATTCCCCGGACTGGCTTGCTAAGGAAGTTCCGCGAATTTCCGAAAGGAAATCGCTCAATCCCGGCCCTTTTCTAGGTTCCCGTCCCGCTTGGAAGGCGGTGGCGGCGGCGCGGGCGAGGTCATCTGCTCGCTCATTGAGATCGTGGCCTGCGTGACCTTTCACCCACTCAAAACGCACATTTCTTCCTGGTAAGAGCGCATCGAGGCGTTTCATTAGGTCGTCATTCAAGACCGGTTTCCTGTCGGCTTTCCGCCAGCCGCGACGCTTCCATCCCGCCATCCACTTAGTGACGGAGTTGATGACATATTGAGAGTCGCATAGAAATCGAATCTCGAGGGCAGGCAGGTTCGCGGTGGCTTCGAGGAAATCGATGACCGCCATGAGCTCACCGCGGTTATTGGTGGATCGCTCCCAGCCGCCGGCCGCCCAGTTGTTTTCGTCTACAAACCATGCCCAACCTGCGGGTCCCGGGTTTCCGAGCGCGGAACCGTCCGCCGCTACTGTTATCTCCATAGGTGAATCCTATCGGGGCGGCGCGCCCTTCTGAATAGAAACGCCTAACAAGAGGAGAAAGAGCCCTAGTCCCCATCGGAATCCTCACTCGTGACGAAGCCGTGGGCATCGGGATAGAACTTACCCTCCCAAACTTTCACTGCTGCTACCAGGACAAAACTCAAGGTTACGAGGAGGCTCCACGATCCGAGTTTCCCGACGTGAACCATTTCCCAGCCGTGAAGCTGGTTGGGGTAGGCCCACGCTCCGAGGAAAGTGGCGGCATTTTCCGCAAGCCACAAAAACGTCCCGATGAGGATAAAGCTCAGAGCCGCGGGCATCCAGTAGCGTTCTTTGCCGACCGTGAAGAAAATTTTGGAAGGTACGAGCGCGATGAGGAAACCTGCCGCAATCCACCAGCGCAAATCCGGAATCCAGTGGTGAGTATAGAAATTAGCGTAGGCCGCGACCGCGAGGAGACTCACGCCAATCCAGTGGAAACGATTAATCCGCAGGTCAAAACGGCGAAAAGCCTGGCAAATATAGGAGCCCACCGAGGCATACATGAATCCGGAAAATATGGGGACTCCCGCGAGTTTCACGATGCCGGGATCAGGGTAGGACCACGAACCGATATGGGTTTTGAATATCTCCAAAGCGAGTCCGATGAGGTGGAAGGCACAAATCACCAGCAGTTCCCGCCAAGTTTCGAGCTTGAAAACGATGAAGGCAATCTGGACGAGAATCACATAGATCAGCAACGCATCGTAGCGTGCTATCGGCGGGTCGAAGTGTTTCCAAATGAGATGCGCCGCGGCGAGCCCCAGAAAAATCAACCCCGGAAAAAGGCAGCTCAAAGCCTGTAGCCAACCGAAACGCCACAGTTGAGCGGGGAGAATCGCGAGTTTGCTAAGCGGAGGGCGCCATTTTGGGTACTTTGACTGCTTGGTTTCATCCGTCAAGGTATTGTCCGACCGTGTTTTGTCGGAACGTACCTCTTTCGGTCGTGCCTCAACCGGCGGGGTTTCGACCGGCTGAGATGATCCCGCTAAGGCTCCGGAAGGTGCGGAGTTTTCCGGTTTCTCGACTTCATTTGGTTCAGCAAAGGATTCCATCGAATCTAGCCTAGCGCCTCTGAGTTGGTAGGATGGATTCTGTTAACTGAATTGTGGGCCGATGGAAAGGGCAACTGTGGACGAGGAAAACCGCAAGCCGTGGGAAAACGTGGGGGATGCCCCGGAAGAAAAATGGCGCGAAAGAAAAGGCCATTCTGAATCAGATGGGGGCGAAGACAGCGA
This sequence comes from Mobiluncus porci, assembly GCF_009695935.1. Lineage (GTDB taxonomy): Bacteria > Actinomycetota > Actinomycetes > Actinomycetales > Actinomycetaceae > Mobiluncus > Mobiluncus porci. The sequence goes on from NZ_VUMY01000001.1 coordinate 66,307, forward strand.
CGATTTCCGCGGGGGTAACCGCGGCGGCCGCGACCCGAGAAGTGAGGGGAGAGACGGCAAGCGCGACGGAGATCGCGGTGGTTTCAAAGGCGGCTTCAAAGGTAAAGGCGGTCGCGGCGGCTTCCGCGGAGAGCGAGATCAACGCAGGGGCTCAGGCTACCGCCAGAATCGTGACGACCGGCGTGACGGTCGCGGTCGCGACGGTAAAGACTTTCGAGAAAGGCAAAACTGGGGTTCTCGCGAAGGTCAGAGTGAGAGAGGACGCGATCGCCGCGAGGGACGGTTTGATGACCGCGCTCGAGGTGACCGCTTCGAGAAACGTGGCCAGCGAAACGACCGGTATTCCCGAGGCAACCGGTTTGAGCACGGTGGGCGCGACGGCGGATTTAACGGTCGCGGTCGCGAGGGAGGTTTCCAGCGACGCGACGGCGGAAATCGCCGCGACCGCGGTGACTACGGACGTTCCCGTACTTTTGAATCCAAGCGCGGACAAGGTTCCACCGGACGTACCCGCAACCTCGACATTCCCGCCTCCGTGACGTGGGACATGCTCGATAAAGAAGCGTGGCGCCAGCTCTCTCCGCTGCCAAAAGAAACCGCGGAGATTGTGGCTCGTCACCTGGTGATGTCCGGTGAACTGGTGGATGACAACCCCGAATTGGCATATGAACACGCCAAAGCGGCTCTCAAAATGGCTTGGCGAATCGATGTGGTTCGCGAAGCAGTAGCGCTCACGGCCTACGGCAGCGGGAAATACGCGGAGGCCTTGCGCGAGGTTCGTACCGTACGCCGCATGAGTGGCTTGGACGTACTGCGGGCGGTAGAAGCCGACTGTGAACGGGGACTCGGTAAGCCCGAAAAGGCGCTGGAAATCATTGCTGAAACCGACAAATCTGTCATTGATCCTTCCGAAAGACTTGAGCTGGCCATTGTGGAATCTGCGGCTCGAGCCGACCTCGGCGAACACGAAACCGGACTCGCAGTGGTGGAAGCGGCACTGAAAGGCGTCGATCCGGAGAAGCAAAGCTTCGAGTATGGCCGCTTGTTGAGCGTGAAAGCAGACCGCTTGCGTGAGCTGGGACGCGGGATTGAAGCCGAGGAAACCGAGGCGCTGATTCCTCGCGAGGCTGAGGACGCGGAAATCGTGGATCTCCAAGCCGAAATGGAGGCCGAAGAGGAAGCCAACCCGACCTCGATGCTCGGAACCAATGTGCCTCTCGCGGCGCAGTTCCCTGTGATTCTGTGCGACCTGGACGGAGTTACTTGGAGCGGAGACGTGGCTATTGACGGCGCCGCCGCGGGGATTGAGAAGGCTCGCGAACTCGGCGGGAAGGTTTATTTCCTGACGAATAACGCGGCGCGGCCCCCGAAAGAGGTTGTGAAGAAACTAAAGACCGTGGGGATTAAAGCCAAGGAAGATGAGATTGTTACTTCTGCCCAAGACGGTGCCGAAACTTTGGTGAAACTCCTCGGTGAAGAAGCTTCCGGCGCGAAGGTGCTGTGTGTCGGGGGAGTTGGTGTCGCTAGTGCGGCGAAGGAAGTGGGATTCGAGCCGGTGTTTTCCGCGCAAGACGAACCCGTGGCCGTCCTGCAAGGGCTCGGCTTCGAGATTGGCTGGAAGGAGCTGTCAGAGGCTTGCTTCGCAATCAACAGCGGTGCCAAGTGGGTGGCCACGAACCTGGATATGGCACTCCCGACCGAAAACGGGCGCGCTATCGGCAACGGCTCCTTTGTACAAGCGGTACGTTCCGCCACCAAGGCCGAACCGGTCGTTTGCGGGAAGCCCGAAGAATCGATCTATAACTTGGGGATTGCGCGCGCTAGCGATTACTTGCGAGCCATCCCCGAGGTGGCAGCGGAGGTGAAAGCTTTCGAGGAGTCCGCCCAAGCGCGGCGGGAAGAGGCTTTGAAATCCAAAGCGGAGAAGCTCGATCCCGATGAGCTCTTGAAAGAAAAAACCCCCGAAGAGCTCGAGAAGGAAAAAGAGACCGATGCCAAGATGGCTGCCAAGCGCGAGCGTCGCGTTTTCAAGCACCACACGGTAGCTATCGGAGACCAGTTAGCGACCGACATTCTCGGAGCCAAAGCCGCAGGCATCCCGTCCTGCGTGGTTATGACCGGTCTCACCAGCCCGCGGGATTTGGTGATGGCCCCGCAAAACCAGCGTCCAGATTTCGTGGCTTTGGATTTGACGGATTTGGGCTTGCCCTTTGACCGGCCAGAACTCCACCACCGCGGCTGGTGGTACTGCGGAGATACTCGCGCAAGAGTAAACGACCGGATGATTGAGGTTCGCGGCCTGGGCGTCTTGGAAGAAGACGGCACCGAGGTTTCCTTGTCTGAGTTCCGCGCGATTCTCGCAGCCGTGTGGTATGCACGCGAACAGGGCGTTCATGTGCAATGTCCCGATTTCAAGGTGGTGCGGGAAGTCGAGCGGATTTACGAAGCGGAAGATGATGAGAATCCGGAAGAACTAGACTCCGCGGAAGAAAACGTCCCTGAACCCGTAGATGTCCAGGTAGAAGAGACTGAGGAATCTGACGAATGAGCGAAAAACCGCCGAGCCCGGCGAGCCTGAATGCTGAGGATCTCACCGATTTTCGCGAGGAGATAGCGGCTAGTGAAGACGCCCCTTTGGAGGAGCAACTCGACTTGTTGAAACACGTCACCGCGGAACTCCAAACCGTCTTGCAAAAGGACTGACGCGAAAATGAAACGCTGCCGGCTAGACACCGAGCTTGTGCGCCGCCACTTGGCGGATTCCCGCACCCAAGCCCAGGCGATGATTGGGGCCGGTCGTGTCCTGGTTGATGGCCAAGAGGCCTTGAAACCAGCGCGCCAAGTAGAGCTGTCCGCGGCCATCGTCTTGCGGGACCCCGACACCGTGACCTATGCCTCTCGCGGAGCCCATAAACTCCTGGGAGCGCTTGACTATCTCGATTTTTACGGTCCCGAGCCTCCCCGAATCGAGGGGGCGGTTTGTCTGGACGCGGGCGCCTCCACCGGCGGATTTACGGATGTCTTGCTCAGACGCGGCGCGGCGAAAGTTTTCGCAATAGATGTGGGCTACGGCCAGTTGGCTTGGCGTTTACGAACCGATGAACGGGTTGTGAACCTGGAGCGAACCAATGTTCGCACCCTCGATTCGGCACTGATTGATCCCCCCGCTGAACTTGTCGTCGGGGACTTGTCTTTCATTTCTCTCGGGCTAGTTTTACCGGCCCTAGTGAAGGCCGCAACACCAGAAGCCCAGTTCCTTCTGATGGTCAAACCCCAGTTCGAAATCGGTCGTGAACGGCTCGGACACGGGGGAGTAGTTCGCAACGAGGCTGACCGCATCGAAACCATCATGTCCGTGGCTCACGAAGCTCAACAACTCGGGATGGGAATCGCCCAGGTCGCTCCCTCCGGTTTGGCCGGCCCCTCTGGGAACGTAGAATATTTCTTGTATTTTTCAAAGAAATTCCTCGTCAAGGAGCCCTTGGAAGGCGACGCCCTCGCTGAAGCCTGCCGCCTCGCCGTGGAGCGCGGCCCCAAATCTTAAATAGAGCTTCTCCATAAGGAAATCGCGAGCCAATGTGAGAAACTGAGGGGGAGAACGAAGGACAAATATGGAAGAAAAATTGACGGCCCAGCCCGCGGACTCGAGAAGTGACTTCGAAGAGTCGCAACACACGGAATCAGCCCAGATTGACGAAGCCTCCGTGACTGATCCCATGGACGTTTACGGCGGATATGCGGATTGCTGTGGGGCGAGCGAAGCCGAACCCACCTGCCAATATCGCCCACCTACCGCAGCAGAAGTGGACCAATATCGCCACCAGCGAGAGGAGCAAGCGTGAGCGAACGCACCATCATGGTGTTCAACCACCGTCACCGTCAAGAAGCCATCGAGACCGCCAACAAGGTCAAGGCTATTCTCGGCGGAGCAGGCATTCGGGTGGTGGATCGCGACAGTGACGAACCCATCGAATTAGTCATCGTTCTTGGTGGGGACGGCACCATCCTGGAGGCTGCCAACATCGCGCAACGTCAACAAGTGCCGGTTGTGGGAGTGAATCTCGGACACGTCGGTTTTCTTGCCGAAGCCGAACAGGAAAACCTGGAGGACCTTTGTAAACGGGTTATCAACGGCGACTATGAAGTTGACCGGAGAATGTGCATTGACGTAGAAGTACGGAGGCCTTCCGGGACTGTCGAATCGGAGTGGGCCGCCAACGATATCGCGGTTCTCTCCACTGACCGAGGGCATCCGGCGTTGCTGGCTTTCGGCGTGGACGGCGAGGCAGTGAGCGAATACGGCGCGGACGGGCTCATTGTTTCTACCCCGACAGGATCCACTGCCTATAACTTTTCCGTAGGTGGACCAGTGGTGTGGCCCGACGTGAAAGCCTTGGTTTTGTCCCCGCTGGCGGCGCACGGGTTGTTCACGCGGTCGCTGGTGTTGGGGCCGTCTTCGGTTTTAGAGATTCAAGTTCTGCCCAATCAGGTCCAGGACTGTGAAGTGTGGGCCGATGGCCGCCGGGTTTTGAAAGCCCCGCCCGGATCTTCCATCAGGGTCACCAAGTCGGAATCCGATATGCAGTTGGCGCGGCTGATTTCCCAGCCTTTCTCGGCGCGTTTGGTGAAGAAGTTCGATCTACCTGTCGAAGGATGGCGCAGGCGGAAATGATTGAATCTCTAAGAATCGAGAATCTCGGCACTATAAGCCACGCCGAGCTAGTGTTTTCTCCCGGTTTTACAGTTATCACCGGCGAGACCGGAGCGGGAAAAACCATGCTCTTGAATTCTTTGAACTGGCTTTTGGGGGAGAAACCGCGTGCCTCCTTGGTGTCCGCCGGAACTACCCAGGCGGTGGTGGAAGGAACTTTCCTCGTTGACGTGACCGCGGGTGCGGTGGTGGAAGAAGCCGGTGGGGTCGTGGAAGACGGCGCTGTTGAGGCCGCGCGGGTCGTACCAGCAAAGTCGCGTTCGCGGGCACATCTCGGAGGACGCACTGTTCCGGCCGCCACTTTGAGCGAGTTCGGAGCCGATCTAGTGTCGGTTCACGGTCAAGCCTCGCAAGGAAGACTCCGCAGCGAGAAGGCACAGCGTGAGGCTTTGGATGCTTTCGGAGGGAAGTCCCATCAGTCAGCTCTCGGGACTTACCGCGAGTGTTGGCAGGAGTGGACGGAGACGAAACGCAGTTACGAGGAGTGGGAAGCCAGCCGGGATAAACGCGAACAACGCCGCGAAGAGCTCGCCAACCTCTCCCAGATTTTTGAGACGCTCCAACCCGAGGACGGCGAGTTTAGTGAACTCACGGCGAAAGTTGCGCGTCTTTCCAATGTGGAGAGCCTGCGGGAAAACGCCGCTTTCGCCTTGGGGGCTTTGGACAGTGAAACCGAGGGCCAACCGGGGGCGAACGAACTGGTGGCAGCGGCTTCGCGGGCTTTGGAAAAGGCCTCGCGGGAGGATGCCTCCTTGGAAGATATCGCCACGACCGTTTCTGGAGCCGGTTACGCTTTGGCTGATGCGGCCCGTGAACTCGGGGTGTACTTGCAGGATCTGAATGCAGATCCCGAGGCGCTGCAAGCGGCGCTTACCCGTCGCGCGGCTTTTACTGATTTGAGCCTGAAAGTAGCAGAAGAACCGGACCAGCTCGGAACCGTGTGGCAAGACGTTGACCGGGAACTGGCGGGGCTACAAGGCGGAGAAGATCGCCTCGAAGAGTTGAAAGCAAAACTGGAAGCAGACGCCCAGATGCTTAGTTCGGCGGGGAAAACCTTACACCAAGAGCGCCTAGAAACCGCGGAAACACTTTCGGAAGCGATCAATGCCGAGCTCAAAGGCCTCGATATGCCAGACACCAGGGTCGAAATCTCGGTCGAAGCCGGAGAGCCTGTGCCCTCGGGAGCGGATAGTGTGAAGTTCTTATTAAAGCCGCATCCGAAGGCTCCGGTCTTGCCCTTAGCCGAGGCGGCTTCGGGCGGGGAGCTCTCTAGGATCATGTTGGCTTTGGAAGTGAGTTTGGCTACGCCGCCGGTTTCGCCCTCGGCTTCAGCCAAAAAATCCGCCCGCGCGGGCTCGAGTCGTGTTGCCTCCACGGACACTGGCGGTGCGGGTAGCGGTGGTGAGACCGAGCGACGGACTTTTATCTTCGATGAGGTAGACGCCGGAATCGGGGGACAAGCCGGTATCGAAGTCGGAAAACGTCTCGCGAGGCTCGCCAAGGACTTTCAGGTCATTGTGGTCACCCACCTAGCTCAGGTCGCGGCCTTTGCTGACCTCCAGATTCAAGTCAGTAAATCCAAAGGTGAAAGCATCATTGCTCCCCTCGAACCGGAGGCCCGCCGCGAAGAACTCGCCCGCATGATTTCTGGAAATATACTGACAGAAACGGCTTTACAGCACGCCGATGAGCTCCTGGAACTCGCGGGCGTGGGACAATCGGAGATGTGAGTCCATTGTTTTCTCGTAAACGTCAAGAATCTTCCGCCTCCACCGGAGTGGTGCGGGTTGATAGTCGCACTAAAAATCTCGTGAAAAGACTTCACCCCGGGGAAATCGCGGTGATTTCGCATCTGGATTTGGATTGGGTGGCCGCAGAATCCCTCGTGGAGAAGCGACCGGCAGCGGTTTTGAACGCCCAACAATCGACTTCGGGACGTTACCCGAACCAGGGGCCGAAACTCCTGTTAGATGCGGGGATCCCGCTAATTGACGATCTCGGAACCGATGTGATGAGTCTCAAAGAGGGACAAATCGTAGAAATCCGCGGAAACCAGGTTTTCCGCGGTGACAAACTTGTGGCGGAGGGCGTACGGCAAACCCAGGAGACTAACGCCGCGAATATGGAAGCCGCTAAGGCCTCTCTCGGGGTGCAAATTGAGGCGTTTACTGCCAACACGATGGAATATTTGCGTCGCGAACGCGACCTGTTGCTGGATTCGGTCGGGGTTCCCGATTTGAAAACGAAACTGGCGGGACGCCAAGTTTTGATGGTGGTGCGCGGATACAACTACAAAGAGGACTTGCAGACCTTGCGCCCCTATATTCGCGAATACCGACCGATTCTTATCGGTGTCGATGGTGGAGCGGATGCTCTGTTGGAAAACGGATACAAGCCCGACATGATTGTGGGGGACATGGACTCAGTTTCCGATGCCGCTTTGAAGAGCGGGGCAGAAATAGTGGTTCATGCCTATACGAACGGGAAAGCCCCGGGGCTCGCCCGTGTCCAGGAACTCGGCGTGGACTATGTGGTTTTCCCGACTACCGGCACTTCCGAAGATATCACGATGCTCCTCGCCGATGAAAAAGGCGCGGATCTGATTGTGGCTCTCGGAACCCACGCCACCCTGGTGGAGTTCCTCGACAAAGGGCGTGCCGGAATGTCTTCCACTTTCCTGACTCGCTTGAAAGTTGGAGGGAAACTTGTTGACGCCAAGGGAGTTTCGAAACTCTACCGCCCCCGCATCACAAACTCCCAGGTCGGTGTCATGATGATAGCGGGTCTCGCGGCTTTAGTAGCGGCGCTCGGGGCGACTGCGGCGGGACAGACTTTCCTCGGAATCGTGGCGGCGAATCTTGACGCTTGGTGGCAAAGTTTAAGGACAATAGTCGGCTAGGCTGAGTTTAATTGAAAGGCTCATTCATGATTGATTTTCGTTATCATCTCGTATCACTGGTGGCGGTGTTTCTCGCCCTGGCGGTAGGCATTGTGCTGGGGGCAGGCCCGCTGGCCCAGCCCATTGGCGACACTTTAACCGGACAGGTCGATAAGCTCCGTGAAGACCGCAACGCTTTGAGTAACCAACTTACGGAAACCAAGGCCAAGCTCGCCACGAGTGACAAGGTCGGCGAACAGTTTGCGGGACGAATCTTCAACAATGTGCTGTCCGGGGTGCAGGTGGCTCTGGTGGTTCTTCCCGGGGCAGACGGGGAGGACGTCAAGAATGTTTCCGCGAAACTTGGCCAAGCCGGCGGGGCGGTTTCGGCGCAGGTGAACTTGCGGCCAGAATTTTTCTCCGCGGATAAAAAAGCCTACCGTGAGGCGCTATCAGGCCAAATCACCCAATATCTTGATGACCCCACTCGCGCCACCACTCCGGAAACGACCTTGGCTGCCGCTGTGGGCCAACTCGTTTTCGTGGGTCAAAACGAGGCCCTCACCGGCATCCTGACCGTAGCGGACACGCCCCTTCTCCAGGTCACCGCCCCCGCCGAGGCTCCAGCCCGGATTGCGGTCATTGTGGGACCTCGCACTTCGAAGGCCACTCCATCCCAGTCGGAACCTACGGACAAAACTAAACCGGCGGCTACCCCCGAATCCGCCTATCTCGAATTTGCTCGTACCCTGAATTCTTTCGCGGGCGGAGCCGTAGTTTTCGGGGCGGCCGCGACAATCACCGACCTGGTTTCGGTGATTCGGGTGGATCCCAATCCAGTTTCAACGGTGGATGGTATCGGCTCTGAATCTGCTCTCCTCACGTTGCCGTTTGCGCTGGTGGCAACCATCAACGGGACGGTCGGGGCCTGGGGTAGTGGACAGGGTGCCTCCGCTTTGGTGCCCCCGCTCAATCTCACGGTGAATCCGGCAGAACCTCCGGCTCAGCCTTCTCAGCCTTCTCAGCCGGCACAACCCGCTCCGCCCGCCCCGGCAGCTCCGGGCGCGAGTCAGCCGCCTGCCGGACAAGCGCCGCCGGCGGCTTAACGCGACTGCCGTGGCAAGTGTTAGGTTACCAGATGAAAGCACGGTGAAAAATGGGATTATCCTTGCAACGCAAAAACTTTCACGGGCGCAAGGTCAGCCTTCTCGGCGGGTTGGCACTCGGCGCAGTTTTGCCCGTTTGCCAAGCCAAACTTGCCTTTGATCAAAGTGAAGCGGCGGGAGCTCGCGTGGCGGTTGCAGCTCTAGGCTCTGCCGCAGCCGGTTTTTTCGATGATGCTTCCGACCAAGACACAAAAAACAAAACCACCAAGGGGTTGCGCGGTCATTTCAGCGCTTTGAAAGAAGGACGGGTAAGCCCCGGTTTAATCAAAATGCTGGCGCTTATCGCGACGGCTTTCTTGGCGACTAAACCTCGACGCGATCTCCTGGATTGGGGCGCGGAGGCCGGCGTAATTGCGGGGGGAGCCAATTTGTTGAACCTGTTGGATCTGCGACCCGGGCGCGCCCTGAAGGTCGCGGCTCTTGCGGGGATAGCCGGACTCGTTCCGTCAAAGCACGAAGCTTACCTGCCGCGTACGCGGCGAGTGCTGGTGAATCTCGGAGGAATTGCCGCCTCCCTCCCGACAGATCTTCGCGAAATCACCATGCTGGGAGATACCGGCGCCAACGCGCTGGGGGCGGCGGTGGCTGCCACCTGGGTGCAGGGGCGCTCGCGGGGAGTCAAACTGTTGGCGTTAGCAGTCATCGCCGGTCTCACCTTGGCGAGCGAAAAGGTGAGTTTCTCGAAAATCATCGAAACCACGCCGGCGCTGAAAGCCTTTGACGACTTGGGGAGGCTACCGGCATGAGAGCGAGCCAGAATCCGGCTGCCGCTCTGTTGGGCGCCGCTGGGCTCGTAGCGATTCTCACCCTCATCTCGAGAGTCTTCGGGTTCTTACGTTGGTTGGCGCAGGCGAGTTGGGTGGGAGCCGGAGAAGTCGGCAATGCCTACGCCTCGGCCAACCAGATTCCCAATGTGATTTTTGAAGTCGTTGTCGGGGGAGCGCTGGCCTCGGTTACGGTGCCGCTGTTGGCGAAAGCAGTCGCCGCGGAGCGGGCGGAGGAAATCAACCGGATCGCTTCCGCCCTGTTTACTTGGACTCTCACGATTCTCCTGCCTTTGGGGTTATTGCTGTTCTTGTTGGCCGACCCGATTGCGGCTGTCCTGCCGGAGTCTCGCGGGTCTAACGGAGTCGCCCAAAACGCGTTGATGGCACAATTCCTTCGGATCTTTGCCGCCCAGATTCCCCTCTACGGAATCGCGGTGGTGGCGGGAGGTGTTCTCCAAGCGCAGCACCGTTTTGCCTGGCCCGCTTTGATACCTGCCTTCTCTTCTCTAGTGACTATCGGTGCCTATTGGCTCTACGATGCGTGGTCAGTTTCTAACCCCTTTGATGAACGGGCAATTAGCGCCCTGGGATGGGGAACCACGCTCGGGGTGGTGGCCTTGAGCCTGCCACTGCTGGTGCCGTTGACGCGGGTCGGGGTACGGCTCAGGCTCACCTGGAAAATGCCGCGCGAAAAGTTCCTCAAAGCCCTGGAACTCGGGGGATTCGGTATCGGGGCTCTCGTTGCCGCCCAAGGCTACATGCTGGTGGCGTTGGGGCTCGCGCGGTGGGGCGGGGAAGTCGGAACCATCAACGTGTTTCAGTATGCCCAAGCCATCTATATGCTGCCCTACGCGCTGTTTACCTTTCCGATAGCGACAGTGGTTTTCCCCTTGTTGACAAGGGAAAAAGCCACTGGGGAGCGCGGTCATTTTTCGTCCCTGTCGAGCGCGTCGACGGCCTTGGTAGCGGCCTTGGCGGTTCTCGGAATCGCCGGCCTGTTCGCAGTGGCCTCGGGGATGGCGGCGATTTTTTCCTGGAACCGTCCCATTCCCGGATTGGAACTCGCCATCGTGGCGATGAGCCCCGCTCTGTTCGGCTATGCCCTGCTCTACCATTTGTCGCGAGTTTTTATTGCTCTGGACCGCGCGGTTCATACGTTTGTCGCAGCGCTTATCGGGTGGGGGATTTCGGCTCTGTCCGCCTGGATCCTCATCCTGGTTTTGGCACCGGAGCGGGGCAACGGGTCGGTGACCTTGGCTGCTTTGGGCTTCGGTCAGGCAATCGGGATGAGCCTCGCGGGACTGTATCTTTTGGTGAGGTGGCGGATCCAGCAAGGTGGGGGCCTGAAAACGGTGCTTTTACCGCTCGTAGTGACGATTCCCCTCGCCGCCCTGGGCGGGGCCGCCGGCCGTCTGGCCTACGGGGCCGTCGTGACCACGGGGGTTAGCGGCGCTCCGCTGTGGGGGACGCTACTTGCGGGAGTCGTGGTGGTGGCGGTGTGCCTGCCGGCAATCTATTTCAGTTCCACAAATTTTCGGGAAGTGGTTCGCGAGGCGCGGCGGGGGAACGATAATAAAGAGCAAGGAGGCGTACGTGAAAATCTTGATGATAGTGGGAAAAGCTAGCCACTCGATGGGGACTTCGGTCGTCTCGCTTTCTGATGCCTTGGCGACGTTGGGGGAGGATGTTTCGGTTATCGCCGAGCCCACCACCGCAAAACGGTTTCGTTTGAAAAATGTTTTGCCACTTTGGCCCGTCCCCACTGGTAAATTCCACCTGATAGCGAGCAATTTTCGGAGGTTGCGGAGAGCTCGCCAGACGTTGGCTGAGGCGGATGTGGTGCATGTTCACGGTCGGCGTGCGGCCATGTTCGGAATGTTCCTGACCATATTGATGCGTCCGCGCCCCCCGATTCTGGTGTCGCTGTATGAGGGGGCTGCCGATTTTCACGACACGGTTTTCAATAAACTGTTTTTCCGCTGGTTAGGGATGCGGGCGAGCCTGATTTCCGGTTCGACCCTCAACTTGACCGCTCGCATCAACGCCCAGATTTCCTCCGATGCTGCGGTCTCGTTCCTGATTTCCCCGCGAGTGGAGCGGTTGCGGGAAAAACCGCTCGCCAACCGGAAAGAACGCGTGGAAAAATGGGAAAAACTCGCGAAAAAAGAACGGCTGAAAAACCGCGGGCAGCTCGTGTTGGCGATCGGAACCATTGAACCAGAGAAACGCCTGGATCTGTTCGTGAAAGCCATGGAACACGTGACCTATCCGGCCACGGCCGTGGTCATTGGGGACGGGGATCCCCAGCTTCTCGCCCAGTTGCGTTCTCTCGGGGCCGATGCTCAAGTCTCTTTCCTGGGGTGGCGCAAGGACCTGGAAACTTGGTATGAGGCGGCGAGTGTCCTCGTAGTGACCTCTGAGTGGGAATCCCGCGGTTTCGTGACCCAGGAGGCGATGACTTTAGGTCTTCCGGTGGTGGCGCAACCGGTAGGGAGACTGCGCGATATTCTCATGAGTCCCGAAGCCGCCGCGCGTCCTGCTTCGCGACACGCCGATGAATTTACTGGCGACGTCGGAGTGGGAGCCCTCTTGGTGAACGCCGCAAATCCCGAGCAAACTGCCGCAGCCATCACGAAGCTACTGTCGAATCCGGGAATCTGGTACGAGAAACAAGAAGCCGCTCGGAAACGTGCCCTGACCTGGCCAACCATGTCGGATGTGGCTCAGAAATGGCTGAATTTCTATGAGGCAGCAAAGAACCCAAGCTGATATGATGGAACTCCGTGAATAATAATTATGGAAACCATGAAACTACCACTACTAAACAAATTTTCGTGACCGGCGGTGTCGCTTCTTCCCTCGGGAAGGGCCTCACCGCTTCTTCTTTGGGACGCCTGCTGCGTTCTCGGGGATTGAAAGTCGTGATGCAAAAACTTGATCCCTATATCAATGTTGACCCCGGGACGATGAACCCCTTCCAACACGGCGAGGTCTTCGTGACGGAAGACGGGGCTGAGACTGACCTTGACATTGGGCACTACGAGAGATTCCTCGACGTGTCCTTGAGCGCCAAAGCCAATACGACAACCGGACAGGTCTACCAGCGGGTGTTGGCTAAAGAAAGACGCGGAGAATATTTGGGGGACTGTGTCCAGGTGATTCCCCACATCACCGATGAGATTAAACGCCGGATGCGCTCCCAAGCGGATCCGCAGGGCTATGACAATCCCGAAGACATCCCAGACGTCATCATTACCGAAATCGGTGGCACCGTAGGCGATATTGAATCCCAGCCTTTTATTGAATCCGCCAGGCAAATCCGCAGCGAATTGGGTCGCGGCAACTGCTTCTTTATCCATGTCTCGCTGGTGCCGTTTTTGGCGGCTTCAGGAGAGTTGAAGACCAAACCCACCCAACACTCGGTGGCGGCGTTGCGTTCCAGTGGGATTCAGCCCGATGCCATCGTGTGCCGTTCGGATCGGGAACTTCCCGAAGAGGTGAAATCGAAGATTGCACTTATGTGCGATGTGGATAAAGAAGCGGTTGTGACCTGCCCTGATGCTCCTTCTATCTATGAGATTCCCAAGGTACTACACCGCGAGGGCCTCGATGCCTACGTGGTGCGTCGTCTCGATTTGCCCTTCCACGACGTAGATTGGAGTGAATGGGAGAAAGTCCTCACCGCAGTGCACCATCCGCAGTATTCCGTGGAAATCGCCTTGGTGGGTAAGTATATTGGCCTCCACGACGCCTACCTGTCGGTGTCCGAGGCCTTGAGCGCGGGTGGGTTTGCCAATGACACGAAAGTATCGATTCGTTGGGTTTCCGCAGACGATTGCGAAACTCCTGCAGACGCCTCGCGTTCGCTCGGGGGAGTGGACGGGGTGCTCATTCCCGGAGGCTTCGGTGGACGCGGTATCAGCGGCAAAGTACAGGCTGTGCAATGGTCAAGGGAAAACCGCATCCCCACTTTAGGGATTTGCCTCGGGCTGCAAACCATGGTTATCGAGGTGGCGCGTGATTTGCTCGGGATTTCTGGAGCCACCTCAACTGAGTTTGATCCCAACACCTCCGATCCGGTTATCGCCACTATGGATGAGCAGCGAAACATCGTTTCCGGCGAGGGAGATTTAGGCGGAACCATGCGATTGGGAGCCTATCCGGCCACGTTAAAGGAAGGTTCAATTGTGGCCGGAGTCTATGGCACCCGCGAGGTGAGTGAACGTCACCGCCACCGTTTTGAGGTAAATCCCGCCTATATTGAGCGTTTGGAAGCCGCCGGGCTTCATATTTCCGGAACATCGCCGGATGGGAAACTGGTGGAATTCGTGGAATTGGATTCTTCTCTGCATCCGTATTTTGTAGCCACGCAAGGCCATCCCGAGTTCAAGAGCCGCCCCACTCGTCCGCATCCCCTGTTTGCGGGGCTGGTGAAAGCGGCTTTAGACCGCCAGGCCTCCCAGTTCGCCACGACACATCCGGAGGATGAGTAGACTGGCTACGCTGAGGGGACGGAGCTGGCTGGATTCTGACCGCCCACCGTCGTGTCCCAGCCTACCGGCTCTCGGTGGCTCGGCGGAGAAGCGAAAAAGAGGTAGAGATGACTCAAACCATTGCAGATAAAAAGACAGAATTTCCCGTAGTGGACTCCAAAACAGTCTGGCGCGGCCAGGTTTTTTCCATGATGACTGAACACGTCAAATATGGCTCTGAGGTGGCGACACGTGACTTCGTGAAACACCCCGGAGCGGTTGCGATTGTGCCTTTGCGGGAAGGAGAGGCCGTCGAGAATCCAGCCGGAGAACCAGAAGTACTTTTAATCAATCAATATCGTCATCCGGTGCGGGCCTCATTGTGGGAGATTCCCGCGGGACTGTTGGACGTTGACGGGGAGGACACCCTCACAGCAGCGAAACGAGAACTTGCTGAGGAAGTGGAAGCTCGGGCCGGACACTGGGATGTGTTGGTGGATTATTTCACGACGCCCGGAGGTTCTTCGGAGTCACTAAGGGTATTCTTAGCTCGCGAGCTGCAGCCTATCCCGACAGAAGAACGCAACTTTGTGAAGGAAGCCGAGGAGGCCTTTATGACGAAACGCTGGGTTCCTTTGCCAGAGGCGATTACGGCAATTTTTGACGGTCGCATCCACAACCCCTCGGCAGTTGTAGGTCTCCTCGCGACCCAGGTTGCCTTGCAAGAGCGCGGTAATTCTTTGCGAACTCCGGCGGCGCCTTGGCTGAGATAACAGAATGAACCCTGGATTACATTCAAAGTACTAAACTAAATGAGCGTTATTCGGCTTTCACTTGTTTGACAAATGCCGGTAGGGTTATGTACGCTCCACAAGAGCTAAGAGCCTTTATCTGCCGATATGCTGGGAGACTCCGGCACTGCCGCGAAACTCGAACCCCATATTATCGACTCTTTCAGCAGTAGCGGCACCAAGACGGTCTATTTTGTCGGCGGTGCTGGTGTCATCGGGTCTGACGCCCTAAAAATGATGGAACGGACGGGAAGCAAAGTAATTCGCCTCGAGAGGGCTGCCCGCGGTGAGACCGCCTTCCAGTAATACCAAGCAGTTGCCGCGAACCAGTTCCGTAGGGGTTCGCGGCAACTGTGATTTGAATCTCTACTGCTGTTTTTCCGAAATTAATGGTCAATTAGCGATAGGCTGAGCCAAGAGTCAAAGAGGATTACTGATATCGATCAGTATCTTTCCGAGATTGCACAAAACACGGCCCGGTGCCGTGACCGAGTGAAAGGAAAATCAGTGAAGACCTTTTTGAAAATTGGGGCACTCGCCTGCGTGGCCGCGCTGAGTTTAACCGCCTGTGGCGGTGGCGGTTC
Organism: Mobiluncus porci; assembly: GCF_009695935.1. Classification (GTDB taxonomy): domain Bacteria; phylum Actinomycetota; class Actinomycetes; order Actinomycetales; family Actinomycetaceae; genus Mobiluncus; species Mobiluncus porci. The sequence goes on from NZ_VUMY01000001.1 coordinate 81,676, forward strand.
AACTGGCGGTGACGCTGCTGGGTCAACCACCATTAAAATTCTGGCCCCGTCATACGCGGATTCTACCAAGACCGACTGGGAAGCCATTATTACCGAGTTCAACAAGACCCATCCGGATGTTAAGGTGGAGCTCCAGATCGAAGGCTGGGATGACTTCACCTCCAAGGTGCAGGCGCGGATTCAGGCCAAAGATATGCCCGATATCTTGAACGACAATGCTTTCGCAGCCTCCGCTGACGGCGGCTTGCTGTACCCAATTGATGAAGTCATCAGCGCCGATGTTTTGAACACAATCGAACCGGCACTGTTGAAGAACGGCGAGGGAGCTGACGGCACCAAGTGGGCTGCACCCGACGTCGCCTCCGTGCGTGAGTTGACTTACAACACCCAGATTTTGGCAGACTCGGGCGTGGCGTCACCGCCAACGACTTGGGCAGAACTCGAAGACGCCTGCGCCAAGATTAAGGCGAAATTCCCCGACATCTACCCTTACGGAATGCCGCTCGGTAAGGAAGAAGCCCAGGTGGAATCCTCCCTGTTCGTGTGGGGAGCCGGAGCCAACTGGGTAGACGGCGACAACCTCACCGCTACTTCCGACGGGGTGAAGGAAGGCTTTGCCGAAATGAAGAAGCTCATCGACCAGGGTTGCACCCAGCCGAACGCGGGTTCTACCAACCGCCAAGACGTGGTGGATTTATTCGATAACGGCAAGGTCGCCATGTACAACGGACACTCCGGTCTGTTCTCGAAGACCCCTGACACCATCAAATATGACACCGCTCCGGTGTTCTCCAAGAACGGCGATCCGGTGGTTGTGGGTGTAACCGACTTCATCTTAGCTTTCGACAATGGCGATGAGGCTCGCAAGGCGGCGACCAAGGACTTCTTGGATCTGTTCTATTCCGATGCCATGTACAAGAACTGGTTCAAGCCCTCCGGCCTGCTGCCGGTGACCCAAAACATCATCAAAGAAGAGAGCGCGGGAGCCGACCCGCTATTGGCGAAGTACTACGCCGACCTTCCGAAGGTGAAGTTCCTGCCAGTGGGTAATCCCCAGTGGGATGTCTTGCAAGGTGCGTTGCAGTCCAGCGCGGGCAAGATTGCCTCTGGAGATGTGGACACAGTGTTGGAAGGTGTCCAGGCAGAGTTTGAGGCCGGCCTCTAAACCGAAAGGTTGACGCTTCATACTTCAACGCTTTGGTGCGGGGGCGGAGTATCCCGCCTCCGCACCAAAGTTTTTCAAAAACCGTATCCTTTAACAATAGGGTTCCTATGACGAGTACCAAAACTCCCACCCTACCTGCCGCCAAGTCCGGCCTTGAGGGTGAACGAAAACGCAAAAATATAAAGCCACAGCGACAGCACCTGGAGAGCCTGGCCGCGCTACCCTGGTTAGCGCCGACGCTGATTCTCATTTTGGGAGTGGTCGTCTACCCGACCGTGCTGCTCGTTTACTACTCTTTCATCAAATTCAATCGTTACGGGGTTGACAAGGGCTTTACCGGTTGGGATAACTACATCGGAAAGGGTGGGGCACTGACCTATCCGGGTGCGGATATTCCGCGAGTTTTGGTCAACACAGTCGTTTGGGTCATTGTCGTCGTTATCGTTACCGTGGTGTTATCCCTCATCTTGGCCCAGTTCCTCAACAAGAACTTCCGCGGGCGAAAGCTGGTTCGTCTTTTCGTGATTTTGCCGTGGGCGTGTTCGGTCGTGATGACTTCCACGGTTTTCCGCTACGGTTTGGACAACGAATTTGGGGTTTTCAACCGGTTCTTGGTGGACAGCGGGATTCTGGAACAGACCTATGCTTTCACGAAACATCCGGTTTCCGCTTTCTGGGTGGCGGTTTTTGTGGCGGTCTATGTGTCGCTACCGTTCACGACCTACACAATTTTGGCAGGCCTGCAGTCCGTACCTCGCGACATTCTGGAGGCTTCCGCTATTGATGGCGCGACCTCTTTCCAACGCTACTGGCTAATCGTGTTTCCGCTGTTGCGCGGGGCGGTTGCGACGGCTTCATTGATCAATGTCATCAACGTGTTTAACTCCCTGCCGATTTTGAAAATCCTGGTCGACATTCCGGGCTACCACGCTGCTCACACCACTACGACCCTGATTTTCCAGTACAAGGCACAGCTCGGGCCCGGGGTGTCCTCGGCGCTTTCGGTGATTAACTTCCTGTTCTGCTTGGTGATTATCGCTATCTATCTGGCGGCCGTGAAACCGACGAAGGAGATTGACTGACATGAGTACCGCACTAGCCCCTCACAGTTCAGATCGCGCCACCAACAAGCGCCAGAAGAGAATGCGCGGATTCGATTCCCGACCGAATCCGATTGGAATCGTTATCGGAGTCATTATCGTCATCGCGTTTTTCGCTTTCCCCTACGCCTTGATGCTCACTACTGCTCTGAAGACTCGTCCCGATGTCATGAAGATCCCGCCCGAGTACCTGCCATCTAGAGTGGAGTGGTCCAACTTCTTGACGGTGTGGAATTTCCCGGCGGTAAACGTGGGCGGAGCCCTGACCGCAACCGCAGTCATCGCCATCGGAGCGACCCTGCTGGTGCTACTGGTAGCGACACCGGCCGCCTACTATGTAGCGAGGTTCAAGTTCCCGGGACGCATGGCGTTCATGTTCCTAGTGCTTTGCACCCAGATGTTGCAGCCTACCGTGCTCGCAGTCGGTCTCTACCAGGAGTTTTCCGGGTGGAAAGGCTACGCAGTGTGGGCGGCGCTGATCCTCATCAACGGCACCTTCAACCTGTCTTTCGCAATTTGGATTATGTGGTCTTTCTTCGCCTCTGTGCCGCGAGAAATTGATGAAGCCGCCTTGATGGATGGTTTAGGACGGCTCCAGACCATGTTCAAGATCTCCTTGCCACTGGTGTGGCCCGGAATCGTGACCGCCATCATCTTCGTGTTTGTGAACTCCTGGAACGAATACGCGGCCGCTTTTGTTTTGGTGCAAGATCCTGGCCTCCAGCCGCTGACTGTGGCCATGCCGCGGTTCTTGGGGCTTTATGTCAAAGATTGGCAGTACATGTTCACGACCTCGATTATCGCCATTGTTCCGGTCATCATCATGTTTGCCTTAATCGAAAAGCGTCTGATCGGTGGGCTCACCGCCGGTAGTGTGAAATAATTGGAGATGCGGCGCGAGGTGAAACCCCAGCTATAATCAGCATTCGTACAGACATTTTTCCCTGAAATTTCAGCGATTTTTCAGCCACAATGTCTTTACTATTTGAGTGATTTACTCTTAGTATATTTAACGTCACTAATAATAGTCTTGTCTCACGAGGACACGATCTGACAGATAAGGAACGCCGACATGATTGGTCAGCCTTTTAGTGGACATTCGTCGGGGGGGGGGTGCCTCAAATGGCATTCTCTAAGATGTCTCGTCCCAAGCGATATCTCTCACTGACTATAGGCGCGGTATTTACCGTATTCTCGCTTCTTCTGACCTCAACAGCGGTTGCCAATATTTTGCCGAGCGGGGGTGAAACTTGGGTCTATATATTCTATAACTCCGACGATACTTCACAAAACCCTTTAGCCACCTTTCATGTTCCGAGTGGCGATAAGCTCCCCGATCCGGGGCTTCCCAAGACTTACCCGACGGGAAAGTATTTCGACAAGTGGGTTGAATGTGGATCCTCCACCGAGATTGTTCCCGGCAGCAACACCGCGAGTGGTTCTGGTGTCAAGAAAGCCTGCCCAGTGTTTACCGAAACCCTTGTCATCACTTATATTTCCGAAGGCTCGGTTTATGAGACCGCGAAAGTGACGGATTTTTCAAGCTATCAGCCGCCTTTCAATCCGGTTCTCAAAATCATTCCTGATCGACAATTCATGTACTGGTCTGTGGACAATCCCGACACCACTCCTAACCCAGCTCGATTCGATTTCTCGACTTTGGGCAGTGGGGGAACGAATGGACATCTCAGGCTTTTCGCTATTCCCGAAGATCGCTACACCCTCATTTTCGACACGACTCCACCGAATTCCTCCGATCGGTGTCCCACTATTAAACCCATGTATATTCGCGGGGATCGCACCCTTGACCAAGAGGGAATCCGCAACAAGACAAACAACCCCCCAACTTGTCCGGGCTATACTTTTCTCCATTGGGTTGACCCGAATAATGGAAGCACTCAAGTCACCGCCTCCACTCAAACCGCAGCTAGTATCGACCAAAATGGTGACAAAAAGATCATTTTGAAAGCCACGTGGCAGCCCCAGGAAGTTACCTACTACATTCGCGTTTTCACGCAAAAACCCGGAAGTGCTAATGACACCGTGGGTACCACACCCATTGACGACTATGAATTCCGCGACACCTGGAAGATGCTCGGTCAAGCCGGAACCATTTTCAATGCCGCCGACGATGTTAAATTTGCAAAAAACATTGATGTTTCTGTCACAGCACCGGACGAGAACGCTATCGGGCAATTTGACGCGAAAGTAACCTATGAGGGTTTCAAATTTTGTAACACACCCGCGGATGCCGCCGCTGATGACCAAGACCTTCCTGAAAACACGAAGTGCAAGTCATCAACCGTCAACCGTAACATCGCTTCCACGGGAAAAATCAACGCCGACGGGAAAAGCGTTTTTGACATATACCTGGATCGCAAGGTTTACAAAGCCCAGGTTTACAATCGTCAATATTCCAACTCCCCTTGGAGTCCCCTAAACAGCGGGAATGAATATAAACTTCTCCGCTATGGGCAGCCCTCTGACGCATATTTCGCCTATTTGAACACCACCTATCCGGGATATCGCTATTACCGTGACACCTCCTTGAACTCCTACTACACTTCGCCTTTCGTGATGCCCAACAACGATGTCAGAATGTATCGCGTCTGGGGAAACAATGCCACCTTCCAACTGAGATTCTATGAATGGGACGCCTCCAAGTGGGATGCCGATAACCCGAGTGCTATCAACACTATGCTTCCAAAAGTCAACCCGGATCCCGCGAATCCTTCCATTCGCACTAGTGCGTCCTTCACTTCTGGACAATGCACATATATGGCGGATAAAACTGGTGCAGGTAGTTGCCAGACCGGGAATCAATGGGTTGACTCCACCGACCATGTTGACATCGAAGGCTTCACTCAGGTTCAACACGATAAAATCACTTACGACACTTACACTAGTGGCGCGCAAGCGGTGGATGTGAATACAGATTCCACGAACCCTCGTTGGAGAGACTACATGTTGGGAGGACAAAGTAACCCGAACTTCCAAAGCACAGCCCAGTGCCGTGAACCAATCGGCTCCTATAATTGGATCTGTGACCCTGGATCTGGTGGCGTGTCGGATTCCACCCACGCCTATATCGGGTTTATGTTCTATAACCGCAATGCCTATGATGTGAGATATGTTTCCAAACGAGAAACCGTAGCCACACAGCACTACCTTTACCAGGAAAACCTTAAAAGCGGCGGCACGGTTAACACCGTTAACAAGGCCATCACCGATGGAGCCACCGGAACTAGCTACCCCGCCAGCCCCCAGAAAATCGGTGAGCCCTCCGTAAGTGCCGCGACTCTCAAGGCCACGAAGTGCACGCGAGGCACGAGCGAACTCACCGGAAACTTCGTGCTTCAAGACGGAGACATCTGTGAATTTAGCGGGGTTGAAGAAATATTTAAAGGTTGGTGGCGTGACCCCAATCACAACCAGCAACCCCAATATGTCACCGACACTGACGTCACCATGCCGGCGTCAAACACGAACCTTTACGCCAAGTGGGAAAAGCCAGCCAACAGCATCCGTGTCTATCAAGATGAAGTGCGTAACCGAGGCGATGAAACCACCGCGAAATATACCAACATTGAATCAATCTCTGACGGGTCCTTCGTTGAAGGCTCTGCCAGCGAATTGACCGTGAGGGTCGGTGACAAAACCGTTACGGCACACCCCCCAGCAAATGCCTCCCAGTTCTTGGGGTGGTATTGGATCGCCACCAAAAAAGACGAACAGGGCGAGACTACCGAAGAGATGGCTGAATACGTCTTCGGGTCGAGCGGCTTCAAGATCTTCGATTCTAATGTTCTTGATGGCAACATACACGACACACTCGACGTGGTGCTCTACCCGCGTTGGAAATACAAGCAGCTCAAAGTGGTTTATGACATGAATGGAGGGGAGAATCCTCCTGTTGACAAGGCATCCCCTTATGATTACCTCGCTAACGCTAAAACCCTGATTGTCCCGTTGGCAAGTACTTCCGCCGCGAAACAAACCACTAGCGGAGTGGATGACTTGTTCCTCGGGTGGAGTCCCAACCAGAACTGTGCCACCACCACGGGATGCACCCCGATAGAGCCAGGAACCTTGGAAAACCTCGTCCCGAATAACGGATCAACGGACACCATGACGCTCTTTGCCGTGTGGAAGGCTCCGGAAATACAAACCACGAGCCTGACCTATCACCGAAACTGCAACATCGCTGACAATACAAGCTATGAAAAAACCAACCTGGGGATTCGTGTCGACATTGATGTGATGCAAAACGACAAAGACGATACCTCCGGAGACAAAACCACCTTCAGTTGTCAGTCCGACGGTCAAGAACTCCTCTTCAAATGCTGGGTACAGGATCGCTCAGCAACGAGCTGTGACTCTGGGTTCAACAAGGACGGAACTCAATCCACAATCATGCTTGATACCGCTGATGAAACCGCCAAGAACCATCTTTATGCTTTGTGGGCTCCGGCAGTTGTTACCCACGACGCCACCACCTATGCGATGCAAGGCCAGGTGCAGCTCTCTACCGATAAAGTAAACGACAGCGCCGGAAACGACCAGGGATTGAGTGCCACGGAGATGTTTAGCGCGAGCGGCGGTAACCTGCCCTTGAATTTTACGGGAGCTACCTTTGGGCTCCACGACCCCACTGACACCTCCGACCCCACCTCAACCATCACCGGAGAACTTATTGTTGGTGGGGTGGCTACGGACAACACCCCGGTGGCAGAGGCCGGGAGGTATTCCATAAACACCTCTACCGGAGTCGTCACTTTTACCCCGAATCCCGGCTTTGTCGGCAACCCCACACCCGCCACCATCGTTGCCACTATTGACGGGCAACAATACACCGCCAGGTACCAGCCCATCGTGAAACCCTATAACACTGTGGGAATAACCACTACAGATGAGCAAAAAGTCACCCAGCGCTCCACTGACAAGGAAACCGGGGATCATGGGATGACCGCCGCAGAAGCCTTCCCTGGGGTTGAACTCAGCGGAGCTTCCTACTGGCTAGTTGATCCAGCGGACAGCACACATAAGCAAAATGTCACCATCTCCGGTAAAGGCACCTACAGTGTGGATAGCTCCGGTGTGGTGACCTTTACACCAGTGGACACCTTCACGGGCACCTCTGAGGCGATAACTCTCGGCGTCACCACCACGGCATCAGTAGATTTCACTACTACCTACACCCCGACGGTGACCCCGGTGACTACCAGTCCGGCGACAAGCGAGAATGCTCCCGGAGTTACCCAGCATTCTAATGACTCCGGCGCGGGAGGGAAAACCCCAGCACAGATGTTTAGCGGCACCGATTTGACCAGCGCGAACTTCTGGCTTGTCGATCCTTCTGATAGTGTACACAAAACCAGCGTGAGCGTCGATGAAGGCACCTATACAATTGGAGCCGACGGGATTGTCACCTTCACGCCCAATCCCAATTTCACAAGCGGCACCGCCACCCCGGTTACAGTAGGAGTTACGAACCAGAAGGGCGTGGATTGGACCGCCACCTACACCCCGAAAGTTAGTCCCTCCACCGAAGTGGAAACCAAAGATGCCGTCACTGTGGGGATGCAAGGTGAGGTACAGAATTCCAATGACACGGGAACTAACCCCGGTGGAACTAATAACGGGGTGACCCCCGCGCAGATGTTCCAATCCAAGACCCCCATCCCGTTGGATCTTTCCGCGGCAACTTTCAAATTGAAGGACACCGATGGAAACCTCTTGGATAGTCTTACACCTAAGGACAGCTTCGGTAATCCTCAGGGCACCTATACGATTGCGGGTGACGGAGTCGTAACTTTCAACCCAGTTCCAGGCTTTGTTGGAACCCCCATCCCAGCCATAGTTTCAGCCGCCATTCCCGGAAAGGGAACCTACGAGGCATTCTATCGTCCGCAGGTAAAACCTTACGTGCCGCAGACGATCACCACTGTCGATGAACAAGGCATCACTCAGCACTCCACCGACAATGGATCTGGGGATAACGGCAAATCCGCGGCCGGAGCTTTCCCCGACGTGCCGTTGAGCGGCGCGACCTTCTGGCTGGAAGATCCAGACACACACGCGCACACTACCACCGTCACTGTTCCTGGTGTTGGCACCTATTCAGTGGCGGATACCGGCGTAGTTACTTTCGTGCCGGAGAGCGACTTTGTAGGCACCCACACAGGGGGCGTGACCTTCGGGGTGACAACCACTGGGGGAGTGGAAGTTAAAACCACCTATACCCCGACGGTGACATCCACGACCCCGCCTCCAACGCCACCGGGACCGCCATCAGTTACCCCCAAAGCCATCACCACCACTGATGAGCAGGGTGCCACCCAGCATTCCACTGATAAGGAAACCGGGGATCACGGGTTGACCGCCGCAGAGGCTTTCCCAGGAGCAGACCTTGGCGCCACCCCGAGCTACTGGTTGGTGAAACCAGGAGACGACCCGAATGACAACAGTAAGCGAGTCCTGAGCGTTACTGTTCCCGGTGTGGGTGACTATTCCATCAATCCCACCACCGGAGAAGTGTCCTTCACCCCGGAGCGTGGTTATGTGACGACCCCCGCCACCCCGGCTGTTCCCGTTACTGTGGGGCTTACCACCACTGCAGGTAATTCCTATAACACGACCTATACCCCTACGGTGACCCCTGTGACCACCGTGAACGCAACCACCATAGGGGTTCAAGGCGATGCGCAGCATTCAAACGATAAGAACAGTGGGGACAACGGTAAAACCCCGTCTGAAATGTTCGTAGGAACGGATTTGAGCAATGCCATTTTTTGGCTCGAAACGGACGGAACGAGGACTAAGACAGTTCCCGGTGAAGGAACCTACACTGTAGATCCTGCGACTGGTGTGGTCACTTTTGAACCCGAACCGGACTTCACCGGTTCGGCAAGAGGGGTTACGGTTGGCGTTACCACTAGAAAACACACCGAGTGGAAGGCAACCTATATCCCGACGGTGAACCCGACCACCCCAGCTACGGTTCCCGCAACCACTGTCGGCAACCAGGGTGAAACCCAGCATTCAAACGACAAGGGGAGTGGGGATAACGGTAAGACACCAGAAGAAATGTTCCCCGGTGCTGACCTCGACTCGGATCCGGATGCTGTAACGTACTGGATTGACAATCCCGGCACCACCGAAAAGACAGTTCCAAATGTTGGCACTTTCGAGGTTGACCCCTCCACCGGGGTGGTCACTTTCATCCCGGAAGACGACTACATCGGTTCAACCACGCCGGTGACTGTGGGAGTAAGCGACTCCAACGGGAACCCGTTCACGTCGACCTATCAGCCGACAGTGAACCCAGTGGCGCCGCCGCCCGGGCCTCCGAGTCCCGGAGGTGGAAGTGGGACACCAAACATTCCATCGTGGACTGTTCCCACACCAAATCCCAACGTGAGTCCGACTCCGACTCCGACTCCGACTCCGAGTCCGACTCCGAATGGAGAACCCGCACCCGGAGATTCGGTTGATCCATCCGTACCTTCGGTACCCGGATCAACCCCTAAAAGGCCGATTGATGGGGATCATGGGGCTGTTGGTGAGTTGGCGTGGCATGATATGAACGGAGACGGCAACCGTGATCCCGGAGAACCGTTGCTTCCCGGAGTTATTGTCCAACTTATTGATGAAAACAACCGTGTGGTGTCTGAAACCATCACCGGGAATAACGGTGAATACATCTTTAATGCTGTTAATCCCGGTAAATACTATGTGCTTTTCAAGGCTCCCCCTGGCTTCAACTTCACCAAGTACGGGTACGATTCCAAGGCAGATAACCTCGGGAGAACCGAGTGGTTTGAAGTCATGCGCGGTCAGTATTACAACTTGGCAAACGCTGGTCTGATGAATTTAGGCTTAGCGAAGACAGGCTTCAATGCGACTCGGTTCGGATGGCTGGCACTCACCTTCGGTGGGCTGGGAATGCTCCTTTTAGCAGCGGCATCGCGCCGACGTGAGTCTGAAAGCATCTTGATCAAATAAGGTTTAAGAAAGACAACCCTTTCGATTTATGCTAGATTTAGGAAAGGCTGATTAAACAAAAATCGGTCTGAGATTATACTAATGAAGGCATGAGAAAGGGGCGAGTCCGTGCAGCTTCCTGTTGATGATCAGGGAACCCGCCAGGTCGTGCTGGATTTAATTATTGAAAAAGGCCCTATCACCGCATCCACTCTGGCGAACATCTTAAAACTGACACCGGCCGCAGTGCGTCGCCACCTCATCTACCTAGAGAATTCGGGCCAGATCGAGAATCTAGACCCCACCTCTCTGGTTGCGAGGGGCAGAGGGCGCCCCGCGCGGAACTACGTGGCCACCGATGCTGGACGTGCCACCAGGCCTGATGGGTATTCTCGGATGGCCACGAAAGCCCTGGAGTACCTAAAGCAAGTCGCGGGATCGGAAGCCATTGAGGACTTCGCCAACCGGCATTCTCGGGAAGTGGAACGCCGCTATGCGCCGGTGGTTCACGCTGCCGGCGAGGATCCGGAGGCTCGAGTGGTGGCGTTGGCCGATGCACTGGCGCAAGACGGCTACGCGGCCACGGTTCGGCACACGAAACAGGGTCTAGCCTTGCAACTGTGTCAGGGTTCCTGTCCGGTTCAAGATGTGGCCAAGAACTTCCCGAAACTGTGTGAAGCGGAAACCCAGGCGTTTTCGCGTCTTCTGGACACCCATATTCAAAGGCTTGCGACCATAGCCGATGGTGACCATGCTTGCACGACGAGTGTCCCCTTGATGCTTCGCACCAACGGAGTAAACGGTGGCACCAAGGTCACTCTCAGAGCTGGAAAAATGAAATGAAAGGAAAACAATGAGCGAAACTTTGAGCGAATCTGAGCTCAAGCGCCGCACGGATGACGAGATTATCGAATCTATCTCGGACAAATACGAATTCGGTTGGCATGATTCCGACACCGCTGGTCAGGCGGCACGTCGCGGGTTGAACGAAGATGTCGTGAGATATATTTCGTCGATGAAGGACGAGCCGGAATGGATGCTGAAACTGCGGTTGAAAGCCCTGAAAATTTTCGAGCGCAAACCCATCCCGACCTGGGGTCCAGACTTGCAGTTCCTGGATTTCGACCAGTTCAAGTATTTCGTGCGCGCTTCCGACAAGGTCGCACAGTCTTGGGACGATTTGCCCGAGGACATTAAACTCACCTATGACCGCCTGGGAATTCCCGAGGCGGAACGTCAGCGCCTTGTTGACGGGGTCGCGGCTCAATACGAGTCCGAGGTCGTCTACCATCAAATCCGCGAAGACCTCGAAAAACAGGGTGTGATTTTCCTAGATACCGACACGGGTCTGAAAGAATATCCCGAACTTTTCAAGGAATATTTTGGTCGCGCCGTTCCCGCGGGAGACAACAAGTTCGCCGCATTAAACACAGCCGTGTGGTCCGGAGGCTCGTTTATTTACGTTCCCAAGGGCGTACAGTGTACGATTCCACTCCAGGCATATTTCCGCATCAATACGGAAAACATGGGTCAGTTCGAAAGAACCTTGATTATCGCCGATGAAGGTTCGTATGTGCATTATGTGGAGGGTTGTACCGCGCCGATTTACAAATCTGATTCCCTGCACGCCGCGATTGTGGAGATTTTTGTCAAAAGGAATGCCCGCGTGCGCTACACGACTATCCAGAACTGGTCAAACAACGTCTTGAACCTCGTGACCCAGCGAGCGATTGCCGAGGAGGGCGCGACGATGGAGTGGATTGATGGCAACATCGGTTCGCGCATCAATATGAAGTACCCTTCCGTTTATTTGACCGGGGAACACGCCCGCGGTGAGACCCTGTCCATCGCTTTTGCGGGGAAGGGTCAGCAACAGGACACCGGCGCGAAAATGTTCCATCTGGCGCCCCACACATCTTCTCACATTGTCAGCAAGTCGATTTCTCGGCAAGGCGGGCGAGCCTCTTACCGCGGGCTTGTTGACATTGATGAGAAAGCCACCGGCTCTAAGTCAAACGTCTTGTGTGACGCGCTGCTTGTAGACACGATTTCGCGCTCGGACACCTATCCTTACGTGGACGTGCGCAACGACGAGGTCGAGATGGGTCACGAAGCCACGGTCTCGAAAGTTTCCGAAGACCAGTTGTTCTACCTGATGAGCCGCGGGCTGACCGAAACCGAGGCGATGTCGACCATTGTGCGCGGCTTCGTTGAGCCAATAGCGAAGGAACTCCCGATGGAATACGCCTTGGAGCTGAACCGATTAATTGAGCTACAGATGGAAGGATCGGTGGGCTAATGAGCAACGAAGTCACTTTGAACAATGTCGCGGCTCCCGCCCCGACCCGCCTCAAATCCACCAATATCGCCGATTTTCCGATGCCACAGGCTCGAGAGGAGGCCTGGCGTTTCACCCCGATTGAGCGACTCGAAGAATTGCTGACTGAGGAGCTAACCGGTGGCTCGCCAAAGTATTCCTTTGCTGGAAAGGACCTGGAACTGGGCTCAAGCGCGGATCACGGCGGCATCCTTGCGGAGTTGAAAGAACCCCTGGGCCTGGCGCCGTTGAGTGATGCACCCTTCGACCGCGCCGGAGCGGCGGGCTGGAACAATATCGAGCAAACCTTGAACTTGACGGTGGAAGGCGACAATCCGGAGATTCTCTTTGTTGACATTTCCGCCGAAGCAAAGGCCATGGTGGGACACGTGCGGGTTCGCGCCTTGCCGAACTCCCACGCGATTGTAGTGCTCCGCCACACCGGTGGCGGTACCTTGAACGAAACCGTAGAAATCAAAGCGGAAGACGGGGCAAAACTCGACGTGGTCTCCCTGCAGGACTGGGACACCGGGGCAAAACACGTTGCCACCCACGAGATCACTTTGGGACGCGAGGCGGAGGTCAAGCACGGGGTGATTACTCTCGGGGGAGACGTGGTTCGAATCGGGATGGGCGCCCAGCTTCCCGAGGAACACGCCGACCTGAATCTGCTCGGGCTGTACTTCACCGATGCCGGCCAACATCAGGAACACCGACTCTTCATCGAACATGTGGCTTCGTCCTCGAAGTCGCGCGTGACCTACAAGGGCGCCTTGCAAGGCCAAGCTGCCCACGCGGTGTGGGTCGGGGATGTAGGAATCGGGCCGCAAGCCTACGGCACAGATTCCTATGAGCTAAACCGAAATCTCGTTCTCGGGAAAGGACCTCGGGTCGATTCCGTTCCGAACCTCGAGATTCACAACGGGCAAATCGAAGGCGCCGGACACGCTTCGGCAACGGGAAGATTTGACGATGAACAGTTGTTCTACCTCATGAGCCGCGGCATTGATCCGGTGGAGGCGAAACGGCTGGTTGTCAAGGCATTCTATGCTGAACTATTAAATGAAATGGAAATTCCACAATTGACTGATCACGTGCTCGAGCTAGTGGACAGTCACCTATCTGAAGGGAGCTTAAAATGAGCTTTATCAATGCTGTCACTGTAGACGAAATCGAGCCCGGTACCGGTAAGACTATCGAATTGGAGGGGCAAGCTGTTGCGGTGTTACGCGACGACGCCGGAAACTTCTATGCAATGGATGATGCCTGTCCCCACGCCGGCTACACCATGTCCGAGGGCGAGATCGATGACGGTTGCGTGGAGTGTTTTGCTCACGGAGCGCGCTTTGACCTCGTAACCGGTGAACCGGATTCTCCGGCTCACGAGCCCCTCGCGATGTATCCGGTGGAAGTCGACGGAGACGTCGTGAAAGTCGATCTTCACGCCTAAAAGACGAGTAGAAACCTAAGGAGAACAAGTTGTCTGTTTTAGAAGTAAAAGATCTGCAAGCGCAGGTCGAAACCCCGGAAGGGTCCAAGCCGATCCTGAAAGGTGTGAACCTCAAGATTGAGTCGGGAGAAATTCACGCCATTATGGGGCCAAACGGTTCGGGTAAATCCACGTTGAGCTATGTTCTCGCGGGTCACCCGAAATATGAAGTGACCGGCGGAGAGGCTCTGTTGGACGGGAAAAATATTCTCGAGATGACCGTGGACGAACGGGCGCGTTTGGGTTTGTTCCTAGCCATGCAGTATCCCGTGGAGGTTCCCGGCGTTTCCGTCTCTAACTTCCTTAGGACCGCGAAAACTGCCGTAGCGGGAGAAGCACCTGCTTTGCGCCAATGGCTGAAAGTCGTTGACGGGGCTTTTGATGATTTCAAGATGGAGAAAGAATTTGCCTCGCGTGACTTGAATGCCGGATTCTCCGGTGGGGAAAAGAAGCGTCTCGAGATTTTGCAGATGCAGTTACTCGCCCCGAGTTTCGCGATTCTGGACGAAACCGACTCTGGCCTAGATATTGATGCTTTGAAGATTGTCTCCGAAGGCATCAATCGGGTTCACGAAGCGAATAATACGGGCATCATGCTGATCACCCACTATTCGCGGATTTTGCGCTATGTCCATCCCGATTTCGTCCATGTTTTCGCTGATGGCCACATCGTTAAGGAAGGCGGGCCGGAGTTAGCCGATGAACTCGAGGAGAACGGCTACGACAAGTATTTGGCTGCTTGATTGAGTCGGATATAGGTGGAGTCAGTGACGTAACTCAGGAGAATTTGGTTGTTGGTGCCATATATGGCAGTGAGGCCCGAAATCTCCCGAGTTAGGTAACAAGTAAGAGAGAGGAAGCGCGAAAATGGCGGAAATCGAAAAGGCTTTGGACTTTACGGAGGCGGATCTCGCCCGAATTCGCGCCGATTTCCCGATACTTTCCGTAGAAGGCCGTAACGGACAACCGATTGCCTACCTCGATTCTGCCGCCACCTCCCAAAAACCCCAGGTTGTCTTAGATACTCTGGATGAGTTCTATCGGTTCCACAACGGGGCCGTTCATCGTGGCACCCACCAGCTCGGGGATGAAGCCACGAGCCTGTTTGAGGATGCCCGCGGGGTGGTCGCCGATTTTCTCGGGGTTAAAGACGAAGAGGAAATCGTGTGGACCCAAGGAGCGACCGCGGCGCTCAACATGGTTGCTTACGGTTTTTTTGCCGGTTCTTGGGAACACACGGGCGGGCCCTTTGACTTGAAGTCCGGAGATGAGATTGTTTTCACCCGCGCGGAACACCACGCCAACTTGGTGCCGTGGCAACTTGTGGCGCGGCGAACCGGAGCGGTCACCAAGGTGATAGACCTTTTGCCGGACGGGCGTCTGGATCTGAGCCACCTGGAGGAAGTGATTACGGAGCGCACTCGCGTGGTAGCTTTCACCCACTTGTCCAATGTCACCGGCGCGATAACCGATATCGAGCCGATTATCGAGGCGGCACGTGCGGTTGGGGCTGTAGTCGTGTTGGACACCTGCCAGTCCGGGGCGCATTTGCCTTTGGACCTTGACTCGCTCGGTGTGGACTTCGCGTGTTTTTCGGGACACAAGATGCTCGGTCCCACCGGAGTTGGCGCTCTGTGGGGGCGGCGCGAATTGCTGGAACAACTACCGATTATTCAATCCGGTGGATCCATGATCGAAGACGTTTCGGTGGAGTCCTCCACCTTCTTGCCGGTGCCGTACCGTTTCGAGGCAGGTACCCAGCCGGTAGCCCAAATCGTTGGTTGGGCGGCAGCTTTACGGTATCTGCAAGGGCTCGGGATGGACAGAATCGCCGTTCACGAACGCGCCCTCACGGCCTATGCCTTGCCGCGGCTTTTGGAAATCTCGGGAGTCAAACTTCTCGGTCCTACTGACCTAGAGAATCGCGCCGGAGTGCTGTCTTTCGAGATGAAGGGGATTCACCCTCATGACCTCGGTCAATTCCTTGATTCTTTGGGGGTTGCGGTGCGGGTCGGACATCACTGTGCCATTCCCTTACATAAGTTCTTTGGGGTTACGGCCTCGACCCGTGCCACTTTCTCTCCAACTACGACTTTTGCGGAAATTGACCGCTGGCTTGAGGGATTGCCGAGAGCCGCAGATTTTTTCGGGACCCAAAATTGAGTTATGGCGCGGGTTAAACTCACGATGGAGGAAGCATGAATGAACTAGAAAGTCTTTACCAACAGCTCATTTTGGAGCAGTCCAAAGCTCGGCACGGTGCGGGGACTTTGCCTGGTTGGGAGGCCAGCTCCCGTCAAGTCAACCCAACCTGCGGGGATGAAGTGACCTTGCAAGTGGAGGTCGAGGACGGGAAGCTAAAGAACCTAGTGTGGGATGGGTCAGGTTGCTCAATCTCCCAAGCGAGTTTGTCGATGATGTATCAACTGGTCAACGGCCAAGACCTCGACAAGGTGATGGGTCTCGAAGAAGACTTTTCCACCATGATGCACTCGCGCGGTAAGGGCGTTGACGAGGAGCTTCTCGACCGTCTAGGTGACGCTTCCAGCCTCGAAGGCGTGTCAAAATATGTCAACCGCGTCAAATGTGCGTTGCTCGGGTGGATGGCTTTGAAGGAAGCCCTTGCGAAGGCCGAGGCGGGGCTGGAAGGCAGCGCTGGCGGGAAGGCTCCCCACTGTGCTCCCGAGATCATGAACCAGACAGCGCCCCAGAGCGACCCAGTAAAGACCGATAGGTAAGGAGCGGAATAATATGAGCGAAGAAACTTTGAGCGAATACTTGCTGGATTCTTTGGACAATCCTCGCGGTACGACCGTGATGGAACCGAGGGAGATGTCCGCGGCAAGCCAGGAATCTGCCAGTGGCGCGGGCGAAGTGACGGAAACTCCACTTGACCCGGAACAGCAGGCCCGAGTGGATCAAATCGTGGAGGCCCTGAAAGATGTTATTGACCCCGAACTCGGCATCAACATTGTTGACCTCGGGTTACTTTACGGACTTCACCTGGACGAAGACGACCTCGTTATCGACATGACGCTTACCTCGGCGGGCTGCCCGCTGACCGATTTGATCGAGCAACAGTGCCGTTTCGTCCTGAGCGACCTGGTGGGAACCACGAGTATCAACTGGGTGTGGCTTCCGCCGTGGGGACCCGACAAAATTACCGATGACGGTCGCGAACAACTCCGCGCCCTCGGATTTAATGTTTGATTTACCAGTGGGGACGGGCCAAATTGGTAAAAAATTACCAATTTGGCCCGTCCCCATAGGAAAAAAACCGCTGGCTAATTGGTTACTTAGCTCCCTACCTAGCTCCCGGAGTTCACGTCTTCGGCGGGGGCGCTTATTTCCATCCGACTCGTAGTCGCCTCCACCAGTGCCTTCTTCAAATCATCCTTCATCGTGATCATCTTTTCGCTGGCCTCGGCGCGGGAAGCAATCGCCCGCTTGGTGATTTCCACCGAAGAATTGATGGTCTCAATCAGATCCTTATTCGCCGCCTCCAGGGTCTCGATGTCAACCGTGGAACGCTCTGCCTCCTCGCGAACCTCGAGAGTGGTCTGTTTCAACTGGCGGGCATTTTCCCGAATCATCTCGTTGGTCGCATCCGAAACCGCCTTCTCCATCGCGAGCGCATCGCGCTGCTTTTGCAGGCCGAGGGCAATTACGGTCTGGCTCCGCCACAAAGGAAGCGTCGAGTTCACGACATCGTTGATTTTCTCCACCAGGAGCTGGTCGTTTTGCTGGATGAGCTTAATCTGCGGGGCAGTCTGGAGTGACAAAGTCTGGCTGATTTTGAGGTCGTGGACCTTCTTCTCGAAACGCTCGACATTCGCCTCGAAATCCGCCACGGCCTGCGCCGCCATCATGTCGCCGGAGTTCTTGGCCTCCTCGTGGAGCTTCGGCAAGGTGTTCTCGCGCAGATCCTTAATCTCGCGTTCCCCGGCCTCGATATAGAGCGTCAGATTGTGATAATAGTCAAGGTTTTGGGCATACATCTTGTCGAACACCGCAATCTGGGTCATCATCTCCTTCTGCTGCCCCTGGAGCCTCGCGGCGATGGCATCAAGCTGCTGGGACAAGGAATCGTAGCTCGCGATGTAGCGCTCAATCTCGGTTTTGCCCTTGCTGAACAGTTTTGAGAGGAACCCCCCGCTAGTCGGTTTGCTGTTTTTGACCTGGACGAGCATGTTGGTTAAAAGTTCCCCAACCTCACCGCCGTCTCGGGCACGCACCTGGGAGAGAATAGAATCGGAGAACTGGGCGATGTTCTTTTGCGCCCCGGATCCGTAGAGCGACAGGGTCACGGAGTCGCGGACATCAATCTCCTTGCGGATTCCGGCAATCTTGTTCTCGTCTTCCGGGCTCAACTCGGCTACGTCTTTCTTGACGAGCTCCATCGCGGTCGCTTCCGAGGGCACCTCCGTGGGGGCACCCGAGGGTGTCTTCGTCATCAGGTCTTCGAGGCTTACGTTGCTCATTCTTTCTCCTTTTCGTTTTCTTTAGGGGCTATTTGGGTTTGATAAAGGGTCAACAAAGGGGGTGCAACAAGGGATAGCTCTTGAATATATCCATCAATTGCAGCATGATATCAACTATCAGAATCGGCATCACTTTCGTCACTTCTTGGGGAACTCCGAGGACCGCGAACTGTTTGGGGTCGGCAGTTGCGGCCACGACGATTCTAAATCCGTGAGATTCCCAAGCCAGTTTCTGGGATCCTGGGCCTTTCAAATCCTCGAGACCCTTCACCTCGTTATCCCTCAACGGAACATAAACGTGCGAGAACCACGCTATCGGAGAAGAGCAGAGAATCTGGATGGAATCCTGGATTTTCGCATAAGTCTCGGGCTCCATCTTGGAAAGTTCCGACATCTGGCTCTCGTAACCTGCCACCAGGGGATAGAACCCGATACTTTGGCGCAAGTATTGGCTGAACATGTCCTCCGAAGACGTCGGCATATTGTCGATCTGTTGATAGATGGCCTTAATCTGTGGAGTGAGGGTGGGAAGATTCGCTGCGGTAATGACCTTCCCTCCGTTGAGGGAATTGGCTGGTAGCCGAAGTAACATATCGCCGGAGTTCGAGGCGCTCGGATCGGTAGTCCTCACCAAGGCGTCGGATTTCTGGATCTGTTTTGGGAAAGATGGGTCTTCGAAAAGAGAGATCTTTCCTCCTCCGAAGAGGCCGTTAATAGCAGTGGTCGGTTGAGGTCGGAAGAAAATGAACAAAGTGGTAGCGTTGATAACTGCGATAACAATGATGAGGCCGATAATGCGTAAAACTTGTCCTTTCACAAATCACCTCCCAGTTTCGCGGTCTTTTCCAGGAGGTCTGATTGGGCTTCGATTTCGAGAATCTTATTGTTGTGGTAACCATCAAGTTGTTTTTGAAAAATTGTGTCAAGGTATTCCAAAGATTCTTGCGTGATAGCTTCAATTTGTTCCCGCTTAGTAGGTTCCAACATGACTCCGGAAAGCGAGACGTAGTTTTGCAAAATTTTTTGCAGCATGGGGAAATAGTATTCCAAGAAGTGCTCAGACTTGGACATCGCGGTGGGGTCGCTTTCCACGTAGCTAAGAATCTGCTTGCCGAGTTTCACTAGGTGATTTGTCTCTTTGCGGTAGTTGCGCATTCTAGAAGCTGTTTTTTGGATTTCTAAAAGCGATTTTCTGGCGGAGAGATCAATTGTTTCGAGTCGTTGAGATAACGCCTCATCATCAATCACCAGGTTCCCAAACTTCTTGTGGCGATGGTTCAAGAGCACTAACACAGTGAACAGAGCCACCGCGATTCCCGCAGAAGCAAAAAAGTTTACGTGCGCCCCCAAGGTGAGGCCGAGAAAAACGCCGACGGAGAGTAGAGCAAATAGGATAGCCATTAATTGTAACACCTCACTGTCTTGAAAGCGTTGTTCAGGTCTTTGGTTCTGTCAAAGACTCTTCATTTAGTTAGCTTAGCGGATTGGTCTAGCTGTTCGGGAGAAGCATCGCCGAACGTGATGGAAAATTGGCAATATCTAAGTTAACCCAGCGATATTGCCTCTGGAAGCGGTCAAAAGTCATGGCTCCGTTAGCCGCTCCATCGGTAAAACCACGATGGCGGGAGTCCACTCCTGAAGGTTGTTTACTTCGCTATACTGCCCTAGGGAAGCGGATATCGCCTCGTACATGGCGGTTCCTCAACCAACCGGATACCCCTTCGCCTTATTCAAAAGCGCGGAGGTCTTGGTGCCGGTAATCTTCCTAGAGTTACCCAACTCCGCGGCAAAAGGCAGAAACACAGAAATGTCTTGTTCTGTGTTTTAGAGGAAATATATCTTGGCGCGTTCCTGATTCCAGATTCGTTCCAGGGCTTGGAGCATTTTCTCATTGCCGCTACCCTCCATGGAACCGGAATAGTCAGGTAGGTAAACCGTCCGGGATGGTTTTTTTGAAGTAAGTCTCGTATAGGGTTAGAGCCTCAT
Source organism: Mobiluncus porci (assembly GCF_009695935.1). Classification (GTDB taxonomy): domain Bacteria; phylum Actinomycetota; class Actinomycetes; order Actinomycetales; family Actinomycetaceae; genus Mobiluncus; species Mobiluncus porci. Next base: position 102,197 of record NZ_VUMY01000001.1, read on the forward strand.
TAATGACATCCGCGAAGATGAATCTGATGGGGGAGAGAATCTTATTCGGTTGGATTGCCCAGTCTTCACGGACTACCTTTATATTATGCTTGCTTATAGCATTGAAGGCATTACATTTACCGGTATTTTGAGTTGATTTTGGCTGGAGTCTCCGGAGAGGACCAAATCAACCAGCCAATCCGAGGAACCGGAAGAAAGATTCACACCCGAAAGTACAGAAGTGATTTTCGATTTTAACTCTGGCTTAGTGAGATCGTGTTTGTGAGGCCGTTGGGGGTATTAGCAAAACCCGTAAGAAATGCGAGATAGGGAGAGGTTCCCGAGTTTGACTGGATAGCAGAAGTCATAGCGAACTTGAGTTCTCCTGAATCGATAGCAGCCCCGATTCAATTCATGATGACGTCATCTCGGCTTACGCATCCAAGTTTTCCGCCAGTGATTGTTTGATACCGAAGATAACTGGGGCGTTCGAAGTTGCTTCGGTGTGTTTGAGAATGTGGTTTTCATCTCCCATCGAAAGCCACCTGGTAGAAGCTGGCCAGACAGCATCATATTCAACCGTACTGTCTCGTAATAGATTCATAATATAGAGAGCGTCCATATAATCCAAAACAAACTTATTCCCTTTCCGGGTTTAGTGATAAAAACATGGCTCTAATTCACACCGTTGTTAGAATCGGGAATATTGAAAGAGCAGGCTTATAGTAAAATAGACAAAACAACGATTAAAGCGCTGATGCCTTCGACTACAATCAGACTATGAATAATACCCACACCCTTGTCCTGCTCCGACACAGTAAAGCCGGCCACGCGGCCACAGACTTCGAAAGACCCCTCACCGAACACGGACGAGAAACCGCGCGTTTGCAAGGCTCAGTTATGGCGCGCACCGTGGGAAAAATCGATCTGGCTTTGGTCTCAGCCGCTACCAGAACGCGACAAACCACCGAATACCTCCATTATGGCGGCCTGGAGATAGAGGCATTCCAATACGAACGCAGTCTCTACGCTAACAATAACGCCAGTGCCACCCTGGATCTTATCCGCGAGGTCGACGAAGAAGCCGACACTTTGCTTGTGGTTATGCATGAACCGGCCGTTTCTGAACTCGCGTTACGCCTTTGTGAACCCGAAGATGGTGCGCAAATCCTGACCCGCGGTTTATCCACCGCTACCTTTGCTTGGGGAACGCTAGATGTGCCATGGAAAGAGCTACATACCTGGAAACTCGGTGGATTGGTACCACCAAGCATGTAAAATTTTCTACATGGAAGCAACGGATCAAGAGCAGCGGACCTATATTGCGATTGATTTGAAATCCTTTTATGCCTCCGTGGAAGCCCAGGAACGCGGACTCGAGCCTTTGACCGCAAATCTCGTCGTGGCCGACGAGTCCCGGACCGAGAAGACGATTTGCCTCGCAGTGACGCCGGCTTTGAAAACCTTTGGGGTCCCGGGGCGACCGCGTTTGTTTGAAGTGAACCAGCGGGTGAGAGAGGTCAATCGCCAGCGGGCCCGCCGCGCTCCCGGCGGGAGGCTCAACGGCAAATCGATTTTTACGCCCGAGCTCGAAGCGAATCCTGGCTTGGCGGTGGACTATTTGATTGCTCCGCCGCGGATGAAGCTCTATATGCAGGTCAGCGGGGATATCTTGCGCCGCTATCTCTACTGGGTTTCCGCCGAGGATGTGCATGTTTATTCCATTGATGAAGTCTTTATTGACGCGACCCGCTACCTTGAGTACTACCGGCTCACCGCCCGGGAGTTGGCTACCGCAATGCTCCACGATGTTTATGAGCGCACCGGGATTACCGCCACCGCGGGGATTGGAGAGAACCTTTACTTGGCGAAGGTTGCCATGGATATTTTGGCAAAACACGCTCCAGGGGATTCGCACGGGGTGAGGTTGGCTGAACTTAGTGAGAAAACTTACCGGGAGCAGTTGTGGACGCATCGGCCCCTGACGGATTTTTGGCGCGTCGGGCCGGCTACTGCGCGGAAGCTGGAGGCCATGGGACTGCTTACGATGGGGGACGTGGCGAGGGCTTCGCTGGGGGAGCGCTATGACCGGCTAAATGAGGAGAGTCTTTATGAGACTTTCGGGGTGAATGCCGAGCTTTTGATTGACCATGCTTGGGGCTGGGAGCCGACCACGATTGCGGACATCAAGGCTTATAAACCGCAGACCAAATCCGTGAGTTCGGGTCAGGTTCTGCCGCGACCATATCACTTTGATGAGGCGCGGCTTGTGGTGCGGGAGATGACTGACGGGCTGTCCCTGGATCTTGTCAAAAAAGGCTTCACTACTGATCAGATTGTTCTCACCGTGGGATACGACGTGGAAAACTTGGCCACTGCGCAGCGAGCGGCGGGGTATCGGGGCGAAACAAAACTGGATAACTATGGGCGGAGGATTCCGAAAGATGCCCACGGGACAGAAAACTTGGATCGGGCCACGTCTTCCACGCGGCTCCTGCTTGAAGCGGTGACGCGGCTTTTTGAGCGGATTGTGGATCCAGCGCTTAGCGTGCGGCGCATGTATGTTTATGCCAATCATATTCAGTCGGAAAAGTTGTTAGATTCGAGCGGTGATCCTGTCGGTGAGCACGGGGGAAAACAGCTGGATTTGTTTACGGACTACGAGACCTTGGAGGCGCAGGCAGAGGAAGAAGAAGCGGATTTGGAGCTGGAGCGCCGCGGGCAGGAGGCCATTTTGGAGATTAAAGAAAAATTCGGGAAGAACGCGATTTTCCGCGGAATGAACCTCACGGAAGGAGCGACGGCTTTGGACCGGAATCGGACCTCGGGAGGGCACCGGTTATGAGTGAGGAATTTGTTCGTGGCGCTACGCCGACGGGGTCAGACCCTTCCGGCTCCGTTCCCTGCGGGCACTACTCCGGAGAGGTCCGACCCGTAGGCTCCGCCGACGGCGCGAGCACGAAATACGGCGACATTATTGACCTGCCCCACCACCAGTCTGCCACCCGTCCGCAAATGTCGACCCACGATAGGGCGGGGCAATTCTCCCCGTATGCGGCGCTGACAGGTTTCGGGAAAGTCATCGCCGCCACCGAGGAATCCATGAACGCTGAGCCCTAACCCACCCAATAGGTGTAGGTTTGAGGCCGAATTTTCCTAAGTTAAGTCACATATCGACCCGCTGACTACGCCGATTCCTGATTAACGGTTGATGAGGGTCGAGGTGGGGCCGGTGAGGTCGGCTCCCGCGGCCAAGTTTGGGAAGGGAATTCGCGCATCGGCGGCCTCCCGCAAGGCGGGTTTGGCCATATAGGCGATCCCGATGCCAGCGCGGCGAATCATCTTGATGTCATTTGCTCCGTCGCCCATCGCTACGCAAAGATCCGTGGAAACCCCGAGCTCGTCGGCCCAGCGTACCAGCGCAGCTTCCTTGGACTCGCCGGTCACAATCTCACCAAGCGGGCGACCCGTCAAGCGCCCGTCTTCAATCTCGAAGCGGTTCGCCAACACGTAATCAATCCCGATTGACTTCGCTTTCGGCTCGACTATCTCCATGAAGCCCCCGCTCACAACCCCGATTTTGATGCCGTAACGGTGGAAGGCCTCTACCATGTCAGCCGCTCCGGGGGAGAAATCATAGACTTCGCGAACCTCGTCTAAAACCGAAACGGAGAGCCCTGCCAGAGTCCCCATCCGGGCTCGCAGGGATTCGGCGAAGTCGAGTTCCCCGCGCATCGCGGACGCGGTAATCGCGGCTACCTCGTCCTGGGTTCCAGCCTTCTCGGCAATCATGTCGATGCCTTCGCCAGTAAACAAGGTTGAATCCGCATCCATCACAACCAGGGCCGGCCCTTGTAAAGCCATCTCTCCGGTGGTTGCGACAACGGCTAGATAGTCCAGCCCGAGATCTGCCTCGATAGCGCGAACCCAGTCGGCGCGTTCGTCCCGGGTCGTGGAACGCGCGGAAGGAATCAGCAAAGAATGGTGGCGAAGCCCCGCAAAGCCCGCGGAAGAGTTGAGCTGGAGCTGGTCGGCGCCCAAACCGTTGGCGTGCGCAACCGTGCTCATCCAGTCTTGGGGGGTGGGCCCAGCAAGGTGGTCTTCCCAGACACAGGTGAAACGGAGGGGGGAGGAATTGGTCATGGGAATAGTTTAGCGGCTGTGCCGTTTGGGGTCAGACCCTTCTGGCTCCATTCACTTCGTTCATTACGCCACCGCGACGAAGGTCGAGTGAAGTGCCGCGCTTGCGCGAGCATTTCCGATGCCAAGGAAGCGGTGTGTAATTTGCGAAGCAAATTACACACTGAGAGGTCTGACCAGCCGGCTTTGCTAGTTTTCGACTCGCCAGCCTTTGGGGACTACGGTGATTCCGCCGGGGCTGACGGTGAAGCCGCGACGCCGGTCCTCTTCGAGGTCAACCCCGATAGAAACGCCTTCTCCGACGTAGACATTCTTGTCGAGAATCGCGCGGTCTACCCGCGCGCGACGAGCCAAAACCACCCCGTTCATCAACACGGAATCCGACACATGCGACCAGGAATTCAACCTCACGCCCGGGGAAAGAATCGAATGCACACAGCGCGCTCCGGAAATGATGACCCCGTTGGAGACGAAAGAGTCGATGGCGTGGCCCATGCGGGAATCATCGCCATAAACGAATTTTGCCGGTGGCATCCGTCCATCGGTTGTCGTCATAATCGGCCATCCCGGGTTATACAAATTGAAAATCGGGTGGACCGCAATCAAATCCATGGAGGCTTCGAAATAGGCGTCAATCGTACCCACGTCACGCCAGTAGTCGCGGTCTCGTGGGGTAGAACCGGGAATCTCGTTCTTAATAAAGTCGTAGCATCCGGCCTCGCCGCGTTCAACAAAGAACGGCACAATATCCCCGCCCATGTCGTGGTTGGACTCCTCATTCTTGGCGTCCTGCGCCATTGCGTCGAGCAGGGCATCCGTGGTGAAAACATAGTTCCCCATGGAGGCAAGAATCTGGTCGGGGGCATCGGGCAGTCCCACTGCATCGGTCGGCTTCTCGCGGAAAGCGGTAATCTTCCCGCTCTCGTCGGCTTCAATAACGCCGAAAGAAGAGGATAGGGACAAGGGTTGGCGGATTCCCGCCACTGTCGCCGGAAACCCTGAGGCGATATGGGTATCAATCATCTGGGAGAAATCCATGCGGTAGATATTGTCCGCGCCGATAATCAAGACATAATCGGGGTCTTCATCATTGATGATGTTCAAAGACTGATAGATGGCATCTGCGGAACCCATGTACCAGTGCTTTCCGGTGCGCTGCTGGGCCGGCACCGGAGCAACATAGTTTCCGAGGATATTGGACATGTGCCAGGCGGTAGCAATGTGTCGGTCCAGGGAGTGGGACTTATATTGGGTCAGAACAATTACTCGGTTATATCCCGAATTCACCACGTTCGAGAGAGCAAAATCTATCAGGCGGTAGTGGCCGCCGAAGGGAACGGCGGGTTTAGCGCGATCCTCAGTAAGGGGCATCAGGCGCTTGCCTTCGCCACCGGCTAGAATAATTGCGAGAACTTTTGGATTAGACACGCTTCCAGCCTAAAAGAAATTTCCCAGTTTCGGGGCTTTTTCGAGGCCTATTTTCAGGCAATTTAAGATAGGTTAGTGAGAGCTGTGGTGGCAAGTTGCCACTGGCGATTAAGCAAGAGTGAGGCGAAGATGCGTGTTGATTTGATGACTCGGGAATATCCCCCGAAGGTTTACGGCGGGGCAGGGGTTCACGTTACTGAACTTGCCAAAGTGCTTCGCGAACGGGTTGAAGTACGGGTTCACTGCTTCGAAGGCCCACGCGTGTCCGGAGAAGAAGGCGGAGAATCTGGGGTTACCGGCTATGACTACTTGAGCGAGTTGGAAGACGCCAACGCCACGATTCGAACCCTGGGGGTAGACCTCACTTTTGTGCAAGGGGCTGAAGGCGCTGACATGGTTCATTCCCACACCTGGTACACGAATATGGCGGGACGGTGGAGCCAGCTCATGTATGACATCCCGCTGGTGATCACGGCTCATTCTTTGGAGCCGCTGAGGCCGTGGAAGGCCGAACAGCTCGGGGGCGGATACCGGCTGTCATCTTGGTGTGAAAAAACCGCCTATGAGGCTGCCGACGGGATTGTGGCAGTATCTCGGGCCATGAAGGACGATATTCTCCGCTGCTATCCCGCGATTTCCCCCGAGAGGGTTCACGTCATCCACAACGGGATTGACCTGGATTCCTGGGCGGTTTCGAATATCACCCCCGAATTTAGAAGCGAAGTCTGGAAATCCTACGGTCTGAAGGAAGGTCAGCCCACCGTGGCTTTTGTGGGCCGGATTACGTGCCAAAAAGGCGTGCCCTACCTCCTGCGAGCCCTTCGAGAAATCCCCAAAGACGCCCAGGTCATCCTGTGCGCTGGAGCCCCGGATACTCCCGAGATTATGGCCGAGGTGGAGTCGCTTGTAAAGGAACTCCAGGTAGAACGCCCCGGGGTGGTCTGGATTTCCGACATGCTGGATCGCCCGACCATGATTGCACTTTTGAGCGGGGCCACGCTTTTTGTGACCCCCTCGATTTATGAGCCCTTGGGGATTGTGAATCTCGAGGCCATGGCGGTGGGCCTGCCGGTGGTCGCTTCCGACACAGGCGGGATTCCCGATGTCGTGGTGGATGGAGAAACCGGCTACCTGGTTCCTCTCGAGCAGGTCAATGACGGCACCGGAAAACCCCTCCACCCCGAACAGTTTGAACACGACATGGCCGAGCGGATTAACGCGCTCTTGGCCGACCCCGCGAAAGCGGCCGCTTTCGGAGTCGCCGGCAAGAAACGAGCCGAGGAACACTTTACCTGGGAGGCCATTGGTGACAAGACCGTGGCTATGTATGAAGAAATCTTGGCAGGGCGCCGCTGATGCCACAAATTGCCAGATGCGAACACGTCAACCTGTGGCGCGGACAAACCCGAATCCTCGACAACATCAACTGGACGGTTTCTCTCGGTCAGCATTGGGTGGTTTTGGGGCCTAATGGGGCGGGGAAGACCTCTCTCGTGGACATGCTGGCGGGACGGATTTATCCTTCCCAAGGCAGCGTGCGGGTTTTGGATGAAACCCTAGGGCGCGTGGAGATAGCGGAAATCCGCCAGCGCGTGGGCTATTCTTCGCCGGTTCTTTCCGCCCAGATTCCAGGCGAGGAACGTGTGGAGCGCGCCGTGCTTTCGGCAGTCTGGGGGATGACCGCTTCGTGGCGGGAGCAATACGAGGACATCGACCTCGCGCGGGCGAACTCCTTGATGGAAATGTTTGAGGTCTCGCACCTGAAAGAACGCGAGTTCTATACCCTGTCCCAAGGGGAAAAACAACGCGTTTTGGTGGCGCGCGCCTTGATGATTGACCCGGAAATGCTCGTGTTGGACGAACCGGCGGCGGCTCTTGACCTCGGAGGAAGGGAGCTTCTCCTCGGGGGCCTTTCCGAACTGGCTCGAGACCCGAAATCTCCGGTGATGGTGATGGTGACGCACCACCTGGAGGAGATTCCGCCGGGATTCACTCACGCTTTGGCAATGAAAGAGGGGAAAGTGTTCGCCGCCGGACCGGTGGAGATGGTTCTCACCAGTGAAATTTTGAGCGAAATGTATGGGTTGCCGCTCCACGTGTCTCACTTGGAAGGACGATTTAGCGCTCGCATGGTTTCGTGAAAGGAACAAGATGGATACTCAGCAGGAACACGTAATCCGACAGGTCGGGGAGCGCGACGTGAAATACGTGCGGCTCATGTTTGTCGACGTCTTGGGCTTGTTGAAGTCCATCACTATCTCCCCGATGGAGTTAGAGCGCGCCTTCACCGAGGGAGTCGCTTTCGACGGATCTTCGGTGGAGGGCTTCACCCGCATTAGTGAATCAGACATGTTGCTGGTTCCCGACGCCTCCACCTTCCAGATTGTGCCCTCTCTCGGAAGCGCGACGACCGATCCGGTGGGGCGCATGTTCTGTGATGTTTTCAATCCGGACGGCACCCGTTCCCACTCCGACCCGCGCTACGTGCTGGAGCGCACCATGGAGCGAGCCAACAAGTTGGGCTTCGTTCCCTACGTTCACCCCGAGATTGAGTTCTATCTATTCAAAATGCCGGCGTCTCTTGAGGACGAACTCATCCCGATTGACCGCGGCGGCTACTTTGACCACGTTTCCGGTGGGCTCGGAAATGAATTCCGTCGGGACGCGGTGCGCGCCTTGGAAGAACTTGGGATTTCGGTGGAATACTCCCACCACGAAGGCGGACCGGGACAAAACGAAATCGATTTGCGTTCGGTAGATGCCCTGTCGTGTGCCGATAATTTCGTTACCACTCGCGGTGTTGTAGAAGAAATCGCTTTGTCGCAAGGGCTCATGGCCACTTTCATGCCGAAGCCGGTGATAGATTTCCCCGGAAACGGGCTGCACCTACATTTCTCTTTACACGAGGGGGATCAAAATGCTTTCTACGACCCGGGAGCGGACTATCACCTTTCCATCGTCGGGCGACAGTTCACCGCCGGTTTGCTCCATTACGCGAAAGATATTTCCGCGATTGTCAATCAGCATGTGAATTCATACAAGCGACTGTGGGGCGGAGATGAGGCCCCCGCTTTTGTCTGCTGGGGTCACCACAACCGCAGCGCGCTGATTCGGGTGGCGGACCATAAGCCGGGAATCCACACTTCGACACGGGTGGAATACCGCGCCCCGGATCCGGCATTGAACCCCTATCTGGCTTTCGCTCTGATTATCGAGGCGGGACTGCAAGGGATTGAACAGCGGATGGAACTAACCGAAGAAGCCGAAGACAATGTGTGGGAGATGAGCGACGCGGAGCGCAAGGCCGTCGGGATTTCCGCGCTGCCGCGCTCCTTGGAAGACGCGATTCGCTATCTCGAGGAGTCTTCCCTGGTGCCGGCGGTTCTCGGGGAAGAAGCCTTCGACTTCGTTCTCCGCACGCGCTTGGCGGAATGGACCGATTACCGGCGCCAAGTCACGGCTCAGGAAAAACGACAACTGCTTCGGCTCCAATAAAGTCATGTTTTCTCGACTCATCTTCAAGAGGGCTGTTGTCTAACTCAGTCATCAAGTCGCCACTTAGGCGCCTAAGCTCTAGTTAGGAGGAATCATGGCTCGTGAATATTCGCTGACGACAGCCTTGTTGACTGCCGGCATCGAAGAAGTGGAGCACGCCAAAAAACTCCTCACCGCCATTATTCAACTTGCCCCCGCTATTGACTCTGAGGCTCTCGTCGACGGCCTCGGAGAGGTGGCGGATCCCGATTTGGCCTTGCTGTCCTTGGAACGAATCTTGAACCAGGAATCGCGGACTCCCCGCGGCGCTCGCGAACTGCTGCAGTCCCGCCAAGTTGGAGGGCGCACACTACGTTTACTGGGGTATTCCGAGTTTTTCGGCAACTACCTCGCCACTCACCCCGAGATTCTGGAAGTGCTAGAAGACGACCCGGAACCGTCAGCGTTCGCGAAGCGCCTCTTGGAATCGGTGGACGCCTCCAACCTTGCGGATGAAGCCAACCCCTGTTGGGTCGCGGGAGAGAATGCCGACGTGCTTGCTTTGCGCCGCGCCTATTACACCCAGCTAGCCCAGATTGCCGCCACAGATTTGTCCCATGTTGGGGTGGAGTCAGCAAAGGCGCAGTTCGAATCCACTTCCAGCGCCATCTCGTGGCTGGTGGATGCCGCCTTGGAGGCGGCTTTGGCTTTGGTGCGCCGCGACCTTGACCCGCAAGGTGAGGTGGCTTTCACCGTCATCGCCATGGGGAAAACCGGCGCCCAAGAACTCAACTACATCTCCGATGTGGATGTCATCTATGTGGCGGGGCCGCGAACTTCCTCCCAGTTACCGCCAACCCTGGATGCCCAAGAGGCGCTCGAACGAGCCACTGAAATGGCTATTGCCCTGGGAGCTTACTGTTCGGCAAGCCGCGAAGAACCAGCGCTGTGGGTCTTGGACACGGCACTTAGACCGGAGGGGAAGGATGGGGCGCTGGTGCGCCAACTCGAGTCCCATCTGGAGTATTACGAACGCTGGGCGAAAGCCTGGGAGTTTCAAGCGCTGTTGAAGGCGAGGCCGGCTGCGGGAGACCGCGAACTGGGAGAGAACTATCTCCAAAAAATCCAGCCTTTTGTGTGGAAGGCTGTGGAACATGAGGGTTTCGTGGATGAAACTCGCGCCATGCGTCGGCGGGTGGAACAACTGTTGGATCCGAAAAAAGCGGGTCGCGAAATCAAGCTCGGCATCGGGGGCTTGCGGGATGTCGAGTTCACGGTGCAACTGCTGCAACTTGTCCACGGGCGGGTTGATGAAAGCCTTCGCGTCAGATCCACCCTCGACGGCTTGAATGCGCTGGTGGCCGGTGGCTATATCGGCCGCGATCAGGGCGAAGAACTGGCAGATCATTACCGTTTCCTGCGGGTGATTGAGCACCGCAGTCAACTCGGACGGATGCGCCGGACGCACCTCTTTCCGCAAGGCGCCGAACTGAGGCGGGTCGCGAAATCGATAGACCCGCTGGTTTATCAAAGTGGCAGTGATCTCGAGGAAGCCTGGGAGACGATTCGCTCGCGAGTTCGCGCACTTCACGAAGAAATCTATTACCGGCCTTTGCTGCCGGCAATGGCGAAACTCACCGCCGGAGAAGCCAGCCTGAATCGCGAGGACGCGGCCTCTCGGCTCCAAGTCATTGGCTACCGCGACCCGAAACGAGCTTTGGACCACATCGAAGCCTTGACTTCCGGCGTGTCTAGGCGGGCCGCGATTCAACGGCAACTCCTGCCGGTGTTGCTGGGATGGTTTGCGGGCGGGGTGAACCCGGACGAAGGTCTGCTGGCTTTCCGGCAGGTCTCCGAGGCTTTAGGAGATACCCACTGGTATTTGCGCCTCCTGCGGGATTCGGGCACCGCTGCGCAAAGGCTCACGACTTTGCTGTCCTCCTCGCCGCTGATTGCCCAGTTGCTGCCGGGAAACCCCGACGCCGTGGCGTGGCTTGATGACGATGCCGACTTGGCTCCGCGGAGTCGCGAAGAGCTGGAGACGGAGATTCTAGCGTCCTTTGAACGCCAACCAGATCTGAATCGGCGCGCCCAAAGGCTTCGGGCCGTGCGGGGTCGCGAGCTGCTGCGTTGCGCGATGGTGGATGTTCTCCAAGGAATCGACCCGATGCGCGGAGCGACAACGCTAGGGGCTGTAGGGCAGGCCGTTTTGGCCGGAGCACTCGACCTCGCAATTCGCGCACTGGCCTCAGACTCCGGCACTCCCGTAAGAGGCGGTTCTAACGCTACCGGAAACGCAGACCGTTTACTGACCACCGGCCCCCACGCCGACCACCTCATCGTTGCCATGGGACGGTTCGGGGGAGACGAAAGCGGATATGCCACCGATGCAGACGTGGTGTTTTACTATGTGCCGCTAGACCCTTCCGAGGAGGGTTCTCGTCAAGCAGCAAGTGAAGCCCGTAATCTCGTCGCTAAAGTTCGCAAGATTCTTGGGGGAACCGATGCGGGGGCTTGGGAGGTTGACACCGACTTGCGTCCGGAAGGAAAGTCCGGACCGGCCGCGAAAGACCTTGGCACGCTCGCGGAATACTTTGACCGCTGGGCTGCCGCGTGGGAACGTCAAGCGCTGCTTCGAGCCAATCCGATTGTAGGAACCCCGGAGATCCGCAAACGATTCCTTGAGATTGTCGATCCCATCCGCTACAGCAGACCGCCCACAGATAAAGAAATCAAAGAGATACGTCGGCTCAAGGCGCGGATGGAGACGGAGCGGCTCGGTGCCTCAACTCTCGGGGGTTTGGGGGCCGGTAGGGGTTCCGGTTCTCAAACCAACCGGCACGTGAAACTGGGACCCGGGGGGCTTTCCGATGTGGAGTGGTGTGTGCAACTGTTGCAGTTGCGTTTTGCGGAGTCGACTCCCTCCCTTCGGACGACCTCCACCCGCCAGGGCCTGCAGGCGGCCTGGTCGGCGGGGTTGCTCGATCCGGCTGCAGCCCGAGCCTTAGACGAGGCGTGGATGTTGGCCACGCGGATTCGCGCAGCAAATGTTTTGGGTTCGGGGCGAACCAAAGGGAAAAGGCTTGACATGGTGGCGACCGATCGCCTCCTGATTTCGACTGCGGCGTTGCTGGGTTATTCCGAAGGCTCGCACCAAGATCTATTGGAGGATTGGATGCGCACTGCCCGTTTGGCTCGCGCCGTAGTGGAACGAGTTTTCTACGAGTAAGGCGAGTCTTTGTCTGCGAGCAAAAACTCACTTTCGGACAGAGTGTGAAACAATGAGCACGTGAAGCTAGTTTTGATTCGACATGGACAAACCGATTCCAACTTGAGCGGAGCCTTGGACACGGCCTTTCCCGGTCGTCCTTTGAACGAAACGGGCCAAGCCCAGGCCGAGGCATTGCCGAAAAAATTCTCTCGCCTGGTCGGAGCGGAACCGACGAGAATCCACGCTTCTTTCATTTTGCGAGCCCAGCAAACGGCGGCTCCCTTAGCCGCAACTTTCGGACTCGAGGTCCAAACCGATGAGGACTTGCGCGAGATTCTGGCGGGGGACTTGGAGATGAAAACCTCGCGAGAAGACACCCAGGTTTATCTCAACACCGCGATTGCCTGGGCGACCGGCTCCGACTTTGATTTGCGGATGCCGGGCGGGGAGAACGGCCGGGAGACTCTCGAACGTTTTGACCGCGGTATCGAGCGTCTCACCAAGGGCTTGGGGGAGAACGACGTGGCGGTGGCCGTTATTCACGGGGCGATTATGAGAGTCTGGGGCGCGCAGCGACTGCGCGGTTTGACCCTGGATTTGATTGCGCAATTCCCCTGTCAAAATGGTTCTATGACCGTGGCGGAAGGATCCCCAGAAACGGGCTGGGATTTGAAACTCTGGTCTGACCAGCCGCCTGAGACTTGGCCGGTGGTTCCGGGGGGAGAGGCTCGCACCTCCAAAGAGACCCGAGAAATCCTCGAGAAGATGCTCTACCGCTAACAATCCGTGAGTGTTATTAGAGGGTCCCTGAATCAGCGTCATCTAGAGTTGGTCAGACGGGCTCGTGGGAAAGTCGGTAGGTAACTCGGTGGGAAAATCGCTAGGCAGGTCACTGGGGGCTCCGGAAGGAGTTGACAGTTCTTTCAACTGATCTAAAACCGAAGGGTCGCTTGTCATTTGCGACAACGAGTTCATCATCCCCGCCATGAGTGCAAAGAATGACGCGATTGCAAATATGCCTATAGCAATTCCGATAACCGAAAGAATCACGCTCGTGATACTCATGGCTCTCCCCGAGTGGGCGGGAAGCTTATTCGCTTTCACGATACCGACTATTCCAAGAATTAGTCCCACTAGACCGTAGATAATGGCCAGTGGCGCAATCGCGAACAGGGCGATGCTAGAGATACCGGTAGTGAGGGCGGCTGCCGAAATGCAGTTGCAGGAAGAAACGGGAGCCGGAGCAACCGGAGTGGCGTTGCCCCAAGGGGCTCCACCAGGTGTTACAGGAGCCCCCGCAGGATAAGCGGGATATGTCGCTGAGGGGCCGGCTGGAGAAGGGGGATAGGGCATTGGTGAATTTGGCTGTGGAATCAGCGCTTGATTGGACCTGAACCCCAGAGCGCCGGTGGGTTCGGGGGAGTGGTTGGTGGGGGCAGCGAATGGATTTTCATTAGACAGTTGTAGAATCTCCAGAATATGTTCTGACAATCACAGTATTTCGCATTTTTCAAAAAATGTCAACAGGAGCTAGGGGCTGTAAATTTATCCGCGACGATACCGCCGGATAGAATACAAGGGATTGGTTCGAACTGTTAGGAATGAAACAACCGGTGTACATTATCTGGAAACTCATTGTGATTGAGGCTCTTATCATCGGTTTTCAAAGCCTGCTTTATTTCGGGTCTGAACTGCTGCAACACAATTTCCATGACGTGTCTCGGCCCGTTGATCGACGAATCCCTCTCGTTCCGGCCTGGGTTTTCCCCTATTTCCTGTGGTATCCCGTCCTGGCAATTTTCCCCTTCACCCTGTATTTTTTTTCGCGCGAAGACTACATTATCTCCCAGGTGGCGTGGCTGGTGGCAGTGGTGGTGAGCACGGTCATTTATCTGGTATATCCCACGACATTTGATCGCCCGAAGCCACCGAATACTTTCTCGGGGAGGTTTTTGGTGTGGATTTACAAGGCGAGTTTTCGCGGGATTAACTGCGCGCCGAGTCTGCATTGTTCCACGTCATTTATTATACTGGCGGTTTCACTGGGTGCAGCGGAGCTGCCGCTGGTGGCACGGGTGGTTTTCGCTGTGATTGCTGTAGGTATCGTAATCGGCACGTTATTCACCAAGCAGCATGTCGTGATTGATGTCGTGAGTGCGATACCGATCGCCGTTTTGGGGCTCTCGGTGGGCTGGTCAGTGGTCAGCCAGGGGCTGACCGAGGCGATTTTAGGGCCGCTAGGGCTCTAGTCCCCAATAGCAAATGCCCTTTAAGGGGATTAATTTGCAAATAATTTCAGAAAGTTCCCCTTAAACGGCATTGAACGCAAATTATTGAACCTTTAGAGCACCTTGGAGATGAACTCGCGGGTACGAGCCTCCTGGGGATCATCGAGAACCTCGGCGGGTTTACCCATTTCGACGATTTGCCCGCCGTCCATGAAAGCCACATTGTGCCCTACTTCGCGGGCGAACCCGATTTCGTGGGTGACTACGACCATGGTCATGCCTTCACGTGCCAGGTCTTTCATGACTTGGAGGACTTCTCCGACGAGTTCGGGGTCAAGGGCGGATGTCGGTTCATCAAAGAGCATGAGGTCCGGATTCATCGCCAACGCTCGCGCGATGGCAACCCGCTGTTGTTGACCGCCCGAAAGCTGGGCGGGATAGTGATTGACGCGATCAGCCAAACCCACGCGGTCAAGCAGCTCCAGGGCTTGCGTGCGTGCCTGCGCCAGTGGAGTTCTCGAAACGTGAACCGGAGCCTCCATCACATTTTGCAAAGCCGTCTTGTGAGGGAAGAGATTGAAACGCTGGAACACCATCCCGATACGCTCGCGCTGGGAGGAAACCGCTTTGTCCGGCAAGTGTCGCAAGACAGTGTCGTGGCCGGTCAGGGCGCCGGTACGCTGGTACCACTTGCGAAGCAACCCGCCGGTCGGAGCCGGAGTTTCCGACAACCCCAGAAGCTCTCCATCCAGGTAGATTCTTCCCGCACTGATTTCCTCCAGCTGGTTGATACAGCGTAAAACCGTGGACTTTCCCGACCCCGAAGGCCCAATCAGGACGCAGACTTCTCCCTTGTGGATGTCGAGATCGATGCCCTTCAAGACGTGGAGATGACCGAAATATTTATGCACTCCGCGCAGCGCGACCATCGTCCCTGCGACATCGGCGGGGGCTGGAATCGTGTTATTTGTCTCACTCATGGCGTCACATCCAAAAATGCTCCCGGGTTAGCTTCGGCGAAGTCGGCTTCCTTGACTCGACGCTTGACGCGTTTATCGTTACCACCCTTGTTGAATCCTTTCCCGAAATATTTCTCGAGATAGAACTGGCCCACCATCAAGATGGACGTGATGAGGAGATACCAAATCGCCGCACAAATCAGCATCGGCACCGGCAAGAACGATTGCCGTCCCAGTGCTTGGGCCGCGAAAGTGAGTTCCATCGTGAAGGGAACGGCGGAAACCAGGGAGGTGGTTTTCAACATCGAGATGGTTTCGTTGCCGGTCGGGGGGACGATGACTCGCATAGCTTGGGGGATAATGATGCGTCGCAACACGAGCCCGCGTTTCATCCCGAGAGCGGTGGCGGCCTCCCACTGGCCGGCATCTACCGAGTTCAAACCGGCACGAACAATTTCGGCAAGATATGCGCCCTCATTCAAGCCAAGGCCGAGAATCGCCGCCCACAACACGTTCCACACCAGGTTAATATCCACTGTTAGGGAGCCGACCCCGACCATGGGGTAGAGGGTCGGCAACAATCCCCAGAAAATCAACTGGGTGTAGATCGGGGTGCCGCGGAAGAACCAGATGTAGAACCACGCCACCGATTTCAAAACTGGATTGGGGGACTGGCGCATAATGGCCATGGTCACCGCGAGAATCACCCCGATTATCATGGCAGCGATTGTCAGGAGCAAGGTGAAACCGATGCCGCGAATAATCGTGGGGTGGAACAGGTTCTCCCAGACTTTATCCCAGTGATAGTTGGGATTCGTGAAGAGGGAGTTGACAATGAGGACGACAATGACCGCTACCACGACGACACTGATCCAGCGGCCCAAACGGAATACCGGACGGGGGTGGTTGCGTTCCAAAAAGTCACTCATTTGTTATCGATTCTCTAGTTTTTATTGCTCGCGGTCGAAAATAGGTTTTATTGCTCGCCTGCAAAAAACTCATTATCTTGCGCTGAAGGGTTACTTCACCGAGGTGTTGAGTTTAATCTCGGGGTAGAGCCCACCATCAGCTCCGTAGAGAGCCAGAATTTCCTTCATTTTCCCGGAAGCCATCAAAGAATCCATAGCGGCTTTTACTGCCTTGGAGAGTTCCTGGTTTTTGTTGTTGACCACGATGGCGAGAGGTGCGGAGTCAAAAATTTCTCCAGAGATTTCCAGTTGTCCGTTGGCTTTCTTCACGTTGAAAGCCGTCACCGGATCGTCAGCAATGAAAGCATCGTACTGTCCGGAAATCACCTTCGGAATGATGTTGTTCAAAAGATCCTCTTTTTTGACATCAATCTCGGGCTTACCTTGAGAAACGCAATCTTGATTCAGCTTCGGAAGGAGCTCGGTTTCTTGGTAAGTGCCGGTTTGAACCCCCACAGTGGTTCCACAAGCATCGGTCGGATTGAAACCGCTCGGATTGCCTTTAGCGACTGCGTAAAGCGTCCCCATATCCTTGTAGGCCAGCATGTCATAGGCCTGAACCCGCTCATCGGTGACGGTGAATCCGGAGGCACCAATGTCATAAGTCGAGCCCACCTTCGGAAGGAGAGCCGCAAAAGTCTCGGTGGTCGTGGTTCCGTCAGACAGTCCCATGGTCAAAGCAATGGCCTTCACCATGTCCACTTCGGCACCGGTCGGGGTCGTGCCGTCGTCTTTCAGCATTTCCAAGGGGGCGTAGTCGGTAGACGCTCCGTTGCGCAAAACATCGCGATCCTTGATGTCTTTCGGAACCAAAGCCTCGACTGCGGGATCGGCTTTAATAGTCGAAAAGTCGAATTCGGTAGCGGCAGACGGTTGGTTACTCATCGTGTCAGTCGGTCCGGAGGTTGTTTCCGTTCCACCGGTGCCACTTCCGCAAGCGGTTAAAGCTAGAGCCAAAGCGCCAAAAGCGGCGGGAATCGCAAGATTACGCATATTATCTCCTCGTTTGTAAAAAACTAACAGTAATAAATTTACACATCTATGTAAATTTATGCAACTAGATTTAGTATTTTTCGGAGCAGGGGAGAGAAGTTATCCGTAGAGGGCGCGGCGATTCGGGCGAACTTTCATCGGGTCAATCCCCTTCGGAATGGGTAAGCCATCCTTGCGGTGGAGGGCTTTCAAACGCTTGACTACCGCGGGAATTTCGTGGCGAGACAAGGCCTTGGGGAATTTATAAGCTGTCTTCAAAACCTTTTCGAGGCGTACCTGTTCAGCGCCGGTACCGGCCTCGATGGTGTGAATCGGAACCTGCGAGGCTACTCGAGAAGTCTTTTTCACTTCATCATTCAACAACCTCGTGGCGCGACCATGCGGTCCTTCACTGACCAACAAAATGCCCTGCGGCCCGACGAAACGCCACACCAAATCTTGGTCCTTGTTGACCGCCACCGGTTCCGGTTCGGCTACCCAGGAGCGACGAATCATCTGCGACAAAGCGCCGACCGAACCCTTCACATTTTCAATCTGGCGCAACATGGCCTTGGATAAAAGTAGCGACAACCACAGCATCGGAACCAGTAAAAGCAGGAGCACCGTCGTGATGGCTCCCCAAATCCAGGATTTGGAAAGCACCATATAGACGATATTTCCTCCGATTGTCAGGAGGAGTGTTCCCAAGATAGCCCAGGTGACCCAGGGGAAGCTCCGGTGGACAATAGTGTAGGAATCCTTGAGGTTCTGGATAATGTTGCGCTTCTTCGGGGCGCCGGCGCCTTTAGCGCCACCCGCTTTGGTGTTATCAGTTTTCTTAGCCATCAGGCCTATCTTATGTGTTTTTACCATCAGCTTGAAACCTTGCGCCGGCTCGTTCGGAGGAGTTTTCCACAGGTAGCGAATTCGGACTAGCATTTTATGGGCTATTGAGTTATATATTTAGGTATGAATATTGATGGGTATGTTTTATATGAGCCAGTTGGCTTTGGGGCTAAAGGTCCTCTGTGGCGCTGCGTGGATGCTCAAGGTCGAGTCTCTGCTTTACAGGTTCTCGGAACTTCGCTTTCTGCGGACTTGGAAAAACGAGTGGAGGTGCTCCGGAAACTCGACAGTCCCTATGTGGTGGAGGTGCAACAAATCCGGAAGGCCACCGACGGGCGTTTCGTTATCTTGTACGAATTCCTGGAGGGACAAAACCTGGAGATTCTTCGTGCGGGCCAGCGGCTCGGCTCCGCGCAACTGAACTTCATTGGGCTCGCGTTGGCCAGGGGGCTTGCCGACCTCCACGCGGCGGGCCTTACTCACGGGGATATTTCTCCGGCCAACGCTGTCCTCACGACTCACGGTCGTGTGGTCTGGGTCGACGTGTTGGGAAGTCCGGAGGGAACCACCTTGGCCTTTAATGAGCCACTCTCACAACCGACTCCCGCAGACGATGTCTACGCATTTGCTCAGATGATGTCGGGGCTGGGGATGGAGCCTCGTTTACTGGGTGAGGCCCTAAATCCGGATTCCACCAAGCGCCCTACCGCTATGGCGCTCGCAAAATCCTGGGAGAGCCTTCCGCGAGCCGGAGTGGGAATGCTGTCGGGAAGCGAGTTGATGGCCGCAAAAATGCGAGCCGCGGGACGAGACGTCACCACGACTTTAGTCGGGAAACGCCGGCAGCGCCTTAACTACGAAAGCGCTAACGCGGCGCGAGAAGAACGTGAACAGGCACGGGCTTCGCGTCCACAAAGAGAGGGGACGCAGGTTCGTCCGTCCCGTTCTCGCGCTTATCAATCAGCAAAACAGCCCCGAATCTTGAAGATTGCGATTCCGAGTTTGGCGGGAGCCGCCTTCGCTCTGGCGCTTGTGTTGGTGGTGCCGCGGTTTCTTCCTCCCGCGGTCGCTACCGGTGAACCCGCGAGGGAAGCCACGTCAGCGCCACAACTTCCCGCCCCCGGCGAGATTCTGGAGACGCCTTTGAGCCCCGAGTCCGAGGACGTTTCGGGGGAAAGCCCTAGTCCTCGGGAGGCGGCTCCCTCACCGGGCGCGTCAACGAAACCGGAGGGGACACCCTCGCAATCGGACACACCGGTTCCGGACAGTCTCCTTCCCTCGGCTGACTTTGAGAAATCCGGAGCCGAAAACCTGCTTGAGACCGGATCTATCACGAATGAGAACGAGGCACTGGCAGTCATGCAGGAGATTCTAAATCGGCGCGACCGTGCGATTGTGGAGAACGATGCCAAGGCTTTGGGTGCTCTCACTGTAAAAGACTCCATAATCAGTCAAGCCGACAGCGAGCTCCTGGCCCAGTTACGAAGGAGCGGGACCAGCATTTCCGGTCTCGCCACGGCGGTCAAGGACGTGGTGATAGTGGAGGGGAAAAATGATCGAATCCGCCTGCGGGTGACGCTTTTACAGGGCGCCTACACACAGACGGATCGACTCGGGAATCAACACCAAATCCCGCCACTAGCGGAAGTTCACCAAGAAATCACTTTGTTGAGCCATCCTTGGCGAATCGCTAGCGTCGTGAGATTGGATTGAGACTATTGCACATAGGCGAGAATCGTTCCGACTTCCACAGTCTCATCTTCCGGCACCACGATTTCGGTGATGGTGCCAGCGATGGGTGAGGGAATCTCGGTGTCTACCTTATCGGTGGAGACCTCGAGCAGAGGCTCGTCCACCGCTACCGTGTCTCCCACATTCTTGAGCCAAGTCGTCACGGTGCCTTCGGTAACCGATTCACCAAGTGCGGGCATCTTGATGGGCTCGCCGCCACCGGAACCGCCGGTCTGCGCGGGGGGCTCCGGAGCGTTCGCGGCGCTCGGGCCTGCGGGCTCGCTCGGTGCTGCTGGAGCCGGAGGCGGGGTTGGGGCTGCTGGTGCTGCGGGAGCAGCTGGAGGAGTCGGCGTTGCTGGCGGTTTTGGAGCCGCTGGCACCGGAGGTGGAGTAGGCACACTGGGAGCCGCAGGAGCCGGACTCGGGGCGGCGGGCGCGGGAGTAGCCGCCGGAGCGGCAGCACCTTGTTGACCAAAAGCCTTTGCAACTTCGGTAAACAACTGGGCCAATCGTGCCATATCCAACTCGCCCAAGCTCGTCGGAACCGAAGTGGTAGCGGTTCCCTGCCCGCTCGAGGCTGGCTGTGGCGGAGTCGGGGGTGCTGGCGGAACCGGAGCCGCCGGGGCGGCAGGAGCGCTGGGGACTGCGGGCCCACTTGACTGCGGGGGTGCGACTGGTGTCGCAGGAGTTGCCGGAACCACGCGATTCGGAGCGCTTTGATAGAGATTAGCAGCATCCAAGACATCTTGCTTCCGGATGCGCCCCCCCACTCCGGTTCCCTGAATCGTATTCAGGTCTACTCCCTTTTCAGCAGCGAGTTTCCTGACAATCGGGGTGGCGTATTCGCCTTGAGAACCGGACGTCCGTTTCGCGGTCGTGTCGGCGGGAGTCTCTGGCGCAGCTGGCTCGGCGGGAGCAGGCATCGCCGGAGGAGTGGGGGCACTCGGGGCTGCTGGCGGCGCAGGTTGGGCCGGGGCTGCTGGCGCCGAAGGGACAGCGGGAGCCGCGGGAGCTGGCGGAGTGGCAGCAGGCGCAGGCGTTGAATCTTGAGCCGCACTTGGAGCAGTCCCGCTTGCGGAACCGCCCACATAAGCCAAGATGGTTCCCACCTCGACAGTCTCATCTTCTTCGACAACGATTTGGGAAATAACTCCCGCAATGGGAGAAGGAATTTCCGTGTCAACCTTGTCGGTAGAGACTTCCAACAAAGGCTCGTCCACCTCTACTGTTTCGCCGACCTTTTTTAGCCAAGTCGTGACGGTTCCTTCGGTCACGGACTCACCAAGCGCGGGCATCTTAATGGGCTCACCCGTGCTGTCTCCAGACGCGCTGGCCGGAGCAGGAGCTGGGGCGGCAGGAGCCGCGGGCGCAGCAGGTGAGGCGGGTGGTGTGGGCGCCGCGGGGGGCACATTTTCAGCCTTTGGTGGCACCGGCGGCACGCTTGGATAAGACCACTCGACCTGCGCGGAACCATCAGGGGATGCTGTCACGGTGGAAGGAATCTCCGGATTCGGAACCTCGGCGGGCGCAGCGCTGGGAGTTGCGCCGGTGGAACCCATCTCGGAGGCTTCTCCGACTTCGGCCAAGGGAGTACCCACATCGACAGTCTCGTCTTCCGGCACCAAAATATTCAAGAGAACTCCCGCTACGGGAGAGGGAATCTCGGTGTCAACCTTGTCGGTAGAGACTTCCAGCAGGGGCTCATCTATGGCAACCGTGTCTCCCACTTTTTTGAGCCAAGTGGTAACGGTGCCTTCGGTGACAGATTCACCCAAAACCGGCATTGAAACTGTTTGAGCCATTTTGTTTCCTTCTTCTTTGAATCGGTTTTTCAAAAACTAGGTTATCAGCCGTGCAACGGTTTTCCGGCCAAGGCCATGGCTGCTTCGCCAATCATCTCGTTTTGAGTCGGGTGAGTGTGGGTGAGGTAGGCCAAATCTTCAGCGTCAGCTTCCCAGTTCACGATGAGTTGTCCCTCACCGATTTGTTCACCAATGCGCTGTCCCAGGGCGTGGAAGCCCACAATCGGGCCGTCTTTTACCTGGACAAGTTTCACGAAGCCAGCGGCCTTGAGCATCTGCGACTTCGCGTTACCGAGCATATTCGACTTGGCAGACACGATATTCTCGGCGCCATAGACTTCCTTCGCCTTCGCCTCGGTGAGACCCACGGAGGCAATTTCCGGTTCACAGAAGGTCACGCGCGGAACGTTATCGTTGTCAACCACGCGCGGGTTCAATCCAGCAATTTCTTCGGCGACGAAAATGCCTTGCATCATGGCGCGGTGGGCCAACTGTAGACCAGGCACAATGTCGCCTACGGCAAAGATGTTGCCGACGCCGGTGTGGAGGCGCTCGTTAGCCAGCACGAAACCGCGATCCATCGGGATGCCCTGTTCCTCGTAACCCATGTCGGCGGTGTTCGGGCCACGGCCAATCGCCACCAGGAGATAGTCGGCGCGGAACTGTTGACCGTCCTCGGTGTTTACGGTCACGCCGGACTCGTCTTCTTGAGCGTTCGCAAAACGGGTGCCGGTCAAGAAGTTAATCCCGCGAGATTTGAAGGCCTTTTCGAGTCCCTTGGAGACATCCTCGTCTTCGTTCGGGACTAGATGGGGGAGAGCCTCAATAATGGTGACTTCAGCGCCGAAAGACTTCCAGACGCTTGCGAACTCCACCCCGATAACGCCGCCGCCAAGAATCACGACGGAGCTCGGCACGTGGTCGAGGAACAGAGCGTGTTCTGAGCCGAGGATACGGTTGCCGAGGTTCATACCGAGCGATTTGGTGAAGGAACCGGAGGCGAGAACGACGTTTTTACCGTGCAAAACCCGCTCGCCCACGGTGACGGTGTCCGGGCCGGTCAAGCGACCGCGACCATTGACGAGTTCAACCTTGTGGGCTTTCACGAGATGCTGGAGACCCTTATACATTTTGTTCACGACACCGGACTGGAATTCCAAAACCTTTGCCATATCGATGCCAGTGAATGACGAAGCGATGCCCCAATCGAGACTTTCATGAACCGTGTCGGCGACCTCGGCGGCACGCAACAAAGCCTTGGTGGGGATGCAGCCACGGTGCAAGCAGGTGCCGCCGACTTTGTCTTCTTCTACCATCGCCACGCTCATGCCCAGGCCGGTAGCCCGTAAAGCGCAAGCGTAACCGGCATTTCCGCCGCCCAAAATGACGATGTCATAAGTTTCTTCGCTCAAAATAAACTCCAATGTTTTTGTTGGGACTAAATACCTATGACCTCTATTCTGTCACGAATTTTTCTCGATGTCCTCCAGATAAACTGGGTCTTTGAACGGCCTTTACGTCATGTTTAATGTGAAACGATGGGGGCGTGCTTTTTCGTCCCACTTTTGGGACGATAAAGCACGCCCCCACCGTTTCAGCAGGTCAGAGGCGCTCGATGAGGTCAATCAGGGTGCGAAGCCCGTAGCCGGTGCCGCCCTTTGGGGTGTAGCCCCAGGCTGAGCCCTTGTTGAAGCCGGGGCCGGCAATATCGACGTGAGCCCAACGCGCGCCCTTGGTGAAGTGTTTCAAGAACAATCCCGCCAGAGGCATTCCGCCCTCACGTTTAGTGCCGGAGTTACGTAAATCTGCGATGTCAGACTTCAAGTCATCCGCCAGGTGCTCCGGCAGGGGGCAAGGCCATGCCATCTCGCCGCTTCGCTTGGCTGCCTCGAAGTAATCGTCTTTGGCTGAACCCATCACGCCGGCCATGCGGGAACCGAGCGCTACAATCTGAGCCCCGGTCAGGGTGGCCATATCGACGATTAAGTCAGGTTTTTCCCCAACTGCCATCGCGATGCCGTCGGCCAACACCAAGCGCCCCTCCGCGTCCGTGTTGGTGACCTCCACGCTGGTGCCGTCTTTCATGATGATGACGTCGTCAACGCGCGTGGCTCCACCGCTGACCATGTTCTCGGCGCACGCCAACCAGGCAGTCACCTTGACCGGCAACCCCAACTTAGCCGCGGCGATAACCGCATTGCCCATGGTGGCGGCTCCGGTCATATCTGATTTCATTGTGGCCATGGAATTAGACGGCTTCAAAGAGTAACCGCCCGAGTCAAAGGTAATCCCCTTGCCGACCAACGCCACTTGGGCCCGAGGATTTTCGGGTTCGTAAGTCATCTTCACCAAGACCGGCTTGCGCTTAGACCCGCGTCCCACCGCGACAATCCCGCCAAACCCCTCGGCTTTCAGCGCTTCCCAGTCCCAGATTTTCACTTTCACGGGAAGCCCCCTTGCGGCTTTTTCCATCCACTTTGCCAGCGTCTCGGGATAGAGCGCGGAAGGCGAAGCGTTGACGAGATCGCGAATATCAAAGATAGCCTTGCCGAGAATCTCGACCCGATTCAAGGATTCCGCAGCGGGGAAGTTTTCGGCAGGAAGCATGATTTGTTTCAGCAGGGGCTTTTTCTTCGTGAGGTATTTGTCAAAGTGGTATCCACCAAGCAAAGCGCCTTCAGCTACTGCTACTGCTGCGGTAGTATCGCTGGTGGGAAAGGAGAGGGCCAGTTCGGAGGCTTCGGCGAGGCGGGCTCCCGCTCCTGCGGCGGCGCGCAAGGCCTCGGCGGGGAAGGAGTGGTTCTCCAAATCTCCCAGGCCTACAAAAACCACGTAGGGAGAGGCGAAATCGTGGGGGGAGGGGGAACGCTGGGCCTCACCAGCCTTCCCTGTTACTCCTGCAGATCTGGCAAAATCAGCAAGGGCCGGAAAAGTAGGAACCTGGAGGTTTCCGTCGCGATCCGCGGTAACCCCCAAGATGAGAGGGATGTTCAAAGTCTTCAAGTCGGAAAAAGTCGTAAATGTAGTCATACTTCCATCCTAGACGCATCAGGCAAGCGGCGTGAGCCTGGAGAAGTTAAGTCTGAGTTGAACTCGTCAACAGCCGTTACCCGCCGCGTTTTACAAAAGCATCAATGATGTTGAGGGTTTCTTCACTCAGGTAATACGCCCAGTGCTTCAGCTTCACCTGCGCGTGGCATCCACCGCTCGGGGTATTCGGGCGGTTGTTCAGTCTCGTCCGCTTCGGCATTAGCAGTCGGGAAAACCACCATCCCGTTTTCCAGGTCCATCGGATACGACCGCGGCCCGAACGGGGAGCTGGTCGTCAACAAGGAGCAAGCCGAAACAGTCAAACACATTTTCGCTTTGTTCTTGGAAGGCGAATCGTTCTCGGGTATCGCGAAGATTCTCAACCGGGAGCAGGCACCGAACCCGACCGGGTGTAAATGGTCAATTGGGCATATCAGCTCGATGCTACGCAACGAGAAATATAAGGGCGACGCGTTGCTGCAAAAGTCCTACACGGTGGACTTCCTCACCAAAAAGCAGGTGGTGAATCGGGGTGAGGTGCCGCAGTACTATGTGACCGGGAGCCACGAGGCTATCATCGACCCTGCCGTTTTCGACTTCGTGCAACAAGAAATCGCTACCCGGAAGCAAGCGAACCGCTCCTACTCGAGGCATTTGTTGTTTTCCGGGAAGATTCAATGCGGGGACTGCGGGGGATGGTACGGGTCGAAAACCTGGCACTCCAACGATGAGCGATACAGGAAAACCATCTGGCGATGCAACCACAAATACGGGCACGGCGAAAACTGCACCACCCCGAAACTCGAAGAACCCGAAACCAAAAACCTCTACCTGCAAGCAGTCACCGACCTGCTCGGCGAGAGCGACGAAGCCAGCAGGATCGTGCGTGAAGAAGTCATGGCGGAACTCGACACCACCCGGTTACAGGAGCAAGCCGACAAGCTAATCGCCGATGTCAAATCAGCCTCAGCGGCTATCGACAAGCTCATCGACCGTAACGCACGCACCGCGTCGAACCAGGCAGAATACAACCGGCAGTTCAACGCGCTGACCGCCCGCCACGGGGAGCTGTACGTGAAATACGAGAAGGTTGCCGCGCAGATAGTCGACCGGGAAAACCGTATCCGCAGCTTCAAACACTTCGAAGCCAGTGGCATGACTCCGTAATTTAGGTTCGTTTGTTTTGAGAGTTCTTGATGGCCGTTTTTGGCAGAATGGAGCTTATGGTGAGTAAGTGCATGGAGTTATAGTTCGGAAGATGTTGTGAAAGCGCTGGATAGGGCGGTGAAAGTGTTGGCTGAGGGGGGTGCGGTGGCTGATGCGTGTCGCAAGATTGGCATCAACTGAGCCGACGTATTGCCGGTGGAAAAACCATTATCAGGGCATGGATTTGCCTGGCGTGAAACGGATGAAAGTGTTGAGTCAGGAGAACGCGGTTTTGAAACGGCTTTTGGCTGAGGCGGAGCTGGAGAAGGCAGCGTTGAGGGAGTTGGCTGAGGGAAACTTCTGAGCCCGGCTAGGCGCCGGGCGGGCGTGGTTTGTTTGATGGAACGCCTTGATATTAGCGAGCGTAAGGCCTGTAAGCTTGCGGGTTTGTGGATTTCCAGTTTGATGCTGACGAGACCGGGAAGGCGTTGAAAATCGTGTCTATCGTGGATGAGTTCACGCGTGAGTGTGTTGGTGGCATGGTGGAGCGCTCTATAACCGCCCCTGTGCTGCGTGAGCACCTGGATGCGGCCCCCGCCAAACAAACTGGCCCTACAAACGGGGGCACGTCAGAGACTCGTCGGAATGTGGGTGTGACTTGTCGGAAAATATCTTCCCTGTTTTCGGTGACCAGAGGCTTTGAATCGCGCAGGCGTCGTTGAGGTTAAATCTTTGAAAAAATCCTTAAAAAGAGTCTTCTGCTGCCGAAGAATTGGCTGTGCGCTGGCTTATGTAAACCATAAGACATCGGACAAAGGATTAAAAATGGCTGCGCTTCGTAAACTCGCTGCTGGAGCCGCCGCGTTGGGTCTTTCGACCTTGATGGCGGGGACGGCGTTCGCCTCCGCCGGACAGTGGATCGGATCTCAACAGCACTACAACATCTACAGTGTTAATCAACCTTTGACTGTCACCTCTACTTTCTTGGCTCCTTCATCGGTTACGACCATGTATAAGGCGACAGCGGTTAATGTTTCCATGGTCGGTTACAGCCAAACGGTAAAGCAAGAGGACATGCCGCTTTGTTATACCCTTCCGTTTGGAACAAGATACGCTGCCTGCACACCTTTTTACGAAGAAGTCCAGAATCAAACGGTGTCTGGTGACGCCATGGGAAGTTTCCTAACCGTAGATGCGCAGGGTGGATACATCGGGACGGTCTATACTGCTGAGATTTCTGCAAAAGGGGAATTCACTGTGGAACACCGTTTCCCCGACGGTGTTGCCTCAGCTATCTACAATGATCCGGGTTACGACACGATATCGGTTTCTTTTGTAAAGAAACCATATTGAATACATAGGAGTTGATTGGCATGGATGCGGGATTGGTCAATGGATTGAGCACGATGGTGGCTTCGACGCTGCCTAAGTCTTCTACGTCTGCGACTAAGAGCGATCCTTTTACTGTGTCAACGGTGGCGAGCACGCCCGTCGTTGACACAGTCGAAATTTCTTCACTGGCGCAAAGTGCGGCGAAGGTTTTTGATCCCACTGCTGTTGACGGGCCTTTCGAACAAAAACATGACGGTGGAGCGTTGGCAACATCTTCGGCTATTGATGGCTATAACGGTTGGGAAGAGATGCTGAAGAATTCCTTCGGTATTGAAAATGGCGGGGATCGTAATGACATGCCGGTTATTTATGCCTACAATCCGGTTGACTATTCGCCTGATGGGATTGGGCCTGGCGCTGGACTGAAGGCGGCGAATCAGCTCACCAATGAGCAACGTAACTTTATTGCCAATATTTATGTTTACTGCCATGACAATGGTTTAGATTCACAACTTGCCGTATCAATTACCTCGTCGTTGATGCCACAATATTGGGATCACGTGGAGGGAGGAATGTATGGTGCCGCTGAGTTAACTTACACCTCTGGCATGCATATTTATTCTCCTGATGGCCGTCCAGGATCGGCAACGAATAATGCTTATCAATCGCAAATCGATAGTGTTGTTTTGGAGACTTTTTCATCGGATGCCGCCAAAGATTCCTTGATTAGCACCCGAGCTATGGAACACGCATTTACAAGTCGTTTTGGTGAAATAGAAAATCATCTTGACTGGGTGAAGGGGATACAGAAACTCGTCTATGCGTATTCAAAAGACCATTCGGATAATCCCGGTGGTTCTCCGGCGATTAACACCCCTGAAGGTCAGAAGTATATGCAGTGGCGTCAAATGAAGATTCGAGCCTATGATGCTATGGATAAAATAGCTAAGGAAGATCCCACGAGCTTCGAAGCGACGGGTGATCGAAATGCTCACAATCTTTCTGAAAAAGTCAATTACCTTAGAGATGGCATAAAGAGCTTTGAGGGTAAATATGCTGAGAGGGCCTCTGGTTTTGTTGGTTCGTTATCCGATGGGCAGAAAAACATTCTTGGGGCTCTTTACGAACTTGCTGAAGGTAAGGGAGACAAGGAAATGTCCAAGGTTGATGCTTTGGCGAAGGCGTTTGCGACCTCGAATTTTATGGAGGTGATGTTGCTTCCGGGTAAGGATAAGGACGGGAATTCGACGACTAACTTGTTGGATATGTTGGTGTGGACGAAGGATGTTCCGAACCAGGCGGATTTCTTGCAGGCCGTGTTGAATAAGAAGAACGAGGCGGCCATTGCGAAAGTCGAGGAGAAACTCGGCATCGATCTCGGCGGCGCGAAAGTGAACGCCGACAAGCCCAGCGCGACGACCAAGACTGTTGAAACCCCGGCGCACATCGACACCGAGGCGTAGGGTGAACCCTTTTTCAAAAAGTGAACCCTCTAGGCGGCGACTTTCAGACAGTCGTAGGTTTGTATCCAATCCGTGCGGAAAGTATCAAGATAACGCTGGCTCGCGAGCTTGTCTTGGAAAGCCGTCAGGCGGTTCGTTTTCTGGCGCGGGGTAAGCGTCGTGTCATTGAGGATTGCTTCGAGTTCTGCTTTGAGGTCATCCAAAAATAAGGGGTCAATCACCTTGTGGATATTCACCGGATCCGTGTAGTGCATCCCGCCCGAACGGCGCGTTTCCGGGTTCAAAGTGCTCTCGAAAATCCCGCCAAAAATCGTCGGACTGATTCGCGACCAGTCCGTATCCCGCGCCGTGCGCTCAACAAGTAAGGTCTTTAACTCCGCCGTGAACTGCGGGATTTGAAACTCACCGGCAAACAACCCGCCGTTCGCATACGGGAAAGCCTTCAGGGTGTCAGACAGATACGGGTCACGCGCCTCCACCGGCGTGTCCAACACCTTGAACAAATCCAATAAGGCCGAGCGCATTTGGCCCGCCTCAAAACCCGAGAGATACCCCAGGAACGCGTCTTTACCGAACAGCCCCGCGTCCTCGGCATAGAGACAGAACACCAGCCGGACACACAACACATTCAACGCATGAGACTCCTCCACAGAATCCGGATCAAGATACTGACGGCTCAAAGCTGCATGGAGCTCCCCAATAAGCTCACCAGCCTTGATAGAAACCTCTTGCTCCAGGGTTTCCCGCGCCAGCGACGCATCCAACAAGAAATCCAACAAATGCGGCTTCTGGCGCAATCCGCCAAACCAAACTCAAGGAAGCCCTTCTCGGGATGTTCTTTATTGAGGTCATGCACCCGAAACTTCAAGAAATTTGAGACGATAATCCACAAACGCACCCACATCCGCCCCCACCTCAGCCGGAGACCGCAAAGAAACCTCAAAAGACAAAGCAACAGTCTAATGCCCAGCCAGATAGACCCGTCTGTTATCGGTCAGTGCCCAAATCTTCGGACAGGTCTGGCATCCTGAGCTAGGAAAGACCAAAGCGAAAAAAACTATTACTTGCCATAAAATGAATCAGTGCTCACCAGACTGTCTTTGAAAAACCGCGCCTTTGTGGCGCTGCTTTCCGTGATTATCACCGTCCTCGGGGTTTTCTCCGTCCTCACGATGCGCCAAGAACTCATCCCGAGCGTGGAACTCCCGCAGGTGAGCGTCGTCACGGTTTCACCAGGAGCCACCTCGGAACAGATGAAGGCCCGCGTTTCCGTCCCGATTGAACAACAGGTTGCGCTCATTCCCGAGGTAGAGTCCACCACGACCCGATCTTCTTCGGGCCTGTCGATGGTCCAAGTTTCGCTTGCCTACGGCACCGACTTGGCTCGCGCGACTTCGAAGGTAGAACTGGCAGCAAACCGCGCCAACACGAATTTTCCAGAAGGTGCCGAGACCAATGTTGTGAGCGGGGGCACCTCGTCTATTCCACTGGCCTTTGTGGCCGTCACCTCTGATGGTTCTCCCTTGGAAGTCGCGGATCGCATCCGTTCCGCCGTCGTCCCCGGTCTCGAAAAAGTTTCCGGAATCTCCCAGGTCATGCTCATTGGCGCTCCAGAACAAAACGTCTTGCTGAGCCTTGACGCGGCGAAAATCGCCCAAGCCGGCGTTGACCAAAACACCATTCGCGACGTGCTCACGAACTCGGGACTCGCCGTTCCGGTGGGATCGGTTCTAAACGGGGACAACACCCTTGATGTGACAGTCGGAAAAGCCATGTCGAGCCTCGACGAATTAAAAAATCTTCCGATTCCGAGTGACGCAGGAGGAAAAGTCACGAAACTGGCTGATCTCGGAACCGTGGAGTTACAAATGGCCGAAGAGACCTCGCTCGGCAATATCAACGGAAAACCGGCTCAAGCCATCATTATTTATCCCACTGCTAGCGCCAATATCGTCGCAACCACGCAAGCCTTCAACAACAAACTCGGGGAACTCGAAAAGACAATCGGATCCAACACCAAGTTCACCACCATGTTTGAACAGGCTCCCTACATCACGGGCTCCGTGGAATCGCTCGCTCGGGAAGGGATTCTAGGTCTCCTCTTCGCCGTGCTCGTCATCCTCATGTTCCTGACCTCGCTGCGATCCACCCTCGTTACTGCCATCTCGATTCCACTCTCGCTCCTGATTGGTTTCATTGGTATGTTGATCAGCGGCTATACGGTCAATATGCTCACGCTCGCGGCGCTTACGCTCACAATCGGGCGGGTGGTGGATGACTCGATTGTCGTCATTGAAAACATCAAGCGTCATCTCGAATACGGCAAACCCAAGCGGGAAGCCATTGTTGACGCGGTCAAAGAGGTCTCCCGAGCCGTAATCGCCTCCACCATCGTGTCGTTTATCGTCTTTGTCCCCATCGGACTTGTTTCTGGCATGGTGGGAGAACTCTTCCGTCCCTTCGCCTTCACCGTCGTCATCGCCCTTGCAGCCTCCCTGTTTGTGGCGCTCACGATTGTGCCAGTCTTGGCCTATTGGTTCTTGCGCCCCTCGGTGGCCTCCCGACTGGCAGCCCGCGAGGGAACCTCGGAGGCTCACCGGCGTGAGGTGGAAGCCGCGGAGGAAAACTATTGGCTCAGGCGCGCCTATCGTCCCGCCTTCGAGGTGACCCAGCACCATCCGGGGTGGACCCTTGCGGCCGCCCTCGCAATCTTGCTCGCCACCGCGGCCATGTTCCCGCTTTTGAAGATTAACCTGATGGGGACCTCAAACTCCGGCATGGTGATGCTATCCCAAAAGGTCACCCCCGGGATGAACCTCGACGCCTTGGAAAAAGCCGCGGCACCGGTAGAAGCCGCGCTCCAAAAGGTAGATGGGGTTTCTTCGGTGGCGGCTTTCGGGGGAGGCAATGGTCGCGGCTCAGGTGGCGGATTCTCCATGGGAGGGGGAGGATCTACCAGCGGCCCCGCGATTTCCTACATGGTTTCCATCGACCGCAACCTCGACTTGAGCAAAATCACCAAGACGCTCGTGGGCACGGCTGAAGACGCCTTGGGGGTGAAATCGGGTGACGGGACGATAACCGACCTGAGCTCCACGATGCTGGGCTCGAGTTCGATAGACATCCAGTTCACGGCCCCGAACGAGGACGCGGCGATTCAAACCAACGACGCTTTGCTGAAGGCCCTTGCTGACCTCAAAAACGTGAAATCCATAGAGTCGGATTTGACCGCAGCCACCCCAGCGATCCAGATCACGGTCGATAAAGACCGGGCAGCCGCGGCGGGAGTAAGCGAAAACAACGTGGTGGGAATGATTTCCGCGCAACTCGTGAATCCCGAAATCGGTACCATCACCTTGAACAATATCGACACCTCCATCAAAGTCGCGGCCACGAATCCGGTGAAAACCTTGGAGGAATTGCGAGCGATGACTTTGCTTGGTCGACCGATTGACACTTTTGCGACCATCGAAGAGGTGAAGCTTCAACCGACGATCACGACCATTGATGGACAAACCACCACCACGATTTCCGTAAAACCAGAAGCCAACGGGAACCTCGGGGCGGTAGCGAATGACGTGTCCCGCGCGATAGACCGCACGGATCTCCCAGACGGCGTGTCGGTCACCGAGGCCGGCGCTTCCCAAGATCTCACCGAGTCCTTCAACCAGCTATTGCTGGCTTTGATGGCGGCGGTGCTCTTGATTTACCTCGTTTTGGTCTGGATTTTCAAGTCACTTCTTCAACCGGCGCTCCTCCTGGTGGCGATTCCTTTCGCGGCCATCGGGTCTTTCGTGGCGCTGTTGGTGACCGGAACGGCTCTGGATCTGTCGGCGATGGTGGGGCTCTTGATGCTTACCGGTATCGTTGTCACGAACGCGGTCGTCCTGATTGACCTCATCAACCAGTATCACGAACGCGGAGATGACATTCCGAGCGCGATTCGAGACGGCGCGATGCAGAGGCTTCGCCCGATTGTGATGACCGCTTTGGCGACCGTAGCCGCGATGGTTCCGATGGCTCTCGGATTTGGCTCCACCTCGAGTTTCATCTCTAAACCGCTGGCGGTGACGGTTATCGGTGGGCTCGTGTCTTCGACTTTGTTGACGCTGGTGCTACTGCCGGTGCTGTACCGGCTCGTCGTGGGCTGGTTGGAAAAGCATAAGTCAGCAAGGGCGAGGCGGGAAAACGCCACCCTAGATGCCGCGGCTGGAGAGAGAGGGAATCGCGGGCTCGTCGGTGAGGAGTTGCTAAAGGCTCAAAAACCGGCAATTCTGGATTCAGATGATGACTCGGATTTCACCACGGTAGAGACCCGAGAGTGAACCTGGAGAACGATGCGCCCCGAAAATTTTCCCAAGACTTCCGAGATTCCCGCTGTCCCCGGGGTCTACCGGTGGCGCGACTCAAGCGGGAGGGTTATCTATGTCGGTAAGGCCAAAAACCTCCGTAACCGCTTGACCTCGTATTTCGTCTCGCCCGAGCGGCTCCACCCGCGTACCGCAAAAATGGTCGCGACAGCCGAGTCGGTGTCTTGGGTCGTGGTGGGCTCCGAGGTCGAGGCGCTCACCTTGGAATACACCTGGATTAAGGAATATGACCCGAAGTTCAATGTCATGTTCAAAGACGACAAGTCCTATCCCTATTTTGCCGTCACCATGAACCAGCAATTCCCCCGAATGGGAGTTTTGCGGACCGCCCACCAACGCGGGGTGCGATACTTCGGGCCCTACACGGCCGTGTGGGCAATCCGGCAGACTCTGGATTTATTGGAGACGGTTTTTCCAGTTCGGACTTGTACCGATGGGGTGTTTTCGCGGGCGCGTTCGGCCGGTAGGGCGTGTTTGAAGGGCTATATCGGAAGGTGTTCGGCGCCTTGCATCGGGCGGATCAGTGAGTCGGAACATCGTGCGTTGGCCCAACAGGTCTGCGACTTCATGAGCGGTCATGAAGCCGGTTTTTTGAAGGATCTCGAAAGCGAGATGTGGGCCGACTCCCAGGCTTTCCGTTTTGAACAAGCCGCAAAGAAACGCGACCAGTTGGAGGCGCTTCGAAAAGTCCTGGAGAAAAATGCGGTGGTTTTGAATGACGATACCGACGCAGATCTTTTTGCTTTGGCGGCGGACGAACTCCAGGTCTCGGTCCAGGTGTTTTATGTGCGGGCGGGGCGGATTCGTGGACAACGCGGCTGGATTTCAACCATTGAAGAGGATATGGACGAACGCGCTTTGATGTCGCGCGCTCTGGAACAAATCTATGGTGAGGTGGCTTCTCGTCTCAAAGAAAACGGGGGAGCGAAGCGAATCGAGCCGAGTTCCGCCAATGATGTCGTGCATTTTGACCAGGTGTTTATTCCGACGGAGATTCTGGTTTCAGTTCTGCCCCAAGGACGGGAATCCTTGGAGCAGTGGCTTTCTACGGTGCGCGGAGCGAAAGTCACGATTCGCCGACCCGAGCGGGGGTTGAAACGCGAGGCCATGGAGCGGGTTGCAATGAATGCTGCGGAGGCTTTGAAACTCTATAAGACGCGGCGGGCGAGCGATTTGACGCAGCGCAATTTGGCGCTAAATGAGCTCGGGCGACTCCTTGGTTTTGACCCGCCGCTGCGCATTGAATGCTACGACATTTCCCATACCCAAGGCACCTACCAGGTGGGCTCGATGGTGGTGTTCGAGGACGGCGCGCCGCGGAAGAACGCCTACCGGAAGTTCACGGTTCGCGGACCAGAAGGTAAGGGGGCGCCCGACGACACCGCGGCGATGAATGAGGTGCTGCGGAGGCGCTTTGAGCGACTTATCGCCGAAGAAGCGGAGCCTTGCGCAATCGACGAGTCGGAACCAAAGGAACCGCGGCGGTTTTCTTATCGTCCCGACTTGGTGGTGGTGGACGGCGCCCTGCCCCAGGTTCATGCCGCCCGCGCCGCCATGGACGAAGTCGGGGTGTGGGACATTCCGGTTATCGGCCTAGCCAAGCGCTTAGAGGAAGTGTGGACTGTGGACTCGGAATACCCCGTCATCTTCCCGCGCACTTCTGATGCGCTCTACCTCTTGCAATATCTGCGCGATGAATCCCACCGTTTCGCGATTACCGCGCACCGCCAAAAGCGTGCGCGAGCAATGACTCGCTCCGTGCTTGATGATATTCCAGGACTGGGACCCGCGAAACAGAAGGCCTTGTTGAAACATTTTGGTTCCGTGAAAAAACTGCGGGAGGCCAGCGCCGCAGAAATCGAACAAGTACCCGGATTCGGGGCAAAATCCGCGACTCATCTGTTTAAATACCTACGTTCTAAGGACAATTCAGGTAAAAATTAACCTATGCCACAGCCGGACTCTCCGTTACGTTTACGCAACCTGCGCTTCAATCTTTTGGCGAAAAATATCGTCAGCGGGATTGGCGTCTTGCTGACCCCAGGGCTGGTTTTCCTAGTTTCTCTTGTCGTGCTCCTACAGCTCAATTTTCGGGCAGACTCCGGAGGTAAACTTCTCATCAATTGGCCATTCATTTTCGGGGGACTCTTGGTCGTGTCCGCGCTCGGGGGATTGGCAGCTTGGTGGCTGATTCGTTTTATCTCCCGCTCTGTCACCGAAGCAGCTGCGTCAGCGGCGAATTCAGCAAAGGCTATGGCCGCTGGCGATTTCACTCGAGGTGCTCGCGGAGTCACGAATGATGAGTTGTCCGATCTTGCTGCGGTGATGAACTCCACCCGTAACTCGCTGAGCGACTTGTTGACCGACACCCGCGAGGTCTACCGTGAAGTGGCCACCCAGGAAGAACGCCTGCGCGAAACGGTAGGAGGTTTAAGCGATTCATCCGGTGAAGTGAGTTCGAAGGTGAGCGCGGTCAGCCAGCGGGCTCGCGAACTATACTCCACGGCGGAAAATCTCGCCCAGGCGGCCAGTGATATTTCGTCTGCGCGCCAACGAATTGCCGTCCAAGCCGCGTCCACCCTCGAAATCGGGGTAAAAGAAGTTGAGAAAGTCGCAGCCATCTCGTCTCTCATTAAAGAATTCTCACAGCAATCTGCTGAAATCTCCGAAGCAGTTGAGCAAATTGCGGACATTGCGGAGCGAACCAGTTTGCTGGCCTTAAACGCCACGATAGAATCTGCCAAAGCGGGGGAAATCGGCGCTGGTTTCGCGGTTGTTGCCGGTCAGATCAAGGATCTTGCCGTCCAAACGAGCTCTGCGGCAGAAACCGTCACCGAGGCCTCCGCAACGATTCAAACGCGCTGCGACGTCACAGTAGGGATGGCACAAACCGTGAGCGAAAAGCTCACTTCCATCAATGCTTCTCAAACCGAATCCAGCCAAGCCGTGTCCGACCAGGCTAGCGTGGTGCAGGCCATGGAAAGCTCTTGCACCGAAGCACTGGGGGAAGCCAAAACCCTCAGTGAAGAAATTTCGAGCATCTCCACTGCTGCCGGCTCGATTCGCGACAATTTGGAGGTTATCACTGCCGGAGCCGGACAGGCCCGTCAATCCATTGACTCAGTCCGCGCTCTCGTCTCCCACCTGGATTTGAATGCAGTTGCGGAGACCATCAGTGAATCGGCAGGCGCGACCACGGAGGTGGAATCATGAAGTTCAAGGGTTTGAACATTGCAGGCCAATTCAAATTCACAGCGATTCTTAGCTATAGTTTCACGATTTTGATGGTGATTTTGCTGGTGGTTGGGCTGGTGCAGTTACAGGGAATCACCAACGCAGAGAGTCAAAAACAGGCCATTATCGTCCAGTTGATGATTCAGATTGTGGCTTTAGCAGTGTTGGCTGTCCTGGGGACTATTGTGGGCTTCACGATGCGGGCGCGGATTCGCCGCTCGGTATCTTCTGTCTCAGAAGTTTTGTCCGCCTCCGCGGACGGGGACTTTACTAGGCGGGCGAAAATCTATTCTCAAGATGAGATTGGGGAACTCTCACAATCCGTGAATAAACTCATGGATTTCTTGACTTCCTTGGTGAAACAACTAAATGAGGGTTCCAGTCGCCTGGAACAATTTGCCGCCACTTCCTCTCAGGCGGCCACCGCGGTTCAAACCGGAAACGACCAGGTACTTCGCTCTACTCAGCAACTTTCCACTACCGGTGAGGCTCTCAACTCGATGGCGGAATCCTTGACAGATAACGGTACCGCAGTGGCTGGAGACATCGCGAAACTGTCGGGGACCGCCACAGAAAACGAGAGGCTGCGGACTGAAGGCATGACCGCGGCCAAAGACCTGGAATCTGCAATCTACGAGTTGAAACAGGCCGTAGACCAGATTTACAGTTTGATGCAAGATATTGCGACCATTTCAGGTGAAACCAATATGTTGGCTCTCAACGCCACTATTGAGGCTGCCCGCAGCGCCGAAGCGGGGAAGGGGTTTAAGGTTGTTGCCGATCAGGCAAAGGATCTCGCCACTCAAACTGCGGAGACGACGACCGATGTTTTGGCGAGAGTCGAGGTGTTGGAAGAGCAGGCCACACAGGGAACCGTCCAGATCGCCGAGCTCTTGGAACAACTCGAGGCCCTGAGTGACGGTCAACAAGCGGTTAGCGAGGCGGTCGCTGGGCAAGAGGAAGCCTTGGGACGATCACACGGGGGAGTGACGGCAGTGAGAGATTTGGCTATAGAAATGTCCGGCCAGGCTACTGACCTATCTCGATTGGTGGACGCCTCGCATGGGGAATCCCTGCGTTTCCAAGAACACATGGGCGTGCTTTCTTCCGCGGTGGCGGCACTCCAAAAACGGGTTTCTCGCTTCCGAGTCGATTAAGCGTGCATGAATGTACGGTGTACGGCAAAATTCAGACGGCAAAGTTTTTTCTATTTCCTTTCACTAGGTA
Organism: Mobiluncus porci; assembly: GCF_009695935.1. Taxonomy (GTDB): domain Bacteria; phylum Actinomycetota; class Actinomycetes; order Actinomycetales; family Actinomycetaceae; genus Mobiluncus; species Mobiluncus porci. The sequence continues at coordinate 139,737 of NZ_VUMY01000001.1, forward strand.
ATTCGTTTTTAATGATTTCGTAGTTCTTGCAAAATTCTTCCTACGCCGTACATTCGTGTACGCCTCGCGTCGCAAAGAGTCCCTGCGGAGTCCGCACGTCTCACACGCCCTTGATAAACTGACCTGGTGAAATGCACTTTTGGTGAGGTCGTCGAGGCTCAGTTACGGCTGGTGGCTTTCGATTTGGACGACACCTTGGCAGACTCCAAGGCTCCGATTTCTCCTGACATGGCTGCGGCTCTAGCGCGGCTTTTGACGCGTTTCGAGGTGGCAGTTATCTCGGGGGGCCAGTTTTCCCAGTTCCAAACCCAGGTTTTGAAGCGGCTGGAGCTTGGATTTAGCGCTCGCACCCTGCACCTGTTGCCGACCTGCGGAACCCGGTATTACCGGCGCAAACCCGCTGGTGAGATTGAAACCGTGTACGTGGAGGCCCTCGAGCCCGCGGTGCGCCAAGAAGTGAAGTGGACACTCCAGGAAGTAGCCACCAAACTGGGGCTTTGGGAGGAGCATCCCTGGGGAGAAATCATTGAAGATCGCGGAACACAGGTGACGTTTTCAGCCCTGGGTCAAAATGCGCCGTTGCAGGCCAAGCGAGATTGGGATCCCGACAAATCGAAGCGAAGCCGCTTGGTGGAGGCGCTAACGCCACTATTGCCGGGTCTTGAGGTTCGCTCGGGTGGCTCGACTTCCATTGATATCACGGCGAAAGGCGTCGATAAGGCCTACGGGATGCGAGCCCTTTTAGCGGCGCAAAGCCTGGAGGCGAACGAGGTGTTGTTCGTGGGGGACCGTCTTGACCCGGCCGGTAACGATTTTCCAGTGGTTGCAACAGGCATTCCCTGCCAGGAGGTCAGGGACCCACAAGAAACCCTCACACTGATTGAGGAGCTTCTCGCGCCAAAGTCGTGAAGATTTCGACACGAGAGCCGCTATGGCGGGTTTGACGTCGAAATCTTCACGACTTTAATCCCTAATCCGTCTGAAAGCGTGCTATTCTCGTTCCTCAGGCAGACGACGCTGTACCCGAGCCGGATTCCCGAAGGCAATCACGTTTGCGGGGAGGTCGCGGGTGACGACCGAACCTGCTCCGACCACGGTGTTTTCTCCGATGGTCACGCCCGATAAAACGAGCGTGTTGGCTCCGAGCCAGACATTGTCACCAATGGTGATGGGCGTGCCGGCCTCCCAGCCGTCTCGGCGCGTTGTGGCCTCCAAGGGATGCCAAGCGGTGAGGAGCTGCACCCCGGGGGCAAACTGGCAACGGGCTCCTATCGTAATATCAGCCACATCCAAAAGTACGCAGCCAAAATTCATGAAGGTGCCTTCACCAATGGTGGTGTGGATGCCGTAATCAATATAGAGCGGCGGGCGAATGGTGACGCCGGGCCCAACTTTGCCAAACATTTCTTGGAGTGCGGCATCCACCTCCTCTCGAGGAGCCGTGGTCAAAGTGTTGTAGTGCACCATGCGCTTGGCGGACTCGGCGCCGAGGCGCTCAAACTCGGGGCCCGCAAATTTATAGAGTTCACCGGCCCGCATCCGTTCATACATGGTGGGGTTATCTTGTTCCATAATCCCAGCCTATCGGGTTTTATCTGTTCTGTTCGCCCTCAAATGGGTTTTGGCGCTCGGTCGCCCAGCAGGCTACCGCGCAGGCCGCTGCCACGTTTAGAGAATCTACCCCGTGAGCCATCTCGATGCGAACAACTTTATCCACTCCAGCCAAGGTACGTTTCTTTAGCCCGTCACGCTCCGCTCCGGCGACAAGCGCAACCCTGCGAGTGGGGTCTCCCGCTAGTTCGGCGGCATAGTCTCGCAGGTCAACGGCGTTTTCGTTCAGAGCCAGCGCGGCTAATTCGAAACCATTTTGATGAAACAGTTCCGGATCGGGCCAGCGGCTCAACCTAGTACAGGGAAGCTGAAAAATAGTTCCCATCGAAACCCTCACGGCGCGACGGTACAGCGGGTCGGCACAAGAGGGTGTCACTAAAATGGCGTCATATCCGCAGGCTGCCCCGCTTCGAACCGCTGCTCCCACATTCGTGTGATCCACGAGGTCTTCTAACACCAGGACACGACGAGACCGCGCCAGAATCTCGCTGGGGTCAAGGAGTGGCGGGCGCTCGATGGACGCGATGGCTCCGCGGTGGAGGTGGAACCCGACTAGGGACTCGAGGAGGGCCTCATCAGCAATAAAAACCGGAATCGGGCCTCCATGGGGATCCCCTCCGGTAAAGGGGCTTTTGCCCAGGTGAGGCGCAATAATCTCCAGCCAGTGCGGGGTCAACAAAAGCGAGCGGGGGCGATAGCCCGCCGCGAGGACGCGGCCGATTACCTCGTTAGATTCGGCCATGAACAGCCCGTTTTCCGCCTCGAAACTGCGGCGCAGGTTGACGTCCTTTAACTCCGTGTAGTCGCGGAGCAGCTCCCGGTGTTCTCTGAGGTTTTGAAGATGAATCAGCACCTCTAAATTCTCGTTAAAAAACCGGATTTTTCCAAGTTTGCCAAGTTAGGAGTGGGTTTCGAAGGTTTTCCACAGTTGCAATTTTCACCCCGAATTCACATGGTAAAAATCTTGGGGCTGCAAAAACCATCAACTTAGAAAAAACTGGGGTGAAGGCAGTTTAGAAAAACAAATAAGAAAGGAACTATCATGCCGACACCTGTATTGGAAGCCCTGGAGGGATTGCGGAGCCGTCGCGCGGAACAACCGATTCACCACGAGGTGAGCTGTACTTGCGAGCAATGCGCGATGGCGCGAACGGTAGCGTTGGATAATCTCGGTCATTTGATTGGCTTGAATGATCTCGATGAGGGGCTCTATGGGCCTCGCGGATGGACTGTTCTGTCCGGAGTCGCTGTTTTGGCCTTGCAATATTCGGACTGGATGTGGATGGATACGGCCGAGGATTTTCCGGGGGTGAAGCCGGAAGAAATGATCGACTACCTGCCATACTTTGGGGGAGACTCTTGGCTCGCGAAACGGATATGGGGAAGAATACCCGAGGCAGCACTCGAGGAGCGCCAAAACTATGCCCCGAGTCTGGGCGCGATTTTGGATTTCATCAAAGACCATCCCGATGATGCGCTATTTAGTGGGTACCTGATTGGCCCGCAGCGTTTTGATGAACGCCTCAGCGCCGACGCGCTTTATATCAGTCCGGAGTTTCTCGGCCTAGATTCAGAGAACGCCGATGCTTTAGACGCCCACGATGCTTTCATAAAACTTGGTCTTGACCAGGTTTCTAGCCCCGATGAAATCTGTCAGTGGTATCGCGAACGCCCCTATTGGCGCTTCTGGTGGGATTAGTCGGTGAGTTCGCGGTTCAGTCGGGCGGCCCAGTCCGGTCCTTCATAGATGAAGGCAGAGATTCCTTCCACCAGGTTTGCTCCGGCTTCGAGCATGGCCCTAGCGTCGCCTGCGGTCGTGATACCACCGACCCCGATAATGGTTTTATCTTCCGGCAATCGGGACCGTAGCAGGGCCACCACTTCGAGGGCGCGTTCCCGCAGGGGTTCTCCGGATAATCCGCCGGCGCCGAGATCGTGTTTGATGGTGGTGTTGGTGGCGACTACGCCGGCCAGGTTTTCCTTTACGGCGAGGTCAGCAACGGCGATTACGTCGTCGTCGGCGAGGTCTGGAGCGATCTTTACGAAAACCGGTAGGGATTCGAGGTCTTGAAGTTGCAGCTCTTTTTGAACCGCGCGCACAATCGGAGTCAAGGATGAAACCGCTTGGAGGTCGCGCAAACCTGGAGTGTTGGGGGAAGACACGTTGATGACGAGGAAATCCACTAGGGAAGCCAAGGAGCGAGTAACTTTACGATAATCGCTCGGGGCTTTCTCGGCGGGAGTGACCTTGTTTTTCCCGATATTGGCGCCGATAACTAGAGAGTTTCCGAACTCAAAGCGCAGTCGTTTCAGGCGTCTCGCCGCTACGCGGGCGCCCTCATTGTTGAAGCCCATCGCGTTTCTAAGCGCACGTTGCTCCGGTAATCTCCATAAGCGCGGACGGTCGTTGCCGGGCTGGGCGAGGGGAGTAATCGTTCCGATTTCTACAAAACCGAAACCGAGTGCATCCCACATCGGTACGGCGCGTGCTTCCTTGTCCATGCCGGCAGCGAGGCCAAGAGGCCCGTAAATCCGCTGTTCTTTCCCCGTGCCAGAATTATCTTTGAGTGGCCACTCGAAGCGTTTCTCCGGTCGTTTCACCAAGCATGCCGCCTGCTTCCTTACCCAGCCAAACCGGCCCGCAAACTCCAGAACTTCTATCGCCCGCCGATGCACCCATTCAGCATCGAGCTTCACCAACACGTGACGAAACAAAAATTTATACATACCCGCAATCCTACCGGAAACTATTTCTTCATTTTTTGAGTACTTTTACCGGTGTGGACACTAGCTTGTAAGGTGATGCACAACGCTCGCTGGACCGCAGCCGCGCGACGCGAGCCCAGATGGAGTCGCTACATTGTCGGGCGAGAAGTTGGAGACTTCGGGCGATCTTCTGGCTGGTGACGGACAATGAAGTCGCCCAAAACCGCATCGATAGCCCCGAAAACATCCTCATCCAACCGCACGTCAAGGGCCTTCAAATTCTCTTCCACCTGCGAAGGTTTAGAAGCGCCGAAAATAATCCCCGCCACATTGCGACGAGACAACAGCCAGGCCAGGGCCAGTTCGTTCAACTTACAGCCGGCCTTCTCAGCAATCGTGCGCAAACCTTGCACCGCCTGAAGCAAATCATCGCGCATCCAGCGGTCGCGGATGAATTGACCGGCGGTTTTACTCGCAGCGCGAGTCTTCTGTTTCGGCGCCACCCCGGGACGATACTTGCCGGTCAAAACCCCTTGAGTCAGGGGAGAAAAACAGAGGTGAGCCATGCCATTTTCTTCGCAGGCATCAATCACCCCGTCTTCAACCGTGCGCCACAGCATGGAGTATTCCGCCTGGTTTGAAATGAGCGGTACCCTCATTTCTCGAGCCAAACCGGCCGCGGCCCGAATCTGGTCGGGATACCATTCACTGACCCCGATGTAGAGCACCTTGCCGGATCGGACCAAATCCGAAAACGCCAGCATCGTTTCTTCCAGGGGAGTCTCGTAGTCGAAGCGATGGGCCTGATAGACATCGATATAGTCGGTACGTAAGCGCCGCAGCGAGGCCTCGGCAGCCTCCATAATGTGCTTGCGAGACAATCCGCAATCATTGGGGCCGAATATATGAACCGGCCAATACACTTTCGTCATGATGACGAGATCACGGCGGTCTTCGTCTTTGAGAGCCTTTCCGAGAACTTTTTCTGCGGCGCCGTTGGCGTAGACATCGGCAGTATCGAAGGTGTAAATCCCATTTTCAAGGGCAGTTTTGATGCATTTTTCCGCGGTCTTGTCTTCAATCTGGTTTCCATGGGTGAGCCAGTTGCCGAGAATCAGACTCGAAATTTTCAGTCCAGAATTTCCTAAATATCTTTGTTCCATACGGTTCAGTTTATTAGCGAAAACCCCACCAAAGAAGATTTTTCCGAAAACAAACCCACATTTTACAAAGAATTAACAATCACTCCTGGGGTTTGCCCCGTAAAGAACGAGTGACCTGCGGGCGTGGCTGGCGGAACCGGCGCGGCATCACCAAGCGGGAAAACGCGTACCAGCGCAAGCCTCTGGGAATTTTCTCTTCCCCGAGTTTCTCGATGGCGTGTTTGCGAGCGCGACTCGCAAAAAAAGCCCCTTCCAAACAGCCACCGATCAAAAAGACATAGGACAGAATCATGGACCAGGTGTTGATCTTCAAAGCCAAGGCTTCGTTGTTTTGGTTGATGATGGAAACCGCAATCAAACCGCCGAACATGAGAATGAGGATGAGGACAATCATCCATTCCGAGAAGGTGTAGCGCGAATCAACGTAGTCCCGCACCGCTCGCCTCGCGGCGCCCCGATGCATGACCGGCAGTAAATCCTCGCGACCAGTGCGTAAACCCTCTTGCTCCAGTTCCATCCGGCGACGAGATTCTTCCCGCGCCCGCGCTTTCGCTGCCTTCTTGTCTCCTCCCACGATGCCTTGATAGTGCTTGGCTTCCTGGGTTTTCCGCGACGGAGTAGGGCCCGTTTTTTGCCGCGAATTAACCTGGGAGGGCTTTCCCGCCGCGGTCTTTGCGGCGTCAATCGGTTCACTTACTGGTTTGTTTTTGAATAGACTCATGATGACTTGATTATTCCACAACTTGCAAGGCGCTAATAAACGCCGTCACTAAGGAGGCTTCCTCATGGAAGAAACCGCATTACGCGAAAAAATGACCCAAGACTTTCCAGCAATCGTAGGTTTCTTGAAAGAACTGGTGAAGATTCCCTCGGTGTCTTCGCTTCCGGAACACGAGAAAGACATGGTGAAAAGCGCCCAGTTCGTGCGGTCCCAACTCGAAGACGCCGGTGTGGACGCCAAGGTCATCCAGGTCACGGATCCCAATACCGGTGAAGTCTCGCGCCCAGCCATTCTCGGGGTGAAAGCCGGTCCTGAAAACGCTCCCACCGTTTTGCTTTATGCCCACCACGATGTCCAACCAGCAGCGGGCCAGTCGGGATGGGACACTCCTCCCTTTGAGCCGGTGGAAAAAGACGGTCGGCTCTATGGCCGCGGCTCCAGCGATGACGGGGCGGGAATCGCAGTTCACCTGGCCGCTTTGCGAGCCTGGGGCGAGGAACTGCCGGTGACCGTAAAGCTCTTCATCGAAGGGGAGGAAGAGGTTGGTTCCCCGACTTTCCGCGCCCTCTTGGAACAAAACCTTGACTTTATGCGCTCCGATGTCATCATGGTGGCGGATTCATCAAACTGGGATCCGGAAACTCCAGCACTCACTTCCGGTTTGCGCGGGGTACTTTCTACCACCGTGGAGGTTCGGACTCTTACTCACGCCGTTCACTCCGGCGAATTTGGGGGAGTGGCGCTCGATGCTTTGACTTCCTTGTGCCGCTTGCTGGCGACGCTTCACGACGAGAAAGGACGGGTAGCTGTTCCGGGTCTGAAGCGTGAGCTGGAGGCGGATGTGGACTATCCGGAAGCGGAACTGCGCGAACAAATGGGAATGGTTCCCGGCCTGGAACTTATCGGGGAGGGGGATTTGGCATCCAGAATGTGGTCGCAACCAGCCATCAGTGTTATTGGACTTGATGCCCCCACGGTAGCGAATTCTTCCAACACGCTCATTCCTTCCGCTGCGGCGCGAATCTCCATGCGCATTGCTCCGGGAGAAGATCCTCTAAGCGCTGCCGCCGCCTTACAGAAATATCTGGAAAACCACGCGCCTTTCGGGGCTGAAGTCAAGGTCACGATTAACGAACTCGGACCTTCCTATGCGGCAGACCTGGAGGCCGAAGCCACCAAGCTCATGCATGAGGCCCTCACGGATGCTTTCGAAAAGACCTCTGTCAATATCGGCTCGGGCGGTTCTATTCCGTTCATAGCAACCTTCCGCGAGCTCATCCCCGAGGCCCAGATTCTCGTTACCGGCGTAGAAGATCCGTTGTCCCAAGCGCATTCCGAAAATGAGTCCCAAGACCTGGAGGAGATGCGGAAAGCCGCCTTGGCTGAAGCCCTGTTCTTTGGGCGCCTCGGCGCCTAGGGGAGGAGTAATTTGCGACTCCAGGTATTTGCCTCTCCCAATTGGAACCACTTTGCCAAACAGTTCACTGCCGCTTGGCAAGAGCGCTTCGAGGACGATGCCATCGAGATCCAAGTGGTGGAAACCTCTCAAGGAATGGTGTTGCCCTCCCGCTTAGAAATCGAAGACGATGCCGATTTGCTTTTGGTGATGCAAGCTGAACTCACCGACTATCCTGGAACCCAGGATTTGGCGAATCTGGTGGTGGCTCGGGCCAGGCGCCTGGGAATCCAACCGGTGGTGGTTCTTGCCCAAAACACGCCGCTTTCGAAGCGGCAAATCCAGGAACTCGGTTTTTCAGGCACCTATTTCCGCGAGGAACAGCCGCGTCGCGGACCGGAGGACTGGGGAAGAATCCTCGCCCAAACCTGGCACCTGGAATGAATCCCACCTCGGTTTTTGAGCCGGAAGCGAACAAGCTCCGCTTGAAAGAGGCGCTACGAAAACACTCGGTCTAAACTGAAGACCTGGATAAACAACTTTTAGGAAAGGTAAGACTATGAGCGACACCGCCACTTTGACCCACGAAGTGTCCCTGACCGATGCGGCCGTGGACAAGATTAAGCATCTCTTGGATCAAGAGGGTCGCGATGACTTGAACCTGCGGGTGGGGGTGGCTCCGGGAGGCTGCTCGGGGCTCATCTACCAGCTCGAATTCGATGACGTCATCGAGGACAACGATGCCGTACGCGACTTTGATGGAGTGAAACTTGTGGTCGATAAGATGAGCGTGCCTTATCTGGCTGGAGCCTCTATCGATTTCCAGGACACCTTGGCCCAACAGGGATTCGTCATCGACAACCCCAACGCCGCCAACACCTGCTCTTGCGGAGGTTCCTTCCACTAGACTGGTAGACCACTTGACAGGTCTACCAGCGCTGAATCGAAACCTGATAGCTTTAAATTGTAGTGCTCAGGGGAGTTTCCCTATAGAATAAAGACAACTTTTTCATGGGTTTCAACAATTTCATTGGAGTATTGTGTTTCGAAAAGCAGCTGTTATCTTGGCCAGCGTGAGCTTGGTATTTGCCCTTTCTGCTTGCGGTAAATCCGGTGGCAATGCTCTCCCCACCGTATCTTCACCCGTGTATGGTACGGTTCCGGAGATTTCATTCCCCGCTGGGAATCCGCCTAAGAGCGTCGTCATGAAAGTCTTGGACGAAGGTGACGGCAAGGGCGCTACCGTGGGCGAAAATGACCTCGTGGTCGTGGATTACTACGGTAAAGTGTGGGGCGGCGCTTTGCTGCCCGACTCCACGATTACGGATGCGACTGGGCCTAGGGCGATTTCTTTGGTCGACCCGCCGATTGAGGGCTGGTCTTCGCTAAAGGGAGCGAAAACGGGTCAGCGAGTGTTGTTGGTGGTTCCTCCCCAGCAGGCTTACGGCGACCTCGGCAGCGAATCCATTGGAGTGAAGAAAGGCGATACTCTCGCCTACGTGGTAGATATTCGTTCCACCGTGTCACCCGATGCTGCGAGCCAATTCCAGACTACGCCAACGAATAATCCTCTCCCTGCCGGTGTCACCGTCACCGCTAGCGATAAGGGAGCCATGATAGTAGATGCTAAAGCCGCACGCGCCTATCCCACGAAGCAAGAAACTGCAGTTTATGCCGCCGGCAACGGGTCGGCAGTGGCGCCCGGACAATCTGTGGTCATCAAACAGGTGGTGGCCAACTGGGGCGAAGCCTCCACTCCCGAGGCCTGGACGGCTTCGAAACTTAGCGCCACTTCCGCGAGCGTGTTAAACCTCGAAAACCAGCCACTCGGAACCATTGCCGTGGTGCTCTATCCCGCCACGCCTTCCAGTGGACCCCAGGCGACCCTAGTTCAGATTCTTGCTGCCTACGATGCGGGCCGCTAATCCGAAGAGAGGAAATTAACTTGCTAAAGATTACTAGGTTTGCGTCTATTTTGGCGGTTTTTGGCCTGACGGTAGTGCTTAGCGCCTGCACGAATGAGGGGAAAAGTGAAAATGCCCCCTTGGCGAATCCGAAAGCCTGTGTGAAAACCATCACTCCGGCGGCCTCCGCGGAAGTGCCCGAAGTGAAACCGGCTGAAAACGCTCCGGTTCCGGCGGTAACTGCGGGAACAAAATTTGGCGAAGAACCGGCGATTGCTCCGGGTGAGGGCAATGCCCCCAATGACTTCATCCGCAATATCCTCATCTCGGGAACCGGTACGGAAGTGTCTTCCGGAGCAGATGTGGTCGTGAACTACAAGGGACAGAAATGGAACGGGGAGGTCTTCGACAGTTCCTGGGGAAGAGGTTCCACAGCTTCTTTCAACCTCCACAACGTAGTGGATGGTTGGCGTTGGGGACTCGCCGGAACCCACGTGGGGGATCGGGTGGAACTCGTGATTCCCCCGAAGCTCGGCTACCGGGAGCTAACCCCTGATGAGCAGGCATTAAAAGCCGCCGGCCAGCAGGTTCCCGGTAAGCATGAACTCGCCGGTGAAACCCTGGTATTCGTGGTCGATGTGGTGTTTTCTCCGCCGGTATTGGCCGAAACCCAACTCGCCGCCTACACCCAGGTCCTGTCCAAATCGATGCCTACCGGGGCAAAACTCCCTGACGGTTTGAAGATTTATTGTCAACCCGGTGAAGAACCCCAGCCGGCTTATGTGGAAAACTCGAAAGTTCCTTCCCAACCGCGAACCGTGTGGACGATGGAAGGCCAAGGTCGCACCATAGAGGCGGGAGACCAGATTGGCTATGTCATTGTCTACGGGTCCTGGGGTGACGCCCCTAAATCCACCTGGACCAACGGCTCTAGCGTCAGTTGGGCCCAAGCCGAAGACGTGCAAGCGGTCGGGAAGAAGGTAGGCTCTCGTGCCGTCTTGGTGGGACCTCCCAACGAGTCTGCCCCGCGCGGAGTGGTCCAGATTGTTGACATTGTCGACGCCATGAGCCTTTCCGACAAGGGAGCCGTACCCGCCCAGTGATTCTTTTTGTCGCCCCCGCCAGCGAGGGTAGACTGGAACAAGCCAAGAAAAGGAGCCTTTATGGATGTAAAAGCAGCCCCCGATGCTGTGGAGATTTTGCTTTTCAGCAACGACAGACACACTCGCGAAACCATCATGGACGCGGCTGGAGTCAGCGGCGTTTTCGACCTCCCTCCCATCAAGTGGTTGGAAGTCGCAACTTCCGCTGCCGTGAAACAGAACTTCGAGGAAGGACGTTTCGCGGCTCTCGTCTTGGACGCGGAAGTCCCCAAAGAGGGCGGTGAATCCGTCTCGCGCTGGTTGCATGACCACAGCGAGAAGGTTCCACCGGTGGTGATGCTGGTGGCGCGTCAACAAGACGAGTGGATGGCCCGCTGGTCCGGAGCAAAGCGGTGCGTACCGGCACCCTATGATGCCGAGGACGTCGTCGACACCATCCGCGAGGTTTTGAAACCCGCCAACTGAGCCCACGCTGGCTTTGAGCTAGCGTTTCTTGAACATCAAGAGATAGAAGCTTACGGCCAAGACGAGGAGACAGCCCCCGGCGAGAACTGCGGAAAAAGCCGGACGGAGAATCCCCAAAACGATGAAGCCTCCCAAGGCAATGGCGAGGAGAATCCAACCCCACATCGTGGCGGGACGCAATCTCGGTAGGGGCGGATCCGGCGGGATAAATCCCTCGGTGTCCTCAGCCGGAGACCAATCTCGAGGTCCGAAACCTCCCAGTTCCGGAGTGGCGGCGGCAAGTTCCTCGAAACGGCGTTCGATTTCGGCATCGTTTTCAGGAAACTCCTCGGGGCGGCGTTTCGGAAATAAAGACATATCGCAAAAATATCCAGAAAATTACTCACAGGCAAGCGGAGGTTCGAATGTATAGGTTAGCAAAGCTCATTGTGGGTCCTTTGCTGCATCTGCTGTTTCAACCGTGGATTCGCGGCGCAGAAAACATTCCCGATGAGGGACCTGCCATCTTGGCCTCCAACCACCTTGCTGTGATCGACTCGGTGTTTCTTCCCCTCATGTCGAAGCGGGAGATTACTTTCGTCGGAAAAGCCGACTATTTCACCGGAACCGGCTTCAAAGGCTGGTTGACCAAGCATTTCATGCAGTCTGTAGGGGTTATCCCCATGGATCGCTCCGGGGGTAAAGCCTCCCAGGTGGCGCTCGAAAAAGGGCTGGAAGTCCTCAAACGCGGGGAACTGTTTGGGATTTACCCCGAGGGAACCCGTTCCCCCGATGGTCGCCTCTACCGCGGGAAAACCGGTATCGCGCGCCTCGCGCTGGAGTCTGGGGCCCCGATTATCCCCGTGGCTATGGTCGGAACCAACAAGTCCCAACCGATTGGGAAACGGCTGCCTCGTCCGGAGCGTATCGGCGTCATTGTGGGGGAGCCCCTAGACTTCTCCCGCTATGCCGGCATGGAGAACGACCGCTTCGCGCTGCGTTCTATTACTGACGAAGTCATGTACTCCCTGATGCTGCTTTCCGGTCAAGAATACGTGGACGAGTACGCTGCGAACGTGAAGAAGCGACTGGAAGCGGAAAAGAAATCCGCGAAAGAACCGGAAAAAGAAACTGTCCAGAAATAGAAACCCAACAACGAAAGGTGAAAAAGTGACTGTGAAGCGAGTGGCTCTCCTAACCGCCGGGGGTTTTGCCCCCTGTCTGTCTACCGCGGTAGGGATGTTGATTGAAAGATACAACGAAACCAATCCCGATGTGGAGATTATCGCCTATGAACACGGCTACCACGGCTTGTTGACCGGTAAATATTTCACAATTGATCAAGATGCTCGCGCCAAAGCTGCCCGCCTCCAGCTTTACGGCGGCTCTCCCATCGGGAACTCTCGCGTGAAACTCACCAACACTGCCGACTTGGTGAAACGTGGCCTCATTCAAGAAGGCGAGGATGCTTTGAAGGTCGCGGCGGATCGCTTGGTGAAAGACGGAGTAGATGTCCTGCACACCATTGGTGGTGATGACACCAACACCACCGCCGCTGACTTGGCAGCCTATCTTGAGGACAATAACTATCACCTCACCGTGGTGGGCTTGCCGAAGACTATCGACAACGATGTCGTGCCGATTCGCCAGTCCTTGGGCGCCTACACGGCCGCCGAAAACACTGCGATTTTCGCGTCCCACATTATCTCCGAGTCCCGGGTTTCCCCGCGGATGCTGATTGTGCACGAGGTCATGGGGCGCAACTGTGGTTGGCTGACCGCTTATGCTGCGAAACTCTACCGCGAATGGCTGGACGAACAGGTTTTTGTTCCCTCCGTTGGTCTCGATCGAGCCCACTGGGACATTCACGGGATTTATGTTCCAGAAATGCACATGGATATCGACGCGGAATCGAAGCGTTTGAAAACCATTATGGATCAGACTGGCAACGTGAATATTTTCCTCTCCGAGGGTGCCGGAGTGATGGATATTGTGGCGGAGATGGAAGCGGCCGGTCAAACCGTGAACCGCGATGCTTTTGGGCACGTGCGCCTGGATGAAATCAATCCGGGACAATATTTTGCGAAGCGGTTCGCTTTGGCTTTGGACGCTGAAAAGGTACTTGTTCAAAAGTCAGGTTATTTCGCGCGTTCAGCTCCCTCCAACAAGGCCGATGTTCAACTCATCAAAGGCATGGTGGATCTCGGTGTCACCTGCGCTTTTGAAGGGAAGTCCGGCGTAATCGGTCACGATGAGGAAAATCGCGACATTCTAAGCTGTATCGATTTCAAGCGCATCAAGGGCGGTAAGCCTTTCGATGTGAACCTGCCGTGGTTCAAGCAGATGCTGGCCGAAATCGGGCAAGCCTAGGTCGCGGTTAATTTAACCGTTTTTCCCAACCAAAATTATGAGGACACTATAAGAGTGGAAAACACCAGCGAAGCAAACATCCTGCAAGATTTTGAAACGGCTTGGCGGGCTTGCCCTGCCGTCCAACAGCCCAAATACCCAGACTCTGCTGAGGTGACGAAAGCGACTGCCGAGTTGAAGCAGCGCCCGCCTCTCGTCTTTGCCGGTGAAGTCAATGAACTGCGCGAGCTACTCGGGAAAGCTACTCGGGGAGAGGCTTTTGTTCTGACCGGAGGGGATTGCGCGGAGACTTTTGCGGAATCCACCGCAGACCACCTGAAGCTGAAGGTGCAAACTATCCTCCAGATGGCGGTCGTGTTGGCTTACGGTGCGGGTCTGCCAGTGGTGAAGATGGGACGGATGGCTGGACAGTACGCGAAACCACGGTCATCCAACACGGAAACGCGCGACGGGGTCACTCTCGAGGCCTACCGCGGGGATGCCGTGAATGGTCACGAGTTCACCAAGGAGTCACGCACCCCCGACCCGCATCGCCTGGTAGAAAGCTACCAGTACTCGGCGGCATCCTTGAACCTCATTCGCGCGTTTACCCAGGGTGGTTACGCCGATATGCGACGGGTTCACGAGTGGAACAAGGGGTTCATGACGAATCCGGCCTATTCGCGTTTTGATGCGCTGGCTCGTTCTATCGATGCGGCCATGCAGTTCATGAAGGCGACGGGGGTTCCCTCGGACGCGCTTCGAACCGTGGATTTCTATTCTTCTCACGAGGCACTGTTGTTGGAGTATGAAAGTGCGCTGACCCGAGTGGATTCTATCTCGGGCGACCTCTACGACACTTCCGCCCACTTCATCTGGATAGGGGAACGCACCCGTCAAACCGACGGGGCGCACGTGGAGATGCTCTCTCGAATCCACAATCCGATCGGGGTTAAACTCGGTCCGACCACGACTCCTGATGAGGTGAAAACCCTCGTGGAACGCTTGAATCCGGAAGGAGTCGCGGGGCGACTGACTCTGATTGCCCGCATGGGGGCCGATAACGTGCGCGAGGTTTTGCCGTCTTTGTTGCGTGCCGGTAAAGAGACGGGCGTGCCCCTGGTGTGGATGTGTGACCCGATGCACGGCAATACGGTGAAAACTGCCAGCGGCTACAAGACGCGCCACTTCGGGACGATTCTCGATGAGGTGCGGGGCTTCTTTGAGGTTCATGAGGGTGAGTCGATGATTCCCGGGGGAATCCACATGGAGTTGACCGGGGACGATGTTACCGAGGTCGTTGGCGGAACCGAGACAGTCGATGAATCCGCTCTCGCGAAACGCTACGAGACCTTGGTTGATCCGCGTCTAAACCACCAGCAGTCCTTGGAACTGGCGTTTTTGGTGGCGGAAATGCTCGCGGGATTGCGTCCCGGCCTGCAAACCGCTGACCTTGCGGATTTTCCGGCTCTGGGTTTCTAATTCGTCACCTAGGCGCGCCCCGCGACTAAATCGTCCGGATAGTGACGGTGGAGCCCACCTTGACCTGGGTGCCGGCTTTCGGCCGCGACTCAGCCACGATACCAGCGATGGCATAGATCTGATCAACTTTCACGACCAATCCCAGCCCCTCCAGGGTGGCGCGGGCCTCCGAAACCCTCTTCCCGACAACGTTCGGCATAGTCACGGTTTGTGGCCCCTTGGAGACTACGATCCCAACCTTGTCGTTTCGGAAAGCCGTTGTTCCCGCCTTGATACTTTGAGAAATCACTGCGCCCTTGGGAACCGTGTCGGAAAAGTCCTCGCTGACCTCGGGGGAAAGCCCGCTTTGGGTCAGGATGGCGGCGGCTTCGTCCCGCATTTTACCGGCGACTTCCGGTACCGTTACCGGCTCTCGTCCTTTCGAGATCGTGACTTTCACGACCGTATTGTGAGGGACAGACGCTCCCGGCGCGGGATCTTGCGCCGCGACTTGACCGGCGGGCACCGTGTCGGAGAATTCCTCGCTCAGTTGGGGCTGGTCGAAGCGTGCCTTCGTGACGAGAGCCGGTGCCTCATCTTTAGTCTTGCCGGTCAAATCGGGCATTTGCAGCATCTCGATGCCTTTAGAGACATAGATTTTTGCCTTCTGGAATCGTCCCAGGGGCTTCCCCGGCGCAGGATCGGTTCGAGCCACATTGCCGACAGGAACAGTGTCGTGGAAGACGTCGATTCTTTCAAAATCGATCTCGTTGCTCGTCAAGGTTTTGGACGCGCTAGCCCATTGCTGATTGGTGACATCTACCATCGGGCGGTAGGAACCCGGGCCCCACAGGAAAAACCACAAGCCAAAAAGCATCAGGATGGCTACGACCGCAGCGATAATCCCGATGAGGAGATTACGGCGAGAGGAAGCCGGAGAAGAAGCTTTGGGCTTCCTCTTCTTGGCCTCCGGCAACGGCACTTCACTCAATGTGGGAGTAACCATGACCCCGGCCAAGTCGCTGGAATCATCCAAAGTGGGCTCCGCCGTTCCGCGCAGCGACAGTTCCTCTTCGCTCAAGTTGGCGAGAACTTCATCGACCAAAGTGCCGGCGGCTTCTCCGTCCAAAGGGCGTTTCGCGGGGTCTCTCTCGGTCAGTTTCGCGATTAAATCGTCAACGGACTCAGGAACCCAAGTCTCCGCCTCTCGAATCCGCGGGGTGTCATCGTGGACGTGAGCATAAGCGATTTGAATCGGCGAGTCACCGGTAAAAGGCGGCACCCCGCTCAAGAGCTCATAGAGCATGATTCCGGTGGCATACACATCGACGCGTCCATCGGCCGGATCTCCGGAGACGGTTTCCGGCGCTAGATAAGCCACGGTTCCGAGAATCGAACCAGTAGTGGCCGCAGTAGCCTCCGAGGCTGCACGAGCGAGCCCAAAGTCGGCTACCTTGACTGGGCCATTTTCGGGGATAAGCACGTTTTCCGGTTTGACATCGCGGTGAACCAGGCCGGAACGGTGTGCCGCGGCGAGCGCTTGAAAAATTTGTTTCGTGATTGTGAGCGCATCCTTGACACTCAAACAGCCTTGGGAGCGAAGGTACGTGCGCAGATTCGGCCCCTGGACGAGCTCCATCACGAGATAGCTCGACCCCTCGGTAGTTCCCTGGTCATAGACCGCCACCACCCCGGGATGCGTGAGTTTCGCGGCAGCCCTAGCCTCGCGGCGGAACCGCGCCACAAAATCCTGGGACTCCGCAAGATGCGGATACATGATTTTCAACGCCACGGGCCGGTCAAGACGGGTATCGCGCGCACGGTAAACCGTGGCCATCCCTCCGCGGGCAATCCGCGACTCGATCACGTAGCGCGAATCGACCGTCGTCCCCACCAGGGCATCTCCCATTTCTTCATGCAGTTTTGGAATAGAAGTCGGAAGCGAAGTTTCCGCAGGCTTGCTGGAACCAACCACTGGCGGGAACTGGGGTTTGACAGAGTCAGAATCTTGTGGCGGGAAGGACTCGGGAACCCCGGCGCTGTGTTTCCCGCCGGAACTGGGCTTGCCGCGATTGTTGGAGTTCTCCCTCTCGCTGGGCTGCGAATCCGGTTCGGGTGAAGAAATCCGGGTAGTGTCCGTTGAGCCGACTGTCTCCTCGGGGAGAGCCGGGTTTTCACCTCTAGTGGTATCTGCGGGGAGATCCGTCTGATTCGATGCGCGCGTTTCCGTCACGCCGGTAAGTCTAAGGGAAAATCTGATACTTTTCTGTGTCCCTCCCCGATAAGCTCCACTTTTCATCATAGTTTTGTTACATGAGTGATATTTGGAAAGACCTCGAGTGGATGTCTCCGAAAGTTGCTGCGGAGTATTTGGGAGTGGAGCCCAAGGTGGTTCGCGCCTGGATTAAGGACGGGTCACTCCTCGCGGTTCCCAGTCCGGAAGACGGTAAACAGGCGGTTCCGAAAGACTTTTTAGTGAAACAAGAAGACTACGCGGGACCCTTGGAGACGCTACGCGGGACAGTGACGCTGCTTCGCGATTGCGGTTTTTCCGACCAGGAGGCAGTGACCTGGCTTTTCACTGTGGAAGATTCTTTGGGACAAACCCCGCTCGCAGCACTTCTGTCGGGTAAGAAGAAAGCGGTTCGGCGGGTGGCGGGTGCTTTAGCGCTCTAGCTGGCGCGGTTCACTAGGGACGTTCCGAAAGCCAGCATCTGTTGTTTCACGTCCGCCGAGCAATCCATGCTATCGAGCACTGCCTGGGACTGATCCAGGTTTTTATTCATGAGATCGCTAACCGCACCCCGAGCACCAGAACCCGTAATGATGGCCTGGATGTTGGCAATAATCGGGGGAGTGAGGTCGGGAGCACCCCAGTAGCGCTGAAGATAATCGCGCCCCGCATCATCGGTCATCTTCCAGGCCAAGGCCAGTTGCACCGTGCGTTTTCCGGAACGGATATCATCTCCGCTCGGTTTTCCAGTCAACTCTTGGTCACCAAAAATCCCCAAATCGTCATCCCGCAATTGATAGGCAATCCCGAGGGGCGTAGAAAAGCCCGCCAGCTGGTCAAGGAACTTTGCAGACCCACCGGCCAATCCGGCTCCCATCAGCATGGGAATCACAACGGAATAGCGCGCGGTCTTGTGGCGGATCACCTCCATGGCGTTTTCCTGGCTCGGAGGAACATCCGCAGTCAGCTCACGGGTTTCCGCAAAAAGATCCAAATATTGGCCGTAAGCGACCTCGGCTTGCATCGTGACAAACAGTTGGCATACGCGATGGAAACAGTCGGTATCAAGGTTGCGGGCGGCCTTGGCAAAATATGAATTCGCGGCCGCGAAAATCAAATCACCCCAAAGAATCGCAGCGGATTCTCCAAACTTTGGCCCGCCTTCCGGACTCGAAGTCATGAATGCGATTTGGGCGGAAGGCAGGCCGCGTCGGATTCTCGCTTCGTCAATGATGTCGTCATGAACGATTGCGGAAGCCTGGAACAGTTCGAGGCAGGTTCCTAAATCCAGCAAAGGACTGGGAATTTCCGGCTCAACAGTACCACCGGCAGCAATCCATCCGATGTAGGCACCGATAGCGCGAAACCGCTTGCCACGTCCCAGTAAGTCGACAGCGGGGGCAGAGAAACGGTCCAATTGTTCAGCCGAGAGAGCGGGACTGGTACAATATTGCCAAGGTTTATTAAGGCGTTCGCCAACACCAGAGCGGACTTCTGCAATAAGGGGAATTTCCTCGAGCATGGCTCAAATTTACCATGTGACGAGAAAAACTGGTAGTATCCAATTATAATTGAGCCTTGTACGTTTTGGATGATGACTTAGCGTGAGAAAGGTTCCTGGTGTCTACAAATCAAAAGCAAACTGGCAAAGTTCAAGCCGAATCTACTGAGGGAACCGTAAAGAACACCACCTCCAAAACCCCGATGAAAACCGCTGCCAAGAAGAGTGCGACGCGGGCGGGAAAGGCCACTGTAACAAAATCTTCGACCAAAAAGTCTCTCACCGCAAAGGCGGGAATTTCCGCGGCGAAGGCAAAGACTGGTTCTACCGCGACTAAAGCGAAGATGACGACCGGGACTAAAGCTGCCGGGACTAAAGCTGCCGGGACTAAAGCTAGGGCTAGCGTGACTGGGACTGCTGGTAAGACTTCCGGTACCACCAAAACCGCTGGTGCCACAACTAAGAAAACCAAGGCCACTGCGGCTAAGAGCGGAACAGCAACTGTTAAAACTGCCAAGAAAGCGGCCACAACCGCCAAGGGAAGCACTGCCGCCAAGAAAACCACCCCTCGCCGGTCTAAAAAGAAAGACGAAGAAACCGTAGAGGCATCGAAAGTCAGGCCTCTGGAAGACGAAGAAATCAAAGACGAGGATGAAGAAACCGAACCGGGAGACGGGGAGCTGGAGGATACCGACCTCTCGGATGACGATTTGGACGATCTTGAGTCTGACGAAGATGAAGAGTCTGAAGACGGCGACGCGGATAGCGATTCCGAGGATGATTCCGAGGAGGACGAGGACTCAGATAACGGTAAAGGCAAGTCGGAGGAGACTGCGGAAGACGGCAAGCCTGCCGAATTCGTGATTTCGGAAAAGGACGAAACCGACGAGCCGGCCCAAAAAGTCACCGTAGCCGGGGCAACTTCCGATCCAGTGAAGGACTACTTGAAGCAAATCGGTAAAGTTGCTTTGCTGAATGCGGAACAAGAGGTTGACCTCGCCAAACGCATCGAGGCGGGACTTTACGCCGAACACCTGTTGAAGACCGAACAAGACTCGATGACCCCAAAACAAGTTCGCGAACTCCACTGGGTTGTCCAAGACGGCGTGAACGCGAAGAATCACCTCTTGGAAGCGAACCTGCGCTTGGTGGTTTCTTTGGCGAAGCGCTATACGGGACGCGGAATGCTGTTCCTCGATTTGATTCAGGAAGGCAACCTCGGGCTCATTCGCGCAGTGGAAAAGTTCGACTATTCCAAGGGTTATAAGTTTTCGACCTATGCGACTTGGTGGATTCGTCAGGCCATCACCCGCGCTATGGCGGACCAGGCGCGCACGATCCGGATTCCGGTCCACATGGTCGAGGTCATTAATAAGCTTGCCCGCGTTCAGCGCCAGATGCTCCAAGATCTCGGACGCGAACCCACCCCGGACGAACTGGCGCGCGAACTTGACATGACCCCGGAAAAGGTCGTGGAGGTTCAGAAATATGGTCGCGAGCCGATTTCGCTCCACACTCCTCTTGGGGAGGATGGTGACTCCGAATTCGGGGATTTGATTGAAGACTCCGAGGCAGTCGTACCGGCCGATGCGGTGAGTTTCGTCATGCTCCAAGAACAGCTCCAACGCGTCTTGGACACCTTGAGTGAACGCGAAGCTGGCGTTATTGCGATGCGCTACGGCCTGAGCGACGGGGTTCCGAAAACCCTTGATGATATCGGGCGTCGCTACGGCGTGACCCGCGAGCGCATCCGCCAGATTGAGTCGAAGACCATGTCGAAGTTGCGCCACCCGGCCCGCTCCCAGTCCTTGCGCGACTATTTGAATTAGCGATGGGTCGCCTTGAGTTGCAAGCGGTTATAGGCGCTGCGATTCCGAGGAGTGACGTGAATAACCACAAGGGTGACATGAATAACCACACGTCCTTCTGTACAAGGTATCATACCGGATGGGGAATTCGCTTGACCTGGGGTTGTAAAAAATCACCCACAAAAAATCCATGCTACTGTGGTTATTCAGGTAAGGACCGTGGTTATTCACGTCACCCATTTTCGAAAAAATCAGGAAGCGGCAAGTTCACCGTTTTCCATAATGAAGGGCTTGGCGGAATGTTCGTCCGTGTAGGCGGAATACTTTCCGAGCAAGTATTGGAAACAAGCTTCCTTCGTCTGGAACTTCAAGGCCTGATAGGGCTCCTCGAAGGTGAGTTTTTCCAAGAAAAGATACCCTCCCTGATCCGCGACGAGAACGCCGACGTGGCCGACAAAAAGATAGCTCCCTTCGAGAGTATCGTGGACCACGACAGAAACCATGGAGGCCTTTGACCCGAAATCGAAACTAGCAAAATGTTCGCGCATCTTTTGAGCGTGAACCTTCACGTCTTTAGTGGATTCGGTTGGGATTCTCGAGAAGAGCTGCTGGAATTTTTCCGTGTCCGGCCCGTCAAAGAGTTTCCCGTCTTGAATCGCCTCCAGGTCCATAAACAGCAAGGTGCCGTCGCTCCCGCTGGCCCGGGATTCAATCGTGTCTTTCAGGAGCGTGAAGGTATTAATCCGGCAATCGGTGCCAACAAAGGTGCCCTTCGACTTTTGCCACAGCTCGGAGATTGCCGCCATGTCGTATTCGGGGGCCTTTGCCTGAAAACCCGAGGTGAGACTGGTGTTTTGAATCGTATCGTTATAATCCTTCACCAAGCCCATGAACTTCTCCACGTCTGCCGCGGGAAGAGCCGTCTTTAAGGCGGCGGTAACTTCCGCGACACTGGTTTTATCAGCCAAGTTAGACACCTGGTAAGAGGCATTTGCGGAACTCGATGACACCTGGCTAGACGGAGACGCCGCTTCCGCCCCGGCACCAGTTTGACAACCACCGAGCCCACACAGGGCCACCACCGCAACGGCAGCAAGTATTTTCCTCATGACACTCCTCGTAGTGGAATTATTTGGACAACTAAAGATAAACCGGCTCCGCCCGTGACAGGAGCCAAAACCCGCTAAAAAACTTCAGCAACTTTCTGTCTCACTGCTCGCGAAGCGCGTCGTGAAGACCCCCCGGGACATCCAAAATTCCGGAACCTTCGGCGGGGGAATCTCGCTACCCCGCGCTGATTGCATAGGATAAAACCCGTGGTAACAGCAAAAGACGTATCAGATTATTCCGCTCATCACCTCTCCGTTCTGGAGGGGTTGGAGGCTGTCCGCAAGCGGCCAGCCATGTATATCGGCTCCACGGATCACCGCGGGCTCATGCACTGCCTGTGGGAGATTATCGATAACTCCGTTGATGAGGCTTTGGCGGGATTTTGTGACCACATTGAGGTATTCCTCTACCCCGATTATTCTGCGGAAGTAAGGGACAATGGGCGCGGCGTGCCCGTTGATGAAGTCCCCGGCACCGGCCTTTCCGGGGTTGAAGTTGTCTATACGAAACTCCACGCGGGCGGCAAATTCGATTCCGGACTCTACAAGGTGGCCGGTGGCCTGCACGGGGTGGGTGCCTCGGTCGTAAACGCTCTCTCGGCGCGGATGGACGTTCAGGTTGACCGTGGCGGGCTCACCCAGGGACTCCAGTTCCGCCGCGGGGAACCGGGAGTGTTTACGGATCCGAAGGGTGAGCTCAACCCCAACAACCCTTTCCAGCCTTTTGAAGATTCCTCCAAGCTCACCCAAATCGGCAAGGTCAAGAAAGGCACGACCGGAACCCGCGTCCGGTTTTGGGCAGACTTCCAGATTTTCCCTAAATCCACCGAATTCAGTTTCGAGGATTTGAAAGAACGCGCTCGGAAAACCTCCTTCCTAGTTCCCGGCCTCACCATTACCGTCAACGACCTTCGCGGCGAAGAGCACCAAAGCGAGACCTATCTCCACAAAGGCGGCACCGTAGATTACGTGGATTACCTCGCTCCGGACACGGCCATCACCGACACCTGGCAGCTCGTCGGCTCCGGAACTTTTACCGAAACCGTCCAGGTTTTGAATCCGAAAACAGGACATCTGGAACCGAAAGAAATGGAACGCACCTGCGAGGTGGACGTGGCGCTGCGCTGGGGAATCGGATACGACACAGTGGAGCAAAGCTACGTCAACATTATTGAAACCCCGGTCGGAGGGACGCACCTTGCCGGCTTCGAAGCTGCGCTGGTGAAGACTATGCGCGCCGAGATTCAAGCCAACTCGAGGAAGCTGAAACTTGGCAATAAAGACACGAAAATCGAGAAAGAAGATATCCTCGCGGGCATGACTGCGGTTATCACCGTGCGTCTTCCCGAACCGGAGTTTGAGGGGCAAACCAAGGAGGCTCTCGGCTCGGCGCAGGTCAAGCCGATCGTCACCAAAGTGGTCTCCGACAGGCTCGCTGCTTTCCTCCATTCGAAAAGGCGCGAGGATAAGACCCAGGTGAGCGCCTTGTTGGAGAAAATTGTTGCCGAAATGCGTTCGCGGCTTTCCGCGCGTCTGTCCAAAGAAATCACTCGCCGAAAGAATGCGCTTGAGACTTCCACGCTCCCGACGAAACTCGTGGATTGCCGGAGCAATGACGTGGAACAATCCGAACTGTTTATTGTCGAGGGTGACTCGGCGCTCGGAACCGCCAAGGCCGCGCGTAACTCCGAGTTCCAGGCCCTGTTCCCCATTCGCGGCAAGATTTTGAATGTCCAAAAAACCGGCACTGCCCAGATGCTCGCCAACGCCGAATGCGCTGCCATTATTCAGGTTCTCGGCGCCGGCTCGGGAAGAACCTTTGACCTGAATCAGGCTCGGTATGGGAAAGTCATTATGATGACGGATGCTGACGTGGACGGAGCCCATATTCGCACGCTCTTGTTGACCCTCTTCTTCCGCTATATGCGGCCGATGATTGCCGCCGGAAGAGTTTATGCCGCGGTTCCGCCCTTGCACCGCATCCAGGTCAATGCCAAGGGGAAAACGCCCGGGGAGTTCCTTTACACCTACTCCGAGGATCAACTCCACAAGGAACTCGCCAAACTTGAAAAGACCGGACGAACCTATAAGGAGCCGATTCAACGGTATAAGGGCCTCGGAGAGATGGATGCCGACCAACTTGCGGAAACCACAATGGAGCCACATCACCGCACGTTACGCCGGATTCGACTCTCCGATGAAGGGGCGGTTAACAAGGCCGAGGAAGTCTTCGAAATTCTCATGGGTTCCTCGGTTCCGCCCAGGAGAGAATTCATCGTTGAGGGAGCGGCCAAGTTGGACGCAGAGATGATTGACGCCTAGACTCTTTTCCAGACGGCTTTGTCGCGAGCCTTGACAAGCCAGTAGAGTTTCGAACAAACGCAAACGAGTTACCGACCGGGGAGGAGTGGGTTTTTTGTCAGATTCAACGCCTGTGGCTTTGCCGGAAACCCCGGGACTCGTGTGGGAACCGCTTCAGCCCGAAAACCGCGATGACCTCATCAGGCTCATTGCTGAAATGGAACGCATTGACAACCCGCCCTACCGAACCTCTGCTGAGGAAGTGGATCAGATTTTTGCTGTCACCTATGCCGGACTTGGCGGCTGGGACCAGGATTCTCAACTTGTTGCCTATGCCATTGTTCGCCTGGTGGAAACCAACGGATACCAAGCGATTTGTTCCGGTGGGGTGGGAGTAAACTGGCGCAAGCGCGGCGTGGGAACGGAGATTTTTCAATGGGAAGTCGCCACTGCACGGAAAATGCTTGCAGATAAGCCCCGTCCGGCTCAGATTGTATGTTTCGTGGACCGGTCTTCGAGCAATATTTCCGGGTGGATGTACACTTTCGGTTTCGAAAAGAAACACTCTTTCCTGGAGTTGCGCCGAGACCTGAATGAACCCATTCCCGAGATTGAGCCGGGACAGTACCTCAAAATCGTGCCGTGGAGCGAAACCTTTGATGACCGCGTGCGTCGGGCTCACAACGAGTTGATGGAACTCACTTCCGGGTCGCCAGCCCAAGACATGGAGTCTTGGACCTCGAACCGTCCTTTCTTTGCCCCCGAATGGTCCTTCATCGCTCTCGATAAATCCAGCGATGTGGCCGAGGTAGCGGGATATCTATTGTCGGCACGTTACGAACAGGACTGGGAAGCCTTGGGTTGGAAAGAAGGCTACACCGAAATACTGGGGGTGCTGCCTGATTATGCGGAGTCGAAAGTTGCCCAGGCGCTTTTGAGTCGCACCTTGAACACCTACCGAGATTCCGGGATGGCGTTTGCTGCCGTGGGGTTGGCCGAAGAAAACCCGACTGAAGTCGCGAAACTCTACACCAGTTTCGGGTATCAGGCGACCGGCGGTTCGACCATGTGGGTGGTGGATTTGAAGGACAAACCTACCTTGGAAGATATTGCCGAGGCCAACCAGTCTGCTGCCTGAGTCAAGCCCGCACGACTTTAGCCAAAGAAAGCAATCTGGGTTTTCAGCGGGCTTCCGGAGCCGTCGCGGCGCTCGTCTAGCTCCGGCAGGGTCTCGGTTTTCCCACGGTCGCTCACAGCCACCACCGGATCGGGGCCCACGAATGCCTTATCGAGGGCGTATTCTCCCTTCAAGAAGCGCTGGGCGCGTACACCCTGTCCGCCGCGACCTTTCATCGGGAAACGATCGAGGGGAGTGAGCTTCACCGAACTCTGGTTTGTTCCCGGCATCGCATCCATCACCGCCGCCACGGTCGCCACCACCGCGCCGGCCACCTCCGTTTCCGGCAGGACTGCGCCTCCCAAAACTTTAGTGTTGGCCTTCAAACTCATTCCAGCGACACCTCCGGCATTACGCCCCTGTGGACGCACCGCTCCGGCGGAGGTTCGCAGAAGCTGGGCATCGGTGGAAATCAGCACGAATTGGGCATCATCGGGAGCTGGTCCGGCATAGATAAGCTGGTCAGTGTCTTCAAGATTGATGATGGTAAACCGGTTCTGAGTGGTGGGATAGTCCGGTCGCATGCGCTTGATGACCCCGCTTTCGGTAATCATCCCCACGGTTTCATCCTCATCGAGGGAAAGAATCCCGACAACAGTTTCTCCCTCTTCCAGATTCGCGGTCGCAGCCAAGTGCGGTGCGCCTGCGAAAGACCACGAATCCCCGTCTGGGCCAGTGGCGGCAGGAGGCAGGGTGAAAGCATCCAGTTTCACGACGAAACCGGAAGATGTCACCGCCCCGAAAATTCCGCGAGTCCGCGTCACGCAACTTCCCGCCACGGCTACCCCTTTCGGGCGCACCAGGGGACCGACATCGCTCAGACGGGCCGCGAGCCCGTCGGAAGACAGCACAATCCGGCAGGGCTCGTCGGGAACCTCCAGGGGAACCTCCGCGCTAAGCGTTGCCCCCACCAGTGGCGCCTCCGCATTCTCAGAAATCGCAACCTCGGTGCCGTCTTCCTCCAGGAGTGCCGTCCTCCGCGGGGTGGAAAGCGCTTGGGCAGTCTCTTGAAGTTCGGTTCTAACTACCCCGTGTAGTTTCTCCTTGGAGCCTAGAATCTCTTCGAGTTCAGCAATGGCCGCGCGCAGTTCATCAGCCTCCGCCTCGAGTTCGATGCGAGAAAACTTTGTCAGGCGACGCAACTTCAACTCGAGAATATATTCCGCTTGCGGCTCCGAAAGGTCAAATACGCTCATCAAGCGCGTGCGAGCCGCCCCCGAGTCATCCGAGGTGCGGATAACCTCAATCACTTCATCAAGATTCAACACGGCAATCAGCAAGCCGTCAACCAGATGCAACCGGTCACGTTTCTTACCGAGCCGGAATTCGGAACGCCTCTTGGTGACCTCGACGCGGTGGTCTACGAAAACTTGGAGCGCAGCTTTGAGGCCAAGAGTTTTCACTTCCCCGTCAACTAGGGCGACGGCGTTAATCCCGAAAGACTCCTGGAGCGGGGTGTGCTTATAGAGAGCCGCGAGAACCGCCTCGGGATGGAAGCCGTTTTTCACCTCGATAACGAGTCGCATCCCGTTTTTCCGGTCGGAAAGATCCTGCCAGCCGGAAATCCCTTTGACTTTCCCCGAGTTGACGGCTTCTTTGAGCTTCTCTGCGACTTTCTCCGGACCCACCATATAGGGCAACTCCGTGATGACAATGCCGCGTTTGCGGGCGGTGACCTGCTCAATCGAAGCCCGCGCGCGCGTTACAAAAATCCCGCGACCGGTCTCGTAGGCTTCGCGAATCCCCGAAGTTCCGACAATGACTCCGCCACCGGGGAGGTCCGGGCCGGGACAGTACTTCATCAAATCGTCGAGCTCCGCCTCGGGATGGTCCAACAGGTGAATCGCCGCCGCGATGGTTTCTCCCACATTGTGGGGCGGAATATTGGTCGCCACCCCGACCGCAATGCCGTTGACCCCGTTGACCAGCAGGTTCGGGAATGCTGCGGGAAGCACCGCCGGTTGCATGAACTGGTTGTCATAGTTCGGGACAAAATCGACCGTGTCTTCATCAAGGCCCTCCACCAGGTAGAGCGCCGCAGGGGAGAGTCGCGCTTCGGTGTAGCGTGCCGCTGCCGGGCCGTCATCGAGAGAGCCGAAGTTGCCGTGGCCGTCCACCAGGGGGAGCCTGAGATTGAAGGGCTGGGCCAAGTGAACCAGCGCATCGTAGATTGCAGCGTCACCGTGGGGGTGGAGTTTACCCATGACCTCGCCGACAACGCGGGAGGACTTCACATGGCCCTTGTCCGGGGTCAAACCCATCTGTTTCATCTGAAACAGGATGCGGCGCTGCACTGGTTTCAGGCCGTCCTTCGCGTCAGGAAGTGCACGGGAGTGGATGACGGAGAGGGCATATTCGAGAAAAGAATTCTCCATTTCCTCTATCACGTCGATGTCTTCGATATGGTCAACAGTGGTTTGCGAGGAATTGGACATAAGGTTAATTGTGGTAAAACAGTTTCGATTTTGGGTTTCCCGCGCCGGTTGAGGTCAAAAATCCCGAGGGAGAGGCGCGGAAATGAAACAATAAGTTGATGAATACGAAAGAATCCTTGACGCGCTTTGTGAAACCCGACGATCCGGACTTGGCTCTGCCACAGATTTTGGACGGAGAACTGGGGGACAGCGAGGGGACGCGGCACCTGGTTTTGGTGTTGATTGACGGGCTCGGGTGGTGGAATCTCCAAGAGTACTTGAGTTACGCCCCAACTTTGCGCAGGCTCATCAAGGGTGAACTCAGAGATGGGGTGGCGCAAAAGGTAGGCGAGGCCGACACGGCTCGCAGTGTGTTCCCCTCCACCACGGCCGCCGCGATTACGTCTCTTTTGACCGGACTTGCTCCGGGAGCCCACAACATGCTGTCCTACCAGGTGTTTGATCCCGAGGTTCGCAAACGTTTCAATCTCATCAGCTTCGAAGGCTACCCCGGAGTGGTCGAACAATTCCAGCCCCAGCCCACCTGGTTTGAGCGACTCGCGGCTCGCGGGGAGACGAGTTTCGCTCTGGGGCCAAAAAAGTTTATTGGGGGAGGACTCACCCGCGCGGCGCTGCGGGGCGGGAAATATGTGGCTTCAGAAAGCCTGGAGGCGAGGGCCCGCGATGCGGCTCGCGTGGCGAGTGAGGGCAGGTTCACCTATTACTATATGGCCGAAGTGGACCACGCGGGACACGGCCACGGGGTGGGCTCGGATACGTGGCTGGCGGCTCTGGAGGAGGCCGACCGGGCAGTGGGCGTGTTGCTAAATGAGCTCCCTTCGGGGACGGAGCTGATTGTAACCGCCGACCACGGCATGTTGAATACCTCTGCGGAGGAGACCTACGATCTGGCGACGAACCACGAATCGCGTCATATTGTGAACGTGTCGGGGGAGGGGCGAGTGCTGCACCTGCGAGTGGAGTTGCAGGACGTCGCGATAGTTGCGCGGACAGTTGAAAAAGCGTTGGCGGAGTTTTCTCCGGATTCGCATGTGTTTACTCGAGCTGAGGCGAAGGGGCTGTTTGAGGCTTATAACGGGGTGTCCGTTAGTCGCGGCGATCTCTTGGGTGACTTGGTAATTGTCAGCGGCGGGTCAGCCCAAGTCTTGGATTCGAGGTTCTTCAAAGAGCAAACGTTTCATATGGTTGGAGTCCATGGCGGGCTCTCGGAAATCGAAATGCGAGTGCCTCTGTTGAAATACCGGTCGTAATTTACCGAGCATGGAGCGAAGAAAATCTTTCGCGAAGATCGTGCGGCTAGACAACTATGGGAGGATCCAAACCCGGAAGAATATCGTTCGCACTTGAAATAGTGGCAGTGCGAACCGTTTTTTCTGGAACTGGAACCGGAATCTCATAAATGAATTGATAGCCTACTCGGATTTGGAGCCGAAAAGAATCTCGTCCCAAGAAGGCATGGGCGCGCGCCCAGATTGGCGGGAGCGTCTCGGCGGCTCCGGAGCTGGAGGAGTTTCAGAAGCAAGCGCCTCCATTCCGGGAAGGATCCCCTCCGAGACGTCATCAGGAGCAGGCGGCTCGGTTTCAGAAATAATCCCTCCCTGAGTTCGCAGAGACCTGAAACTTGTTACGTTGTCGCGTTCCGAACCAGACGAATCGGCGCTAGCGGAGCTCTTTCTCGCAGCCCCAATCGGAATATCCGCGGTGTAACTGCGAGATTGCGCGACCCCGTCTTCGGGCGGTTCTTGGAAACCGGAGGCAATCGCGGCCTCCATGGCAGCCACATCATCATCATCGTTTCCGCTCACGACTGTCAGCCGCGTTCCTCTGGCCGCATTTAACTCGTTCAAAAGGGCTTCGGTTTCTGACAGAGCCGGAGAATCCACAGGAATCCCGCCCCCTGCGGAAACTCCAGCGGAAGCGCCACCAGCACCGCTTGTTGACCTCTCGCCCCCGCTCGGATCCGCCGCAGTCTCGGCGTCACGGCCGAAAATGGATTGCCGAATCAGCGAGGCTGAGCCGGAAGGAGTCGCGGTTTCGGTCAACCACCGCGACTGCTCATCCAAGGCGGAGATGACCCGATTATCCATGTCGAATTCCCAGTTCGCTTCGAAAGTCTTGGCGTCTTGAACAAACTCCAGGTGAATCATCCACTCTTCACCAGGCTGACGGGTCGCATCCCAGCGGAGGGACTCCGGAGCGACCCCGCGAGTGGCGAGGCGGTCAATCACCAAATCCCCCAAATCGGGGGCGTCCGGATCGGGAGCTACGCGGGTTTGTCGAGCCTGCTGGGCGGCCCAAGCGCGCTCGGAGAGCACCGGAGCCTCATAGCGTTTGACGTGCTCCAACTCGATTCCAGCGGCAGTAGCAACTTCTTCCGCGGTGGCTCCACCGCGAATCATGCTCTGGATTTCTTTGGGGCGAATCGAACCCGCGGGCGCGTTCTCAAGCGCCGCCGCAATCTTCCGACGATGCTGGCGCACTATAGAGCGAAGTTCCTCGTTAATCGGTAAAAGGTAGCGTTCGCCTTCCTCATCGACTAAAACCAGATGTTCGCTATCCGTATGGATTCCGAGCAGTGACAGATCCTTCATGAATTCCTCCTGACCTAAGAGTGCCAAAAATAGAGTTTCAACTCTAGGCAACCCGCCGGTATAATCCGTTCAAATCGCATTTTTTCTCAGTTGGTGCTAGTATCGCCACGCTAGAGCAAACCACAATGATTTAAGGATAGGTTATGGCAACCGATTACGATGCCCCTCGCAAGCGAGATGAGGAGACTCCGGAGGAGTCCCTGGAAGAACTGAAATCTCGCCGTAAAGACTCCGAGGATGCTTCTGTCGACGAAGACGAAAGCGAAGCGGCAGACTCTTTTGAACTTCCCGGGGCGGATTTGTCCAATGAGGAACTTTCCGTGCGGGTGGTTCCCAAACAGGAAGACGAGTTTGTGTGCTCCCAATGCTTCATGGTTCACCACGCCTCCCAATTGGCCTATGAGGAAGACGGTAAACCAGTATGTATTGAGTGCGCGGGTTAGACTGCGTTTAGTGAGGTCGAATTCAACAAGGGATAAGGCGAGGCATGGGGCTTTTTTCAAAAAAACAAAAACAGGAAGAAAAAACTGAGGAAACCGATTCCGCAGTTTTGGCCGAGAACTCCAAAGCGGAAGCAACCGAGGAGGAAGAGAACTCGCCAAGTGCTACCACGGACGATTCTCAATCCAACTCTCAACCCAAGTCTCTTCCCGAAGGGCCGTTAGACTTTTCCCAAATCACTGCTGAACAGATGTCTGACTACGCTGATTTCGGGGTTTTTCTCGTCCCGAAAATGCCGGGTTTGGCGGTTCATCCCGAGTCTCCCTTGGATGAAAAGAGCTTCGGCTTTTTGACTCTCCAGTACGGGAAAGCTGCCGTGGAACTGTTGGCGGTGGCGGCGCCGAAATCGAAACGACTCTGGGGAGATTTACGCGCCGATATTCGCGGGGAAACCACGAAACAGGGAAACACCTGTGAAGAACGCGTCGGCAGTTTCGGCAAGGAGCTTCTGGTCCAGATGGCGGTCCAGGCTCCGAATGGTCAACGCGGCCATATTCAGGTTCGCTACTGTGGCGTGGACGGCCCCAACTGGTTTGTCCGTCTCGTCTTCAACGGAGTGGTGACCCCTGATGACCCCGACTTGGTGACCTTGGAAGCGGTCGTCAAAACCCTCGTGGTGGTGCGCGGCGACAAGCCGATGACCCCCCGATCCATTATTCCGGTAGTTTTGCCCGACGAGCTGGCCCGCCAGTTGAGCCAACTCCAAAACGCCTAGAGTCGCGCGCCAAGATTGGTTTGAGATTCATGGAAAAACGCGAAGCCATCTCCCGAGTGGGAACGGTGCTTTCCACCACTTTCTCCCCTCCCGAGAGTGCGCCGATGTATGCCGTGCGCCTGGAAACCGGTGAGGGAGTTCTCTCCGTCAAGTGGCTGGGGCGACGCGAAGTGCCAGGAGTGGGTCTCGGCTCGAAACTTGAGGTCAAAGGGATACCGGTTCGAAACGAGGACACTCTTGACCTCATTAATCCCGACTATCAGTTGTTGAAGGCGAGTGCATGAGCCCAAACAAATCTACCGAACCCTCCGAGACACGCGGGCAGTCCCGTGAAACTTCGGAAATCCTGGAATCCCAGCCACCTGAACTGGTCTCAGGTTTGAAAGAGTTCCAAGAAACGGTGGGGAACAACTTTGGGGGACGTTTCGACTCTGAAGAATTCTCCTGGCAAGATGCCGTCGGGGGGCCGCGCGGAATCATCGAATCGATCGGCCCGACCCTGGTCTTCGTAGTGGCTTATGTGGCTGGCTTGGACGTGTGGAAATCCGGAGCGGTAGCACTGGGTCTTGCGGTGGGCCTGATTATTGCCAGGCTCTTTTCCAAACAGACGATTACCCAGGCCACTGCCGGTTTTTTTGGGGTGATTATCGGTGTTGTCTGGGCGATGTGGAGCGGCAAAGGAGAGAATTATTTCCTCTATGGCTTGATTCTGAACGCGGCGTATTTCCTCGCCTTGGGGATTTCAGTTCTGGTGCGTTATCCCTTAATCGGTCTCGTAGTCGGCTGGTTCCGCGGGCAAGGCGTGAAGTGGCGCAAAGACCCTCGCTTACGCCGCGACCGCAAAGCCTATTACGTGGTGACTGTTTTGTGGATGATTCTTTTCGCGGCGCGCCTACTCGTGAAACTTCCGCTCTACCTGGCTGGTAACGTGCCGATTTTGGGGACGATTCATCTCTTGATGGGGGTGCCGTTATTTGCTCTTTTCCTCTATTTCAGTTGGCTGTTGCTCAGACGCACCCGCGGCTCCTTCCTCGACTCCGGCCTGCCCGAGCCCGCTGACCACGCCACTGGCACCGGTAGCGCCGTCTCCCTCGGGGATCTCGACGCTAATAGTCCCCACGAGGACATCGCTTAACTCCTCACGCGCCTCGCCGCGCCCGTCAGGAATCAAGAACAACAGTTGATCTCCGGCTTGCAGGGTGTGGATTTGGCTCGGCAACAGCGGCTGACTTTCCCGCATAACCGCACACAGTAACACGCCCGCTGGCCAGTTCACTTCTTCGAGACTCAGAGATAGAACAGGGGAGATACTTGGTAAGACCACCGAGAAGAGGGAATTTCGAGAGTTATAGAAGTGAAACAGGGGAACGAGAGTTCCCACGCTGACCGCTTCTTCCACCAAACCGGTCATCATCCGCGGGGTCGAAACCGGAACATCGACACCCCAGGACTCATCGAACATCCACTCGTTTTTCGGATTGTTCACCCGCGCAATCACCCGCGGCACCCCGAACTGGGTTTTGGCGAGCAGAGAAATCACGAGATTCGCACGGTCATCTCCAGTAGCGGCCACCAAAACTTCAGCCTGGTCAGTTCCGGCTCGATCCAACACGTCGGGGGCTGCAAAATCGCCGAGAATCCAGTTCGCGTCCGCCACCGAGGACACTTTCATCGCTTCGGGATCCTTATCACCCAAAGTCACCCCGTGGCCGCGCGCTATGAGTTCCCGCGCAATGGAACGCCCCACGGATCCGGCTCCCGCAATCACAATCTGCATGGCTTAATCCTCCTTGAAGGCTCGGGCAAGACGGGAAGAAACGGCGGGGCGCTCGGCTTCGCGAGTGAAGTAGTACAGTTCATCGTTTTCTTGGAGAACGGTGTCTTCACTGACCAAAGAGACTTTCGAAAAACGCAGAACATAGGCGGCGCGCACCCCGAGCACCTTTTCAACTTCTGCAATGGTGCGCCCCACCCAGGAGGTCTCAATCAAAGCGCGGCACAGAACAAGCTTTCCGGTTTCCTCCGTAAACACTACCTCGGTATCGAGCGGCAGTACCCGAGCCAGGAGGCTCTGGGCGGTGCGATCCACGGTTCCAACGGTGGGAATCCCGAGACGTTCATATACTTGGGCACGTTTCGGGTCAGCAATGCGCGCGACCACCTTCTTCACACCGTAGATTTCCCGCGCAATCCGGGCCGCGAGAATATTGGCATTATCGTCATCGGCCACAGCCGCGAAACCGTAGGCATCCTCGATTCCGGCTTGGCGCTGGGTGTTCTTGTCGTAGCCCTCGCCGGTGACTTTCTGGCCGGCAAAATCCTTGGGAAGCCGCCGGAAAGAATCGGGATTGTTATCTATCATGGCCAAAGTATGCCCGTGCGCCTCAATCGCACGCGCCAGCGCAGTTCCGACGCGCCCGCAACCCATAATCACAAAATGCACCTCTTAAACATAACCCGGATTCTTCTCGATTTTCGCCACATTCGGGGGATTCTTGGGGAAAGGCTTGGGACATACACTAAAGTTGAGTCATGCAGAAAAAGGCGGGAGCGAGTCCCGAGTGGCGTGGCTTGCTTGGGGAATTGGTCTTTTTCGCCCCCAAATTTTGGTTCCCCGCTCTTATTGCCGCCGCGGTTTTCCCCTCGCTTATTGCCTACTCTGGCCCGATTTTTTCCGCCCTCGCCCTGTGGATAGTCCTCGGGATTCTCGTGGCCGGACTGATTATCACCCTGGCTCACGGCTACCGATTTGGCTCCACCTTGCGCTATCGCACGGTTGCGACCTTGGTGGAGTCACAACTGGGGAGAACCGTCGGGGCTTTTACCGCCGCGGCTTCGCTGTTGAGCCTGCTGATTGCTATTGCTGCTCTGATTTCTACTGGAACCACTTTCGTGGTGGTGTCTCTCGGGCTCCCTCTGGAATGGCGTGTTGTCTTGGTGGTGGTGGGATTCGCGCTACTGCACCTGATGATGTTGAATGCTTCGGTGGCGCGAAGAGTGGTTCCGGGGGCTACCGTTCTCGTTTTTGTCATCGCCTTCATCGTCATGTTTTACGGCTATCTGCGTTATTTCCTAAATGGGGGAACCCCGACCCTGTGGCAGCTCTTGAGCGGCTCCACCCTGGCGGGAAATGCTTTGACAGGTTCCTATTTCACTGCGGGCTGGCAAGCCATCTCGGTGGCGGCCCTCTTGCTGGTTCCCGTAAGCCCCCAGGTCACCATGTTTCGAAACGAAACCCCTCACCAGCCTCTCTCCGGAACGGCTTTCCGGTTCCTGGGAGGATCGGCGGCGGCGCTGTTCGCTTTGACGGTGTTCCTGTCTTTCACGGTGAAAGGATTCGACTGGACACGTCTCGACACGGTGGTACAAGGACCGGGAAACCTGGTGTTACTTCTCGAAGTCATCTTGGGGGAAAACAACTTCCTGGTGGTGCCGCTCATGGCGTTGCTTTCCTTGGGTTGCCTGGTGGCGGCCTACATCTATCTCTCCAGCGCTTCGGTGCTACTCACAGAGTTTGGGCGCCATGACTTTCTCCCGCACCAGGTGCCGGTGTCTTGGCGTCAGCGCGGGCGGTCTGCCATAGTCATCGTCTTTATTCTGCTTGCGCTGGGCTTGGCTCTGTTTGCCCACACCCGCATGGACTTGGTCGCCTTAGCCTGGGTGTTTTTCGTCTCGATCGCGAGTTTCCTCGGCCAAGTCGCGCGCTTCAAAATGTGGAAGGCGCGCTATTGGTCGGGAGACACCTTCGACCAGCGTCGCGCCGCCAAGAAGAGTCTCCTCATTGCGCTCATCAGCGTGGGGATCAGTCTGTTTATCCTCGTGGTGGTGAGTCTCGCTTTTAGTTCCGGATGGCAGTTGGTGGCCATTGCCGTGTGGCTGAGTCTCTGCGTGCTCATTGTCATCGTGAATGAAACGTATCAAAAAACCACTCAGAAAGTTTCCGCTATGTCCTTAGAAATTCAACCGCTGAAACGCTCGATTGCTCTCGCGTTGGTTCCCAATTTCAACGCCAGTTCAGTGAAAACTATCCGCTATGCTTGGGCAGCCCACCACCCGCGCCTAGAAGTAGTGGTCGTAAGTGACGGGGAGGATTCCGCAAAGGCGCTGCGCTCCAGTTGGGAGGAGCTGGACCTCGCGGCTCCCTTGACCCTGTTGGCTGCGGATGAGTCAGATCACCTGGAGCCGGTGGCTCAGTTTGTGCAAGCCCTGCTCGACACGGACCCCGCCACCACGGTTTCGGTCTATCTGCCGCGGCGAATCTCGGGCTGGCGGTTGTTCGGATTTATGCACAATGCGACCGAGCGGGCATATGCGAATCGTTTGGGTCGCCTCGATCGGGTCACGATTACTTGGGTGGGGTTGCAGGCATGAGCGCCAATAGTTCAGCAAAGGCCGTGGAAACAGTCGAAATCGGGGGAGTAGCCCACGGCGGTTTCTGTGTGGGAAGACTCGCCTCGGGCAAGGTAGCGATGATTCGCGGCGCCCTCCCTGGAGAGCGGGTTCGGGTGGAGATTACTTCCGAGCGCTCCAAAGTCGCCTACGGGCGGGTCGTGGAGGTGATAGAGGCCTCCGCGGACCGAGTGCCCGAGATTTGGCCCGAAGGCGCGGCGAGAGACATCGGGGGAGTAGAACTCGGACACGTGTCCTACCCAGCGCAGTTGCGCTGGAAGCGCGAGGTTCTTGCCGAGGCCTTGCGCCGCAACGGCTCGGCGGAGCTGGAAGCGATGGTGTCCGCAGTTATTCCCGACTGGGAGGTGGAGTCCCTCGGAGATAAACCGGGGCGAACCCGCGTGAGTTTCATTATCGACGATCAAGGTCGACCTGCCATGAGCGAAGCCGGCAGCCACCAGGTCCACGCGATAAAGTCTTTTCCGTTGACGGTGCCGGGGATTGACGAGTTGCGGTTGTTTGAGCGTCCGCTTGGTTTCGCGCCCGGAACCAGGGTGAAAGCGGTGGCTCCTTCCGCTTCGGCTCCGGTTTTGGCTGTGGGTGGCGAGGTTTATAACGCTGACCTCATCCCGACTACCCCGCGAGTGCGGGAAGTGGTGGAGGATGCCAAATTTCGGATTTTCGCGAGCTCTTTTTGGCAGACGGACTATCGGGCTCCGGCAACCCTGAGTGCGGCGCTGCTCGCGGGAATCGGGGAGGTTCACGGCTTTGAAACCCTGGAACTTTACTCCGGTTCTGGTCTGTTTTCGGTGTTTCTGGGCCGAGCCTTGGGCAAGGAAGGACGACTCACAACGGTGGAAGGCAGCGGTCCGGCCGTGAAATCGGCTGCCTACAACCTCGAACACGCAGGATTCGGGGGCGTGAAAACCCTGCGCGGAAATGTGGATGCCCGCTTGTTGAACTCCCTGGAGTTTGGAGAACGGGTCTCCGCCGGCACCCTGGTTGTCGCCGATCCGCCGCGGACGGGGCTTGGTGAAAAAACCGCCAAAGCTATTTGCGAAAAAGAGCCCTTTCGAATTGCCCTGCTCTCCTGCGACCCCGTCAGCGCGGCCCGAGACCTCGAAGCCATCCGAAAAGAAGGATACGTTTTGAAAACGTTCCGCGCTTTCGACCTTTTCCCCTACACTTTCCATATGGAAGCCCTAGCAGTTTTGGAAAAAAATTAGTTTTTTCACCCTCGAAACTGTTGCAACGCGCTCCCAGACAAAGTATCTTGATATCGAGATAAATTTATCCAAGTGGCGGTGTCGCCACCTTTAGGAGGTCAATTAATGGCTAGCTTGAATAGCTTCAATGCCCGTAAAACTTTACAGGTGGGCTCGAAATCATACGAGATTTACTCTCTCGGTGCGGTGGACGGTTTGAAGAAACTGCCCTACGCTTTGCGGATTTTGGGCGAAAACCTGTTGCGTACTGAAGACGGTGCCAACATCACCGCGGATCAGATTAAAGCCCTGGCCCAGTGGGATCCAAAGGCGGAACCGAACCAGGAGATCCAGTTCACTCCGGCGCGCGTCGTGATGCAGGACTTCACCGGCGTCCCCTGTGTCGTCGACTTGGCAACCATGCGCGAGGCCGTGAAAGACCTCGGTGGGGATCCGAAGAAAATCAACCCGCTGGCTCCCGCCGAGATGGTTATCGACCACTCGGTTCAGATCGACTACTTCGGTCGCGCCGATGCTCTGAAACTCAACACCGACAAGGAATACGAGCGCAACTCCGAGCGCTACAAGTTCCTGAGGTGGGGTCAGGGCGCTTTCGATAACTTCCGCGTGGTGCCGCCGGGGACCGGCATTATCCACCAGGTCAACATCGAATACTTGGCTCGCTCCGTATTCACCAAGGAGCTTCCCGACGGAACCGTCCAGGCTTACCCCGACACCTGCGTTGGCACCGACTCCCACACCACGATGGTCAACGGTCTCGGGGTTCTCGGCTGGGGCGTTGGCGGTATCGAAGCCGAGGCTGCGATGCTCGGCCAGCCGGTTTCCATGCTCATCCCGCGCGTGGTCGGCTTCAAGTTGAAGGGCTCGATTCCTGCCGCAGCGACCGCGACTGACGTCGTGTTGACGATTACCCAGATGTTGCGCGATCACGGTGTGGTCGGCAAGTTTGTGGAGTTCTACGGCGAGGGCGTGTCCCAGGTGCCGCTGGCAAACCGCGCTACTATCGGCAACATGTCTCCCGAATTCGGCTCTACCGCGGCAATCTTCCCGATCGACGAGGTCACGGTGGATTACCTGCGTTTGACGGGTCGCGACGAGGAGCGTTGCGCTCTCGTGGAGGCTTACGCCAAGGAGCAAGGCCTGTGGCACGACCCGAGCTTCGAGCCGGAATACTCCGAATACATGGAGCTCGATCTCTCGACCGTGGTGCCCTCGATTGCTGGCCCGAAGCGCCCGCAAGACCGCATCCTCCTGTCCGAAGCGAAGGAGTCCTTCGAGAAGACCCTGGTCCCGACGTATGCCTCGCAGGCCAGTAAGTTGGTGGACTTGACCTTAGCGGATGGCACCAAGACCGACCTCGACAATGGCCGCGTGGTGATTACTTCGATCACGTCTTGCACGAACACCTCGAACCCGTCGGTGATGATGGCGGCCGGCATCTTGGCTCGCAACGCGCGGGCCAAGGGCTTGAAGTCAAAGCCGTGGGTGAAGACCTCCTTGGCTCCGGGTTCTCAGGTGGTCACCGACTACTTCGACAAGGCGGGCCTCTGGGGACCGCTCGACGAACTCGGCTTCAACCTGGTTGGTTACGGGTGTGCGACCTGTATCGGTAACTCCGGCCCGCTGCCGGCCGAGATTTCGAAGGTCATTAATGACAATGACCTCGCAGTAGCCGCAGTTCTCTCCGGTAACCGTAACTTCGAAGGCCGCATCAGCCCCGACGTGAAGATGAACTATCTAGCTTCCCCGCCGCTCGTGGTGGCTTACGCGCTCGCCGGCACGATGGACTTCGATTTCGAAACCGAACCTCTCGGTCAAGACGAAGCCGGCAATGATGTCTTCTTGCGCGACATTTGGCCCGATCCTGCCGAGGTACAGAAGACCATTGATGACACCATCGACCGCGATATGTACTTGAAGGACTATGCGAATGTTTTCGCCGGCGACGAGCGTTGGCAGTCCTTGCCGACCCCCGAGGGAGATCGTTTCGCGTGGGACGACGGTTCGACCTATGTTCGCAAGGCGCCGTTCTTCGATGGCATGAAGATGGAGCCGGAACCGGTAAAGGATATCCACGGGGCACGCGTTTTGCTGAAGCTCGGCGATTCCGTTACGACCGACCACATCTCTCCCGCGGGCGCGTTCAAGCCGGAAACTCCGGCGGGCCAGTACTTGACTGGTCACGGGGTTCAGCCGAAAGACTTCAACTCCTACGGTTCGCGCCGCGGTAACCACGAGGTCATGATGCGCGGCACATTCGCCAACATCCGCATCAAGAACCAGCTCTTGGACGGTGTCGAGGGCGGTTTCACCCGCGATTTCACCCAACAAGGCGGACCCCAGGCGTATGTCTACGACGCGTCCATGAACTACCAAGCTGCGGGTGTCCCGCTCGTGGTTTTGGGCGGGAAAGAATACGGTACCGGCTCAAGCCGCGACTGGGCGGCGAAAGGTACGCGCCTTTTGGGCGTGAAGGCGGTTATCGCCCAGTCCTTCGAGCGGATTCACCGTAGCAACCTGATAGGCATGGGCATTATTCCGTTGCAGTTCCCGGAGGGTCAGTCGGCTGACTCTCTCGGTTTGGACGGAACCGAGACCTTCGACATTACCGGGATTGAGGAGCTGAACTCCGGCTCGACTCCGAAGACCGTGAAGGTCGTGGCCACCAAGGATGACGGCTCTACCATCGAGTTTGATGCGGTAGTTCGCATCGACACCCCCGGAGAAGCTGACTACTACCGCAACGACGGGATTCTCCGCTACGTGTTGCGCAACCTGGTGAAGGCCTAGCCGAAACCTGAAGCGATTGGTGCCCTCGGTATCCCCGGCCGGGGGCACCTCCGCGTTTAAACCGCTAGAATAGTCCTTATTGACTTTTAAGGGAGCACTAACCAATGAAAGAATCTCAAAATCCGGAAAAGCGAGAGCACCACACGGAGACCTCGAGTTTTCCGGCGCTAAAGATTCTGCCACTGATTAAAACCCCGCGCGACCTCCAGAAGCTAAACCATCGCCAACTCGACCGCTTAGCCGGAGAAATCCGTCGCTTCTTGGTGCAGTCAGTGGCCCAAACCGGCGGACACCTGGGCCCCAATCTCGGTGTCGTCGAGCTCACTATCGCCCTGCACCGGATTTTCGATGTCTCCCGCGATGTTTTTGTATTCGACACCGGCCACCAAACCTACGTACACAAACTCCTTACCGGACGCCAGGACTTCTCCCACCTGCGCCAACGTGGCGGCCTGTCCGGATATCCTTCGCGGGCAGAATCTGACACGGATGTTTTGGAAAACTCTCACGCCTCGGCTTCCCTGGCTTGGGCTGACGGAATCGCGAGGGCGAACCGGCTCGCGGGACGCCCGGGCTGGGTAGTGGCGGTTATCGGTGACGGCGCCTTCACCGGCGGGATGGCTTGGGAGGCTTTGAACAATATTGCTGCCGAAAACGAGGGGCGCTTGTTGATTGTCCTAAACGACAACGGGCGATCCTATGCTCCAACCATCGGAGGCCTCGCCCATCATCTCGATGCCCTTCGGGTGACTCCGCAATATGAAAAGGCCTTGAAGTGGGGAAAGCAGACCTTACGGGGGAGTGGGCCAGTCGGGAATCTGGTTTACTCCGGCTTACACGCAGCGAAAGCCGGTCTACGGGACATGGTGTCTCCTGCAGAAGGCGCGCTCTTTGATGAACTCGGCATCACCTACACCGGTCCGGTTGACGGCCACGACATTGCCGCGTTGGAGTTTTCTTTCACACGCGTGTTGGCCTCGACCAAGCCGGTTCTCATCCACGTCATAACCCAGAAAGGTCGCGGTTACACTCCGGCGGAAACAAATATATCCGACCACTTCCACGCTATTGGGCGGATTCACCCCGAAACCGGCCTCCCGATAGATCCCGAGCGTTTCGAATGGACCCAGGTTTTTGCCGATGAGATTTTGCACTTGGCGCGCCGCGACGAAAAAATTGTGGCTCTAACTGCGGCAATGCTCCAACCGGTCGGTTTGTTGCCTTTCAAGAAACAATTCCCGAACCGGGTTTTCGACGTCGGGATTGCCGAAGCCGACGCGATGGCGACCGCCGCGGGACTCGCCTACGGAGGCTACCATCCGGTTTTCGCGGTCTATTCGACTTTCCTGAACCGCGCCTACGACCAGCTCTTGATGGACGTGGCGCTCCACCACGCCGGAGTGACAATCTGTGAGGATCGCTCGGGAGTGACCGGCTCTGATGGAGCGAGCCACAACGGGGTGTGGGATATTGCCTTGGCGGCTACGGTGCCGGGCTTGCGTTTGGCGGCGCCACGCGACGAGGCCACGCTTCGCGATGAGCTCGGAGAGGCGGTTTTGGTTGACAATGCGCCAACGATTGTGCGCTATCCCAAGGGTTCCTTGCCCGACCCGATTCCGGCCTTGCGTCGCGAGGGGAGTATGGATGTGCTGTGGGAATCTCCCGCGGGAAGTTCGGCGGGGGACTCAACAAGGGCTAGCCAGAGTAATGCCGAGGACGGCGCTACCGATACCCAGTCTCGGGGTTCGGGCGCGGAGGCGGCTCCGCGCTTGCTGATTGCTGCCACCGGCGCATTTGCAAAGTTGGGGATGGATGTGGGCGAGTCGCTCGCGGGAGACTTCAACGTGAAAGTTATTGATCCACGCTGGCTCCTTCCAGTGGCGTCGGATCTAGTGCGGGCCTCTGCGGGATATGACTGGGTCGTGACCTTGGAAGACGGGCTGGTTGATGGCGGTTTTGGCTCGCAAATTCGCAACCGTCTTGCTGAATCCAACGTGTTCACGCCCGTACTGTCCTACGGGATCCCGAAACAATTCCTCTCCCACGCCACCCGTGGGGAAATTCTCGAAGAGCTGGGACTGACTTCGGAGGCGCTGGTGGATTCCATCCGCTCCCGAACCGGAGTCTTGTCCGTACAAAAGGCCTGATGGCGAGGCGCGAGAAAAGCCTTAAAACCTTTAGAATCACAGATTTCTGAGAGAAATTTTCCAAAATTCAATCAAAATCCTTTTATATCAATTCAGTTTGATATAAACTTGTTTTTATGAACGATACGGATGGGGTTATGAACAAGACGACATCGATGCCAATTACTGCAGAAGATCCCGCAGTGGTGGACGCGGTGGTCGAGTTGTTCAAGGCTCTCTCGAATCCAACTCGGGTCGCCATCATCAATCGGTTGGCACAATCTCCTTCAGATGTGAATTCCTTGGTGGAGTTTTTGGGGGATACCTCCCAACCGCTGGTGTCGCATCACTTGAAGATTCTTCGCGAAGCTCATTTGGTTGACATGACTCGAGACGGTAAAAGTAACCAGTATTCGCTCGTTGATACCCACGTGGCGTCAATATTCTTCGACGCCTTGAACCACATGAAGGAGCATAACCATGACTGCAAACACTGAACACAAGCCGGCGGAAGCCCACCACCACACCCACGGACCGAACTGCGGCCACGAGGCGGTTATCCACCACGACCACGTAGACTACCTCCACGATGGCCACGCCCACCATGAAGACGGCGGGCACTACGACGAATGCGACACCTGCCAGTGCGCCAACTGCAACGACGTCTGCGCCAACTGCGACTGTGCGGAGTGCGACTGCCCGACTTGTGACCACAACCGTTGCCAGTGCGACCACTGCGACGATAACTGCTCCAACTGTAGCTGCGAGGACTGCAACTGCCAGACCTGCCGTCACGCGGCATAGATGTGGCGAGGCCTATCCGCTTTTGAGATTTACGATTCCAGCCTCCGGGTTTAGCTCGGGGGCTGGAGTGATTTAATCGGCTTGGTCTCAAGGATTAATGGGAGAGCTGGGGTGTGAGGGTTTTCAATTAGTGATAACGATTATCATTATATATACTTGTTCCCATGTCCAAACGATGCCAAGTTACGAATACTAAACCCGGTTACGGGAATTCTGTGTCCCACTCGCAGCGCAAAACTCGCCGCCGATGGGAACCAAACCTCCAGGTCAAGCACTATTGGGTGCCGTCTTTAGGGCGAAAGGTCAAACTCACTTTGAGCGCTAAGGCCATCAAGACGATTGACAAGCGCGGGATTGACGCGGTGGTGGCGGAAATGTTGGCAAGAGGGGAGAAGCTCTAGTGGCGAAGAAATCGAAGATTGCCAAGAACCTCCAGCGTCAGGCGGCGGTGGAGAAAAAGTGAGCCCCCACATGCGGGGATGATCCAGTCACAGAATCAAGCCACCAACCAAGACCGTGAATGATTCCAACAATAACACTCTCACCGAAACCACCAACAGCCTACACAAGACAGGGCTGACCTATC
Organism: Mobiluncus porci; assembly: GCF_009695935.1. Lineage (GTDB taxonomy): Bacteria > Actinomycetota > Actinomycetes > Actinomycetales > Actinomycetaceae > Mobiluncus > Mobiluncus porci. Next base: position 182,887 of record NZ_VUMY01000001.1, read on the forward strand.
CCCAGCCATGAACATCACTAACAGAGATCGAACACGCTACATTAAACCAGACACACAAGTTAAACAACATACACCCCCTCAAAACCTACAAATACAACAGCCCTACAGAAAACACCAACACAAACAATCAGACCCAAGACAACAACCCAATCCCCACACAAAAACAAAACCCAAAACACTACAAGTGTCAAAAAACCATCAAATACTCTCAAAAGAAATCAACCAAAAAACAGGGTCGTACCACCGTCCTTGACAATGTGGCGCAGCTCATAAGCATATACCGGATCCTAGTGAATCACCGCGTGATCCAAGGCCGCATAGAGCGGCATATTCCCAACGGCGTGTTACAGGCCTTCACCGGTAAGCTTCGTTCGTCCCGCGGCCGCGCGCGCAATGAAACCGTGCGTGAGCTGGTCTCCGGCGACCCAAACTGGTCGGCAGTGCGCTGGTAACCGAACATGGCATAGAACAGGTAGAAAGGAATCATCGTCTCGCCGTGGGGCTTGTAGGAAGTCACTGCCACCTGCATCGCCGCGACCGAACCCGCCTCACTAATACCCGTGTGGAGAATCTGGCCTTTGGTGGACTCCCGAGAGGAAAGCATCATGCCCTTATCGACCGGAGTGTACTTTTGACACTGGGCATTGAAAAACTGTTCGCTCGGAAACATGGACTTCATCCCGAAAGCGAGCGCCTCATCTGGATAATCGGGACGACGCGTTTCCCGATGCTGGACTCGCGAAACAGAATAAAGATTTGACGACCCACACCAGGTTCAAGGCCCAGAACTCGAGGGCGGAACTTTCACCATCACCAACACCGGCAGTGGCGGGGTCTTGAGGGACACTTCCGCCGTGAACTATCCCGAAGAAGCGATTCTCCAGGTGGGGCAATCGTGAAGCGACCCGCCGTGGTGAGAGGAGCGGACAGCGTGGACGGAATCGCGATTTGTCACCTGGTTGAGCTCGTGCTGAGCTATGACCACCGCCTGATTGACGGGGCTGATGCCGCCCGCTACCTCACGGACGTGAAAAAGCGCCTCGTGGAGGCTGATTTTGCCTCCAATCTCAGCCTGTTAGGTCTTAGCGGTCGTTCTAATTGGCCAAGGCGCCGCAGGCTTATCGCTGGAGAGGCTTTGGCGTGCGGCGGTCACTCCGATTTGAGCGCCTCCACAATGGCGCTAAGGGCGTGTTCAATCTGCCAGGGACGCGCTTCGGCAGCTTGCAACACTCCCAGAACCTGGGACTCAGAGGCATCATCGGGTAGAACCCAGGCCAACTGGCGAAGCGTCCGCGGCTCCACCATGATTTCGGTGAGAACCTCCAAAGACCCCGCCACCTCAGCTACGGCGTCGCGAATCCGATGCCAACGATCGGCTTCCTGGGGATGATTGTGGGTGAAAGTCCGAGAATCAGGAACCTCCCCGGGGATTCGCGGAGCGCGACGCGGCGGGTATTCTTTCGGCGACAACTTGTAGGCACGAGACAACGCCGCAAACCACACATCGGCACGTTTCCGACCGGCACGATCGTGGCGGAACTCTTCGTAGGCGTTCATATAGCGCTTGCCCTTGGGTAGTCCGGCAGCGAGCGCGACCATTGCCGCGTTCGTGAGGACTTTTGAGGGCGCTTTGTCCTCAGCAGCGGCGATGCTTTCACGCGTTTCCCACAGCTCGCGGAGCGCCGCGAGATTGCGAGGGGAGTGGACTTTGCCGGAACCCGGGACGTGTCGCCACGGATCCGGTTTCGGGGCGGGAGGTTCGAAGTGCAGCAAGTGGTCGAACTCCTGTTCCGCCCAATCGTCTTTCCCGAGTTCACTAAGCTTGAGCCAGAGTTTTTCGCGCAGAGGAATCAAGAACTCCACGTCGAGTGCGGCATATTCCAGCCAGTCTTGGGGGAGAGGGCGGGTGGACCAGTCGGCGGCCGAATGCTCTTTCGCCAAGGCGATTCCCAGCACCTCTTCGGTCACAGCCGCCAGCCCGAAACGTTCAAAATTCAGCAACTTGGCCGCCAGCTCCGTGTCGAACAGGAGCCGCGGATGCATCCCCACTTCCGATAAACACGGCAAATCCTGGGTGGCGTCGTGAAGAATCCACTCGCCTTTACCAATCGCTTCATCCAAGGGTTTCAAATCGGGGAACGCCGTGGGATCAATCAGAAAGGTTCCGGCTCCTTGACGGCGAAGCTGGACGAGATAGGCGCCTTGCGAATAGCGAAAAGAGCCGGCTCTTTCGGTGTCTAAAGCCACTGGGCCCTCTGCGGCCGCCACGAGTTCACAAACTCGAGTGAGCCCCTCCTCGGTATCTACCACCGGCTCCAAAGGCCCGCGCGTGGAAGTAATGAGACGCGGTTTTTTCACCGGCGGCTTACGTTTCTTCGTAGGGGGAGTTTCACTCATAGCTCCTTTATCGTATATTCCTTTAGGCAAGGTAGGGGTTTCCCGCTCCGTTGATAGCGAATCGGTTTCGTCCATGAGACAAATGTGGCGCCGCTGCGGATAATTACGATACGATTAAATCGTTGGTTAAGTGTTGAAACTCAGGGGGAAATATGACTAATGGTAACGAAGGTTTTGGCTCGAATATTCCCGAGTCTGAAGATCCCAATCTGGCTCTGGGTCCAAATAATCCCACTCCGGATCCGAACTTGGGTCAGCAGGCAGGTTATCTCCCACCGCCCCAACCCCAGTTCGGGCAGCCCCAGCCGGGATATGTCCCGCCCCAGTCGGGCGATGTCCCGCCCCAACAGCCTTCAGGCTTCAATCCCCAATTCACTGCCGACCCACAGCTTCAAGGCACCATGAACAGCGCTAATGGCGTCTTGTTGAACTACTGGCTGAGTGTTTTCTTCACGATTATTCCCGCGATTATCTTCTATTTCGTGGTTCCCAAGAACTCTCGGTACCACCAGCTTCACGCCGATAACCTGAACTTCTCTATTCTGCATACGATAGTCCAGGTGGGACTCGCGCTCCTAAATACTTTCCTCCCCTTCTCGACAATGGTCATGCTGGGGCTGGCACCGCTGGTTTTCTTCGTGGTTCACCTAATCGCTGCCGTCAAAGTCAGCAGTGGTCCCGACACCATGAGGGAAGATCCGTTCCTGTTCAACATCAAGTTTGTGCAATAAGCGGGTAACCGGAGCGTGTAGGCTAAAACTATCGAAGTCCAATCACATTGGCTTCGGGGGAGAAGCCAGTCGACTGCAACATGGCATCGAGCCACGACAGGAAATGCGCGGATAAATCTGGGCTCCCGGGAGTCCAAGAGGCACGAATCTCAAGATTGGCCGATGTTCCGCGCATAATGCCTCCGTCAAAAGAACGATTAATTGTTGTCGTCGCCGTTCCAACCAGATGCCCATAATCGGCGTCCCGCGCCGCCAGTGCCTCCCGCAGCCACGACCACGCCACTTCTCCCACCAGCGGATCTTCACCCAGCTCCAACTCGGCCTCTGTCGCAATCATGGCAATGACGCGGAAATTTCCGCCCCAACCGGGTTGCCCTTCCGGATCGTAGAGGACCACCAGGCGTCCGGTAGCGGGAGCATCCGCCGCAACATGTTTCGCTGTCGTCCCGCTAATCGCGAGCGCATAGGGCGCGATCTCCTTGGGAGCGGGGACTTCTTGCACCGAAACATGTGCCGGGAGGTCAACGTGTGCCTCCCGCAAGGAAAGCAAAGCTAGCTCCCAGGCCGGAGGGATAGTTGCTTGGGACATGCCCTCAGCCTAATGAAAGCTACCTTTGTTACGCTGTTCCCACGCCGTTACAGGGAACGGTCGGGGATGGGAGAAGCCAAAACCATGATGGAGCGCGACTTAACCGTTATCGACTTTGGTGAACCCAAGTGCAACTTCTTGTCGAAATCGGCAGAGATGGGGCGTTCCTTGTCGGCGGTGTCAATGATGCGATACCACTCGAAGTTGTGGGTCCAATCCGGCATGGTGAAATCCAAATCTTTTTCCGAGGCGTTGAACATGAGGATGAAATCGTCATCCACCACCCTCTCGCCGCGGGTACCGGGTTCATCAATCGAATTGCCATTTAGGGAAATCGTCAAAGCCTTCGCGAAGGCTGTTGTCCATTCCTCATCGGTCATGTGTTCGCCGTTGACGCCGAACCATTCGATATCGCCGCGGTCAGACTCGCCGCCTCTGGCCGCGTCTCCGGCGAGGAAACGACGCCGACGGAAAACTGGATGTTCGCGGCGCAGGAGAATCACCTCGCGGGTGAACTCGAACATACGCTGGTCTCGGTCTGCACGATCCCAGTCAATCCAGGTGATTTCGTTATCTTGGCAGTACCCGTTGTTGTTTCCGCCTTGGGTGCGCCCGAGCTCATCACCGTGAGAAATCATCGGGACCCCTTGGGACAAGAGCAGGGTTGTCAGGAAATTAAACCGCTGGCGACGCCGCAAATCATTGATGCCCTCGTCATCCGTTTTCCCTTCGGCTCCGTGGTTCCAGGAACGGTTATTGTTATCCCCGTCCGCGCCGCCCTCACCGTTGGCCTCATTGTGTTTCCCGTTGTAGGACACCAAATCGAGCAAAGTGAAACCGTCGTGAGCAGTCACGAAGTTGATGGAAGCCACCGGCAGGCGACCCGAGTGGGCATAGAGATCTGCCGAACCGGAAAAACGCGAGGCAAACTCACCGAGTTTCGCGGGTTCCCCGCGCCAATAGTCACGAATCGTGTCGCGATATTTCCCGTTCCACTCCGACCACAGAATCGGGAAACCGCCCACATTGTAGCCGCCCTCGCCCACGTCCCAAGGCTCGGCAATGAGCTTTACCTGGGAAATGATCGGGTCTTGGTGAATGATGTCGAAGAAAGCCGAGAGCTTATCAACCGAGGACAGTTCGCGGGCCAAAGTGGAGGCCAAATCGAAACGGAACCCGTCCACATGCATCTCCGTCACCCAGTAGCGCAGCGAATCCATGATGAGCTGTAGGACGGCGGGGGAGCGCATCAGGAGAGAATTCCCCGTTCCGGTCGTGTCGAAATAGTGAGCCTTATCGCCTTCCACGAGCCGGTAGTATTCCTCGTTGTCAATCCCGCGGAAAGACAGGGTCGGGCCCATGTGGTTGCCCTCAGCAGTGTGGTTATAGACCACGTCGAGAATCACTTCGATTCCGGCCGAGTGAAGGTTCTTCACCATCTGTTTGAACTCTTCGACCTGACTGTCGCCCTTCGGGTCAGAGCAGTAGGCGTTGTGAGGCGCAAAATAGCCGATAGTGTTGTAACCCCAATAGTTCGTCAGCCCCTTGGCTTTCAGGGAAGGGTCGGTGACGAATTGGTGGACCGGCATCAGCTCGAGGGCATTAATGCCGAGGTGTTGGAGATATTCGATGTTCTTCGGGTGACCGATTCCCGCGTAGGTGCCGCGCAGATGCTCCGGAATCGCAGGATTCAACATGGTCATGCCCTTGACGTGGGTCTCATAAATCACGAGTTCAGGGTATTTCAAGTCGGGGTGACGGTCGTTGCCCCAATCAAAGAAGGGGTTGATGACCACCGAGTGCATAGTGTGGGAGGCGGAATCGGCATCGTTATAACCCTCCGGATCCCCGGCAGGATAAGCGAAAATAGACATGTCACCATCAAGGTCGCCCGCAATCGCCTTCGCGTAGGGGTCCAGCAACAGCTTGCTGGGATTAAAACGTTTCCCGTTTTCCGGCTCGTAGGGGCCGTGCACGCGGTAGCCGTAATGCTGTCCGGGGCGCAGGTTCGGGACGTAGCCGTGCCAGACGTGACCGTCGACTTCCGTCAGTTCCAGTCTTTCGATTTCGAGACCGGCATCGTCAACCAGGCAGAGCTCAACTTTCTGAGCGTTTGCGGAGTAAAGAGCGAAGTTTGTGCCACTGCCGTTATAGGTGGCACCGAGTGGGTAAGGTGTTCCAGGCCATAATTCCATACCCCTAGTCTCTCACATTAATTTGTCTCCTCTGACGGGGTTTGGGAGCGGATTTGTCCGCGGACGGGTCGCGGAGAGACGAGGATATCCGCAGTATCTTGCCAAATTCCACGTTCCTTCAACCAGGGCTCCGCGGATAGCGCAAACTCCAAAGCCGTAAGCCGATACGAGTCCGCATTCGGATGGAATCCATCTTCTGCGCGAATCGCGAGGGTCTTCCACAAGGGGACTTCCCCAAGTTTCCGGATGGGCACAATAATGTGGCCGGAGTTCTCCACGGCCTCTTTGAGGGCTTCGTTGAGCTCTTGGGCGCGCCGGTCTTGGGGGAGAGGTTTCTCTGCCGGCACCTCAGCAATCAGGGTTGTCACAGTAAGATGGCGCGAAATAATTTCGAGGTTTTTCCTGAAGTCTTCCACCGAGATTTCGGCGGCATCATAGAAAGTGTCATTGCCGCCAATGTCTAAAGTAATCAGGTCAGGTTTGATTCCGAAACTCAATAGTCGCGGGATCTGCGAGGTGATGACGGTGGAGGCGATGGCTCCAGAAATCGATAAGTTCAGGAGGATTACGCGGCGTCTCGTAGCCCGACGCAGATAGGAAGCAAACAGCGCCACATAGGAATCGCGCACGTCCGCGCAGCCTACGCCTTGGGCTGCAGAATCCCCCAGGGCGACGTAGACAAACGGGGGAGCGCCCTCGATTTTGGAGGGGCGCTGAAGTTTCTGGAAGCTAGTGTCGGTAAGGGATTTATTGGAATACCAGTCGCTGCGCTTGCGATAGTGCATCGAACTCGCGGCATACATCTCGAAACTCGAGCGCAGGATTTCCGGATTTGAAACCAATCCATTTTGGTGAAGTTTCGCTAAACCACTCGTGATGTGGTCTTCCCAAAACCAGCGGTGAGTAGCGACTTCCTGGTAGACCTTCCACATGCCTGCCGCAGCGTTGCCGGCAGCCAAGAGAGTGCCGGAAGTGCCGAGGGCAGCAATGGCTGAGATTTTGGAAGCAGTCGGGAGATCCTTGATGAGTTCGAGGATTTTTTCCGAAGAAATTGTTGAACGTACCACGCACTATAGTTTAGTGGAAAAGTGTGGGCCATACTGGGATCGAACCAGTGACCTCTTCCGTGTGAAGGAAGCGCGCTACCGCTGCGCTAATGGCCCAAGGCTTATCAAGGTTACCCCAAAGAACCTCGGCAAAGCAAAATCAGTGCGTCATCGCCCTTTCAGTTTGGCCTCTTGATGAACGAACGCCCCAATTGTCCAGACAAAGATACAGGTAATTTTCATAAAACATTCAGGAAACATTTAGCATGAGATGGTGAGAGACAACGAAGTCGTCATCGAAACAGCCAAACGAGCCACCATTTATGACGTGGCCAAGGCAGCTCACGTGGCCACCTCCACAGTTTCGCGGGCTCTCAATCGTCCCGGACGCACGAATCCCTATACAGCGCAGCATGTCTATAGAATTGCCCTCGAACTCGGGTATATCAGCGAAAGAGATTTGTGGAAGACCCCGCGCTGCCTCAACAACCGAGTGGCAGTAATCACGAGTTCTCGGAATTCTGAATTGATTCACGCCCTGACCCGAGAAGTTAATCGGGCTCACCAACAGTTGCTACTGGTGGACGCGAGAGTGGAGACCCCCACGCTCAGTCAAACTTGCGGTGACATCAGGGCACAAATCGATGGTTTTCTAGTTGATGACGTGAAAACGAACGCGGAGATCGAAACAGTTTTCGACACGCTTCCAACAGTCATGATGAATCGAATCAACGAGCATTCCGGGGGAGTAATCCCCGACGTGGAACAGGGAGTTGCGCAACTACTTACCTACTTGAAGACTTTGGGACACGCTCATATCTCCTATCTGTACTCGGAGGATGAAAGTTGGATTTCAGATGAATTCTTCGCGGCAGCCCTAAGTCTCAGTCAAGAGCTCGAGATGGAAGTCCATTTTATTGACGGGGTCGAAAATAGTCTCGAAAGTGGGGCCCGCGCAGTAAACTCTTGGAAAAAGTACTTAGACAGTGCGGTGATAGCGTTTGGTAATCTGGCGGCGATTGGTTTCATGCAAGGCTTGGGACACCGGCAAGTTGAAATCCCCGAGTACGTTTCCGTAATCGGAATCGGGGACGCCCACAGCGGTCTACTCGCCACTCCACAACTGACAACCTTGGAGATTCCGCAGCAAAAGATCGGCGCCACTGCGGTGAAACAACTGTTGAATCGGATTCAGCAAGGGAATGCCGCGAAAGAGTCCACAACGTCTGTCACGAAGCTACCGATGAAACTCATTTGTCGCGAGTCAACAGGGAGGTTTTATTGAATGCGGGAATTCAGCCTCGCGCGATGCGGCGGTGCCAGCAATTTTTACTTCGTAAAAATTGCGCACCACTTTCTTGGTCTCGGAAAACGCCGACCTTCCGATTTTTTCTGAGGTGCTCCGCCGGCGACGGCAAATCGTTGCCGTCGCTTAATCGGCTCCGCCAGTCACTGGCCGGCTCATGCGGCTTCGCTGCTGCCGGCCAGTGGGCGATACAGGACTCGAACCTGCGACCTCTTCCGTGTCAAGGAAACGCGCTAACCAGCTGCGCCAACCGCCCTTCGAAGTGGGTACCGGATTCGAACCGGTGTATACGGCTTTGCAGGCCGCTGCCTAGCCACTCGGCCAACCCACCAAAGTAAAAGAAAAGCACCGGATAGCAGCCCCGATGTTCTCTCCGAGCGGATGACGGGACTCGAACCCGCGACCCTCACCTTGGCAAGGTGATGCTCTACCAACTGAGCCACATCCGCGTTTTCGCCGGAACAAAACCAGCTCGAATATCTTACACATAAAAACACTCATCGCGCAAACGAGTAAGATAGACGGAGAAAAAACTCTTATCGAAAGGCGCATAGTGAGCATCAAAGTTTTGCTTGATGGCAAAGAAACCACCATCGACGAAAACATCACCGGAGAAGACCTCTACCGAGACCGCAAGGAAGTCATTGCCTACTTCATCAACGGCGAAGCCCGCGACTTGTATCGTGAACTGCACGACGGCGACCAAGTGGAGGCCATCACCATCGACTCCGAGATGGGACTGAACATCCTGCGCCACTCCGCCACCCACGTCATGGCCCAAGCCGTGAAGCAGGTTCGTCCGAACGTGAAGTACGGCATCGGGCCGTTCATTGAAAACGGTTTCTACTATGATTTCGGGGTTGATGAGCCTTTCACGCCCGAGGACTTGAAAGAAATCGAAAAGTTCATGGCCCGCATCTGTAAAGAGGACCAGAAGTTCGTTCGCCGCGTGGTGAGCGACGAGGAGGCCGCGAAAGAACTTGCTGACCAACCTTACAAGCTGGAACTTATTGGACTCAAAGGCGGCACGGATGAGGACAATGACCAGGCCGCTGCCGGCGCTTCCGTTGAGGTCGGCGGCAATGAACTGACCATCTACGACAATGTTCGCAAAAACGGCGAAACCGCGTGGAAGGATCTCTGCCGCGGACCCCACATTCCTTCGACTCGCTTGTTGAACGGCGTTTTCAAGTTGATGAAGGCCTCTGCCGCCTACTGGCGCGGCGACCAGAAAAACGACTCCCTCCAGCGGATTTACGGCACTGCTTGGGCGACAAAAGAAGACCTGAAAACTTATGTGACCCGCCTGGAGGAAGCCGAGAAGCGCGACCATCGTCGTCTCGGGACCGAACTTGACCTGTTCAGTTTCCCCGAAGAAGTCGGTTCCGGCTTGGCCATGTTCCACCCGAACGGGGCAATCGTGCGTATGGAGATGGAGAATTATTCTCGCCAGCGCCACATTGAGGAAGGCTATTCTTTCGTCTACACCCCCCACATCACCAAGGGACATTTGTTTGAGATTTCAGGACACTTGGAGTGGTACAAGGATGGGATGTACCCGCCGATGCGCGTTGACGAGGAAAAAGACGAGGCTGGTAACGTCACCAAGGAAGGCTTCGATTACTACCTGAAGCCGATGAACTGCCCGATGCACAACTTGATTTTCAAGTCGCGTTCCCGTTCCTACCGCGAGCTGCCGCTGCGACTGTTCGAGTTCGGGACGGTTTATCGTTACGAAAAATCCGGCGTGGTTCATGGGCTCACCCGCGGGCGCGGTTTTACCCAGGATGATTCCCATATTTACTGCACCCGAGACCAGATGAAAGACGAGCTCACCAAGCTCTTGACTTTCGTTTTGGATTTGTTGAAAGACTACGGTCTTGATGACTTCTATCTGGAGCTTTCTACCAAAGACCCCAAGAAGTTTGTGGGTTCCGATGAGGTGTGGGAAGAAGCTACCCGGACTTTGCAAGAGGTTGCCGAGGCTTCCGGCCTGGAGCTGCGCCCCGATCCGGAAGGCGCGGCTTTCTATGGGCCAAAGATCTCCGTCCAGGCTCGTGACGCGATTGGCCGGACCTGGCAGATGTCCACGATTCAGCTCGATTTCAACCTGCCGGAGCGCTTTGATCTCGAATACACCGCCGCCGACGGCACGCGTCAGCGCCCGGTGATGATTCACCGCGCCTTGTTCGGCTCCATTGAGCGCTTCTTCGGGGTTTTGACCGAACACTACGCCGGGGCTTTCCCCGCCTGGCTCGCTCCCGTGCAGGTTCGCTTGGTTCCGGTTGCGGAGGCTTTTAATGAGTACTGCGAGGATGTCGCGGCGAAGTTGAAGGCCGAGGGCGTGCGCGTAGAAGTTGATGAAAGTGACGACCGCTTCGGGAAGAAGATTCGCAATGCTGCCAAGGACAAGATTCCTTTCACCCTGATTGCGGGGGGAGAAGATGCGGAAGCCGGCGCAGTTTCCTTCCGTTACCGCGGCGGGGAACAGAAGAACGGCGTCAAGATTGCGGACGCGATTGCGGAAATCACCGAAACAATTCGCTCCAGAAAGAACAACTGACATGGAAACCAGTCACGAATTCGGCGACGATCCGGACGGGATGGAACGGCTGTGGACCCCGCATCGGATGGTCTACATCGATAACGGTCCACGCCGCGACGAGGAGGCCTGCCCATTTTGCGAGGATCCGAAGAAAACCGACGAGGAGGCGCTCATCGTCTATCGCGGAAAGTTTTGCTTCGTGATCATGAACCTCTTCCCGTACAATCCCGGGCACGTGCTGGTTCTGCCGTATCGTCACATTCCCGACTATACGGATTTGACCTTTGAGGAGCGCATAGAGTTCGGAGAAATCTCCGCGCACACGATGGAAGTGATTCGCGCCGTGAAATCCCCCCACGGTTTCAACCTCGGCATGAATCAGGGCGCGGTGGCGGGCGCGGGGATTGCTGCCCACCTCCACCAGCACATTGTGCCGCGCTGGAAAGGCGACGCGAATTTCTTCCCCATTGTCGCTAAAACCAAGGCGGTGCCGGAGCTCTTGAGCCAAACGCGAGAGATTCTCGCCAAAGGTTTCGAAGGTTATGAAGCTCGCGTTAAGATAGGTCAGTAAGAAGCGACCACGCCGCTAGAAATACTAGAAGGATACAGAAGAAAATGACGGAAAATAATTCAGCTCAAACCGAAACCGGCACCGACCTCGTGAAGCGGGGCATGGCCCAGATGCTAAAAGGTGGCGTCATTATGGATGTGGTCACCCCTGACCAGGCCAAGATTGCCGAAGATGCGGGAGCGGTGGCAGTGATGGCTCTAGAGCGTGTCCCGGCGGATATTCGCGCTGAGGGGGGCGTGGCGCGGATGAGCGACCCGGATTTGATTGACGGCATTATTAACGCAGTCTCCATTCCGGTGATGGCGAAGGCACGTATCGGCCACTTTGTGGAAGCCCAGGTCTTGCAAAGCCTAGGCGTGGATTACATTGACGAGTCCGAGGTTTTGACTCCGGCCGACTATGAAAACCACATCAACAAGTGGGATTTCACCGTGCCCTTCGTTTGCGGGGCGACGAACCTCGGGGAGGCGCTGCGTCGCATCAGCGAAGGCGCGGCCATGATTCGTTCCAAGGGCGAGGCCGGCACCGGTGACGTTTCGAACGCTGTGACCCACATGCGGACGATGAACGCCCAGATTCGCCGTCTTACCTCCATGCGTCCCGACGAGCTGTTTGGTGCCGCCAAGGAGCTACAGGCGCCGTATCCGCTCGTTAAAGAGGTGGCGGAAACGGGCAAGCTACCGGTCGTGCTGTTTACCGCTGGCGGGATTGCTACTCCGGCTGATGCCGCGCTCATGATGCAGATGGGCTCCGAGGGCGTTTTCGTGGGCTCCGGTATTTTCAAATCCGGCGATCCGGCGAAACGCGCTGCGGCTATCGTGAAGGCCACCGCGCGATTCAATGAGCCAGAGGTTATCGCGGAAGTGTCACGTTCCTTGGGTGAAGCCATGGTGGGCATTAACGTCCATGACATTCCTGACTCCGATCGCCTCGCCCAGCGCGGCTGGTAACGGTGGCTGGTAACAAGGACGGCGGCTCTTTGACAAACCAACTTCTACACATCGGGGTTCTCGCTTTGCAGGGCTCCGTGATTGAACACGCGCGAGTCCTCAGCGAACTCGGGGCAAAACCAGTGGAAGTAAAGGTCAGTGCGCACCTTCAGGGACTCGACGGGTTGATTATCCCCGGCGGGGAGTCCACCACCATGAATAAGCTGGCCCACGCTTTTGACCTGTTTGACGATTTGAAGGCCTTTGTGCATTCTGGTCGAGCTATCTACGGGTCGTGCGCGGGAATGATTATGCTCGCAGATCGGATTGTGGACGGGATTGCTGACCAGGAGACTCTGGGTGGCCTCGATGTGACGGTGCGACGCAACGCTTTTGGGAGACAGGTTGACTCCGCGCAGAGTTTTGTTGACGCGGGAGCTTTTGGGGGAGACACCCCACTTCCGGCAGTGTTCATTCGCGCACCCTGGGTGGAGTCAGTCGGCTCCGGCGTAGAGGTTTTGTCGACTTGGCAACAAACTCCAGAGTCGGAACCCGCGGTTGTGGCCGTGCGTCAAGGCCCGCTGCTGGCCACCTCTTTCCATCCGGAAGTAACGGGTGACCGGCGGGTTCACGAGTATTTTCTCCGCATGGTTGCAGAATCGAACCGGGGATAAAGATGACAGAACCGACCGAGGCTGCCCCTGGTAGCGAACGGAACCCCGCTGAACAATCCGTGAAGGACTACTTTGCGCGCGAGTGGCCGCGTGACGAGGAGGGTTACTATCATCGCCAAGCGGCGCGGGTGGTGGCGGTGAACGCGCGCGGGGAGGCACTCTTGCTGCGCGGACACGATTTCTCCGACACCGACCACTGGTGGTGGTTCACGGTCGGAGGCGGGCTCGAGGAGGGGGAGAGTGCCCGCGAAGGCGCGGTGCGGGAGTTCTTTGAAGAAACCGGCTACCGGCTCGACCCGGAGGCTCTAATCGGTCCGGTGTTACGTCGCCACGCTACCTTCGACTTCCACGAGCTGACCTGTCGGCAAGACGAGGAGTTCTTTTTCGTGCGCCTTGAGGAGACCCCGACTTTCAACCGAACCCACGTGACTGCCGTGGAACAACAGGTTCTCGATGAGCTTAAATGGTGGGATTTGGGTGAACTTGAAACAGAAATCGAGCGGGGAACCGTAGTTTACCCGCTCGATTTCGTCTCCTTGGTTCGCCAGTGGCTCACCGGCTGGGACGGAGTCACTTTGGAAATCTCCGAAGGCACCGTCGGGAAACGTTAGAAATGTACCGATTACTCGCGCCGACCCCGGTCGCTTAGAGGAATCTCAGCCGTTAGTCGATGTCGTGTCCATCCCGCTTTCAGCATCCCTCGAAGGGTCTACGGTAAATCCGGAAACCGCAACCGCGAGTTTGTCGCTGATATCCACCACCGTCTTGAGGCTGTTGACCACCGAGTGAATCTCGGTTGAGTTATCCCCAGCCGCGTTAGCGATTTCACCAACCGCTCCAGCAATCTCCTGTGAGCCTTCCGCAGCCGACTGAACCGAATGAGAAATCTCATTCACGGTAGCAGTCTGTTCTTCCACCGCGGCCGCAATCACCGTCTGGGTTTCATTGATTCGGTTTATGACGTCGGTAATCTCGCTCAGAGCCTGTTCCGCGGCGGCGGTATCTTCCTGAATGGAAATAACGCGCGCAGAAATATCGGAGGTCGCAGTTCCCGTCTGGGCCGCGAGATCCTTGACTTCCCCCGCCACCACAGCAAAACCCTTACCAGCTTCTCCAGCGCGAGCAGCCTCGATAGTAGCATTCAATGCGAGAAGGTTCGTCTGCTCTGCAATCTGGGTGATGGAGGCAATCACTTCCCCGATGCGTTTCGAAGACTCGGAGAGTTTAGCAACAATATCTGTGGTACGTTCCGCTACCTTCATGGCATCATTAGCCACCTCCGCTGCATGGGTGGCGTTGGAAGAAATCTCTCGAATTGAAGCTCCCATTTCCTCAGAGGCAGCCGCCACAGTGGCGATTGAAGCTGATACTTCGGCAGCGCTCTGGGCGGTTTGCTCTGCCTTGGCTGCGGATTGTTGGGTGGAAGTGTCCATGTGGTTTGCTGAACCCTCAATCGATGTGGTTTCGTGATTAAGAATTCCGGCAGAGTTCATAATCGTACCGATAAGCTCACCAATACTTCTGTTTTTGGAATTTATCACATTCGCTAAATCCTTTGTTTCCACTACACCCATGGCGCGCAACTGAACCGTCAAATCTTTCGGGTCTGTGGATTCCAGAATTGTTCTGTATTGTTGTATGGGTCTGGCTGTTGTCCGGTTGAACACAGCTAAAAGCGACATCGACAAAACCGTAAGGAGAATCGCCACTATGGAAAGCACCCACAGAGAGGCTGTTAAACTGGCGTTGCTGGAGGCTATTTGTGCGTTGAGTCGGTTTACCATTTTGGTATTAGATTCATCTATCGGAGTCATAATTTTCGCGACTTCTTCGTTGTAGAGATCTCCGAAAATTAATTCACGAGCCAAGGACTGTTTGGCTTCTGGAGTGAGAGCGGCGTCTTCGGGACTTACTTTCCACGCCGCTACCGCCTGGGGCATGTTTTCGGTTGGGGTTCCTAAAGAATCCAAGATGAGACGTTGGGAGCGAGTTTCAAGATTCACTAAATTATCAGAATTGGCAATACCTTCATTCACAAGGTCGAGTTCTTCTTGCGGAACATTCATTTCTTTCAATTGTTTTATCGCGTCAGCTTTATTTCCAGCATCGACTTCATCCCAATACTTCTGGAGCCACTTCTGGTCTAATGTAACAACGTATTCTTGAACATAGTTCGTTAAGTTTGCCGATGCGGTACTAACCCGTGATGCTTGTTCTGTTTGCCGTGTTTCTGCAATATTGTCTGCAATTGCGGCTCGTAAGGAAGATTGGCTATACACAAACGCTCCTATAACAAATAGGGCAAAGATTATTACGGCCGAATATGCAAATTTTACTAAAGAACTGAGTTTCATGGTAGACTCCTATGTCTTGTACCCAATGTCGTATTACACGAATTAAGTGTATCATTTTTCAATAGTTTTTACAAGTTCTTTAATCGATAGTGCTCAACTCTAACAATTGTGGTTAAATTCACGTATGACAAAGACTATGGTGTCGATTTTTGATGTGATTCAAGTGGGGGTTGGGCCTTCTGCTTCCCATACTGTTGGGCCGATGCGAGCCGCGGCTGATTTCGTGGCTCGACTGGGGGAGACCGGACTCAAATTCGACCGGTTGCAAGTCGTTTTGCAAGGTTCGCTCGGTGCCACCGGACGCGGACACCTCTCGCATGGAGCAGTACTGGCCGGATTGTGCGGCTATGTGCCGGACACCATCGACTCAGACGTGATGCCGCGCCTGCTGGATTCAGTAAATCCCGCAGGCACCCTGCTTCTCCCGGGTCGAGTCGGGATTGATTTTATCTATGAGCGCGATCTCATCTTCGCTCCCGCTACCATCGCGCCCTACCACAATAATTCCCTGGTTTTGCGGGCCTTTTCAGGTTCCAATCCAGTATTCGAAACCCGCTACTATTCCACCGGCGGAGGTTTCGTAGCCCGCGATTCTCAAGTGGAGGGTGACGCCGGAGAGTTGACCCGACTTGATGAAATCGGAGACCTGAAGGACTTACCTCACCCCTACTCTTCCATGAGTGAACTCGTGGCCGCAGCGGAGGACGCCCACAAGAGCTTGGCGCGAATCGTGACTGAAAACGAATTGACTTCGAGGCGCCTGGAACAAATCGAGCGTGAGCTGGAAAACCTCAACTCCAAAATGAGTGCCTGCATCGACCGCGGTTGCCACTCAGACCTGGCCACTTTGCCCGGAGGATTGGGAATTCCCCGCCGCGCCCACAAACTCTTCACCCACTTGAGCGAACGCGACGGCCAACCCGGGACGCCGGCGATTTGGCGGTCTTTCGCGCAAGATCCCATGCGCGCCATGGACTGGGTGAATCTCTGGGCGCTGGCAGTAAACGAGGAGAACGCGGCTGGGGGACAGGTCGTGCGCGCCCCCACCAACGGTTCGGCCGGTGTCGTGGCGGCGGTCGGACGCTACCTGAATTGGTTTTGTCCGAGTGTGGAAAACAAGTGCGGCCCCGCCTTGCGTGACTACTTGACAGTGGCCGGAGCCATTGGGGGAATCATCAAGACGAATGCCTCGGTGGCCGGCGCGGAAGTCGGGTGTCAAGGCGAAGTCGGATCCGCAGCTTCCATGGCTGCCGGAGGATTAGCGGCCGCGTTGGGAGCCACTCCGCGCCAGATTGAGAATGCCGCCGAGATAGCGATGGAACATCACTTGGGTCTGACCTGCGACCCGATTGGGGGATTGGTGCAAGTGCCCTGCATTGAAAGGAACGCCATTGCTGCCGTCCACGCCATTGATGCCGCCAGAATCAGCATGTGGGGAGACGGAACCCACCACGTGAGTTTTGATGAAGTCCTTACCACCATGCTCCAAACCGGTCTCGACATGAACTCAAAATACAAGGAAACCTCCCTCGGAGGGCTTGCGGTAAACGTTGTGGAATGTTGAGATGTTTGCGCGAGGCGGTTTCGGTTAGGCGAATTCGGGGAGGGAACATTAATATGGAGAAGATAGCGAGAAATAATTGTTGAAGGAGATTATTTATGTCGGGTCACTCTAAATGGGCCACTACCAAGCACAAGAAGGCGGCGATTGATGCCAAGCGCGGCAAACTGTTTGCTCGCCTGATTAAGAACATCGAAGTCGCCGCGCGCACTGGTGGCGGAGACCCGGCCGGTAATCCGACCCTCTTTGATGCCATTCAGAAAGCCAAAAAGTCCTCGGTTCCTGCCGACAACATCGATCGCGCGGTCAAGCGCGGATCCGGCGCGGAAAGTGGCGGGGCGGACTGGCAGTCCATCACCTATGAAGGTTACGGCCCGGCGGGAGTCGGATTCATCGTCGAATGTTTGACCGATAACAAGAACCGCGCCGTGAGCGAAGTGCGCACGATTTTTTCGCGTAACGGCGGGAACATGGCCGATTCTGGTTCCGTGTCTTACCAGTTTGCGCGCCGCGGCGTGATTGAAGTTCCGAAAGCTGACGGGGTGGACGAGGACGCGATTCTCGAAGCAGTTTTGGCTGCGGGGGCCGAAGAAGTCGAGGACGCGGGCGAGATGTTCATCATCGAAACCGAGCCTACGGATTTGGTTGCGGTTCGTACCGCTTTGCAAGATGCGGGCATCGACTATGACTCTGCAGAGTCTCAGTTTGTGCCTTCGGTGAAGGTAGATTTGGATTTGGAGGGGTACCGCAAGGTCATGCGTTTGTTCGATGCCTTGGACGATGCCGATGATGTCCAAAACGTCTATATGAACGGTGACGCCTCTGATGAGGTTGTGGCGCAATATGAGGCCGAAGAGTAATACCGGCTCGTGCGCGTTCTAGGCATCGACCCCGGCATCACCAGGTGTGGTGTCGGGGTCGTTGACGTTGACCCGTCGAGGCGGGCGAGCCTGGTTCATGTCGGAGTGGTGCGAACCGACCCGGAGTTGGCGACCCAGTTTAGATTGCTGACGATTTCAGACGGGATTGCCGAGGTCATCGCACGTTTCTCTCCGGAGATAGTCGCATTGGAGCGCCCTTTTGCGAAAGAAAATCGGCAATCGGTGGCGACCACGATGCAAGCGATGGGAATCGCAATGGTGGAGGCCGCCAGGGCAGGTCTTCCCGTGGCGGTGCATACCCCTTCCGAGGTGAAGGCGGCCGTGTCCGGCAACGGGGCAGCCTCGAAAGCCCAGGTGGAGACGATGGTGGCGCGGATTCTCGGTCTCGATAAACCCCCGAAACCGGCAGATGCGGCCGATGCTTTAGCGATTGCGATTACCCAGGCCTGGCGAGGAACCGGAATTCTTGGCTCGGGAGTTGATGGGGATCTCGATGTCACGATTTCTGGAGGCGTGAAAACCCGCGTCGGAACGCGTCTCACTCCCGCTCAACGGGCTTGGGCTGAGGCCGAGGCAGCCTCGCGTCGCTCGGGCGCCGCCGACCCGCGTCGCAAATAAAATGTCAAACCCCGAAATGAGTGGGAATGAATCAGGGAGAGGGTGGGATTTTGGTTTTTGGGGCGGGCTTGCATAGCCTTAAAGCGTGAATGATTTTGAACAGCTCTACAACATTATTCAGTCGCGAGCCCAGGAGCGTCCCGAAGGTTCCGGCACGGTGAAGGAACTCGATGGGGGAGTCCACACTATCGGGAAAAAGATCGTCGAAGAAGCCGCGGAAGTCTGGATGGCCTGCGAGTTTGAGTCCGACGAGGCGGCCTGTATCGAGATTTCCCAACTCATCTATCATCTCCAGGTCATGATGGTGAAAAAGGGTCTCAAACCAGAAGACATCTACCAGCACATGTAGTTGGAAGTTTCGACTTTGAGACCACCAGCCATTAATGAAGTCACCATCTAACAACCCATAGTTGAGGGAGAAAAATGCTTAGAATCGCCGTGCCGAATAAAGGTTCCCTGTCTGAACCCGCTGTCCAAATGTTGAAAGAAGCCGGCTATCAGGCGCGGCGCAACGGACGAGAACTGCAGTTGCTGGACAAACAGAATGACGTGGAATTCTTTTTCCTGCGTCCCCGCGACATTGCGGTCTATGTTGGATCCGGAGTGGTGGCTTGTGGAATCACCGGAAGGGATTTGTTGATTGACTCTGGTGTCGAGGCCGTGGAACATTTGGGACTCGATTTCGCCCGTTCCACCTTCCGTTTTGCCGGCCCCCAGGGTCAGTTCCAAGACTTGAATGACATCGCCGGAAAACGCATCGCGACCTCCTACGATCTCCTGGTAGAGAAGTTTTTGGGCGAGCGAGAGATTTCAGTGGCGCAAGTCGTTCACCTGGATGGCGCG
Organism: Mobiluncus porci; assembly: GCF_009695935.1. GTDB lineage: Bacteria > Actinomycetota > Actinomycetes > Actinomycetales > Actinomycetaceae > Mobiluncus > Mobiluncus porci. Next base: position 202,127 of record NZ_VUMY01000001.1, read on the forward strand.
GTGGAATCCTCGGTCCGCCTCGGAGTTGCGGACTGTATTGCTGACGTGGTTGAGACCGGATCCACCTTGCGCGCGGCGGGTCTTGAAACCTTTGGGGAGCCCCTAATGCAATCCGAAGCCGTTCTCATCACCAAAGAAGCCCACGTCAATGACCCGCAACTCGCGACCTTGGTGGCCCGTCTCCAAGGGGTCATGGTGGCGCGCAACTATGTCTTGATGGACTACAACGCTCCCACCGCGAAATTGGACGCGCTGTTGGCCATCACTCCTGGGATTGAATCTCCCACTATCTCCGACCTGGCGGAATCATCTTGGAAGGCCGTCCGCGTCATGGTTCAGGCTAAGGACGTGAACCTGATTATGGATAAACTCTATGCCGCTGGGGCGCGTGGAATCCTAGTAACGGACTTGAAAGCGTGCCGTCTCTAAGGACGAACATCCCATTCACTGCGCCCACTGCGGAGGAATCCAGGCGCAGGTCGGATCGGAGGCCAGGTAGTCACCCGTGATGGCGTAACTGATGGCTCGAGATCCGCCACAGATGCGATTGAATTCACAGACTCCGCACTTTCCCTCAAAGCCATCCGGATTCCGTAACTGCTGAAACACCTCCGAATTGCGGTAGATTTCGGCGAACGGGGTGTCCTTGATGCTGCCACAGTGAATCGGCAGAAAACCATTGGGGTAGACGTCGCCGGTGTTGTCGATAAAAGCGAATCCAGACCCCGAATTCACTGCGAGCGGAGGACGCGGTGGGCGTGGATTTTCCGGCGCTCCACCCAACAGACGCTTAGTTTCGGTGGTCAAAAACTCGTAAAGCTCTCCGCGATGGGCCACCTGCTCGGGAATCTCCACGCCGTCCTCACGCAAACGTTGACGTTGGATCGCAATCCGACGGTATTGCGGAGCCTCAGTGGTTTTGATCGCGATCCGGTCCGATTCATCGTGCAACCAATTCAGCACGTCTTCGCGCTCCTCGGGAGACAGCATTTCCAGCTGCGCCCCTCTTCCCGTAGGCACCAGCATCAAGGTGTACCACATGAACGCCCCCATATCGATGGCATTCTTCAACATCTGCGGGGCTTCACGGATATTCCCGCGGGTCAAAGTGGTGTTAATCTGCAGCCGGAAACCGGCCTCTTTTATCCATTGCGCCGCCTGCACAGTGGCCTCGAAAGTGCCGGAAAAACCGCGGAAAGCATCGTGGCGCTCCGGAGTCGCGCCGTCGAGGCTGACACTCATCGCCCGTCCCCCAGCCTCGTGCAGTTCTTGCAAGAGCGCCGGACGCAGCTTAGGCGTCACCGAAGGCGACAGCGAAATATGCAGTCCTTTCTCGGTGCCGTAACGAACCAGGTCCACTAAATCGTCTCGCTCGAAGGGATCTCCTCCGGTGAAAACTACCATCGGGCGCGGCGGTTCATAGGACGCCAACTGATCCAAAAGCTCCAGGCTCTCGGCGTGGGTGAGCTGACGCGGATCCGGATGGTGCATGGCCTCGGCGCGACAGTGCCGACAGGCCAGCGCACAGGCACGTGTCACCTCCCAAATCACGATGAATGGTCGATCGTTCAAATCGTGTTTAATCGTGCGCACCACCGTATGATGAGCGGGGGTAGCGTCAGATCCATGATGATGAGTCGGGCCCGACATGCCGTTACCTGCACTCATATTGACTCCTTTCTCAAGCGCTAGGCTTTATTCAACAACTCTGCGGCATATTTTCCGGCGACCGCAGCGGCGAGGAAAGCCGCGGGATCCTCGGAAAGGCTGCGTCCCATGGTTGAGAACTTAATCGGGAAATCCTCCAAGGCACCATAGAGCCCCGCGGTTTCGACGGGACAGATCCGGTGGTGCTCACTGAGCAGGCTCATCTGGGAGGCCACTAGGGGAGCGAAGGAACTATCCGGATCCGCCAAGGGGCCCTCCACGGGGCAATCCGCCTGGAAAACCGGCTCTACCACGTCAATTGGGGGAAGTTCCATCCAGGTCAGCATGGTCAAAGTGTGGTGGGAGATTCCGTAGTGGCGGGGGCGAGCATCCCCGCTGGACATCCTTAGCACTGCCACGGGGTGCCCTTGCAAAGCGGCCGCGACCCGCAGGGCTTCCGCTCCGGCGATACCGGAGAAGCCCCAGCGGGTGTCAGTCCCGAGATTCCCCGGGCCTTGCGTAACTACGACCGCATCAAGATCCGCCACTAAATCCGCGATAAGCAATGCCGAGGGGAGACTCACCGCCTCGTAATCACCGCCGAAAGACTGCCCGCAGGTGATTGTGGTCGCTAACAGCCCCTCCGCTTTTAACTCCGCCACGACTCTAGAGAACGCCAGCGGTAAAGCCCCGCCGTCGGTCTGGATATAGCCGATTTTCCCGTCGGGACGCCCCTGGAGGAATCCGGCCACAATCGCGGGAAGCGCCGAATGGATATCAGCTACTAAAACCGGTAAACCCTGCAGGCTGTCAGCCGCTTGCAATACGGAATGGAAGGGACTGTCGGGCTCGTCGGCCCCTAAGACAATTTTCTGGTACGGGGTGTAGCGGGCTTTCACGAGATGGCCCGGGTTCGGGAGGTCATCAAAGGGCAGCCGAGATTCATTGGCGAGAACCATGGCGGCCCCGCCCGTGCCGAGATTCTTGGCCAGCGGCGACACCTCAATCTGGACCGTGTCACCGACTCCAGCGTATCCGATCAAATCCGGATAGCAGATGGCTCGACAGGTATCCCCGGGCTGAAAACTCACGGCTGGTTCAGCGCCAATGGGCGGGGGAGCCGCGACTATTTCGCAAACCAGCAATTGATGAGGCGAACTGTAGCGCACCTCAATCACGCGGGCTTTACGAATCATCACATTTACCATTTATATCCGAAATTGGCCCCTATAATCAAAGCATGGACGAGATTGATGCTTTCGATGAAGAATTCGTTCCCAACCTGACTCGCGAGATGGCCAAAGCCGCTTTCCCGGGGGAGCGGCAACTGTTTCTCCTGTGTTTTTTGAGTGAAGCCCAGCGTCCCGTCGCCACCAGTGAAATCCTCTCGCAACTGCAACGCTACCATCCCGATTTTGTTTCCAGTGAGGATGAGAGCCTGGTCGGTCCGACCGATCCGGCGGGGACTTTGATGAGTGATATCACTAACATTAATCAGGGCGCCAAGATTATTGTCAACCGAGCTGAAGTTGGCCAAGAAGGCATCTATCAGATTAATCCTGAGTTTATGAGCGAAGAGCCGGTGCGTTTTACCGCCGCGGAAGCGTCTTGGCTGGAGGTAGGCCTGCGGTTTTTGGAAGGCGACCACACAATCCTGCTGACAAAAATTCTGGGGCTGTCTGATATCGGCAAGGAAGATATTATCGACCTCGATACGGAGCTCCGGATTCCAGGAAGTGCACAAACTTTATTTAAAGCCATTATGCAGCGAAATCCTGTCACTTTCGATTATCGAAATATGAAAGGAACATTCACTAAAGACCTAGTTATTGAACCGTGGAAACTATATTTCCACAACGGGTATTTCTATGTGCAAGGGCATTATCCGAATGAATACTCCGGTAAATTTCGCACCTTACATCTGTCTCGCTTTGAAAGCGAGGTAACGATTAATGAAGACGTTTCATTTACCGTTCCGAATCCGATTCCTCCCATAGATTTGGATTCTCCACTCCACGAACCACTCCTGTTTGCGTTGGCCCCGAATGCCGCCCACGAACTGCGGCACCGCGCCCAGCCCGTTTCCGCCTCCGAATTCTCTGAGTTGTCTGCTGAAGTTACGGCTCATGTTCCCAAAGATTGGGAGCTTTTCAAAGTTGAAAATGCCGGTTTCTATGACTGGGTGGCGCTATTGAAAGAGTTTTTGGCTGATGCCACAGTAGTGTCACCCGCATGGTTCCGCGACAAAATCATCGCCGAAGCCTCTCAACTCAGTAAACTGCAGCCCGCCCCTGCCCCTCGCGGAAAGAAAACGGGAGGGACCCCTAAGGAAAGAAAACCATCAAAAATCTCTAAAGATAACGCTTTTCTGATGGCACAGAAGATGCGCACCTTGGCACAATTCCTGGTCGATAGAGCCAGCGACCAGCCGGTAGAAGTCTCCGCGGTCACCAAACACTTCGGTTGGGAAGAAGCCGAGGTCCGAGACCTGGTGACGCGACTATCCCTACTTACCGCCGATGAGTTTGAGGTCGAGTACAGCCTCCAAGTTGGGTTTGTCGGTCCGGATCACAGTCTTATCTATCACGCCGGCGAGACTCCGGATTGGATTAAGTTACCGGCTATCCTCCCTGCGGATGCAATCAATTTGTTCCTCGGCCTCGAAGCCCTGTCTCGGTATGTACCCACGCACCGGGAGGCGATTACTGCGGTGGAGAACAAGGTTGCCACCATCATTTTACAAAGCCCGGGTCTCACCTTGGTTCCGCTGGGAGTTGACACCATCAGCGCGGAGGATGGCGCCAAATTGGAGAAACTGTGGGATGCCATCGAGTCGAAGCACCTGATTGAGATGGAATACACCAATGCTGCGGATGAAAAGAAGCTGGATAGAGCCGCTCCGGTGGCGATTCTTGCTATCAAGGACCAGATTTATCTTCAGGGTATCAAGCAAAAAGTCCGTTCCTATCCGTGGCGGTTATTTCGCCTGGAGCGGATGAATAAGATTCGTCTCCTAGAAGAATCTATTCCCGCCGCGCGACCTCGGAAAAGCGCTCATAAGCCCACGCCGGTGACAGTGCGCCTCGGGTCCGAAGCCCTGCCACAAGTCGACCAGATTCGCGAGGCCCGCGTCTTGAAACGCGAGAAGAACGGGGATTTGACCGTCGAGTTGAGCGCCTATGATGACAAATGGTTGACCCGCACTTTGCTGTCTTTTGGGAAAGACCTCCGTGCTTTCTGCGACAGCAAAGCCTTCCCCGAGATGACCGAGAAACTTCAAGAAATCGCTAAACGCGCGCTGGCGAACTATCAAGTATGATGGAACTATGACTTGGCTTGGAATCGTGTGGCTTTGCTTGGCAATTTTCGCCGTGGCGATGCTCGTTCTCACTCTGATTTGGCTTTTCTTCAAAGGGCGCGCCCTGTACCGTGCCGTGAGCGCGATTGAGTTCCCCGAATCGAGCGAAACCATTTCCGAGCCGAGGCCTCCCCGCGCCCCAGGTCCTACCGGTGACCCGTCCACGCTGACTTCCGCCCGCGTCGCACATCAAGACGTGAAACTGCAACGCCGCCTCAACAGGGAAAAACGACTGGAGCGAGCCCAGGGACGCTGGGCCGATTACGGCTTGGTGGAACTGCCCCGATGAGCCCGAAACGCAAGCGTCACCGCGAACAAAAACGCCAAGAAACCAAACTCGCCACCCTTGATCCGGAATCTCCCGCCGGAAAATATCGCGCTTTCAAGGCTCGCCAGATTTCCCCAGAACTAGAGGAATTCCAGGGCTTGTTCGACTTTCCTCTTGATGATTTCCAAATCCAGGGCTGCCAGGTTCTAGATTCCGGAAAAGATGTTTTGGTGACGGCTCCGACCTCCGCGGGTAAAACCATCGTGGGCCTGTACGGGATTTTTTTGGCTTTGCGTCAAGGACTCCGCCTGTTCTACACCACCCCGATTAAGGCGCTCTCCAACCAAAAATTTCAAGAACTCCAGGAGCGTTTCGGGGTGGATGAGGTGGGTCTTCTCACCGGAGACACGGTCATCAATGGGGACGCCGACATTGTGGTGATGACGACAGAAGTCCTGCGCAACATGATCTATGCCGGATCGGATCTCTTGCGGCTCGGCTTTGTGGTCATGGATGAGGTCCACTACCTGTCAGATCATTTCCGCGGCCCGGTGTGGGAAGAAATTATCATTCACCTCGACCCGAGCGTGCGGCTGATTTCCCTGTCAGCCACGGTGTCGAATTCGCGCCAGTTCGCGGACTGGTTGTCCACTCTGCGCGGTGAAACCGTTGTGGTGGCCACGGATACCCGTCCGGTTCCCCTAGAACATTTCATGGTGACAACTAACGGCGAGATTTTTCCCCTGTTTGAGGAAGGCAAGGTAGGAGGGAATATCAATCGGGCGCTGCTGGCGGAGGCGGCACACTTGTTGATTCCCAGACGGGGAAGGATGCCGCGACGCCGCCGCGCCAACCGACCCCAGATTGCCCGTAATCTCGAAAAACAGGGGCTACTTCCCGCGATTGAGTTTATTTTTTCCCGAGTCGGCTGTGACGCGGCAGCCGCGGAACTGGTACGGGATGGGATTCGACTCACTACCGACGAGGAGGCCGACTTGATTCGCGAGCGGGTGGAGACCTCGCTTTCGGGCTTCAATCCCGCCGATCTTTCGGCGATTAATGTTTTCGACTGGGAAGAAACATTGGCAGCAGGGGTGGCTTCCCATCATGCCGGCTTGTTGCCGATTCAAAAACAAATCGTGGAGGGACTTTTTGCTTCCGGTCTCATTCGCCTGGTATTCGCCACCGAGACTTTGGCCTTGGGAATCAATATGCCGGCGCGAACCGTGGTTTTGGAGTCATTGAACAAGTTCAACGGCTCGGATCGAGTAAATCTCACTCCCGGGGAATACACCCAGCTCACCGGTCGGGCGGGAAGGCGCGGGATAGACACCAATGGCTATGCCCTGACGCTGCTGGACCAGAAGAATCCACCCCAAGTGCTTTCAAGTCTGGCAGCGGGAAGAAGTTATCCGCTGCATTCGGCTTTTGCCCCGAACTACAACATGGCGGTAAATCTCCTCGCCAGGACGAGTTTCGAAGGCGCCCAGCGCACAGTGGAAAAGTCGTTTGCGCAATATGAAGCCCTGGGTTCTTCAAAAAAGCTCCTGGCAAACCTGAACAAGTTTGAACAAACGAGCCTCCAGGAGAGGGAGGCCGCCAAATGCCACCGCGGGGATATCTTCGAACTTGTCGAAGAAATGCAGACGCTGACGCGGGCGGAAAAACAGGCGAAACAGCGTAAACATTCCGGAGAAAACACCCCCGTAAACCGCGCTAAAGACCGCGAGAAAATAGACCGAATTCGCGCGCGGATGAAAACGCATCCCTGCTACACGTGTTCGGAGCGCGATGACCATTTGAACCACGCCAGACGTGCCTTGAAAGCTGAAGAACAGGCCAGCCAGACCCGTAAACGCATCGAGATGCGCACCAAGAGCCTCGCTCGCCAGTTGCGTTCCACTGTCGAGGTTTTGCAAGAACTCAACTACGTTGATGCCAACCACCACCTGACGGCGAACGGAGAGACTCTACAAGGGGTCTATAGTGAGCGGGATTTACTCGTGGTGGAGTGCCTGCAACGCGGGATTTTCAACCCGCTGAACGTCGCGGAACTCGCCGGCGCACTCTCGGTTTGTGTGGCTGAAAACCGAGGGGGAGGGCTCTCTCGCCTCATCCCCGCGAACTCCTCGCCTCGACTGGCTCGAGCCCTAGAGGAGATGGCGCGAATCAACTTCGACCTCACAAATCTTCAACAGGCCCACTATCTCGAGCCCTATGAGCTCCTGGAGACCGGTGAAGCCATGGGGCTCGTGGCTTGGTCAGCAGGTAAACCGTTGAGTGACTGCCTGGAGCTTAACGGGGGCATGGGAGCGGGAGACTTTGTCCGCGCAGTCCGCCAGGTCATAGACCTTTCTGACCAGCTTCGCAAAGTCGCCCCCACCGATTTGAGCCAGCGTTTTCGCCAGCTCAACTTGAGCCTCAAACGTGGAGTGGTCGCGTGGGATTTCTAATCAACCTGGTAGTGGCCTTTTTTGGTGGTTGGCTGGGAAGCTATGCCTTCCCCCACTGGAATTGGTGGGTACTGTTGGGACCTTCCCTCATGGCCCTACTGTTGTCCTTGAGATATGTCGAAGAGAGACCACATCCGGCCTGGTCACGAGGTCTGGTCGGTTTCACGTGGGGGCTCGCCTTTTTTGGTGGCCAACTGACGTGGCTCACAGTTCCGGCGAGTTCCCCAGTTCCGTGGGTTGCTCTGACCATCTTGGAAGCGCTGTTTATTGCAGGATTCGGGGTGTTGTGGGGAGCGGGTGACTCGAGGCTACAGCGCAGTAAGGGGCTTTTCTGGATTTTTACCTTGCTGTGGGCTCCGGTGGCTTGGATTGCGGTGGAGCAAATTCGCGCGATTGTGCCTTTCGAGGGTTTCCCCTGGTCAAAGTTGGCTTTTGCGCTGGTAGATTCGCCTTTCGCGGCCTGGGCTCCCTGGTGCGGTAGCATCGCGGTCGGGGGAGTGGCAATGTTCGTCACCATCTGTGCCGTAGAGATATTCCATCCCTCACGGGGGCGGTGGCGCCATCCCTTCAAGGCCTTTTTTTCCATGTTCCTGGCTCTCACCTTGCGGCCGCTCATGGTGGTACTCGCCGTCGTCGCGGTGTTGTTTCCGCACTTGATTCCTGCCGGTGTCCCGACTGCTACGGGGCAGAGTCTGAAAGTGGCGGCGGTGCAGGGCAACACTCCGGGACGAACTCCACAAACCGCCTACGGCGAGCCCTATGACGTTTTGAATCATCACGTGGCGGAGTCTTTGCGGCTGCGAGAGACTCTTGGACCGGAAGAACGCGTCGATCTTGTGGTGTGGGCCGAGAACGCGGCAGATATGGATCCGCGAATCGACGCGAAGGCTGCGGCACAAATCAATAGAGTGACCGATGCGTTTGCGGCACCTCTAATTGCGGGAACCTTGGGTTTCACCAATAAGGAAATTAAAAACACCATTATCTATTGGAATAATAATGAGGCGATAGCGACCTATTCGAAAAAACATTTGGTGCCTTTTGGTGAATATCTTCCTTGGCGGAAATATCTCGAAACTTTGGCCCCTGATTTTGCCGCCATGATTCCCGAAGATATGTCCCCGGGAAACACTAAGGCTCAGTTGAAGATTTTTGCGGGAGATAAAGACATTACCGTTGCAACTCCCATCTGTTACGAGATTGCAGATGATGCTCTCGTTCGCGAGGCCGCAAGGGGAGCTAACTTTATTGCGCTTCCGACCTCAAATACTTTCTTCGGAGACTCCGATGAGGCCGACCAGCAACTTGCTATCGCTCGTTTCCGCGCCTTAGAACACGGTCTGGACACGGTGCAAGTTTCTACCATGGACTCTACCGCGAGGATTGATTCTCACGGGAATATCCTCGGTAAAGTGATTCCTAACTATACTGCCGGTTCATTTGTTACCGCGGTACCGCTGCGAAGTGGCGCCACCCCGGCCACCCTTTACGGGGAGATGCTCACTCGGGCAATTTTAGTTATTTTTGCAGGAGCCACTTTACTCCTGTTGGTAATGAAAGTAATAGAAAGTCGAAAGAGATGACTCAGAAAACCCTGATTGCTATTCCCACCTATAATGAATCAGAAAACTTGGAATATATTACTTCCGCGGTTTTTTCCGAGGCTCCCGAAGTGGAGATACTCATTGTTGACGATAATTCTCCAGACGGTACCGGTGAGTTAGCCGATACCTTGAGTAAGACTAACCCCAGACTCCACGTTTTGCACCGTCAAGGAAAGGAAGGGCTGGGGCCGGCCTATCTTGCCGCTTTCCAGTGGGCCAGCGAAAACGGATACACCTGGGTGGGGGAGTTCGACGCCGACGGCTCGCATCGTCCCGCGGATCTGCCTCGCTTACTGCATCTTTCGCACGGCACCACCCAACCTGACCTCGTCATTGGCTCTCGCTGGACTCGCGGGGGAGGCACAGACGGCTGGTCGAAAAGGCGCGAACTTTTGAGTCGGGCGGGAAGTTTGTATGTGAACGCAGTTCTGGGCGTAGGCGTGGCCGACACCACTGCCGGTTTTCGGGTCTATCGAGTGGATTTTTTGGATAAACTTTTAGGCAAAACTTCCATTGAGTCCAAAGGATACGGTTTCCAAATCGAAATGACCTGGAGAACGCAACGGGCTGGTGGGCGCATCAAAGAGGTGCCGATTACTTTTGTGGAACGGCGCGCCGGCACCTCAAAAATGTCCGGTTCCATCATCAAAGAGGCCTTTATAGAAGTCTTGAAGTGGCGGTGGCGAGAGCTAATTGGAAGGTAGTGTTATGTCATTTTCCCTCTATGGAAAACTCCCAATGGGGAAGTCTCTAACGCGATTAATAACCGCCGGGACGGCGGCGACCCGAACGATAGACTTCCAGACGCTCGTCTAAGAGGATCTGGAGCTGTTCCATGGTCCGACGATCCATAAGTTGTTCCCAATGGGTTCGCTGCGGCTTAGTGGATTTTTCTTCTTGGAAATCCTCCACACCGTTTCGGATCGCAACCTTGGAGCAAAGCGGGCATTCCCACGTGTCGGGAACTTCGGCATCAATGGCGAAAGTGATTTCGAAAGTGTGTCCGGAGGGGCAGGTGAAATCGACATTCTGGCGTTCGACAAAAACGACGCCTTCTTCAGATTCTAGAGATGTTGAACCCATGTGGGTGCCGCGGAGCGCGCGATCTGCCATTGAGAAATCCTCCTACTTTCGAAGCAATTCATTCTAGCCTATCGGAAGACTAAAAGTGCAACCAAGCGAAATCGCGGCCGGAGCCCCTGAAGCCTCAATCCGATAATATATATTATGTCATTTTAGATTTTTCTAAATTAACCCCGGACTTTCCAGATGTTTTTAGCCCCTACCCCAAAGGCAAACCAGCCGGGGCAAGCACCTTCGTTCCAGCGAACTAGCTAGCGTGGCGACGGGCGCGACGCTCAGCGAGCTCGTCTCGAATCTCCGTGTTTGTGTCGTTGACATTTTCGGTCGGGAGTTCCGCCAGAGTGCCTTCAATCTCGCGCCAGACACGACCGACAGCAATTCCGAAGACACCTTGGCCGCCCTGGACCAAGTCGATTACCTCGTCCGGTGACTGGCAGGCATAGACTGAGGCTCCGTCGCTCATCAAAGTGATAGAAGCCAAGTCATCTACGCCCATGCGTCCGAGAGTCGCGATAGAGACGCGAATCTGTTGGAGGGAAACCCCCGTGTCAAGAAGTCGTTTCACTACTTTCAAAAGCAGAATGTCTCGGAAAGAATACAGCCGCTGGGATCCGGAGCCTTTTGCCCCGCGGACACTCGGTTCCACTAAACCGGTACGCGCCCAATAATCGAGCTGGCGGTAAGTAATGCCGGCGGCCTTGCAGGCGGTCGGGCCACGGAAACCGGTTTCCTCGTCAATGACGGGAAGCACTTCACCAAAAAGCATCCCCTGTTTAATCTGGGGAACGTGGGTTTTACTGCTATCTGCCAACTCCGGCTCCATTCCTCTGCTAACTTTCAATTGTGTAACTTTAGAGTAAGTCTTAGGGGGTGATTAGTCAATGACCAACGCGCCCAAACCTTGCACTTTAAGTTTAACCTAAGGTGACGGTGATTCTAGGAGAGTTCCTCCACCCCTTGCAAAATCAAGGCTTCGATGAGAGAACTCAAGATTTGCGCCAAATCATAGGCATCCTGACGGGCTCGATCCTTCGCGGCGGCCGTGTTTTTCGCCCGCTTCGGGCCTACTACTTTATCGATCAAATCGACGGCAGCATTTGCTGAAGACTTGGCCGCGCGAAGATTGCGCGGTTCGATTCCCGCCTGTTCCAACTGCATGAGAGCGCGAACCACCTCGATGGCTCGGGGAGAAAACCGCGTGGAAAGATCAGGACTAATGAGTTTAGCGGTGACCATTTTGTCCAAAGACTCCGCACTGACCGCGGTGTAGTCCATGATTTGACGCACTGTCACCCGTGAGGTCTTGGGTAGAACCACTTCCCCATCGTTGGAAACCATTCTCGCCACTGGCTCAGTGGGTATCGGGTCTTCCCCGCGATCGAGCATCGCCAGATTCTCCCCAATCTTGTCCAAGGGAAGATAGCTGTCTCGCTGCTGGCGTAAAGCGTAACGAATCCGCTCCACATCGGCCTCGGAATAGCCGCGATACCCGTTGGCGCGGCGAGCCGGATCCACGATGCCGTGTTTTTCTAGCAACCGCAGTTTAGCCTGTGACACCGAAGGGAATTCTGTAGACACCAATTCCTGCACCCGACTAATGGACATGGTCGGGGCAGTATCGACGCCACGGGGCCAAGGCTCCGGCGCGTTTTGCTGGTTAAGTGCGGTAGCGGCGGTGCTCACTTCACCACCGCGGGATAGTAGGCGAGGCGGAATTTTCCAATCTGGACTTCTTCGCCCGATTGCAACAGGTGAGACTCCACCCGTTGCCGGTCCACATAGGTACCGTTGAGGGAACCGACATCGCGCACTACGAAACCCTCCCCTTCGCGGAGAAACTCGCAATGCTTGCGGGAAACGGTCACGTCATCGAGGAAAATATCGGAACGGGGGTGTCTTCCGGCAGTAATCCGGTCTGTGTCGAGCAAAAATCGCGCCCCCGCAGAAGGCCCGCGTTGCACAATCAAGAGAGCTGAGCCCGCGGGTAAAGCCGCTACCGCTTCTTCATCCGCGGGTGAAAGCACGCGTTTACCAAGTTCAGGCTCACTTTCAGCCAAGGTTCCGATGGCACCAAAGACAGCAGTCTCGTCAGGGGCACTCGCGCCGATGTCACTCATGTGGTCTCCTCTAAAAATTTCCTTGCTTCTACTTTAGTGGCTCGGAGGCGAAAAAGTTAACCGATTTGTTATATTCCCCGCCCGTCACTTTCCCCGCCCGCCCCACATAGCCTTAAAATGACTCTTAGCAGGAAATACCGCAAACAAAGGAACCACTGAGTGAACGAGAACGTGACCGAAGCCTGGAAATACTGGGCTACTTCACTGCACTCTCCCCAATTCGGGGTCACTCCCCTGTCCAGTCCGGCAGCGTTTTTCGAGTTTCCCTTTGTGGAAGAAAGTCTTACCAGCACCTACCAGCTACTGCGAACCGGTGGCGATTTCGACTTGGCGCCCCAAGGAAAACTTGCCACGGAACTGGGAGCCATCGCGAGGCCTACCCAGTGGCTGTGGCTTCGTGAAAACCTCACGGAGTCAACCGAACTACAGGTCGCACTGGGCTTCATTTCCCAGCAAGACCAGCGCTGGGCCTTTCCGCTCTTTACCGGCACGCTCAGCGCCGCTTCGGGATCGTCAGAGACTTTCCTGCGTCTCGATGAGGGCTCCAAACTCAATCTCAACACCACTCTCGTCAAAATTTTGGCAAAAAAGTACGGGGTGAACCCGGCGTGGACCCGAGCCGGTCGCACCTCTTCCGGATTCGATTTAGACAAACTCTGGCAAGCCCTCGAACAGGCTTTGCATCAAACGCCTCGAGCCCGCGGCCTCGAACTGGAAAAACGCGGACGCGTCGGCTTGGCTCACCGCGACTGGGATGACGTTTATTCCGACTTGGAAAAACACCTGGTGGACTACGGTGCGGCACCCTTGGTGAACCGCTACGCCACGAAAGGCGAGCCTGTCGGCTACCCGCCCACCAAGCACGCGACGCTAAGTCTGTCACAAGACATTTATGCGCCACTCAAAGCCAGCCACCTCCAACTTCGTGTCCCCCAGGCCTTCGGTCGCGGAGAAAGCTTCATCCTCTCCGGACCACCCGCTGCCGGAAAAACCGACGCCGTTGTGAATTCACTGGCACAGGGCATAGTCGCGGGCAAAACTGTTTTGGTAGTTGGAGGGCCCGCCTCACTTCGTAGGTTGAAAACGCGAATCAACAAGGCGGACTTTGGTCACCTGTTCCTCGCTTTAGACCCCCAGCATCCCGATGCCACCGCACAGTCAGCCCTAAAATCAGCCTGGGATGAGCCGGTGAGCGCAGATGATGACTATCTGAAATCTTGTCGTCAGTCGCTGACGATGCTTTCCGAAGACCTCGATGTTTACGCCAAGTCGATTCACGAGCCCGGACCAAACGGCGTCTCCGCTTGGCAAGCTTACAGCGCTACCCTCCTGACAAAATCCGCGCTAAACCGCGAAGAACAAGACTTGGCGACGGAACTTGCCGCCCTCCCGCGTTTCCCCGCAACCTCGAAAGATCGCGCCCAAGCCGCTAAACTCGGACAAGTTCTCGCGACCCTCGACTCCCATTCCGTGAATGGTCTGGGGGCCAACCCGTGGTCTTTAGTGGGAACCAAAGCGCGCACGGTGGATAAAACCGCGCTTACCCAAGCGGTTACTGCCCTGGAAACAGCCATTAAACACACCCATCCGGCCGTGTTGGAAATCATGTCTGCCGCCGCGGAGCTCGAAACCTGGCCGTGGTTTTCTCGCTGGCTAGATCTTCTCGAAATCGGTTACGGTCGCGAGCCGGTGGAACTCACCGAAAAAGAACGCGTCCTAGTCACCGGAAACCTCAAAACCTTGAAGTCCGACTATAGCGATTTGCTGGGTGAGGCCAATCCCTTGCTGAAGTGGGCGGGCGAGGCCTATCGCCGCGGCCTAGATCAACAGCTCATTTCAGATGCCCGTCACGCCGAGGCGTCCAAAGGTCTCACCAGGACCACTCGCCGCAAGGCGCTCTTGAAAGAACTGCAACCTCATCTTTCCAAGACGATTAATCCCGCAGAAGTTGCTCAGACGCTCGAGGCCCTCGCGAGTCTACGTCAACGCAGCCTCCAACTCAGTTCGAGAATCTCTGCCAATCCGATGCTGGGACTGCCCAAATTTGATGCCTTAGCCAAGGGAGCACACGACAAATTTCTCTACCATGCCGACACTATCTTGACCGCCGTCGAAATGGCCGCGCAGCTCCCCAGCCGGGTCGATGACCTCGTGTCTCTTATTCCCATCGCTCGCGAGGGTGGCGGTCTCGGTCGCCAGGTGAGAGACATTGCTGGAGCTTTCGCCTCCATCTTGGAGGAACTGCAAACTGAACCCGCGCAACTGGAGTTTTGGTCTCATTCTTTACCACCCCTCGCGCGATACCTCCAGATTCGCAAACAGTGGGCTAGCGCTTTGCCCGCGCCTGAATCCACCCTTGATGACATGGTGACATTCCGTAATCTCCAACCGAAACTCGCCGCCTTGGGTCTGGAACCCCTTTCCGACTGGGTTTCGGACGGGAAACTGTCGGGTAAATCTATTTCGGGAGTGCTTGAATACGCCTTGAGTTTG
The DNA here is from genome assembly GCF_009695935.1 of Mobiluncus porci. GTDB lineage: Bacteria > Actinomycetota > Actinomycetes > Actinomycetales > Actinomycetaceae > Mobiluncus > Mobiluncus porci. Next base: position 217,150 of record NZ_VUMY01000001.1, read on the forward strand.
GCTTCCCTTACGGAAAGACAACACGCGCTGGAACGCCAGTCCTTCTCCTCCCCCGACTTGAGCGCCCAGACCGAGCGTTTGACCGCTACCGCCGCCGAGACTCGCCGCGAAATCTCCAATGTGGTCAAGGCGACAGCGGCGAATTATGCCACGGGGCTCAGCAAAGAGGATCTGCGAGAGTTCGGGGCAAGGCTTCGCGACCCTCATTTCTCCATCCAGAAAACCCTGGGCGAAGAACTTCATGGGGTTCTGGCGCGAACCCCTCTTTTGGGTCTCACCCCCAGCGAAGTCGCTACCCACCTCCCCCCAGCCACCGGCACACCTCTTTTCGATGCGCTGGTAATCCTGGATTCCGCGGATTTACCGTGCGGGGCCGCGGTGAAGGCCCTCAGTTTAGCGAAGCAGGTTCTCTTTGTGGCCACGACCCCCAGCGCGAAGGCTTTTGCGAGAGGAAAATCTCCTTCCGTCTACGCGGCAGCGAGAGGTGCCGGTTTTCCCGAAATGCGCTTTGACCTGCGTTACGGGTCTGACTTGTCGCCGGTGACCGCGCTTACGGCAGCCATTTTTGGAGGTGGGGAGATTAGAACCTGGCCGGTTTCTTGGCATCCCGCTTCGGCTACTGTGCTCCCACTGGATCCGCCCTCGTCACCGGCCTTCTCTCTTTCTCCCGCAGACGAGTTGCCCGGATGGAAAGGCACGGGAGCGAATCGTGCCTGGTTCGAAAAAGCCGGTAATTTTCTCATCAATCTGGCACTAAAAAACAAGAACTCCACGATTCACGCCATCACATTGACCGGCGAATTGGCAGCAGGAATCCGTTGGTATCTAGGAGATATCGCCCAGAGCCGTGAACTGGGTTTCCCCCAGGTGACAGTTTCTTCTCTCGGTGATTTTGAAGCCCAGGAGTCCTCCGCAGTGGTTTTCTTCCTCGGAGGAATCTCTCACCCGCTAAAGTCCAAATCCCCTCAAGTGGAGGATTTTCTCCAGGCGTTTTCCCGCGCACTGTTGGGAGCCAGCCACCGATTGTGGCTGGTTGAGGACAAAGGCTTCGACCGGTTGGCACTACCTGCCCAAGTACAGGATTTTCTCTCCGCCATCGAGACTCCGGGAAGAGCCGAGGCGGCCCCGGAGGGTTCCAACTACGTGGTGGAACATTTGAAGAAACGCCTGACAAAATCTGGTTTGGAAGTTCACGGTCCTCTCGGAGTCAACCCTCTCGTGGTTGACTTGGCGGTGCGAGGAGGGGCGGATGCTCCGTGGATGGGAATCGTTCTTGATACGCCATCAAGGTGTGGGATTACCCCCGCTTTAGACCGCGAGGTGACACTGCCAAACTACCTGGTGGAACAGTGTGGCTTTGGACAGATTGAACATATCTATTTCGATCAGCTCGTCGGCGATGAGGACGAGGTGGTTCGGCGCCTGGTTTCTCTGTCTTTGGATTTGGCTTTCCCCGGGGAAGTAACGGAAGGGGCCATTGCGAGCGAGGATCGCTACTCTTCGCCGACGCGGGTTCTCGCGGCGCAGTCCCAACGCATCGACAGTTGGGATTTACCAACAGATAGTGGCGCCAATTGGAGTCTGCCTGCGAGTCTCCGACCTGCTGGTACCCCACTGTCTCCTCCCACTCCGCTTGCACCTTCCGCACCGGCCACACCGGCCACTGCGTCCGCACCTTCCACGCCTCACACGCCTCCTACGTCGGCCACGTCACCAGTCGTCGAGCCCATTCCCTCCGCGGTTCCCGACACGGAAATCTCCCTCGGTAAGGGTCTCAACACGAGTTCGCCGCTTCCTCTAGTCTCGGAGGTACCGCCCACGAGTTTCACGCACCTGTCCCGCCAAGAACTCGTCGGGATGCCGCTGCCGGAACCGAGCTTGAGCGACCATCTGGGGGAAAACGAGACGGAATGGGTTACGAATCTCACTGCGCTTCCGGAAACCGGAAAAATCTCCCAGCCCGGGGCCGGCGCTTTTGCGCCACTGGTGATTCCTTCCCGAGAGCCCAGAGAAACTCCCTCTGCGACGGTACCCGCAATCCCCGCGAATATTCCAGCGGTTGCTCCGGAGACAGCACTTGTCACCCCCGCGGCTGTTCCCGTGTCCGTTTCACCAAAGGCTTCGCAAACAGTAGCTACCCCTGTAGCCGTTCCTGCACCAGCACCTGCTCCCGCCGGAGCCACTCCCCCGAACGAACTCAAGACAGAGATCCAGCCTTTCGTTCCGCGCGGGAAACCCCTGACAGATCTTGGGGACAAAGAAATCCTTGACGACTTGGATGAACCCGATAATGCCGCCCAGGTCAGCGAGGCTTTGGAAAAAATTCTTTACTCCGAAGGGCCCATCGCGACCTCTCGGCTCGCCAAGTTGGCGGCGGACGCTTTCGGGATGCAACGACTCCACCCGAAGCGGCGTGAGAAAATTCTCGCGTTACTCTCGCCCGAGGTCAATATTTGTTCCACCAAGTTTGGGGATTTTGCGTGGCCAAAAGGGACCAGTCCGGAAAACTTCCACGTGTTTAGAACCGGTTCCATCTACGGTCAGCGCGCCCTGACCGACATTAGCGACGAAGAATTCAATAATGCCCTGACCTGGGTGATTGCCACCCAGAGACCGCTGGAGGAAGAAGCCAGCGAAGCCGTGGCAAGAGTCTTGGATCTCACCGCGGCTCGGACTTCGATTCGGCAACGGATGGCTGCGGCGCTGACTCTTTTGGCGAAGGAAGGACATCTGGAAAGAAAGGACGGGCGTTTTCACTTACAATAATGAAGACGTTTACAAGGAGATAAAAAATGGGAAAATCTAGTAAGAATAAGGTTGCGGTCGCCAATCCGAATGCCGGTCACGGTCGCACCGTCATGATTATTATCATTGTCGCCGTGGTTTTGGCCCTGATATTGGTGGGGGTAGCCATCATGACCAAGAAGCAGGCCGCGGTGACCCAGCCAGATGGGACCATTCCCGGCACTAAAACCGCAACCGGATACGCTGAACCCCAGGAGTTCTCTCAAGGCAAGGGCCTGTGGTTCAAGAGCGGCAAACTGCTTTCTAACGCGGAGATCCAAAAAGAAACCGAGGCTGGAACTAAGGTTTTGGAATACTACTTTGACTACACTTGCAATATTTGCAACGACTTTGATGAAAAGCTTGGCAACGGTAAACAACTTGATGACCTCGTCGAAGGCGGGAAGGCTCTTGTGGTGTTGCGCCCGACCCTGACTCACGCGCTACCTTTTGCCCCCGTCGCTAATAATCTCATTTTGTGGACGGCTGAGAACGCTCCGGACAAGACTTGGGCGGTGCAAAAAGATTTGGCGGCCTATGCTCTGCAGAACTACAAGTCTGCCGACTACGAAAAGAATCAGGGGAACGAAAAGTGGACTAATGAAGCCCAAAATCCTCTCCCTGTTGTCCAAAAAATTGCGGAAAAAAATGGCATCGACTTTGCCAAAGTTCCTCCCGCAGCCCAAGACGCCGGTGGTTTAGCCATCAACATCTACGCCCAGCAGCGCATGACCGGTTTGGGTCGGGATCAAGCCGGCACCCCGCTCTATATTGCTAACGGGAAGATTGTTGACCTTGCCAATCTGGGCAAGGACGACAAACTGTTGGAGAAGGCCACCCTCTAGGGTTACGCCAGCGGGTTCTCGGCTAGTTTCCGCAGGTCAGCAATGGCCTCGACCGGATTGCGTTTGAAAACGAAGGAACCGGAAACGATGACATTGGCTCCGGCTTTCACAACTTGGGCCACTGTCTTGTCATTCACTCCCCCATCGACTTGAATGTCGGTGTCGAGACGCGCTTCCTCCACGAGTTTCCTGAGGCGCTTAATCTTGGGTAAGACTTCGGGAATGAAACCCTGTCCCCCAAACCCGGGCTCGACGCTCATCAAAGTGACTTGGTCGAAACGACCCAGGATGTCTTTAATGGCACTAACGGGCGTGGCGGGATTCAAGGCGATTCCCGGTTTCGCCCCCAAGGAGCGAATCACCTCGGCGGTGCGAACCGGCGCCTTGGAGGCCTCCAGGTGGAAACACACGATGGCGCAGCCTGCCTTGGCATATTCCGGAGCCCAACGGTCGGGGTCCTCAATCATCAAATGGGCATCCACCGGTAGCTTTGTTGCGTTCAAAACGGCCTGAGCGGTAGGAAGACCCCAAGTGAGGTTCGGAACAAAGTGGTTGTCCATAATGTCCAAGTGAACCCCGTCCGCGGTCTTGATGGCGGCAAGTTCCTCAGCGAACTTCATCTGGTCGCAATTCAACACTGACGGATAGATCTTAGTTTTCATGGGTTTCCTGCTTTCTCATTAGGGCCATAAACATGGCATCGGTGTCGTCGCGGTCCGGCCACAACTGGAGGAAAGGCCCGGGACCGAAATCGTGGGCGGGATTGACGGCGGCGAGTTTCGCGAATTCGGTAGCGTCCAGAAGTTCCAGGTCCTCGCGTTTTTCGAGGACAGACTGTACCAGGGCTCGCGTCTCGGACAGGTGGGGCGAGCACGTCGCGTAGGCGAGCACTCCCCCGGGCTTGGTGGCTTGGGCGGCGGAGTGGAGAAGGTCTCGCTGCAGTGGGGCGAGATCTTGTAAATCTGCGGGCTGTTTACGCCATCTGGCTTCGGGGCGGCGCCGCAGGGATCCGAGTCCGGAACATGGTGCGTCAACCAAGACGCGGTCGGCTTTCCCGGGGTGTTTCGCTCCGAAATCGCGTCCGTCACCGGTGATGACAGTGACGGTATCCCGGAGCGCCTTTACTGAATCTTTCACCAACTCCGCGCGGTGTTCGGCAACCTCGTTGGCGATTACGGAAACGTCCTTCTCCTTCGCGAACCCGGCCAAAAGAGCGGTTTTCCCGCCCGGACCCGCACAGAGATCCACCCAGGTCCGCTCGGTTCCGGAAACGGGAACCGCGGTCAAGATGTCCACCAGGAATTGGGAACCTTCATCCTCCACTCCGGCGTATCCCCTGGTCACGAGACGTAGTCTGCGCGGATCGCCTCCGGAAATCACGACGGCCTCGCGGGAAAGCTCTCCCAGACGCGTATCCACATCGAGATAGGTTTCCGCAGCAATCGCGAGTTCATCGGCGGTAACAAGGGTTGGCCTAGCACTTAGCGTCACATAGGCGGGGGCGTTTTGGGCGTGAAGCAGTTGCGGCAGCTCCGCGGCTTCCCGTCCAGAAGCCACCAGGGAGTCCTTGAGCGCCCAGACGATCCACTCCGGATAGGAAAACGCCACCGCCAGGGATTTTTCTTCGCTCAAACCGGCAGTGATGAGGTCCAACCACTCCTCGAGAGGCTTCTGCGTAACTCGACGCAACACGGCATTAATCATGCCGGCCGGCCCCGAACTAATTCGGTCGCGAGCCAGATCCACGGAAGAATCCACGGCCGCATAGTTTTCCACCCGCATCCCGAGAATCTCGTGGGTTCCCATGCGAAGCACCGTCATGACTTCCGGGTCGAGTTCCTTTAGCGGCCGGTCAGTTAGCCGGGAGAGAATCGCATCGTAGCGCCCCTGGAGACGCAGCGTCCCGTATGCGAGTTCAGTCGCGAAAGCAGCGTCACGGCGATTGAGATGATGGCGTTCGATTTCGATGGGAAGAACGAGATTCGCGAAAGCGTCATCTTCCTCGACTCTCCGCAGCGTTTGGAAAACAGCGTCTCGGGGCTGGTCGCGGCGGGCTTTGGAGCGGTATTGATAGCCCGTGCGGCGGTTATTGAAAGTGCGGTCGCGGTTCAAGAGGCAGCTCCTTGTTTAGGGGAGCTAAACGTCATACCGGCTTCGAGTCGTGCTCCCCTCGCCCAGGCATCAGCCGTCATGTGTTTTTTCCCCGCCGGAGCCACCGTGTCGAGGCATACCGGATGGGTTCCGGTTCCCACCCAGACTTCGTGGCGAGTCAGGAAAATCTCCCCGGGGCTAAGGGTTTGGAGAGGCATTGTGACTTCGGGGTTTTGGGCCAGCACTCCCACTTTGAGGCGCAAGTCACCAAGTAAGGTCCAAGCTCCGGGCGAGGGAGTGAAACCCTTGATATGTCCGTCAATCAAGGTGGCGTCTTTAGTCCAGTCGATTTGGCCCTCACTCGCGGTGAGCTGCGGGGCGTAGGTGACGCCGTCCTCGGTTTGGGGCGTGGGCGGGGTGCCGGAGGTGATTTTTGTAAGCGCAGTTTCCAGCGGGACTTCGGCGAGATTTCCCAAGACCGTGAGAAGTTCTCCGGCAGAGGCTTCGTTCGGGATTGCCACCGGCAAAGTGGCGTAAACGGGGCCAGTGTCGAGGGCGAGCTCGAGTTGGAAAACCGTGATTCCGGTTTCTTTGTCTCCGGTCTCCAAGGCGCGCTGAACCGGCGCGGCTCCGCGCCACCGCGGCAGGAGGGAAAAGTGGATGTTGATCCAGCCGTGGGTGGGAAGATCCAAGATGTTTTGGGGAAGGATTGCTCCGTAAGCCACCACGACCCCTAGGTCGGGAGCCATTTCTCGAATCATCGCCTCGGCGTCAGGATTATTTTTTAGGGACTTGGGTTGGTAAAGCGGAAGATCGTGTTCCACCGCGAACTGTGACACCGCAGATGGCTGAGGTTTCCGCCCCCGACCCTTGGGGGCATCGGGGCGCGACAGCACTCCGACCACCTCGTGGCTCGAATCCAGCAAGTATCGCAAGGTCGGCAAAGCGGCGTCTGGGGATCCGGCAAAAACAATTCGCATGGGACTATCTTACCTGCCCTGGTTAGGGCATTAGGCGACTTGGCCGGCGGGGTCGGCAGGATCGATTTCAACCAGGAGATTGCCCGTCGCTCCGGATTTGAAATTGAGGGAGCGGAGCACTTTCCCCAGGGCCTCGCTTTCTTTGAGGGAAACCGAGACGAAAGCCGCCTCGAATCCCGGCTGGGTGCTGGATTCTACCGGACCTAAGACTAGAGCCTCGGGAAGCACAAGTTGTAGTTCCTCCAGAAACCCAGCGAGCTTCGGAGCCTGTAACAGGGCCGTCCGCCACGCGGGCGCAAAGTGCCCCACCTGGCGCTCCCGCAAATCAACCTCCGCCGCCCCCCAGGGATCCCAACGGATGAGGCTCTGCTCCCACAGGGTTCCCAAGGGCTCGGTAACAAACACGGTTCTTCCCGGCGCCACCAGCGCCGCGGCAGCCAAAAACCGACGCATCACTTCTTGAGCCGTCCACAGCGCGGTTCGGGAAGCCAACATGTGGGCTCTGAGAATCAGCGCCGCCTGGTAGCCTCCCGCCGCCACCGGTTCCGCCCCCGAGTTCGCGATCACGAGACGCGGCTCGTCCCCGATTTGGCTCAAAAACCCCGCCCCAGGTTTGGAAACCAACACCGGTATGTCTTTGAACATTCGCCCGATGTCTTCAATGACGGTACGTGATTGCAGCAAGCGCCCCCGCACTTTCGAAGACCCGCAGTTGTGGCACACAAAATCGGTTTCTATAGCCCCGCAGCGACTACATTCCAAACGCGACCCGTTGAAACTCAACGGACCCCCGCAGACCCGACAGATGGCGTTGGTGCCACAGTTCACGCAACTGACCACCGAAAACTTGCTATCCCGCGGAATCAGAACCAGAACCGGACCGCGCCTAAGACCTTCGCGAGCAATCTTCAAGGCTCGCGCCGGAATCAGCATGGCAGAAGTCGGGCCCTCCCACATTTGCCCCTCAAAATCGAGGAACTGGAAGCGGGGGGTCGCGGCGCGCAGAGTGTCACGCGTGGGGGCGAGTTTGCGCGCAAAACCGCGCTGGACGAGCTGTAAGTCCCCCGCACTGACGGAAAAATGCGCGAAAACCAGCGCACGACCCGTTTGCGTCGCCCGCTGCAAAAGCACCTGCCGCGCTGAGAAGTTAGGGAACATGTCGGAACTCAGAGACAAAGCCATATCGTCCCAACAGAAAAACAAACCCGGGAACCGCAGAGGCAGGAACACTCCCCCGCGCGTCGCCACGATGACTGCGGCGCGTCCGAACCTGGCTTTCAAAAAACTCTCGTAGGCAGACGTCTGGGGCATGGTCGAAGTGTAGAGGGCAATTGAGTCTTCCCGACCGACAAAATAGCGCCGTAAAAACAGGTAGGCCTCGCCGGCTTCTTCTGCGGTGGGAAGAATCAAAAGCGATTGTTCTCCCCGATCCCACACTGGTTTTACGAGTTCCGCGAGAGGCAAAAACCGCGCGGGAAGCCCCGCCTTCCGAAGCGTCGAGGGTAGCTCCCCACTCGCGGTCCCGTCCACTCTGGGCAGCGCGGAAACCACCGCGCGCGGATAGCCCCCTTCTTTGAGTTCCGAGAGGAACTCTTTACCTCCCTCATAACTTGCCCAGGTTCCCCCGTCCTCATCCACTGCGGGAGCCGAAGTCGTCAAATCCAGCGGCTCTGTCTCAAAGTCGGCTTCAATCTTGGCGCGACGCACCGGCAGGGCATAGCGCAACAAAACCCCCGGTCCGGTTCCGTAATGGAGCGAAACCGTTTCGAGTAGTTCCAAGGTTGACTCATCCAGGAGTGGCCAAGGGCTCACCACTCGCCGGATCTCCTGCAGGGGCTTCAACCAGTCAGTGCTGTCTTTTCGCGCGGCAATGACGCCCGTATATTCTTTCCCGCTAACCTTGACTTTAACGAGGCTCCCGACCTGTGCCGCCGCGTCGAACTTCGCGGGAACCACAAAATCGAGAGCCCGAGAAAGCTGGGGCGCGAAAGTGTTCAACAGCACTGCCGCTACCGCGTTTTCGACACCCTCCACCGTGACCTTCCGCGGTCCTGGGTTCTCAAAGCCTTCGAGCGGCAGCAACCCCTCCATTTACTTGAAGAAATTCTTGAGCGCGTCGACCCGGTCGGTATTCTCCCAGGTGAAGCCCTCTCGCCCGAAATGACCGTAGTTTGTCGTGTAGCGGAAAATCGGACGGGTCAAATCCAGGTCGCGAATAATCGCGGCGGGACGCATGTCGAAAACGGACTGGGCGGCGGCGGCAATTTTCTCATCCTCCACGACGCCGGTTCCGAACGTGTTCACCGCGAAAGACACCGGATGGGCTCGACCAATGGCGTAGGCGCTTTGAATCTCGCACCGCTTCGCGAGCCCCGCGGCGACGATATTTTTCGCAATCCAGCGCAACGCATAAGACGCGGAACGGTCCACTTTTGTTGCGTCCTTACCGGAAAAAGCGCCACCGCCGTGGCGAGCCATCCCGCCGTAAGTGTCGACTATAATCTTTCTTCCGGTCAGTCCGGAGTCAGCTGCCGGCCCGCCGATAACGAATTTACCGGAGGGATTCACCAAGACCTCGGCCGCCGAGGTGTCGAGGTCAAGATCCAGCCCTTCGAAAACCGGACGGATGACTTCGGCCTCCACCATGGCGTGAAGCTCCGCTTGAGTCCGGTCGGGGTTGTGTTGGGTGGAAACCACCACGGTCGAGAGAGCCCGGGGAACATCGTCCTCGTAAACGATACTGACCTGGGTTTTTCCATCAGGCCGCAGTCCGGAAACAATCCCGTCTTTGCGAACCTGGGCGAGACGTGCCGAGAGTTTATGAGCGAGCCAAATCGGCATCGGCATAAGATCTGGGGTTTCATCGCAGGCGTAACCGAACATGAGACCCTGGTCTCCCGCGCCTTGCGCATCCAGCGGATCAAAATCTTTCGCAATCTTGCGGGTCTCTAAGGAATGCGTCACCCCCGCTTCGATGTCCGGCGACTGCTGGTCTAACGACACCATGACCCCGCAAGAGCGTCCGTCGAAGCCGATATCCGAAGACGTATAGCCAATCTGAGAGATTTCGTGGCGCACAATGTGGGGGATTTCCACATACGCTTCGGTTGTCACCTCGCCCATCACGTGGACCAAGCCGGTGGTGATGAAGGTTTCCACGGCGACGCGCGCGGCGGGATCTTGTTCCAAGATGGCGTCCAAAATCGAGTCGGCTATCCGGTCACAAACCTTGTCAGGATGTCCTTCGGTGACAGATTCAGAAGTAAAAGTAAGAGTTTTGCTCATGAAGTGAATTCTAGTCAGTTTCGAGCTATTTTGCCCGCGAGATGGAGCAAGACTTTTCCGACCTCGTATTTTGTTCCGCTGGCCTCGCCGATAATCTCCCCGCGGTCATCAAAAAAATACAGCGTATTTGTCTGGGTTCCAAAACCGAGGCCTTCTCCCACCTGGTTTACCGCCAGCAGGTCGGCGCCTTTCGCTTTGGCTTTCAAACTCCCTTGGGTTTTCACCTCGTCCACCGAACCCGTGAGCGCCCCGAATCCCACAATAACCTGCCCCGCTTGGCGCCGAGACAACAAAGTAGCCAAAACATCGGGGGTTCTCTCCAGTTCCAGGACTGGAATCGTGTCACTGTGACGGGTGATTTTTCCGCTCACGCGAATCGGGCGAAAATCCGCCACGGCGGCGCTTTGCACAATCAAATCCGCCTCGCGAGCGGCCTGGAGCATTGCCGTGAGCATCTCATCGGCGGTCTCCACTTCCACCACCGAAACTCCCGAAGGCACCAAAGCGGTCTCCACATTGGCGGCCACCAAAGTGACTGCCGCGCCTAAATCCTGAGCCGCTCGCGCTATCTCACAGCCCTGACGTCCGGTCGAGCGATTACCAAGAAACCGCACCTCATCCCAGGGTTCGCGGGTGCCACCGGCGGAAACAAGAACGCGGGCAAAGTCCATGGGGCGATTCCTACCATCCGAGGGCCGCGCGGAATTCACTGACGATGGTTTCCGGCTCGCTCAACCGTCCGACCCCCTCGGTGCGGTCTGCTAGAGAGCCCGATTCGGGACCGATAAAATGCCAGCCGCGCTCGCGAAGCACGCCAACGTTTTCTTGAGTGGCGGAGTTGTTCCACATGGTCGGGTGCATGGCTGGGGCGAGAAACCGCGGACAGTCAACGGTTATCGCCGCGAGAGTAAGGAACTCTTCGGCCAGACCCATCCGGAATCGAGCCATGAGGTCTGCCGTAGCACCGACGACCAAGAAGGCCTGGGCGCGTTCCGCTACGGAAACATGGGTGATTTCGTCGGGCTTTTCAAACACATCCACGTGGATGGGATGGGCGCTTAATGATTCCCACGTGGCTTTCCCCACAAACTGCAACGAGGCTCGAGTCGGACACACCCACACATCGAGACCCGCCTTGGTCAAGAAGCGCAACACTTCCACGCCTTTAAAGGCGGAAACGGAGGCTCCCACCCCGAGAATCATCGGGGGACGCAAGGACTCATTCTTCACTGTCTTCAGTCTTATGAGGATCTTGCAGTTTCATATCAAGCATCCCGTCGGCTATCTCGTGCATCGCGATAGACAGGGGCTTTTCGCGGGGCTCGTGATCCACGAGAGGACCAATCGTATCCAAAAGACCGGCTTCGAGCTGTTGATTGTAGGTGTTGATTTGACGCGCCCGCGCTGCAGAAAACGCCACCAAGGCATATTTAGAGTCAACGTGTTCAAGCAAGTCATCAATCGGCGGATTGGTGATTCCTTCCGGATGGGCTACTGTTCCCGTCATTAAATCCTCTTCTTTCTAAGGTTTCAAGAGCATCTTATTCTATGCCAAACCCATGATTTTAGCCAATGCGAGAGTCGCGTTTTCAACTTTATCGTTGACGATAACCTCATCGAACTCCCCTTGCGCAGCCAGCTCCACTTTGGCCGTCGCCAAACGACGTTGCTGTTCCTCGGCACGCTCAGTCCCCCGCCCCGCTAGACGATGCACCAGCTCATCCCAGGAGGGCGGTTTCATGAAGATGGAATGCGCTTCGGGGCGGGCCGCCTTCACCTGATGGAATCCTGCCAGGTCAATCTCCAACAAGACTGGAAGTCCTCGTCGCAAAGCGTCATCCACCGGCGCCGCGGGGGTGCCATAGAAATTCTGGTGGTGGACTTCGGCCCACTCCAACATTCCACCGGAATCAATAAGCCGCTGGAATTCTTCGTGGGAAACGAAGAAATAGGATTTTCCTTCCACTTCTCCCGGACGGGGATCACGGGTGGTGGCTGACACTGAAAGATAGAATTTTCCCGGATATTTTTCCGACAGAGAACCCACCACTGTTCCTTTACCAACAGCAGTGGGTCCGCAGAGAATGAACAACCGGGCGTTTGCCCTGTCGTTCATCGGTTATCCAAAGCGCTTGATGAGTTCTTCGGTCTGGTGAGGACCAAGGCCACGAATACGACGAGCCGGAGAAATCCCAATTTCTTCCATCGCTTGGGCTGCGGTCTTGGCGCCCACGCGGGGAAGAGATTCCAGCAAGGAAACCACTTTCATCTTGGCCAAGGCTTCGTCTGAGGCGGATGCTTTCAAGACTTCGGAGAGGGTTTTCTTGCGGTTTTTCAAATCGGCTTTGATTTCCGCACGATGTTTGCGCGCGGCTGCGGCCTTTTTCAAGGCTTCGGCGCGCTGCTCAGCGGTGAGGGAAGGAAGTGCCATGCTTTAACTCCTGATTCAACCTATTAACTGACTGTGTAAAGGTTAGATAATCAACCTTTACCTTATCCTATACTGAAAATTAGCCCGCGAGTATGGCTTTTAGAGAAACTAAATTATTTGAAAAAGTTTCTTGCAGGCCTTTCGGATCCGGACCTTGGCGAAGAATCCCTCGAGAACTCGAGATAATGACCCGATTTGTTGCCGCCCCGAAAAGCTTGGCAATGTCTTGTGACGTGCCCCCTTGGGCTCCGAACCCGGGAACCAGGATGGGGCCGTTGGTGTCTTGTAGGACCTCTTCGAGGCCCTGCATCCGCTCGGCAACCGTGGCTCCGATCACCATACCCACGTGGCCCAACTGGCCTTGGCTGGCGCTTGTTGAATTCTCCGCAGCGACCTGGGTCATGATGTTTTCCGCAACTGAGCGCCCACTGTCCGCCATCATCGCACCCTGCAGAGGCCCCGCCTCCGGATTGGATGTGAGGGTCAAAACGAAAACCCCTCTACCGCGCTCACGCGCGAGATCCAAAGCGGGACGAAGCGACTCGAAGCCGAGAAACGGACTCACCGTCATGGCGTCGGCTACGAGAGGCCCATCTCCCAGGTATGCCCGCGCGTAGGCGCTCATGGTGGATCCGATATCCCCGCGTTTCACGTCAGCTATCGACAGTGCCCCCACGTCCTCTATCGCCCGCAAAGTTGCAGTTAGCGCCGAGATCCCGGAAGAACCGTACTCTTCGTAGAGCGCGGACTGGGGCTTGAAGAAACCGCAGACATCTCCGAGCGCGTCTAGAACCCGCATCGAGAAATCCCACACTCCGGCACCGCTTCTGGGTAAGCCCCAGGCTTCCAACAGCTCCGGATGAGGATCAATCCCGACACACAGCGGCCCACGCTCCGTGCGCATTTGTTGAAAACGTTTCCCGAATGACTCCTCGACCGCAGTTTCTTCCATCATCCTCATACCTCTCTGAAACGGAATTCGTGTCTGGTGACAGCGAAAAATACACTTCTTGTATTATCGCCTGTCACGGTCAGTTTCGCGAGCCTTTTCGAGTTCGATTTGCCGGTCTTGCAAACAGCGCACGGTAAATTGTTGACCTTGGTGGAGGAAATCCATCGCCTGGACCGCAATCTGCAACGCTTGCACGGTCGTGATTACCTGTTTATTCGAGGTCGCGGCCGCAGTCCGAATCCGGTAGCCGGCTTCACGAATCCCCTTGCCGTGTTCCGGGGTGTTGATGACCATACCGACCTCATCGGACTTCACAAAAGAACTGAACTGGGTATCACCCTCGGGGTGTCGGCCTTCGCTGTCTTTTTGAATCAAGGTGACGGGGATTCCGTTGCGCTGCAGGACGCTCGCGGTGCCTTCCGTGGCGACGAGTTTGTAGCCGAGCTGGTTCAGGCGCGAACAAGGGAGAATAATGTTGCGCTTGTCGCGGTCAGCCACGGTAACAACTACGGTTCCTGACGTGGGAAGGCTTCCAACCGTGGCTTCTTGGGATTTTGCGAACGCCATCGGAAGATTCGTCCCCAAGCCCATCGCCTCACCGGTGGAACGCATTTCGGGGCCGAGAATCGTATCGACCATGTTTCCGGAAAACGTCCGGAACCGCTTGAACGGGAGGACGACTTCTTTCACGGCAATGTCGGGGTAGGTTTTCCAATCAGCAAAATCGCCTTCGGGTAAAACCCCGCGAGTACGTAGCTCCGCGATTGTCGTCCCGCACATGACCAGCGACGCGGCCCGAGCCAATTCCACTCCGGTGGCTTTCGCAACGAAAGGCACCGTGCGGGAGGCGCGAGGATTGGCCTCGATAATATAGAGGGTTCCAGCCGTAATCGCATACTGAATATTGATCAAACCGACCGTCCCCACTCCGGCCGCAATCGCCTCGGTGGCGCGGCGAATCTGGCCAATAATCGTTTGAGACAGGGTCGGGGGCGGTAAGACACAAGCCGAGTCTCCAGAGTGAATTCCGGCTTCTTCAATGTGTTCCATCACACCGGCGAGGTAAAGTTCGTGACCGTCATAGAGCGCATCGACGTCAATCTCGATGGCATCATCTAAGAACCGGTCAATCAGCAAGGGGCCGGCGCCGATTCCCGCAGTGTCCGGCCCATTGCGGTCTAAATAATCTTCGAGATGTTCGGGGCTGAAAATAATCTCCATGCCTCGCCCTCCCAAAACATAGGAAGGCCGAGCGAGAAGTGGGAATCCGATTTCCTTGGCTACCTCCCGCGCCCCGGCGTTGGAGGTGGCCGTTCCGTGAGCGGGGGCAGCCACACCGGCTGCGGTGTAGACCCGCTCGAATTCTTTACGATCTTCAGCCAAATCGATGGCCGCAGCTTGGGTTCCTAGAATCGGGACTCCGGCCTCGGTCAACTTCCCGGCTAAAGCCAGCGGAGTCTGTCCACCGAGTTGCACAATCATGCCGGCGATGGGGCCGCAGGCCAACTCCGCCAAATACACTTCGTAAACGTCTTCGAAAGTCAGCGGCTCGAAATACAGTCGGCTCGCGATGTCATAGTCGGTTGACACGGTTTCAGGATTGCAGTTAATCATGATTGTGTCGTATTTGTCTTTCAAAGACGTTGCGGCGTGAACGCAAGAATAATCGAACTCGATGCCCTGCCCGATGCGGTTTGGCCCCGAACCAAGAATAATCACCGCCGGTTTTTCGCGCAGCGTGACCTCGGTGGTGAGGTCGTAGCTTGAATACCGGTAAGGGGTGTTGGCCTTGAATTCGCCCGCGCAAGTGTCGACTTCCTTATAGACCGGATGCAGCCCGAAAGCATGGCGAACCTCCCGCACGGTTTCCTCGCTGATTCCACGAATCGCGCCGATCTGTGAGTCCGAAAATCCGTGACGTTTCGCCTCCCTCAGTAGCCGCGGGGAGAGCGTTTCGGCTTCGCGAATCCGATCCGCCAGCTCGCAAAGGAGGAACAGTTGGTCAATAAACCAAGGGTCGATCTTGGTGGCCGCGTGGATGTCCTCCAAGGAGGCTCCCCCGCGAATCGCGTCCACGACCTGAACAATGCGATGTTCGGTGGGGGTCTTGATGGCCTCCAGGAGCTCCGCGGTTTCGGCCGCGTCCGGTGCCAGTTTCGCAAAGTCGAAAGTCGAGGCTTTCTTGTCCAAAGAACGCAGCGCCTTTTGCAAAGCCTCGGTGAAGTTCCGCCCAATAGCCATGGCTTCACCAACAGACTTCATGGTGGTGGTCAAGGTGGGGTCACTGGCTGGGAATTTTTCAAACGCAAAACGCGGGGCTTTCACGACCACATAGTCCAGGGTCGGCTCGAAAGAAGCCGGAGTGGATCGGGTGATGTCGTTGGGGATTTCATCAAGGGAATACCCTACCGCGAGGCGCGCCGCGATCTTCGCAATCGGGAAACCGGTGGCCTTCGAAGCCAGCGCAGAAGAGCGCGAAACCCGCGGATTCATCTCGATAACGATAATCCGACCGGTCTCAGGATGAACCGCGAACTGAATATTACAGCCACCCGTGTCAACCCCGACTTCCCGAATCACCGCAATCCCGATATCGCGAAGTTTCTGGAGCTCGCGGTCGGTCAGAGTAAGCGCCGGAGCGACCGTAATCGAGTCACCCGTATGGACCCCCACCGGATCCAGGTTTTCGATAGAACAGACGACGACAACATTATCTTTCTTGTCGCGCATGAGTTCGAGCTCGTATTCTTTCCACCCGATGATTGCTTCTTCGAGAAGAACCTCTGTGTTGAGCGAGTCCGCTAGGCCCGCTCCGGCGATACGCTCCAAGTCCGCTTCGTTGTAGGCGATGCCCGAGCCGAGCCCGCCCATGGTGAAAGACGGTCGCACCACCAAGGGATAGCCGAGTTCTTTAGCGGCAAGGTGACAATCTTCCAGGGAGTGGGCGATTTGGGAACGCGCCACTTCCGCGCCGCAACGCTCCACTACTTCCTTGAACTCTTCGCGGTCCTCACCGGCTTTAATCGCATCGGCATTCGCGCCAATGAGTTCCACTCCGTATTTTTCAAGAATCCCAGCCTCAGTCAGTTCAATCGCCGCGTTCAAGGCGGTTTGTCCCCCGATAGTGGGAAGGAGCGCATCGGGACGTTCAATGGCGATGATTTTTTCCAAGAACTCCGTAGTGATCGGCTCAATATAGGTTCGATCCGCTATTTCGGGGTCGGTCATGATCGTGGCCGGATTGGAGTTCACCAAGATAACTTTGATGCCTTCGCTGCGCAGCACTCGACAGGCTTGAGTGCCGGAATAATCGAATTCGGCGGCTTGACCAATCACGATTGGCCCTGAGCCAATGACCAGGACAGAGTTTATATCTTCACGTTTCCCCATTAGTTATTACCTCTCTGGGTGCTCTGGCGATGAGTGAGCATTAGATTCAAAAAGTCAGTAAAGAGATGGCTCGCATCGTGGGGTCCCGCCGCCGCCTCCGGATGGTATTGGACGGAGAATGCCGGAATATCAAGGCATTTCAGCCCTTCCACCACGTTATCGTTCAAGTCCACGTGGGTGACTTCCGCCCGCCCGTACTGGCCCTCGTTATAGGGGGTCAGAGAGGGTTCATCAAGGGGCATATCCACTGCGAAGCCGTGGTTGTGAGAAGTGATTTCTACCTTTCCAGTAGCGCGATCCAGCACCGGCTGGTTGACCCCGCGGTGACCGTAGACGAGCTTGTAGGTGCCATAGCCTAGAGCGCGACCCAGCAACTGGTTTCCGAAACAAATCCCAAAGTAGGGCAAGCCGGAATCGAGAACGCTGCGCAGAAGCTCAATCTCACGGGTGGCAGCCGCCGGATCTCCGGGTCCATTGGAGAAAAAAACTCCGTCCGGATGCACGGATTGCAGGTCTTCCAAAGTCGAGCTGGCGGGGAAAATATGGACCTCAACCCCGAGACTCGCCAGAATCTCCGGAGTGCGGGATTTGATGCCGAGATCCACCGCCGCCAGGGTTGCCAGCGGCGGTTTATCTTCGAACTGCCCGCTAGGGGCAATGACGTAGCGAGAATCAGTCGTGACTTCGCTGGTCAATGCGGCACCAGCCATCTGGGGACTGTCGCGCACAATAGACTGCAAGGTGGCAATTGCGTGGGGCTCGAGTTTCGATGCTCCGACAGGAAGGGAATCTGCGGAAAAAATGCCTCCGCGCAGCGCGCCTTTTTCCCGAATGTGCAAGGTCAGTGCCCGCGTATCCAGGTCACAAATCCCGACTATCCCTTGATCAACGAGTTCGTCTTCCAGCTCTCCTTCGGCTCGCCAGTTTGAGGCTCGCCTCGCGGGGTCGCGAACTACGAATCCGGCTACCCAGATACGGGATGACTCGGGGTCGGTCGTGTTCATGCCGGTGTTGCCGATATGCGGAGCGGTCATGACCAGAATCTGTTTGTGGTAGCTCGGGTCGGTTAAAGACTCTTGGTAGCCGGTCATACCCGTGGTGAAGACGACCTCACCCAGAGTACGACCGGCAGCACCAAAAGCCTTTCCGCTCAATGCGAAACCGTCTTCCAAGACAATAACCGCATCTGGTCGATCCATGAGTAAATCAGGTGTTTTTGAGCCAGTATTTTCCATTATTTCTCGAGACTGTTCCGCAATATTCATGCTTTCGTTATCCCCTCAGGGTTCTCACTTTCGTTCGGCTAGCGGCACTGCCACCAGGTCGAAGATTGTGAAAGCACCCGACAGCATCGTGTATTTGACCTGACCGGGAAGTTCCATTCCCAGATACGGGGTGTTGGTTGACTTGGAATGCTGGGAGTCAAGCGCAATCGTGCGTTTCACACTCGGATCCAACAAGGTCAGATGCGCCGGAGCCCCGAGGACAATCCCCTGACCCTGATCCGCTACCCGACCGATTTGAGCCGGAGTGGTGGACATGATGCGAGCCACATCTGCCCAGTTGAGCTTGCCGGAGTCAACCAGCACTTTCTGGATAATCGGCAAGGCGGTTTCCAAGCCAATCATCCCGAAAGCCCCAGCCTGCCATTCGCAGTCCTTGGCTTCCAGCGGGTGGGGGGCATGGTCGGTTCCGATGCAGTCGATAGTGCCGTCAACCAGACCCTCGATAACAGCCTCCACGTCTTCAGAAGTCCGCAGCGGAGGGTTGACTTTATAGCGCGGATCGTAGGTTCGCGCCAGTTCCTCGGTCAAGGAAATGTGGTGCGGGGTGGCTTCGGCGGTAACTTTGATGCCCCGCGACTTTGCCCAACGCACGATATCGACCGAACCGGCCGTGGAGAGGTGGCAGATATGCACCCGCGAGCCCACGTGGGAGGCCAACTGAATATCGCGCAGAATAATGGCTTCCTCAGCCACGTCCGGCCAGCCGGTGAGCCCGATCTCGGCAGAGAGCGGGGACTCGTTCATTTGAGAGCCCTCGGTCAAGCGAGGGTCTTGGGCGTGTTGGGCGACGACCCCGTCGAAGGTCTTCACGTATTCCAAAGCACGGCGCATCAAGACCGGATCCGACACGCATTTACCGTCATCGGAAAAGACCGTAACGTGTGCATCCGAGCGGTTCATTGATCCGAGGTCAGCCAGGTGCTTTCCTTCCAGACCTGCGGAGACGGCTCCGACCGGTCGCACCTCCACCCAGCCGGCGAGTTTCCCAAGGTGCTGAACCTGCTCGACGATACCGGCGTTGTCTTGAACCGGATTCGTGTTCGCCATCGCATGCACACAGGTGTAGCCGCCATAAGCCGCGCTCAAAGTGCCGGTTTCTACTGTTTCGGCGTCTTCGGAGCCGGGTTGGCGCAGGTGAGTGTGGATATCCACCAAACCGGGAAGTGCTTGCAAGCCGCTAGCGTCAACGGTTTCGTATCCCTGGTCAAGAGCCTCGGTGGCATTTGCACCCAAGCCGACAAAGCTGCCGTCTTTCACGGCAATATCACTGTTATTTCCATCCGGCAAGGTTGCACCGGTAATCAAGTACTGTTTCACAGCAGGCCTCCTTCCGGAGCGAGCAAAAGGTATAAGATAGCCATCCTCACGTTGACGCCATTGGTGACTTGTTCCACGACAACGGATTTGGCGGAGTCTGCAGCCTCGGCGCAGATTTCCATCCCGCGGTTCATCGGACCGGGGTGCATGATGACGGTTTTTTCCGGAAGCCCCTCAAAGCGAGCGTGGTCCAAACCGTAAGCGCGGTGATATTCACCGACGCTCGGGAAATAGCCGCCACCGGCGGCGCTCATGCGCTCGTTTTGAACCCGCAGCATCATGACAGCATCGGGGTCGGTAGCCAGGGCCGCATCCAGGTCATAGCTGAAATCGCAGTTCCAGCCCTCGACTCCGACCGGCATCAAGGTCGGCGGACCCACCAGGGTCACGTGAGCCCCCAGGGTATGCATGAGATCCACGTTGGAGCGAGCCACCCGAGAGTGGAGAATATCGCCCACGATAACCACATTCGCCCCCGCGAGGTCTTTACCGGCAAGGTCTCCCCCGCTGGCGCCCTGGAAGTGGCGACGCAAAGTCATGGTGTCCAGTAGCGCCTGGGTTGGGTGCTGGTGTTCGCCATCTCCGGCGTTGATGACGGGAACATCGGACCATCCGGCATGGGCGAGACGGTAGGCCGCTCCGGAAGAGCGGTGACGAATCACGATGCCATCGACTCGCATCGCCTGCAAGGTTAGCGCCGTGTCTTTCAGGGATTCACCCTTGGACACGGAAGAACCTTTGGCTGAGAAGTTGATGACGTCGGCGGAGAGACGCTTGGCTGCGGTTTCGAAAGAAATCCGCGTCCGGGTGGAATCCTCAAAGAAAAGGTTCACTACGGTCTTTCCGCGTAAAGTCGGTAGTTTCTTTACCTTCTGGGACTGGGTCATCGCCATGGCCTCAGCGGTATCGAGAATTTTCACAGCTTGCTCGTGATCGAGGTCAGCGGCTGATAGTAGGTGTCGCATTAGTTTTCCTCCCCCGTATTGTTGGTGTCATTAGTGCCGGAGATGACGACCGCGTCATTTCCGTCGAGTTCTTTGAGTTGAACCAGGACCTGTTCGTTTCGAGAAGTGGGGAGGTTTTTCCCCACGTAATCGGCGCGAATCGGAAGTTCGCGGTGGCCGCGGTCAACCAAGACGGCCAACTGAACGCCCTTGGGGCGGCCGTGGTCATTGATGGCATCAAGGGCGGCGCGAATGGTTCGACCGGAGAACAAAACATCATCGACCAGGACTACCGTCTTCCCATCGATGCCACCTTCCGGCATAACCGTCGGCTTGGGGACACGAATGGGTTGGCGGGCGAGGTCGTCTCGATAGAGCGTGATGTCGAGGGCACCAACCGGTATCGGGGTTTGAGCGACTTCTTGGAGGAATGTGGCCAAACGTTCGGCGAGTTGGACGCCACGAGTGGGGATTCCCAAGAGAACAATCTCATCTAGCCCGGAGTTTTTCTCCACGATTTCATAGGCTAGGCGTTTGAGAGAACGGGCAATATCATCACTGCCCAACACGGTTTTATCCATGTCTTTCCTTTCTGCCTCACAGGGCGGGATTAAAGGGTTTTGACGAAATCCATGATATACACTCCTCCAGCGCGCCTCCAAAACTGCACTCCGAGCGCGTGTCTCGACGAGACTAGTGGGGAAAAGGCGCAGCTTCGACTCAATTCATCAAGTGAGAGTGCCAGAAATCGCTGATGATTTCGTTGCGGCTAGCCCTTCCGGTTTTCTTCAAGATGTTGTGGACGTGAACCTTCACGGTCGTGACCTCGACGAACAGTGCGCTAGCAATTTGTTGATTCGTATCACCCTGCACAATCTTTACTAAAACCTTACTTTCAGCCGGAGAAAGTTTGTACTTTCGAGAATAGAGACCCGCCTCTTCGAGAACGAACTCGTCTTCGTGAGATAAATCGATAGTGGGAGGCTGATTCATGTGTAGGCGCAAAATGTAGACGGCACGGAGGGCTATATACCAAACTACAAAAAGAATAAAGGCGTTTTCCGCAAAATTCCTTTCGGGAAGGAACGGCCACTGAGAAAGATTGTTGAGCGAAGAATATACCATGAAATAAAGATTCCAAATGATGGTCGCTAAACAGAGCACGAAGGAAACCAGAAAAAATATGGATTGTTTTTTAATTAAAACTTTCTTTACTCTATTTTTGGTGAGAAAGTAATAGATGGCAACGCACGAAAACAGTGACAGAAAACCGATAGCTCTCGCGGTGAAGAAGAAAAATTCTCGCCACATTGGATCCGAGATTCCGAAATAGAAAAACAGGCTCAGGACTATGAAAGACAGCGAGGGAATCGCGATCCACTTGAGGGGAAGGTTGAGGTAAGAAAACGTTATATACCAGGTAAAAATGATGAGGAGAGCTCCGAGAAGGATTGACTCGTAGGGGCCCGTTATCGTGTAGGGGTTGACTGCTTGGTGTGGAAATAGGTTACTCAGCAGAGAAGACCGGAAAACCAAAGCAATGTCGAAAAAATAGATAACGCTCAAAATTGCGGAACCTAGATAGGTTTTTCTACGGGAGATGGTAAATGCTGAAAAAGAAATTGCGCCCGCAAATGCCGCTAAAAGCATAATGGTAAGCGTGTAGTAGAAAAGCCATGCAGTCAAAGTGCCTCCCTCACGAGCTACAACCACCACATTATAAACCAAAATCGCTATCAACATTGATAGCTAGACCACCGTAGCCATATACAGATGTACAGTACAGTTCTGTATTATGTTTCCTACACTGTGACAACCGGTGCGATAGTTTCTCTAAAGGGAAAACTACCGCACCGGCGCCATGTTAGCCTTGGAGAATTACGCCCCGTAGATGAGCGTCTGGGCTACCAGCATCGCACCTCCGAAGACCAAGACGAATACCACCATGGGCCACACGAACTTTAGCCAGTGGCTGTACTTCATGTCGAGCATCTGCAATGTGGCCATCACCAGTCCCGTGGGAGCCAGATACAACATGGCGTACTGTCCCCACTGGTAGGCGCAGACAATCACCCAACGCGGGATTCCTACCGAATCCGCCAGCGGCGCCATAATCGGCATGGAGAGAACCGCCAGCCCCGAGGAGGAAGGCACCACGAAGCCGAGCACGAAGAAAATCAGCAACATGATGATGATAAACAGCGGCCCGCTCATGCCGGACACCAGGTGCGTGGCTCCATTTAGAATCGTGTCCGAAATGTAGCCTTCATTCAAAACCGAGTTGATGCCACGAGCCAGACCGATAATCAGCGACACCGCCACCAGGGAGGAGGCTCCATCCGAAAATGCGTCCACCAACTGTTTTTCGTTCAGTCGGTCTTTGCCGATGAGAGCGAGGAACATGATGACAATCACGATGGTCAGGAAGGAGGAGGCCATCAGCGGGAAACCCCAGTGTTGCGCCATGACGCCCCACACCATGATGGGGAAACCGATGAAGAACAGCAGGAGAATGAGTTTCCGTTTCCAGGTGAAGGGAACCACCTCCGTTTGAGTCATTCCCCACTGGGCTTCGTATGATTCCTTGTCCTCGTAGGTGTAGGAGAATTTTGGATTCGCTTTGACCTTCTTGGAGTACCAATACAGGTAACCAATCACGACGACGGCTCCCACGATACATCCGGCGACCCGCCACCCCAGGCCTTCGGTGAATTGAATGCCCGCCGCATTGGAGGCAATCACCACCGAGAATGGATTGATGGTGGACATGGTGGTCCCCATAGAACCGGCGAGGAATATGGCCCCAACTGCGATGATGGAGTCATATCCCATCGCTATGAAAATGGGACACATGATGGGATAGAAGGCTACGGCTTCTTCTTCGAGGCCGCAAAGCGTTCCCCCCACAACCATGAACAGGGACATGGCAAAGACCAAAACGAATTCACGGCCCTTGGTCTTTTTCGTCAGAGCCATCAAGCCGGATTCGAAGGCTCCGGTAGCCCTGACGACGCCTATCAGGCCTCCCAGGGTAAAGATAAAGACCATGATGTCTACGGCTTCCATAGTACCGTTGACCATGGAAAGGGTAATTTTGTCTAAACCGATCGGATTTTGTTCGAGCCTCTCATAGGTTCCCGGGATCGAGATTGGCTTGGTGATTGCACCGTTAGCAAATTGCTGGTAGTCAATCTGGACTCCCAATTTGTCTAAGGATTCTTGGTTACCGGGAACTGTTTCGACTTCCCCTTGCGGGCTGGTTACGGAAAAGGCCTTGGTTTCGGTGTCGTAACTCAATTTGGAGTATTGACCTGCCGGAACGAACCAGGTCGCGAAAACTGCAATGATGGTAAGAAAGAACAGGATTGTGAATGCGGTGGGTACTTTGAGCCGAAATCCTTTTTTCGGCTTGGTGGGAACTGTTGTGGTAGCTTCATCGTCAACGCTAACAGCCATGGTGATTCTCCTCAGAAAGGGTTGGAAAATGGGATATATAGCAAGTGCTATGCGGCAACATAACCAACCTCGGTCATGTGCATGCTTTTATAGCTGTGTGGGGTAATATCATCGGACCCGCCGTAGTTGCCTCCGGGGGTGATGATGGTGCCGGCTTCGCCTTCGATGATTTTTTGGGCATCAGCCAGTTGGCCAATCGCCGCCACATCTCCGGTTAGTTCCACGAATCTACAGGCAGCTTCGACCTTGGGTCCCATCGAACCGGCAGGGAAACCGCCTTGTCGCATAGCGTGGGGACTACTGCGATGGATCTCTTTTTGATCGGGTTTCCCGAAGTTTTCCATCACGGCGGGGACATCGGTGAGAATCATCAAGAAGTCTGCCTCGAGATGTTCGGCCAACACCGCCGCAGTCAAATCCTTGTCCACCACGGCCTCGATGCCTTCCAGCTTTCCCTTATCGTTGCGGATGACGGGAATACCGCCGCCGCCAGCACAGACCACAACCGCTCCGACTTCGAGCATCCGGCGAATGAGCCGCGTCTCCACGACCCGTTGCGGCCAGGGAGAGCCCACCACGCGTCGAAAATAGTCGCCGTCGGCTTTCATCTTCCATCCGCGTTCAACCTCTAGACGGCGCGCTTCCTCCTGGTTATAGACTTGGCCGACGAACTTTGTCGGGTTGTCGAAGGCCGGATCTCCCGCGAGAACGAGGGTTTGATTCACCAAAGCGGCAACCTGGCGTCCCGGGAGGTTGTTTTGCAAAGACTGCAACAGCCAGTAGCCAATCATGCCTTGAGTCTGGGCCCCGAGAGTATCAAAAGCATACGGCGCGCTCAGATTCGTGTCGTTGGCAGATTGCAAAGCCAGCACCCCGACCTGGGGGCCGTTACCGTGAGTAATCACCACTTCGTGTTCCTCAGCCAAAGGAGCCAGCTGCTTGATGGCCGCTTCCACATTCGCAATCTGCGTGGCGGCGTCGGGTTTTTCGCCGCGGCGTAACAGGGCGTTTCCACCTAGTGCAATAACGATACGCATGTTTACTTCTCTCCCAAGGTCGCAACCATCACAGCCTTAATGGTGTGCATCCGGTTCTCGGCCTGGTCAAACACCACCGAAGCCTTACTGTTGAACACGTCATCAGTCACTTCCAGACCATCCATCCCGTAGGTCTGGTAAATATCCTCACCAACCGTCGTGTGACGATCATGGAAAGACGGCAAGCAGTGAAGGAACTTCACATTCGGATTCC
>NZ_VUMY01000010.1 GCF_009695935.1 Mobiluncus porci
CCAAAACCCCCCCACCTACTAAACCACCACCGTTGGGGGGTCTTTCTTTTTCCAATATTTTGTGTTTGCAAAACCCCAAAAACCCCACGTCCCCATGACTCATTTTTTGGCTCTCTGGACAATATTGCGACTGATTCCCGTCAGTCGTGAAATTTGGTTTACAGGTACATGTGCGGCTTTTATCTCTGAAAGTATCTTGTCTCGCTGAGATCTTGAGATGCCTTGAAGGCCGGTTGTGGATTCCACCTTCAATATTTGCGTGATTACTTCGGTTGCTTGAGCATCGGTGAATCTGTTGTTGATATTGAATTCCACGTGGTTTTTAGTCCGGGACGGGTTTGCCACAGCTGCGGCTAGCTTTGCTGGTCCGCCATAGATCTTCAGCATGAAGTCCGTGTCAGTGACATCGCTTGGTGAGTCAGGAATGTGCGCTGAGGACACATATTCGCCGTAACTACTCCAGCGGTATTGGTCGTGCCTGGCGATATTGGCATCCTCTGGATTGCGCAGAATATAGGGGAAAACCTCGTATAAATACCCCTCGGTGTCAACCGGCTTGCTCTTGAAACGCCCCTGGAAAACATAACCAACACAATCATTCTTTTTGTTGAAATAGTGGGCAAAATTCTCTTCTATCTGCTTCATAAATTTGCTCACAAGAAACTTCTTGTCTCTAATCATCAGGTGAAAATGGTTGTCCATGAGGCAGTATGCCAAGACCTCCACCTCGTTTGTTGCCTTGCTCTCGCGTAAAAGTTTGAGGAAGTAGTATCTGTCCTTATCTTCAGTGAACAGGTATTGCTTGCCGTGACCACGCGCGTATACGTGGTAAATGCTCGATTCGCCACGTCTTCTTTTTCTACGTGCCATGTCTACCTCATAGATGTCGTTTGAACTATTTTAGATGAATTTATCAAACCACACTAAACTTGTCAAAAGCGTGCGGAATTAAAGAAATGTCTCAAACGCCTTCAAATAAGGGCAGATATTGTGTTCACAACCTTGCGGGGTACGTGGGAATCGAGTTGGCCGAAAACCGAGATTGTCACCCCGGCTTCTTGTTTAAAGAGTGCAATACGTGGTAAGCAAGACGCTAGAGGATTAGACTGAATTTTGGGTTACTTTGGAGAACTGCATGATTGAGTAGCTGCTCCGTTTAGTGGGGACGTGCTGTTGGCGGTCTTTCGTAGGCGAAAAATGAGTCAAAAAGCACGTCCCCATGACTCATTTTGATTAGCCAGTAGTGAACAAGGCGGGCGTTCTGGAGGAGGGTGGCTTAAAGTTATTAAAGAGTAGAAAAACAAGGAGTGTCCATGTTCGAAAGATTTACTGACCGAGCCCGTCGCGTCGTGGTGTTGGCGCAAGATGAGGCGCGCCGGCTAAACCAAAACTACATCGGAACCGAGCATCTCCTGCTCGGTCTCATTCACGAGGGAGACGGCATTGCGGCCCGCGCCCTAGAAACTATGGGGATTTCCCTCGAGGCAGTTCGCGCCCAAGTCATCGAGATTATTGGGGAAGGGGAACAGCCCACGACCGGACATATTCCTTTCACCCCGCGCGCCCGCAAGGTGCTGGAGTACTCGATGCGGGAAGCCCTGCAATTGGGTCACAACTACATCGGCACGGAACACATCTTGCTGGGTCTGCTTCGCGAGGGCGACGGTGTGGCGGCGCAGGTGCTGGTGAACCTGGGAGCGGATCTCAATACGGTGCGACAAACCGTGATTGAGCTTCTCTCCGGCTACCAAGGAGGCAACCCTCAGCAGGGCGGCCGTGAGGCCGTCGGGGTTGGCGGCGGTCGCCCCGATAATCCTCGTGGCGGCAACTCTGCGCTCTTGGACCAGTTCGGGCGCAACCTCACCCAGGCTGCCAGCGAAAACAAACTGGATCCGGTGATTGGGCGGACTAAAGAGATGGAGCGCGTCATGCAGATTCTCTCTCGCCGCACCAAGAACAATCCGGTTTTGGTAGGCGAACCCGGGGTTGGAAAGACGGCAGTTGTCGAGGGCTTGGCGCAAGCGATTGTCCGCGGGGATGTCCCGGAAACCCTGAAAGACAAACAACTGTATTCCCTAGATATGGGAGCGCTCGTCGCCGGTTCCCGCTACCGCGGTGACTTCGAGGAACGCTTGAAGAAAGTCTTGAAAGAAATCCGGACTCGCGGGGATATTATCCTGTTTATTGATGAAATCCACACCCTCGTTGGGGCCGGTGCGGCTGAGGGAGCGATTGATGCTGCCTCCATTCTGAAACCGATGCTGGCTCGCGGTGAGCTCCAGACGATTGGCGCGACGACCCTTGATGAATACCGTAAATACATCGAGAAAGACTCTGCGCTAGAACGCCGTTTCCAACCCGTGAAAGTGGAAGAACCGAGCGTGGAAGAAACCGTGGCTATCCTCAAAGGCCTGCGGGACCGCTACGAGGCTCACCACCGCGTCATGATTACCGACGCGGCGGTGGCGGCCGCGGCGCAACTCGCGGATCGCTATATTTCGGATCGGTTCCTCCCTGATAAGGCCATTGACCTCATTGACGAAGCGGGGGCGCGTTTGCGCATTAAGCGAATGACCGCGCCACCAGAGCTTAAAGAAGTGGACGACAAGATCGCGAAAACCCGTCGTGAGAAGGAAGCCGCGATTGACGCCCAGGACTTCGAAAAGGCTGCGAATCTTCGCGATGAGGAAAAGACCCTCACAGAAGAGCGCGCTGCGAAGGAATCCGAGTGGCGTCAGGGCGAGGACAAGTCCCAATCCGTAGTGGACTCCGAACAAATTGCTGAAGTCCTCGCGATGGCTACCGGAATTCCGGTCTTCAAACTGACCCAAGCGGAGTCCTCGAAGTTGCTCCGGATGGAAGAGGAGCTTCACAAGCGCATTATTGGTCAAGACGAGGCCGTCAACGCTGTGGCGCAGTCGATTCGCCGTACCCGAGCGGGCTTGAAAGATCCGAAGCGTCCCGGTGGCTCCTTCATCTTTGCTGGCCCGACCGGTGTGGGTAAGACTGAGCTCGCAAAGGCCCTGGCAGAGTTCCTCTTTGGGGATGAGGATGCGCTCATTCAGCTTGACATGTCTGAGTTCTCCGAGAAACACACCGCCTCGCGTTTGTTCGGTTCCCCTCCGGGATATGTCGGCTACGACGAGGGCGGGCAGTTGACCGAAAAGGTGCGCCGCAAGCCCTTCAGTGTCGTACTGTTTGATGAGGTTGAAAAGGCCCATCCGGATATCTTCAACAGCCTTCTGCAGGTGTTGGAGGAGGGCCACTTGACGGACTCACAGGGACGACTGGTCGACTTCAAGAACACCATCATCATCATGACGACGAACCTCGGGACTCGCGAAATCAACAAGGGTGTCTTGACTGGTTTCCAGGCTTCGGGCGAACTCGCCACGGACTACCAGCGGATGAAGGGCAAAGTCCAAGAGGAGCTGAAACAGCACTTCCGTCCCGAGTTCTTGAACCGTGTGGATGAAGTCGTGGTCTTCCCGCAGCTCCAGAAGGACGAGATTCTGAAGATTGTTGACCTCATGGTGGCGAAGCTCGATGACCGGATGCTCGAACAGGGCATGGCCATCAAGTTGACTCCGCAAGCGCGGGCTTTGCTGGCTCACAAGGGCTTTGACCAGACGCTGGGTGCGCGCCCCTTGCGCCGCGCGGTGCAGCGTGAGATTGAGGACGTGCTGTCGGAGAAGATTCTGTTTAGCGAGCTTCATGAAGGGCAAACTGTCACGGTGGACGTCGAACCGATTTACATCAAGCATGAGTCGGAAGATAAAGTCAACGGCACCGATTGGGAGTTTGATGAGGGCGCGGTCTTCAAGTTCACCGGAGAGGAAGGCCTCCCCGAGGGGCGCGCCTCGAAGCGGCATCGGCTGGAAGACGTGACCGCCGCGACAATTCGGGAGGCGGAACTCGCCGCCCAAGAGGAAGCGGAAAAAGCCGGGCAGTCCTCTGGCAGTTAACAAATGAGTCATGGGGACGTGCTTTTTGACTCATTTTATTGAGGAAAATGAGTCAAAAAGTACGTCCCCATGACTCATTTTTAAGAAGATATTTGCTCGCGGGGTATATTCTTAGAAGACACTTTTGACAACGAACGTCTAAAGGAGACTGCTAACATGTCCGCCGCTGCCCACGATGAACAGTGGTTTGAGCGGATTTTCGCTGCGCATGGGACGGCGATTGTCCGTTTCCTCCATCGTCGCGGCGCCTATGCGGAAGCCGAAGACTTGGCTGCGGAGACTTTCACAGTGATGTGGAGAAAGAAAGACGAGGTTCCTGACGGTGCGGAACTGCCCTGGCTCTATAAGACGGCCGGTTTGACTTTGGCAAACTGGTTCCGCAAGAAGAAATCTCTTCCCATGGGTGATTCTCAAGAAACTCTGGATTCTCTGGATTCCAACGATCCGGCAACGCTTGTAGTCAAAGATCACGGGATGCAAGCCGCGCTTGCGGAACTATCTGAACGCGACCGCGACATTATCCTCGCCGTGGCTTGGGAGGGACTTACCGGACAAAGCTTGGCCGATTACCTGGGGATTTCACGCAATGCAGCCGATGCGGCACTGTCTCGGACTCGAAAACGTTTGGAGGAAGCCATTGCGAAAAATACTTAGAAACCTCGCCTGTAAGAAATGCCCGACTCGTTACAGATAACTAGTGCAAGGTCGAAATCGCGCCGGGTCTGAGGACGGTTTCGACCTCCCAAAACTTAGTCAAAAATATTGGTAGCGCCTTCAAAGCGAGAGTTTTGAAAGCAGAAGAAAGGACAGGATCGTGGAAAACCGCGAGCGCAACGTGAACGGGCTAGATGCCCTGCGCGCGCTCGATCCTGCCCAGAATCTGGAAGTTGACCTCAGCGCGATGCGGGCCAAGGTGGCTGCCTTGATGAGCGCCGAAGGACTTGCCTTTGATGCGGAAGTGCCCGCCGTCGTGGAACCTCTTGATTCTCCAGAGATTCCAGCGGACGCCAAGTCGGACAACGTCATCTCTCTTGAGGCCCATCGTCAAGCAAATCCGCTACGCCGCAACTGGCTGATTGGTTTGAGCGCCGCCGCGGCCGCGGCAGTTGTCGGTTTCACCGGTTGGGCCACCTTGTTCCCCCAATCCGATGGCGAGGGACCGGTGACTCCCGGAACTACCGGCCCGGGAAGCTCCCAGCCGCGGTTACAAGCCTCAGGCGCGAGTTTGGCAGTCCCCGGAGCCGAGGAGCGCCTCTCCGAAGTCGGTGCAGTGGACTTTGTGGCCGCGAAAGAATTCTCTTCTCAAGCCACTAAGGCTCCGGCTTACCGCGTCACCAAGGGGAAGGCCGTTTCTTCCGGCGAGGTCCAAAAAGTAGCCCAATCATTGGGAATGAGGGGACCGGTTCAAAAGAGCGGCTCTGGATACACCGTGAAGGATTCTTCCGGTGCGACGTTGACTGTTACGGTTGGGGAGCTGACCTCCTTGTCGTTCAATAATCCCTCAGCCGTTCACATGGTGTGTGTGCCGGTGAATCCCGGTGACGGCAATGTGGCTTTGCCGAATCCGAACCAGACGAAGACCCCGTCTCCAGCGACGTCTTCTCCGAGCACCGCGCCAAGCGCCACTCCGAGCCCGGCCCCGTCTGAAGCACCGAGCCAAATCGAGCTCCCGCCTAGCGACCCGACTCCGACTACTAAGCCTCCGGTGGCGACCCCCACCGAGACTCCCACGGAATCGGTGCCTCCGGCGGTTCGTCCCGGGGTTCCTTCTCCCCGCACGACTCCTACCGAGACTGCCGGAGAAATGAGCGTGCCCAGCGAACCGCAGGTCTATAACTATTCTCCCGCGGAGTCTCAGTCTGGTTCGGTAGTGGAGATTGGCGAACTTCACGTCTGGGTGTATTCCGCAACGGTGAATTCGGATTCCACTTCTGGTTCAACGAATTCTGCCGGTGAAACTCCAGAGCCGACTGTGAGTGACAAAGTGGAAGTGCAATCCACCCAGTCTCCCTCTCCGAAACCGACGGACTGCGTCATGAAAGTGGCCGGAGAAGCACCTTCCACCGAGAAAGCGTTGGCAGAGGTCGCTAAGGTGGCGAGTTCTCTCGGAGCCACAGTGGTGAGTTCCCAGGCGGGGGTGTCTCAGAAAGACGGTCTGACAACCGTTGACGTTCCGGTGAAGATGCCAGGTCAAGCCCAGGCTCAAACCTGGAGAGCGGTGGTTTCTTCGCAAGGGCTGGCTTCGATTCGGGCCAATCTTGGAAAGGAAACCAAGCTTGGCGACTACCAGGTCATCTCCGAAAAGGAAGCCGTGAATCGCCTAAACAATCCGGCTTACGGTCCGTTGGATGTGTTCGATCCTTCCGGCAAGGCCACCGTGAAGATTACGGGGAAGATTGAGCTTGTTGATGCCAAACTGACCAATGCTCCGGTGAAACAGAAGGACGGCGCGATTGTTTCGATGCCCGTGTACCAACTGACAGACACACAAGGTAAAATCTGGACGGTGCTGGCGGTCGCGGATTCAAAGTAGCGTTCCTTTTGATATCGTGGCTGATGAGGGTTGGTTCATAACTCTCGCTCGATACGAGACTACAGATAATTCCGATAGTTCAATAGAATTTGACAACTTAGGTTAGCCTAACCTAAGTTAATTTCATGATAAAAAAGACTAGAAAAAAAGCTTTATCCGTCCTCGCCGTGTCCTTGGCGGTGCTAGCACTGGCGGCCTGCACCGGAGCAAACGGGGGTAACGAAAACAAGAGCACCTCTGCTGCATCCAAGGGAGAAAAGCCGGTGGTCCTCACCACCTTCACCGTGCTGCAGGACATGGCGCAAGAAGTCGCTGGTGATCACCTGGAAGTGCGTTCCATCACCAAAATTGGTGCAGAAATCCATGACTACCAGCCTACGCCGTCAGACATTAAATCCGCTCAAGGGGCGAAACTAATTCTCAATAATGGCCTGGGACTGGAGAGATGGTTTGAGAAATTCTCCGCGGAGCTGGATGCTAAACCGATTACGGTTTCCGCGGGAGTCGAACCTATAGATATCCAAGAGGGCGACTATCGGGGAAAGCCCAATCCTCACGCCTGGATGAGCCCTAAAAACGGTTCAATTTACGTCAAAAATATGGCAAAAGCCTTCTGTGAACTAGATGCGGAGAACTGTCAAGATTACAAGGCTAATGCGGATAGCTATGCCCAGAAAATCACCGAGATTGGCGATAAAATTTCCGAGGAACTCCGCACGCTCCCGGAAGCTAAGCGCACCTTGGTTACCTGCGAAGGAGCTTTTTCCTACTTAACTCGCGATTACGGACTCAATGAGCTCTATCTTTGGGCTGTGAATGCCGAAGGTGCGCTTACTCCGTCACGGATGGCGAAAGTCGAGCAATACGTTAGTGAAAACCAAGTCCCGGCTGTCTTCTGTGAATCCACAGTGGGAGATAAGATGCAGCCGGTAGTGGAGTCCACCGGGGTTAAATATGGTGGGGAGCTTTTTGTTGACTCCTTGTCCGAACCGGATGGCCCCGTGCCTAGCTATCTGGAACTGCTCCAATACGATGCCAATCTCATCACCACGGGTCTGACTGGGGAAGCTGCCAAATGAGCGGTGTTGAACCCCGGGAAACTGAACACAAAAATTCCGTAAAAGGACTGTCCTCGGACGACGAGTCTTCAGATAATTGCGAGAAATCAAAACCGGACCAGCGGCAAAGGCTCAGCTCGCAGTCAGAGGCAGAGAACGACCTTCCCGTTTTGAAGATTCATAATTTGAATGTCAGTTACGGAACCAACCGTGCCCTGCAAGATGCGAACCTGTGTGTCAAGGCATCGCGGATTTGCGGGCTGGTTGGTATGAACGGAGCGGGGAAATCCACTTTGTTCAAAGCCATTACTCGCGGTCTGCCGCAGCAATCTGGAACAATTGAGATTCTGGGAAAGCAAGCTGCTTTAGCCCGAAAGGCAGGCCTTATTGGTTATGTTCCGCAAAGCCAGGAAATAGATTGGGATTTCCCCATTAGTGTCCAAGACGTTGTCATGATGGGACGCTATGGTCATATGGGGTCGAGCAGACGAGTCGCGGCCGAGGATCGCGCAGCGGTTGAAACTGCGCTGGAACTCATGGAAATCACCGATTTGAAACAGCGTCAAATTGGGCAGCTGTCGGGAGGTCAGCGTAAACGTGTCTTTATTGCCCGTGCGCTGGCACAGGGAGCTCGGGTGCTGCTGCTGGACGAACCTTTTGCGGGAGTAGATAAGGTTTCGGAAAAAGCCATTATGAGTCTCTTGCGAGAGTTGGCGCATCCAACTGCGGGAACGTCTGACTACGGGTTCATCAAAACGAATACAATTGTTGTTTCTACTCACGATCTTTCCTCGCTGGAATATTTTTGCGATGAAGTGGCCTTGTTGAATCGGCGCGTGCTTTTCCACGGTGGAGTAAAGGAATCCCTGGAACCGCTGCGGCTGGCAGAAGCCTTTGGTGCCCGGGTGGAGATGGGAAGTGAAACGAAATGATAGAAATATACTCGCGTCCCGAATTGTTTTCCGGTTCTTGCTACGACATTTTTGTCGAAATGTGGACTCAAAGTTTTATGGTGCGAGGTATCCTGGTTACCGGTGTGGCTGCTATCGTCTGCGCGGTGCTGTCCTGTTGGATGATTCTCATCGGCTGGTCGCTGTTGGGAGATGCGCTTTCTCATGCGGTATTGCCCGGGATTGTCATAGCCTATCTCGTGGGAG
This sequence comes from Mobiluncus porci, assembly GCF_009695935.1. GTDB lineage: Bacteria > Actinomycetota > Actinomycetes > Actinomycetales > Actinomycetaceae > Mobiluncus > Mobiluncus porci. Next base: position 8,714 of record NZ_VUMY01000010.1, read on the forward strand.
CTCCGTTTTCGATTGGTGCATTAGTAGCAGCATTGACGATGGCCGGTTTGATCTGGTTCATGCGCGGGAAAGGGAAGATTAAAGAAGATACTGCCATCGGCGTGGCTTTCACGACCCTGTTCTCAATCGGTGTGGTTCTCATCAGCCTCTTTCCGAGTCAAATCGACTTGCACCACATCCTTTTTGGCGACATGCTGGGGATTACCCGCTTCGACATGATGCAAGTTTTCCTCATCAGTCCGGTTGCGTTGGGAATTCTGCTGTACAAACGTCGCGACCTGACGCTCTATGCTTTTGACAAGGTACACGCCTACACGATTGGCATAGATCCGCGCCGGCTCGGTTTAACGCTGATTGTGGCGCTTTCCCTGACGGTTGTGGTGGCGATGCAGGCAGTAGGTGCCATGTTGATTGTGGCGCTGGTGATTACACCGGGAGCCTTTGCGCGCCTCATTACTAATAGCTTCAGCAAGATGCTGTGTATTGCGCCACTATTCTCAGTGAGCTGTGTCATTTTAGGGAGCTATTTCTCCTACTGGTTCGATACAGCTTCGGGAGCAACGGTCGTGGCATTGCAGGGAACGGCTTTTCTGCTGCTGTGGACAATTCAGCTGGTGCGGTCGCGGATTGCTGCGAAAGGAACCATTCCCGGAACTCCGCTTGTGGCTCCGGCAGATTGATTTACGCAGACATCGCAGATATATTAATTAGGTAAGCCTAACCTACTAAATAATTCAGAGAGGGAACCGGAGGGATTCACCCATGAAAACCAAAGATTTCATCAACATTGGCGTGTTTGCAGCCATCTACTTCGTCCTGGTGTTTGCTACGGGGATGCTGGGTATTATCAACCCACCCATGATGTTTGTGGGCTACGCGCTTGGAATCATTGCAAACGGAGTTGTGATTTGCCTGTTCAAGTCACGCGTCCCGAAACTAGGCTCCCTCGCTATTCTGGGACTGATTGTGGGGGCAGCCATGATGCTGACCGGTCACCCCTGGGTAGTTGTCCTCTGCGCCGCGATATTGGGTCTGGCCGGAGATTTCCTTTTTTCCCAGGGCAGCAGGATCTGCAGGATTCTCGGTTATGCTATCTTCTCGCTGTGGTACGTGACACCGTGGTTCCCAGTATTCGTAGATGCCAAGGGGTATTACGACTACATCGTGCAGTCTATGGGAACCGCTTACGCTGATGCCATGAAATGGTTCCTGTCTCCGTGGATGATTGTGGGCTGGGGAGGATTAGTTTTCCTGATAGGTCTAATAGGCGGTGTTTTCGGTAACTCCATTTTGACTCGGCACTTTGAAAAATCTGGAGTAGCCAAATCATGACTACCCTTGCAACGCCAGTCAAAACCGATGACCGGGAAATCCTCGCTCTGGATACTCTTACTGGTGCTGAGGTTCTGGCGGCAAGCCGTAAACGATTGCGGCCCGATCCGCGAACAATACTGCTAGTGGTCTTGGTGCTTAATGCGCTGGTTATGTCCCGATGCGGAGTGAATGTGACATTGGTGGTTATGGCGCTGGCTTTGGTGTCGCTGGTGTTGAGTCGGGCATATGCCTGGGCACTCGCCTACTTGGGGTGGGGAATAGTTTTAGTACTGATGGTGGTGGTTATTCCTGTCCTGTGGGTGAACGGTTTCACCATTTTCCTTCTGACTGTCGGTTACTGGATGCTCAAATTACACGCGGCGGTGGGAATGGCCGCCTACGCAATCAAAAATATTGTGCCAGGAGAACTCACTGCCGGACTGCGTCAGCTGCGCGTCCCCATAGCTCTCACCGTTCCAATTACGGTGCTGCTGCGTTTTATTCCCGTCTCGCTGCGGGAATATCAGGCGGTGCATGAAGCTATGGCGCTGCGAGGTCTGCAAATGGGATGGAGAGCGCTGTGGCATCCACTGCGATATCTGGAATTTATTCTCGTTCCGCTGCTGTCATCCTGTGCTCGGATAGCTGACGAAATGACTGCCGCAGGGATGGTGCGAGGACTGGGATCGAAAATGCGTCCCCGCACCCTAAAGCGTTTGCGGTTTAACTATTTGGATCTATGCTGGTTTATTGCCGTATCCGGGATATTGGCCGCGGCTCCAGCGCTTAGCCAGATTACCTTCCTCACAGGCGGCTTCAAATGACCACCTCACTTAGAGACGTTTCTTTTAAGTACCTGCGAGAAACGGACGACAATATTCCGGCTGACACCGGTGTCAGTAATCTCACCATAGATTTTTCACCCGGTTCCTGTACTCTGATTACCGGATCGTCAGGTTCGGGGAAATCTACTGTGCTGAAACTCTTGAACGGGCTGATCCCTGAGCTTTATGAAGGAGACCTTTCCGGGAGAACCTTGCTGGGAGGTCTAGACACTGCCAGCACCGATATTCAACGTTTGGGTCAAACTGCCGGAATGGTTTTCCAAAACCCCCGCTCGCAGTTTTTCACCGCGAACGTTTTAGAAGAACTGGCTTTTGCGAGTGAAAACGCCGGTGAAGCTCCAGAAACTACGGCTCAATACGTGGCTGCCGCCATCAACACCTGGGGGATTAGACCGTTGATGAACCGCAGTTTGCAGGGGCTTTCCGGCGGAGAATCACAGCTGGTGGCTTGTGCTGCCGCGATGGTGGGGCCGCAAAAAATCCTGCTATTGGATGAGCCCACCTCCAACCTTTCCCCCGCTGCCATCGACCTATTTACCGCTGTGCTGCAAAGATTGAAAACCGCGGGGTGGACGTTGATTGTGGCCGAACACCGGGTCTACCCCTTGAATAAGATCACCGACTGGACCGTGATTATGCGAGAGGGGAGAATCACCTACCAGCTCCGCGGAGATGAGTTCTTCGCAATTCCGGAAATGAAGCGTCGCGAACTCGGACTGCGTACGCTGACTAAACCCCAGCCACAGCTTCGTCACGCTGCCTCCGAGATGGTCGCCCCCGCGGTAACGGCTCCTGGAGTGGAAGTGAGGAACCTGCGGTTTAGCTACGGAAAACGTCAGGTGTTGGGAATTGAGGAGTTATGTTTAGCTGCGGGGTCAGTAGTCGCCTTGACCGGGCCGAATGGAGCGGGAAAAACCACCCTGGCGAGAACCTTGGTGGGGCTGGCGAAACCGCAAAAGAACACGGAAATCAAGTTTCAAGGCAAAGTTTGTGACTGCGCGGAGCGGCAAAAACGCAGCGCGCTCGTGATGCAAGACGTGAATCGCCAGCTTTTCGCTGAAACTGTTGCGCAGGAGGTTAGTCTCGGCAATGGGGAGATGCCACGGGAGCAAATCGAGGCACTGCTGGAAGAACTCGGTCTAAAAGGTTTGGAGCAGCGCCACCCCATGACGCTCTCCGGAGGTCAAAAACAGCGTTTGGTGATTGCCAATGCGGTAGCCAGTGATGCTCAGCTGTATGTATTTGATGAACCCACCTCCGGAGTGGACTACGGGCATCTTATGTCCATCAGCTCCCTGATTCGCCGTTTGGCTGGCAGAGGAAAAAGTGTCTTGGTTATCAGCCATGATTTGGAGTTCATTAATGAGGTTGCTGACCGGCATTTACAGCTGGAACCATTCGACAAGGTCGGATATGACCAAATTCAGGATTTGAGTGTAAACCACCGAACACCAGGAGGAAAAACCCGTGACATCTAAAAACGTCCTAGATACAATTCCCACAGTCAAAGCACCAGACGCTGCTAACGCGGAAGAAAACCAGCCGGATCTGGCATCTGGTGGAGCCGCCTCTACCCGCAATGAAACAGACGCTAAGGCGGAAAGTAAAATAAACCAGGCGGCTTTGCACGACCTGCTCTCCCCGGTCAGCTCCGCTCTGTGGTTGGGGCGGGTGATGGCGGTCATTTCCGCAGCACTGAGAGTGTTTCCATACGTGGCCTTGGTTGGAATCGGCAATGAATTAATGGGGTCTTTGGCTGCCAACACCGACATAAACCGCGGTGCCATCCAAAACTGGATTTTCCTGTTAATCGGAACCTTCTGCGGGGGGCTGCTGGCATATCTCATCGGTCTGTTGGTGACGCATATTGCTGATATCCGCCTGGCAGCAAGTATTCAGCAGCGGATGATTGACCGTTTGGCAAAAGCCCTCTTGACTTGGTTTGGGGAAAACACCTCGGGACACGTGAGAAAAGTACTGCAAGATGACGTGAAAAGCCTCCATATGCTGGTCGCGCACCGGCCAGTTGATTCCCTGATGGCGGCGTTGCTGCCCCTGTTCTGCTCCATCTACGCATTTATTATCGACTGGCGCCTGGGAATCCTAGTGATTTTCCCGGTGGCGGTCTACATGGTTATCTATGGCATGATGATGCGGGGGATGGATACCAAAACTGTGGAGTTGGATAATAAACTCGACCAGGTTTCTGCGGCAATGATCGAGTTCATCAAAGGAATCCAAGTAGTAAAAACCTTTGGAATCACCGGGAAAGCGCACCAGAGATACGCTCAGTCTGCCTCCGAGGCCTGCGATTTTATGGAGGAATGGAACCGACCCATGGTGCGGGCGGCTTCTTTGACTGCTGCCTTGGTATCGACCCCGGTCATAGTGCTACTGGTGGGAGCCGTGGGCGGTTGGATGGTGCAAAACGGTTGGGTTACCCCCGTGGAGGTCATCGCCGCCGGACTCATTGCCATAGCGTTGCCGGATTCGATTAATCTCGTCGCGCAGATGATGTGGAATTATCAATTGGCTGGCTCCGCCGCGAAGCGTATTACTGACCTGATTGCGCTCTCCGAGCTTCCTGCACCGAATAAATCTGCAGCTCAACCAGTAGATGCCAGCGTCGAGTTCAAGGCAGTATCGGTTAGCTATGGAGAAACCAAAGCGTTACAAAACGTATCGTTACGATGTCCCCAAGGCACGACTACCGCTTTGATGGGACCTTCCGGCGCGGGGAAATCCACCCTAGCGAAGCTGGCCGCGAGGTTCCTCGACCCCGATGAGGGCAGCGTGACAATCGGCGGGGTTGACTTGAAGGATCTCAGTCGAAAAGACCTGTACAGCCGGGTGAGCTTCGTGCTGCAGGACGTGCAACTCTTGAAAGCCACCGTTCGCGAGAACATTGCTCTGGCCCGGCCGGAGGCCACCGAGGCTGAAATCGTGAAAGCCGCGCAGCAGGCGCAGATTCACGAGGAAATTATGGCATTACCGAAAGGCTATGACTCGGTGATTGGTGAAGGCATGAAGCCCTCTGGCGGACAGCAGCAGCGAATCTCCGTGGCACGGGCACTGGTGTTGGATGCCCCCATTCTGATTCTTGATGAGGCCGCCGCTATGGTTGACCCAGAATGTGAAGCACAGATTCAAGCGGCCATCAACCAGCTCACAATGGGGCGAACCGTGATTGTGATTGATCACAGACCGAGTTCGGTACAAAACGTAGACCAGATTGCCCTGTTGGATCGGGGCAAGCTGGTGGCAAGCGGTAGCCATCGAGAGCTGAAAGCTAATGAACTCTACCGCCGGCTGTGGGAAGCATCCGGTGCCAACGCTGAGGAGGCACAGCAGTGACTAGGAAAATGCGAGCTGTTGATATTATCCGTGAGAGTCGCAGAATCGACACGGATACGAATCTAGGCATGAAGGTGACCATGTGGTGTGGGCGAATCATCAGCGGCATAGCCCAGGGTTTGGGGTTGCTGGCGCTGATTCAATTAGCTACCGGTTGGTCTACCGGAAAGAGCGCGGGCGGGTTAGACACGACCGGTTGGCTGTGGGTGCTCCTGGGAGTAGCGGTGCTGGGAGCCGTGAGTATTTTCTTCCGCGACTTGTCCAGCTATCAAAGCGCCTTTGCTGTCATGCGAAGCGCGCACCGACTCATCGGGGATCAGTTAGCGAAACTGCCACTGGGATGGTTTGCGACTGGGGTAGTTGGTAAACTATCCCGTCTGGGGGCATCCACGGTTAACGAGTTAGGTAACTTGACCGCTCACATGACCACTTCTATCAGCGTCTCGGTGGTTACCCTGCTGACATTGCTGACTGGTTTCATTCTTTGGTACCCCCAACTGGGACTTCTTTTTGCGATTTGTCTGGTTGGCTATGCCGTTGTGATGTGGGCGCTGACCTTCCTGAATGCCGCCACCAGTGCGTATAAAGAACCGGCCGCAGTCGAGCTATCCAACAGAATTGTAGAATTTGCCTCCTGTCAGCCCGTCCTGCGTTCCTGCGACCGTATTAGCTATCCGCAGCTCGACGGCGCTATTGCTGCCAATCGCCAACGTTCGCTGCGAGCCCTGTGGCTGGATGTGGTCGCGAACCTGCTCGGGGGAATGGCCGCTCAAATCATCTGCGTGCTGATGATAGTTTTGGCAGCTGGGCAGGTGCTCAGTGGCCAGTTGAACCCCCTGGAGTTTATTGCGGTTATTGGGATAAGTCTGCAGTTGGTACAGTACTTAACGGCGGTGGCTGACGCGCGGGTCGGCTTACTGGAAACGGGTCCTACGATGGCCACTATTGGTGAAGTACTGGATTCTCAGCCATTGCCGGAGCCCGAGAAATCTCTCACGCTGTCCCAACCCCAACAGGTGGAACTACGGGATGTGAATTTCTCCTATCAGGATTCTCGTCAAATTCTTGATCGGGTATCGTTTAGCATTCCGCCGCGTACTATGACCGCACTGGTAGGACCGTCCGGGTCGGGGAAAACTACTATTGCGAGATTGATCTGCCGTTTCTGGGATGTAGACTCGGGCAGTGTGCGAGTAGGCGGCGTAGATGTGCGTCAGCTCACGACTGCTGATTTAATGAGTCAGATTTCCATGGTTTTCCAAGACGTGTACCTATTTAATGACACCTTAGCGGCGAATGTCAGCCTCGGTAACCCTCAAGCCAGCGCGGAGGAAGTCAAGCAAGCCGCCGAGCTGGCAGGAGTTAGCGAAATAGTCAACCGGTTGCCCGATGGCTGGGACACTCAGGTCGGAGAAGGAGGCACGGCACTCTCCGGCGGGGAAAGACAACGCGTCTCGGTGGCGCGAGCCATTCTCAAGAAAGCCCCGATTGTGCTATTCGACGAGGCGAGCTCAGCGCTGGATGCTGAAAATGAAGCCAATCTTATACCTGCCTTCAACGTCCTACGCCAACAGGCGACTGTACTGGTGATAGCGCACAAGCTGCACACGATTACCCAAGCTGATCAGATCGTAGTTTTAAACGAACACGGCCAGATAAGCCAAATTGGCAGCCATAAGGATCTCATCGGAACCGCGGGCGTATATCGCGATTTTTGGGAGAATCGAAATCTTGCGGTGGGATGGAAGATTTCCCCTAAACTGAATAAAGCAGTTCGCCCCAAGAGTTAAGATAGGAACGCTATGCCACATGATCATTCGCATACCACTAACGCCGGTGCCTCTCGACTCTGGTTCGCACTCGCCGTAACCGTCACGGTTTTTGTCGTGGAGATTGTTGGGGCAGTCCTGACTTCCAGCTTGGCTGTAGTAGTGGATTTGGGACACGTCTTTACGGATTTATGCGGATTAATCGCAGCACTAGTAGCGGCTAAACTAAGCACTCTGCCCGCGACCAGCCGGCGCACCTGGGGATGGGCTCGAGCGGAAGTACTCGCCGCGGCATTCCAAGCGCTGGTGCTGATTGGGGTCGGTGGCTATGCCGTGGTGGAAGCCATTAGACGCCTGATTAGTCCCGAGCAGGTTCAAGGCCAAGGGCTGTTGTTAGTGGGAATCATCGGGTTAATTGGCAACTGTCTGAGTCTGGCAGTTCTGTCCGGGTCCCGGGACAAGAATCTGAACCTCCGCGCAGCCTTTCTGGAGGTATTCAATGATGCGCTGGGCTCGCTAGCGGTCATAGTATCCGCCATAGTCATCAGCGCTACAGGTTGGTACCAGGCAGACGCGATTGCCAGTCTGGGGATAGCCGTTCTCATCGTGCCCAGGGCACTGGCCATCTTGAAGACGTCTACGCGAATTTTGATGGGATTCACCCCGAAAGGACTCGATTTGGAAGCCGTGCGGTCTCATCTGCAGACCACTCCACACATTATCGGCGTTCACGATGTACACGCTGCTACCGTTTCCAGTGGCATGCCGGTATTCAGCGCTCATCTCGTTCTACCAGAGGAATGTTTTTTTGATGGACACAGCGTGGAGGTCTTGCAGAATGTGGAGAACTGTCTGCGTGAACACCACGCCGTGGCGCTGATGCACACCACCATTCAATTGGAACCCCCGGGATTCGCCCACGCGCATGCTGATAACTTCCACGAGTAAGATTTTAATGACGGCGCCGCCGTATCCTGCGGGTGGGTTCCAAAGAGGATTTATTGTTAGGATGGATACGGCGCGTTTTGCGCATAAATCACGAGCAATTTTGGAGGCTTAATCTATGCCGAAGTATGTTTACCGCTTTGAGGAAGGCAACAAAGACCAGAAGGATCTTTTGGGTGGCAAGGGCGCAAACCTCGCCGAAATGAACAAACTCGGGCTGCCGGTTCCCCCCGGATTCACCATTACGACCGATGCCTGTCGGGCCTATTTGAAAGACAACAAAGTACCTGAAGAGATGACAGTCCAGGTCACCAAGGCTTTGCGTGAAGTCGAGGACGCGGTAGGGCGCCAACTCGGCGCGGCTGATGACCCGCTGTTGGTTTCCGTGCGTTCGGGCGCCAAATTCTCCATGCCGGGGATGATGGAAACCGTTTTGAACGTGGGTTTGAACGACAAATCCGTGGAAGGACTGGCAAAGATTGCCAACAACGATCGTTTCGCCTGGGACTCCTACCGTCGTCTCATCCAGATGTTCGGAAAGACCGTCCAGGATATTGATGGCGACCTCTTCTCCGACGCTTTGGACAATATGAAGAAGATTCGCGGCGTGAAGTTGGACACCGATTTGAACACTTCCGACTTGAAGGAACTTACCGCCCAGTTCAAGGAAATCGTCGCCACAGAAACCGGTAAGCCTTTCCCCCAAGAACCGCGGGTGCAGCTCGACATGGCGATTGAGGCCGTTTTCCGTTCCTGGAACTCCGAACGCGCCCAGATTTATCGCCGCCGCGAGCGGATTCCCCACAACCTCGGCACCGCAGTAAACATCGTGACGATGGTGTTCGGCAATATGGGTGACGACTCCGGAACCGGCGTTTCCTTTACCCGCGACCCCTCCACGGGACGTCCCGGTGTTTACGGCGACATCTTGATGAACGCCCAAGGCGAGGACGTCGTGGCCGGCATCCGCAACACGGAAACCCTGAAAGACCTCGAGCGCCACGACAAGAAGTCCTACGACGAACTCATCGAAATCATGCGTCGCCTCGAGACCCACTACCAGGACATGTGCGACCTGGAGTTCACGATTGAACGCGGGAAGCTCTGGATGCTCCAGGTTCGTGTCGGGAAACGTACCGCGGCGGCTGCCTTCCGGATCGCGACCCAGCTGGTTGATGAAGGTCTGATTACGACCGACGAGGCTTTGACCCGCGTCACTGGCGAACAGTTGCAAAACCTCATGTTCCCGATGTTTGATGATGCTTCTAAGCCCCAGCCCTTCACCAAGGGTATGCCGGCCTCGCCGGGCGCTGCGGTCGGCAAGATTGTCTTCGACAATGATGCGGCGGAAGCCTCGGCCAATGCGGGAGTACCTTGTATCTTGGTACGCCGAGAGACCAACCCCGACGACCTGCGCGGTATGGTGGCCGCTGCTGGCGTTCTGACCTCCCGCGGTGGGAAGACCTCCCATGCGGCCGTGGTGGCGCGTGGCATGGGTAAGACCGCCGTGGTGGGCGCGGAAACCATCGTGGTTGATCAGGCTGCCCGGACTATGACGGTGGGAGACCAGGTGCTCGAAGAAGGCACGGAAATCTCCATCGACGGCGGAACTGGCGAGATCTTCCTCGGGGCGGTTCCGGTGAAGGACTCTCCGGTGACGACTTACCTCGCACAGGGTCTGGACGCCGGACTCGCGGCCGCGGACAATGACGATGACAAGGATCTCATCCGTTCGGTGGATCGCATCATGACCCATGCGGATCGAGTCCGGAAGCTCTTGGTGCGCACCAACGCTGATACCCCGACCGACACTCAGCGGGCGCTGGAATTCGGGGCGGAAGGCATCGGCCTGTGCCGTACCGAACACATGTTCCTCGGCGATCGCCGCCCCTACGTGGAGCGTTTGATTCTCTCTCCGGAGGGCTCGAAGGAGCGACAGGATGCGCTGGATGCGCTGGAGCCGCTGCAAAAGGGCGACTTCAAAGAGATGCTCAAGATTATGGACGGAAAGCACATGACGGTGCGTCTCATCGACCCGCCGCTGCATGAGTTCCTTCCCGATTTGGTGACTTTGGAAGTGAAGGATGCGGTCACGCGCGCTAAGGGCGAGACTCCTTCGGAAGCCGACTTGCACATGCTGGCAGCCGTGCGTCGGATGCACGAGGCCAACCCGATGCTGGGCCTGCGCGGCGTGCGCTTGGGGATTTACCTTCCCGGCCTGTTCAAGATGCAGATGCGCGCCTTGGTTGAGGCCGCCTGCGAGTTGAAGGCCGATGGAATGGATCCGCAACCGGAGATTATGGTGCCGCTCATCGGTTCCATTCGTGAGCTCCAGATTGTGCGTGACGAAGCCGAGGACGTCATCAAGACGACTCAGGAAAAGTTCGGCGTGAAGTTCGACATTCCGGTGGGCTGCATGATTGAGCTGCCGCGCGCAGCGATGACGGCTGAAACCATCGCCAAGGAAGCCGACTTCTTCAGCTTCGGAACCAACGACTTGACCCAGACCACCTGGGGCTTTAGCCGTGACGATGTCGAAGGTGTGTTCTTCCCCCAGTACATCGAGGCCGGTATCTTCGGCGTTTCGCCTTTCGAGTCCATCGACACCCACGGTGTGGGGCGCGTGGTGGCCGAGGGCGTGAAGCGCGGTCGTTCCACCAAGCCGGAGATGCCCATGGGCGTCTGCGGGGAACACGGCGGCGATCCGATTTCGATTCACTTCTTCCACCGCGTGGGCTTGAACTACGTGTCCTGCTCGCCGTTCCGCGTGCCGGTGGCTCGCCTCGAAGCGGGTCGCGCCGCCGTGGAGGAGAAGGCGTGGGATGATTCTGCGACTGACGGTTTGGACAAGACCGCCTAAGATCACAGCGTCTACAACGCTTAGTCACTAAAGCGGTGGCATTAGTTTCGACCAGTGCCACCGCTTTTGCATGTACCGGACCGCAGCAGTGGGGGTCCTCACGAAACGGGTTTCCTTTGCGTGGGACTTAAGTCTTATATAGGAAAAAACGTAGCAGGAAATCAAGAAAGCCGGCAACGAGGCTATCGCGGTAAAGGTCGATGTGTCCGATTTCGAGTCGGTGCAGAACATGGTGAACGAAACCGTGAAAACCTACGGGCGCTTGGACTGTGCCTTCAACAACGCGGCGATGGCTCCCGACAATGCTCCCTTGGTGGATTTCGATGAGGACTACTGGGACCGCCTCATGTCCGTGGACCTCAAAGGCGTAGCACTTTGCATGAAATATGAAATCCGCCAGATGAAAGCACAGGGCAACGGCGGCTCGATTGTGAACACCTCCTCGGTTTCTGGCTTCCGTCCCCAGCCCAACAACCCGGCCTATGTCTCCGCTAAACACGGCGTGGTGGGGCTCACCAAGGCGGCTGCTTTGGAAAACGGGCAATTTGAGATTCGGATTAACACTGTAGCCCCGGGAACAATCGACACCCCGATGCTCCACGAGGCTTTGGAAAAGATGGGAGTCAAGCCGGAGGACTACGCTCCGCAGCTCTCCTTGTTGAACCGTTTCGGTCAGCCTCGCGAGATTGCCCACGCGGCATTGTGGCTGCTGTCTGATGCGGCTTCCTACATCACCTCTACGCCGGTTTACGCCGATGCCGGCTACATTGGGCGCTAGTATTTGGCGTTGAGAATCGGAAACAACCGCTTTTGAAAGCGGTTTTGTGCCTGACTTCCTGCCTAGTAACCCGGAGGGGAAACTAGGCAGGAAGTTTTTTCTGGAATTTGATTGACAAGGGGAGGTAAGTTAGGTTAGCCTAACTTTATGAGGTTAAGTGAATGCCCTGTTGGAGTACCCATGATCATGGTTGATATGGGTTGTGAGATTAAGCATCAAACGCGAGTAAAGGAGCTCGGCCTGAGGGTGGGGACGAGGTTCACTGTTACGCAAAAAGCCGCTTTCGGAGGGCGGGTCTTGTTTGTCCACGGCACCCGCTTGGCGGTTGACCGCGGTTTTGCACGCTCGGCCCAGGTGCGTCCCTGTATCCAGTACGCGCACAAACTGGGGCCGGAAGCGGAGAATCGTGCCAAGCAAATCGCGACTGACATGGGAGTTCTACCGAGCCGCTTTGAGAAAGCTTTTGCTGAACAGAACCCAAACTCTGAACGTATCGCCGCAAACGTGTAAGGAACTGCTATGAGTTGCCCCAAATGTAATCCGCAACCGAAATCCGGAAACGTTAAATTCACCGCCATCAAGAGAAAATCTCGCGCGATGCAGACCACTGCGCCGACGAATGTCGAGGGAAGGCTGTCGGAGACCTCGGTCCTTAATCGGGAACGTCTGCTACACGACACCACCAATGTTGTCCTGGTGGGTAACCCGAATGTTGGAAAATCCTCGCTGTTTAACGATTTGACGGGTTTGCACCAGTCGGTGATTAACGCTCCGGGAACAACCGTAGAAATCTTTTCGGGATTTAATCGGAACCTAGGCATCCGGCTGATTGACACCCCGGGAACCTATTCCTTGATTCCAAATTCTCCCGATGAGGCCGTGGCGGTCGAAACCCTCGCGGGGGTACCGGGCTCGCTCACAGACGCAGGATTGCAAGACGGAGGGGTTGACCTGGTTGTCGTAATTCTCGATGCCACCGCCTTGTCTCGCTCTCTTTATCTCTTGGCTCAAGTGGGGCAAACGGGTCTCCCCGTGGCAGTAGTTCTGAGCATGCAGGACGTGGCAGAAAAACGCGGCGAGGCCATCGACGTGGATCAACTGTCATGTTTGCTGGGGGTGCCGGTGACGTCAGCAAATGCCCGCACCGGACAGGGGTTGGATGCGGTAGAGCGCATGATCGAAAACAGTCTCGCGAATCCTTCCTACCTCGCTGGCCTGCCGTGGGATAAGACCGCTCCCGGGTTTAATCAAGCCGGATACGCGTTAGCCCAAGCCTCGCAGACTGCGGTTTTTGAGGCGGAGAGTGCTGAGAATGAGACGACGCATCCTTGCGGAGGTACCAATTGCCAGCCGAATTCTCCCTCGAATCGAACCCTACCGACCCTGGTGGAAGGCGAAGTAGACGAGGCGGATCGGGCGGCGATGATTTTCGACTGGATTGAGAAAATCGAAACCGGTCTCCAAGAGGAGAAAATCGAGGTGCCGGCGCTGTCGGCTTCCGATAAAGTCGACCGCATTTTATTGAATCCGCTGGCGGGAACGTTCGTCTTCATGTTGGCGATGTACCTGGTGTTTTGGCTGGCCAATACTTTCGCGGCAGTTTTTCAAGATCCCCTGGAAGGCTTGTTTGATGCGGTCGGAGGCTGGGATTTCACCGTGCCGGCCGCGTTATTGAAGATCCCCTTTACTGACATTGGAATTCCCGGTCAGGACGTGGTTCTGTTCCACGCGCCTTCCCTGGCAGACGGACTGGTGGCAGTGCTGACTGCGCTGGGCTGGGAAGGGGGAATCCTGCAAGGAATCCTCGTTGATGGTCTGCTCACAGGGGTCGGAGTGGTGGTCAGTTTCTCGCCCCTCATGATTGTGATGTTCGCGGCCATTGCGGTGATGGAGGACAGCGGTTATATGGCGCGGGTGGCCTTCCTGGGAGACCGATTGATGCGCACTATTGGCCTGGACGGACGGGTGATTATGCCGTTCATCGTGGGCTTTGGATGTAACTTGCCGACCTTGGCGGCGCTACGTACCGTGCCGGACTCGCGGTCCCGCATGATGGCCGTGGTCTTGACCCCCTACATCACCTGTTCGGCTCGCCTAATCGTCTACCTGTTCATTGCCCAAGTGTTTTTTGCTGAGCACGCGACAGAAGTCGTTTGGCTCATGTATTTCCTCTCAATCGTGATGGTCATTCTCGGGGGCCTTGCGCTGCGCCCCATCTTCATGAAAGGCCAGAAAGGCGCCCCGCTACTGCTGGTTCTACCCGCCTACCAGGCGCCGCGAGCCTGGGTCTTGGCTCGCTCCGCGGCTTCGCGGACCTGGGCGTTTTTGAAGGGCGCAGGGAAAGTGATTGTCGTAATGACTGTGGTCATCTGGGCTTTGATGGTGACTCCGGTAGCGGGAGAGGGCCGCTTTGGTGACTCACTTCCAGCAAATGAGTCCGCTTACGGGGTGGTGGCCTCCGCGATGGCGACGGTTTTTGTTCCCGCCGGCTTCGGCGATTGGCACCTGACCGGTTCCTTAGTGACCGGATTCGTCGCGAAAGAAACCATGCTGGGGGCCCTGGCAGCCACCTACACCAACGCTGACGTAACCGAGTCCGATGTCGAGGCGGCTGAGGGCTCGGGGGAAGCAACACCGACAATGCGGGAACTGGTGCAAACTACTTTTGAAAAGTCGGCTGGATCTGCAAGCGCGGCTCCAGTTGCTGCCTTCGCTTTTCTCCTGTTCGTGCTCACCTACACTCCGTGTCTCGCGACCGTGGCTGAACAGAAGCGCCAGCTTGGATGGCGTCGAACCTTGGCTGCAGTCGGAGGACAGCTCGCGGTGGCATGGGTGTTGGCAGTAACAGTTTTCCAGATTGGAAAGCTCTTCGTCTAGGGTTCACTGAAATGAAAATAAGGATATCTGTGCAGGTAATAGGCTTATGAGTGTAAAAGTGGGATCTAGATCGAGTGCGTTTATTGAGTCGCTTCGGCAGGGCGCGACATTTAGTCGGGCGCTGGCAGCAAGCGGACTCCAGATGGAACATGGCGAGCTCTTGCTGGAACACTTGCAGCGCTCGGGGCTTCTCGCAGGACCAGGTGGGACTGGAAACCAGGGAGATATCGCCAATTGCGCCAGTGGTGCTTGCTCTCCCGGGGTGAACCTGGCAGGGCTCAGTGAGGGGCAACGCCTACATTGCGTTGGCTGCCCCCTGTCGGGAATTTAAGGAATTCTTCTTGAATAAATAAGGATATAATCCCAGGTAATAAGGTTATTTGGGGATAATTTCAGAGTGGGCAAGCCAGTCGGAAATTTCCGCGAAAAATGCGGCGCGCTCGAGCGGTTGTGACAACGTCAAGTCATGGTAGCCCGACATCTGTCGCACTGTCAGATTGTCTCCGAAGAGTTCCTTAGCGCGTTGTTCAATCAACTCCCCGTTCAAGATGGTATCGGTATGGCGTGCAGCCTCGGTCCATCCCAGCAGGGCGGAACGATACCCCGCCTCTGGTTCGTCTGGCTGGTCGGCGTGAGTAAACTTATGAAGGCTCCGTTCTATACGCAGGCCATTCTGTTCCAGGCGCCGGTGCAGTGGAGTCCTCCCTTCCCGTTTCCACTGCTCCGCCAGGAGAGAGTCAACGCGCTCCACCTCCGGAAGATAGAAGGGATCCAGCTCGTGATTGCCCGTCAGACACAGCACCGGTTTGGCGGGGAAAGTCGCGGATTCACGCAGCCAGCGATGGTTTCGCAACACCGTAGAAACCCAGCCTAAAAGCGTGGGAAGACCGGTGAGAATTCGCCACTGGGGATTCTCTACCCATCCCACGACGGAGGGATCATTTTGGAAAGGAATCAGCCGCCGCGGCAGGGGAGAGCGGATAGCTCGGTATCCGGCCAAAGAATCCGCGTAGGTTGTGAGGTTTCCCTGGGGCATGGGAATCCGCAGATGCTGAGCTTTATTAGCGATAAACCAACGCACTGCCTTACCGGCGGGAATCATGCTGATATCTTGAACCAGCCACGGAGAGTTGAAGATGAGACCGTCGAATGAATCGTGGTGGCGCGCTGCCCAACCGGCTACGATGCCACCGCCGTTGGAGTGGCCCATCACCAGGACCGGAAGCCCGGGGTGTTCCTCTCGCGCGGTGGCCACTGCCCAATCAATCTCCGGATCATATTCCTCAAAGTTCTCCGTGTAACCATTCCAGACCTTTCCACCCTTCCAGTCTGGCAGGTTACGACCGTAACGGTGGAGGTCAAGGGCGTAGAAGGCGGCGCCGAGCTGGGTGAGAGAACGCGCCAAATGGGTTTGGTAGAAGTAATCATTCCAGCCGTGCAGATAAACTACGATGAACTTCGGGTTTTGCGGGGCGCTATCAGACCACGAGTCGGCAACACTAAGGTCTTGTCCTCGCAACTCCGCGCCAAGATAGTCTCGCAATGCCGTTACGTCGCTTTGCTGGGTTTCATCGAGAGGCTTTACCACCGGCTGTGGCGCCGTCGCGCGGCGAGCCGAGCCGAGCCTTGTGTAATAGCAGTCGAGCTCCGCGGCTTGTTGGGGGCTCGCTTGCGGGGGAAGCACTGTGAAAGAGCCAGTTTTGGGGGCACCACCGGTACGGAGGTTACCTGGAACCACCCGATCCGGCAGTGTCGCTTTGGGATCTTCGCTCGGAAGATAGCGAACCACGGTGGCGCTGCGCTCGGAAAATTCATCGGGTTCTCTTTGGAGACGAGTGGACTCAAAACCGGGGCCGAGGATATCAGGAATGTAGCGCATACTGTGATTTTATCGGCTTAAGCTCGAGGGGGACGCCAGGTTGGCGGAGGAATCTAGCTAGAATCCGGTTTTCATTTTGACCCTTGCCAAATAAGACTTTCTTTTGCCAGTTGCTGGCACTCGGGGAAAGAAAGCTCTTGGAGCTTCGCGGATACGTTTGCTAGTCGCCGTGGATTCATCGACAAGCTCGTCACCCCGAGCCCCACCAAGACGGGAGCCAGGTCAGGATTGCCGGCCGCCTCCCCGCACACTCCTAGAGGTTTGTCGGCGGCGATAGCGGCCGCGCCGATTTGGGCGATGAGCCGCAGCATCGCAGGGCTTGCCGGGTTTTGAAGGTGACCGAGCTCTGCGGATTCGCGGTCAGCGGCGAAAGTGTATTGGGCGAGGTCATTGGTTCCAATGGAGACGAAATCGACGACTTCGAAAATCTCTTTTGCGCAAAGCGCCGCCGAAGGAGTTTCAATCATGACCCCGACCTGCTTGAGGCCAGCGGCTCTCGTGAGTTCGGCAAAAGCGGCGGCTTCTTCGGGCAGGGCAATCATCGGAGCCATCATCCAAGCCTCGGGAGCGCCCGCGGCAATGGCGTCAAGCTGTCGTTTCAGCACGTCAGGGAAGAGTTTCGCGGTGCGGTAGCCCCGCACCCCGAGAGCCGGATTAGGCTCTTGTGGGAGCGGGAGAAATTTGAGGGGCTTATCGGATCCGGCGTCGAGAGTGCGGATGGTGACGTGCGGGGTCGGGTTTTTATCATTTGTGAAAGCCCTTATGACCTTCGCATAGGCCTCGGTTTGAGCGGCGACACTCGGCTCTTCGGTTTTGCCAAAATAAGCGAACTCGGTTCTGAACAGCCCGATTCCCTCCGCTCCCGCATCGGCCGCGGCCTGGGCCTCTTCCGGTTTACCGATATTGGCTAGTAACTCAATGTGAACGCCGTCCTTGGTGGCGCCTGGTTTCGTTAGCTTCACGAGGGTCGCCGGAGCCGTGAGGGCGCCGCGTGCTTGCTCCGCGCTCGGGTTAGCAATAACCTCGCCGGTTTTTCCATCAACAAGGACTTTTTTGCCTTCTTGCAAGGAATCAAGGGGCACGCCGATAACCGCAGGGATCCCCATTGCTCGCGCGAGCAGGGTCGTGTGCGAGGTGGGACCGCCCTCCTCGGTCACAATGGCGATGGCCTTGGTCTCCGGAAGGCGCGCCGTATCGGCGGGGGCAAGGTCCTTGGCGGCAAGAACGAAGGGCTCCTTGACCGCAAGGAGTTTGGCGGCGGCGTCCAGCGTTTTGCCTTGGAGGCGCGCCAAAACCCGAGCGCGGACGTCCTCAAGGTCGGTGGCGCGCTCGGCGATGAGTCCGCCCGCGTCGCGGAGTTCTTTAGTCAATGCGGTGGCGGCTTCCCACCACGCCGACTCGGCGTCACGACTTTTGGTTTGCACGAGGCTGGTTGCGCGAACGGCGAGCTCCGGATCGGCGGCAAGGCTCGCGGTAGCCTCGATAATGGCTTTGGCCTGTCCGGTTGCCTCAGCGGCTTGGGTTTCATAAGCGGCTGCTGTCGCCGCGAGCGCTTCGGTGAGACGGGCGGTTTCCGCTGGAACTTCGGTCTCGGGGATGTCACGGTGCTTTGGCGCCACGGGTGCTGCGGAGTCGAGTTTTACCAAGATGCCGAGGGCTCGTCCGGGGCTCACACCGGTTCGGGGACGCTTCCGGTCATCGGCGAGGGAACCCGGAGCGCTGACAGTAGCCGAGTCTGCCCTTGCTGAAGATGAACTCGCGGAACGGGCAGAAGACGCGACCGGAACCCCCAACTCTTCCCCAAACCCGCTGGCTATGAGCTCTTTTATCGCGGTAACCGCCGCGAGCGCATCTTCACCGCGACCCAGCACTCGAACAGTGTCGCCGCAGGTCGCAGCCAAAGTAGCGATACTAATCGGGCTTTTAGCGTTAACTTCGCGACCGTCTTTTTCGAGAGCAACCGCTGCCGAGAAAGTCGCCGCCAGACCGGCGATTTCCGCAGAGGGACGGGCATGGAGACCGACCTTGTTGACAACCTGAACCTCCGCGGCGGCATCGGGAGGCTGGGGGGCAGCTTGCTGGGATTCTCTTGTTTCAGAGGCGCTTGTAGGGCTCTCCTTTGTTGAACCAGAAGAAACTTCACCCGCCACAACCTCAGAACCAAGAAGCTCCAGCTTCGGCGCGAGACTCGACGTGGCCTCTGTGGCGATCGCGTCGAGATCCGCTCCGCCGGCCGCGAGAACCACCGCAGCGGTGAGACCCTCCACGAAAGGAGCCGCCAACACGCGCGTCTCTATTTCCTCACCCATGTCCTCAAGCATTTCGAGAGCCATATCTGTCGAGGTCAAGGCGGAACCGAGGTCGACGAAAATAGCCACGCCATCACCGGCGTTGGCGCTCATAATCGCCTCCATCACGGCCGCGGCGTCAGTCCCGAAACCGCCGTCATCAGTGCCGGCGGCAATCTCGATGGGAGGACGCTCGCCGTGAACCATAATCAAAGCGAGTTCGACCGCCGCCTCGGCTAGCGGGCGGGAATGGGAAACGACTACCAGGCCAACAGGCATTTTTACTCCTTTGTGGGACGATGGGGGCGTGCTTTACTGTCCCAAAAGTGGGACGATGAAGTACGCCCCCATTGTTTCAGGGCGTAACGTTTAAGCTAGGGAAGCGGCAAGCGACTCGAAGAGATATTCCGTCGAGGTCGCGCCGGGATCCTGGTGACCAATCGAACGCTCACCGAGATAGGATGCGCGACCCTTCTTGGCCAGCATCGGCGTGGTTGCCTCCGCCCCGGTTTTGGCCGCCTCGGCAGCCGCAGCCGAAGCCGCCGCCAAATCCGCGGCGCCGATCGCCTTATCGAAGGCGGCAAGCGCCGGAGTCATCGCATCGACCATCGTCTTATCCTCGAGTTCTGCTTTGCCGCGGTCAAGCACACCCTGGAGTCCGGCGTGAAGTGCCTTACTCAAAGCGGCTCCGTCGAGCGCTGTCGTCTCCCCGGCTTCTTTACCGGCTCGCATAAAGAACGTGCCGTAGAGCGGCCCGGAAGTCCCGCCCACCTTGGAAACCAGGGCGAGACCGACCTTCTTGAAGAGGCTACCGAGATCCGGCTGGTCGAGATTCGCGGGCTCAATCGCCGCCTTCATCCCGCGAGCCATGTTCGTGCCGTGGTCCGCGTCGCCAATCGGGGAATCCAACTCAGTCAAGTATTCCTTCTTTTCGTCGAGAACCCTGGCGTATTCGCTCATCCAAGCCTTGGCAGTTTCTAGGGTAAAGTCACTCATTACATCCCCCAACGCAATCCCGCCGTATCGACAGGCGCATCGAAGAGTTTCAGGAGCTCGTCATCGGCAGAAAGCAGCGTCACGGAGCAGCCCGCCATATCGAGGCTCGTGATGTAGTTGCCGACCATGACCCGCGCGACCTCCACGCCCGCCGCGTCCAAGATGCCCTTTACCTCGGCATACATTAGGTAGAGCTCTGAAAGTGGGGTACCGCCCATCCCGTTCATCATGACGATGACCGGGTCGCCCTTGAAGTCGCGATCCTCGAGAATGGGGTCGACCAGGCGCTTAGCAATCGACTTCGCATCCTCGAGCTTCACCCGTTCCCGACCGGGCTCGCCGTGGATGCCGATGCCGATTTCCATCTCGTCTTCGGGAAGGTCAAAGGTCGGGTGACCGACCGCCGGAACCGTGCAGCTTGTCAGCGCCATGCCCATTGAGCGGCCGCGGTCGCAGACCTTCTCAGCCAGAACCAAACAATCGTCGAGGTCACGGCCTTCTTCCGCGGCTGCACCGACAATCTTTTCGACCAAGACGGTGAGACCGACCCCGCGACGACCCGCGGTATAAAGGGAGTCTTGCACCGCGACGTCATCGGCGACCACAACGGCCTGTACCGGAATGTCCTCCGCATCAGCCATTTCGGCTGCCATCTCGAAGTTCATCACATCGCCGGTGTAGTTCTTCACAATATGTAGCACGCCCGCGCCTTGGTTCGCCTTCTGGGTCGCGAGGAGAACCTGTTCCGGAGTGGGGGAGGTAAAGACCTCGCCCGCGGCGGCGGCATCCAACATGCCGGTGCCGACATAACCGCCGTGAAGCGGTTCGTGACCCGAGCCGCCGCCGGAAACCAAGCCGACCTTGCCGGGTTTCATGTTTTTCCGGTAAACCACTTTCAGATCCGCATCCACTTCGACGCGAGGATCTGCTAACGCCACGCCGCGTAATGTGTCCGTGATGACATCGTCAACGCCGTTAATGAGTTTCTTCATCGTTCCCCCTCTTTGTGAGTGATTGGTTGTTAGTGTCCCCTGATGGAGGTCAACGTGGCCCCCGCTCTCAGGTTAGCAAGAGCGGGGGCGGTTTGTGACACGAACGCGTGCACGAATGTACGGCCTAGGCTCGGTGACGTGGTTTTTGCCATGTCAGGGTTTTGTAAACATGCAGTTGAAAGCGTTTTGAATATTTCCGAAAAACACTTGCCTGGATTACGCCGTACATTCGTGCACGCAAAACTTTCCTAGCCGCCCGCCCCGGCGCTTTGCATCCCGCGATTGGCGTGCCGTATTAGGGTTGCGACTGTATGGTGGATGCCGTAGGACTGAAGAGAACTGAGCAAGGTGGGAAACGTGAGGAAACACCAGGGTCTCGCGCTGGAAAGGGAATATCCGGATTTATTTGCTGGGCTTGACGACGCCGCGGTCGTGAAGGCTAACGGCCGCTGTTGAGCACCCCTTGGTCGCCTGGCGGCAGCGGAACCTGGGGCTTTCTGGAATTGAGCGAAGTAACGACGGGGCGATGCTTTACGCGATTCACGGTTGGCTGTTTGCTGACGTTTATGAGTGGGCTGGATGTCGTCGAATTGTGAACATGTCGAAGGGCAATTCTGATTTCGCGGTCATTCGGAACATTGACCGCTATCTTGCTGATGCGAGCGCTGGTGGCTCGAACCGACTGGTCTGGTTTGGAAGAAGGGGACTATTTAGAGGTGATGGCTGCGGTGTTTGCCCTGTTAAACCAGGCGCATCCTTTCCGGGAGGGCAACGGACGAGCTTCGAAGATGTGGTTGGACATGGTAAGTGAGCCCGCGGGATATTACCTCGATTACGCAGTGGTTTCGCCAGGCGAGTGGAACCGAACCTCGGGAGCTTCCGGACCTGACTATGGGGAATACGAACCCCACCCCGAGCCTTTGCGGGAGTTGTTTAGCCGCATTGTTCGGGAGAAGCCTTAGTCGGAGCGCGAAGCGACCCTGCCGACTGCGCAACTGGAGCGCCTCAGTTCGATTTAACGGAGAGGCCTGCTGCGGCCGCACGAGAAATAAAACTAGGAGTTCAAGAAAGCACCGATGACCTGGCCGACTTCGTCGTTTTCGATGAGGAAGCCGTCGTGGCCGGACTCGGAGTGGATAACGACGGCGTGGCCTTTCGGGGCTAGCTCGGCCAACTGGTGGGTTTGATTCGGGTAGAACAGCCGGTCAGAGTCCACTCCAAGGGCGAGTAGTTCGGCTTGGATGCGGCTCATGGCCACGACGATCCCTCCGCGCCCGCGCCCCACATCGTGGGTCAACATGGCGCGAGTGAGCGCCTTGTAAGAGCCGGCATCAAAACGTTTCGCGAGCTTGATGCCGTGGTAATCGAGGTAGGACTGCACCGCGAGACGCCCGCCGGAGAGCGGATCCTCGCGATAACCGGGGTCGCGCCCGAAGCGCTCTTGGAGTTCCTTGGGGGAGCGGTAAGTTGTGTGGGCAATCTCGCGCGCCAAAGCCAGCCCACGATAAGGTCCCTGACCGGGAGGATTGTCGTAGTAATCCCCGCCCTTGAAGTTCGAGTCAAGTTCTAGAATGTGAAGCTGGGCGTGGCACCAGGCGGCCTGCTCGGCGGTCGTGGAGGCGCCGGTGGCGACCGCAATCACCTTGTCCATGTCCTCCGGGTAAGTTACCGCCCATTCAAGCGTGCGCTGCCCGCCGAGGGACGCCCCGACAACCGCGAACCAGTGTGGAATCCCGAGCTGAGTCATGAGCCGCTTCTCGGCCTCCACCTGGTCACGGATGGTCAGCAAGGGGAATCTAGAACCCCAGGCGCGACCATTCGGGGCGAGAGATGCAGGACCTGTCGAACCTTGGCAGCCGCCTAAGACATTCGGGCAAACCACAAACCATTTGTCCGTGTCGATGGCAAGGCCTGGACCAACCACTTCGTTCCACCAGCCCGCGGTGATGTGACCGGGACCAGCCTTGCCGACGACATGGGAGTCGCCGGTCAAGGCGTGGTCTATCAGAATCGCATTCGATTTGTCGGCGTTGAGCTCTCCCCAGGTCTCAAAGGCAAGCCTCACCACCGGCAAACGCCCCCCCGCCTCGAGGTCCATAGACCCGAGCGCGGCAAACTGGCGGTGACCGGCTGGGTCGGTCGGTTGCCAGGCTCCCGTGACCGGGAGGATTTCGGGGGGGTGTTCCATGGATTTCTTTTCTTGTTGTGTGGTTCAGAATCGCTATGCCGTTTGGGTCAGACCCTTTTGGCTGCGTTCGCTTTGCTCACTACGCCACAGAGGTCTGACCCGCCGGCGACGCTCCAACCGCCGACAACGCCGGCTACGGTTATGCCTCGATTTCCTGGCGGACTTCCTTGGCGGCCTCGACGAGGTTCTTCAAGGTCGCGACCGTTTCGGGGTAAGCGCGGGTCTTCAGGCCACAGTCGGGGTTAACCCAGACCTGGCGCGGATTGAGAGCCCCGACTGCCTTCTCGAGGAGATCCTTCTCCTCGTCGAGTTTCGGCACCCGTGGGGAGTGGATATCCCAAATCCCGGGCCCGAGCCCGCGTTCGAAGCCGTGCTCGTGTACGGCTGGGAGAATGTCCATCTTGGAACGGCTGGCCTCAATCGAGGTCACGTCCGCATCCAAGTGGTCAATCGCATCCACGACCACATTGAACTCGGAGTAACACAGGTGGGTGTGAATCTGGGTTTCGGTCTTCGCCCCGCCGGTTGCGAGCCGGAAAGAACCTACCGACCAGTCGAGGTATTCCTCACGACCGGCCTCCCGCAAGGGGAGAAGCTCCCGGATCGCCGGCTCATCAACCTGGATGACCTTGATGCCAGCCGCCTCGAGGTCGGCAATCTCGGCGCGAAGCGCCAGACCAAGCTGGTCAGCGACCTCCTTCTTCGGCTCATCGTCACGGACAAAAGACCAGGCCATGATGGTCACCGGACCGGTCAACATGCCTTTCATCGGCTTGGAAGTGAGTGACTGGGCATAAGTCGACCATTCGACCGTCATCGGACGTGGGCGCGACACGTCACCCCAGAGGATGGAGGGACGTGTGCAACGCGAACCGTAAGACTGCACCCAGCCGTTTTCGGTGGTGGCAAAGCCGTCGAGCTGCTCGGCAAAGAACTGCACCATGTCGTTGCGTTCCGCTTCGCCGTGAACCAACACGTCCAAGCCAAGATCCTCTTGGAGCTTCACGACACGGGCAATCTCTGCCTTGATTTCCTCATCGTATTGTGCCTCGTTGATTTCGCCCTTGCGGAAGGCCGCGCGCGCCTTGCGAATCTCAGTGGTCTGCGGGAAAGACCCGATTGTTGTGGTCGGCAACAGAGGAAGGTTCAGCAAAGCCTCTTGAGCCGCCACGCGCTCGGCATAAGGAGCACGATTGCGGTCAGCAGCTGTCACGGCCGCGGTCGCAGCGCGAACCTCCGCGCGCTTCACCTCCGGGTGATTGGCGCGAGTGGCCAAAATCCGCGCATTTTCAGTCAATTCGGCGTTGACAGAGCTGGGGTTGGAGAGTCCCTTTGCGAGAACCTGTACTTCTTCAATCTTCTGGTCGGCAAATGCGAGCCAGGAACGCACTACGGGATCAATCGAGGTCTCGATAGTGGCATCATGCGGAACGTGCTGCAAAGAAGTCGAGGTCGAAACGGAAATTTTCGGGCAGACCTCCTGAATCTTTCGCAAAGTTTGGAGCGCGCCGTCCAAATCCGTGCGCCAGATGTTCCGTCCGGAAACCACTCCGGCCACGACTGTTTTTTCTGACAAGGGAGCGAGGTCCTCCGAGCTTGGAACTGCCCCGGACACCAAGTCCAGCCCGATAGCCTCGATGGAGGTATCCGCCAAAACTTTGCGCCCGTCAATCCCCAAATCCCCGTAGGGGGCGTTCACGAACAGGGCGGGACGGTTCGGGAGTTTACCCAAGAAATCGTAAGCCTTCTTGGCTGCCGCCAGCACCTCTGCCCGCGGGGCTGACCAGGTGTCTCGCACCAAACCGGGTTCATCCAACTGAACCCAAGCCACACCGGCCTTAGCGAACTGGCTCAAGAAAGCTTCGAAAGCGGCCAGGACATCATCGAGTCGTTGCAATGGATTGTAGTGGGCGGGAGAATCAGGTGTCGGCTTCGCTCCTAGAAGATAGGTCACTGGTCCCACCAAGACGGGACGAGCCGCTTCTCCGGCGACTTTCACCTGTTCGAGCCAAGGATTCGCGACAGCAGAAATCGGAACGTAGGGTCCGATTTCGGGGACGAGATAGTGGTAGTTCGTGTCAAACCACTTCGTCATCTCCAAAGCGGCTTTATCGTCAATCCCGCGAGCCAGGGTGAATTCGCCGTCCACATCGAGGGAGCCATCGGGACGAACCAGATTCCCGAAGCGCTGCGGGACTGCCCCGAGAGCGCAGGTCAAGGTCAAGACCTGGTCATAGAGAAAGAAATCCGCAGGCTGAGAAGCGGGGGAATCCAGATCGAGTTCCTTGAGGTGATTAATCCGCTTGGCAATCTGGTCAGACACCTCTTTATCGAACTCGCTGCGGTCGATTTTTCCGGACCAGTAATGCTCCAACGTGCGTTTCAACTCGCGGTTTGCCCCGATGCGGGGGTAGCCGGCGATGGTAGCTGCGGGGAAGGGGGTAGTTTCAGACATGTTTTCTCCTTGTTAGTCTTCCGTTAGTTTTATCCGTTATTTCTAGTTATTCGTCAAATTGAGGGGAGCGCAGTTTGCTAGTCTCCAATCACGCTAAGGCGAGAAACGGTGCATCGCCGCGCTCATGAGCCCGAGCAAGTCGCTGGAGTCGGCCTTATCCACGTGCGAAAAACCGCGAGAACGCAAGTGTTCCACGAGATCTAGCACGGGACGAGGACGATTGAAGGTGTAGAAGTGAATCCCCGGGGCGCCGACCGCGATGAGGTCATTGACAAAATCGAGGGTAGCGCCGAGGCTTTCCAAAATCCTTTCTGCCGGATCTGGAATCTCGCCAATCTCCCGCAGGCGCTTCGGGACCGGCACGCCAGTCAGTCCCTCGAGGCGGTTCAAGCGGGACACATCTGTGAAAGGAATAATCCCCGGCACAATCGGCATCGTCACTCCTTGATAGGAAGCCGAATGCACCAGATCCGCATAATCCTTGGCCTCGTAGAATACCTGCGTAATCGCGAAGTCGGCCCCCGCAGCTTGTTTCTCCACCAAAGCGGCTACCGCATCGGTACGGGTTTGAACCGTTCCGGCGGGATAAGCCGCCACGGAGATGGAAACCGCCTGGGGGTCTCCGAGATAGTCGGCAGCCACCTCCCGAATCAGACCCACAAGTTGGAACGCACGGGAAAACTCGCCCGTTTCCGGCTCCCAATGCGCTACGCCTTTGGGGGGATCCCCGCGTAAAGCCAGGAAATCCCGCACCCCCAAGTCCATCATGTCGCGCACCAAACCCGCCAGTTGGCTCTGGTTGCGCCCGACACAAGTCAGGTGAGCCAAAGCCGGGCGACCCGAGCGTTTCATGGCGTGCACCAGCACCGACTGGGAAGACGTCGAGGTCATGCCGCTGGTACCAAAAGTGACCGAAACGTAGTCGGGACGCGCGTCCAAGAGACGATCGATTCCCGCCCAGGCTTGGCTAGCCGGATCCGGATTCCGCGGCGGATAAAGCTCGAATGATACCCGTAGCTTTTGCGCAGGCACACCCGTTATCGCCGTCGGAAGGTAGAGATTCTTTATCGTCACTGGTCCGCCCTCGACTGCACCGCTGCTTGTGCCGCCGCCAGGCCGCGGTCAATGTCAGCAATGATGTCTTCCTCATCCTCTATTCCGATGGAGAGCCTCACGGTTCCGGAGGTGATTCCCTGTAACTTCAAGCCGGCTTCATCAAGCTGGGCGTGGGTCGTGGAGGCCGGGTGGATTGCCAGGGAACGCACGTCGCCAATGTTGGCCACATTGGCCAGTAGTTCCAAGGAATCAATAAAAGCTTTCCCGGCCTCGAGCCCGCCAACCAAGTCAAAATTCAGGATTGCTCCCGCTCCCTTCGGAGTGTACTTTTGGGCAAGCCCGTAGAACGGGGAAGACGGCAAGGAGGACCAGCGCACGGTTTCCACCACGCCCCGACCAACAAGCGCCTCCAGGTGTTCGGCCACTGCGCGAGTGTTAGAGATGTGACGCTCCAAGCGCAGGCTCAAGGTGTCTACCCCGAGACCGGCAATCCACACTGCGAAGGGGGAGGCCACTAGCCCGAGGTCGCGCAGGCCTTCAGCACGAGCCTTCAAAGCAAAAGCCAGATTCGCGCCGAGTGCCCCACCGACCCCGAAGTCGCGAGCGTAGACAACCCCGTGATAGGACTCATCGGGCTCATTGAAACCGGGGAACCTCGCGGCCACGCGCGGGTCGGCGAAATCAAAGTTGCCGGAATCCACGATCGCGCCGAGCATCACCGATCCGTGCCCACCGAGATATTTCGTGGCGGAATGCACGACGATATCAGCACCCCATTCAATCGGGCGGCACAGGTACGGGGTTGGAACCGTGTTGTCCACAATCAAGGGCACGCCCGCCTCGTGCGCGGCCGCGGCGAGTGGCTCAATATCCAGGACATCGCCTTGCGGGTTCGGAACCACCTCGCCGTAGTAAGCGATGGTGTTTTCATCTGTTTGGGATTTCCACTGGGAGATGTCGCGCGGGTCGGTCACGAAACGTGGCTCGATTCCACTTCGGGCGAGAGTCCGGGCAATCAGGTTGAAAGTCCCGCCATAAACCGAAGGGGAGGCGACGACATTTTTTCCGGAGCTCGCTAAGGTCAGCAGGGTCAAAGTGATGGCAGCCTGTCCTGAGCCGGTCAACAGTGCGCCAGCCCCGCCTTCCAGGGAGGCAATCCGTGCCTCTAGGGCATCATTGGTGGGGTTGGTGAGGCGCGAATAGATTTGGCCAAGTTCTTTTAGGGCAAAGCGGTTCGCGGCCGACTCGACGCTCGGGAAGTGGAAAGCGTTGGTGGCGTAAATCGGGACGGTCTGCGCGCCAGTTACCGGGTCGCCGGTGAAGCCGGCGTGGATTTGGCGGGTGGAGAAGCCCCACTCGGGGTGGTCTTGCCAGTTGGGTCCAATGGTGGTCTTAGTCATGATTCATTCCTTACGTTTGTGATTTCAGAGGTGGAGAGTGTTCCAAAGATTTTGACTCTGACGGGCACGCAGGAACTTGAAAATACGAATGCTGGCGAGCAGGAGCGCTCGGCTTACGTGTGGCTGACGTGCACGTCAGCGGGGCATTCGCTTTGTCATGTTTTTGATTGTAACAAGATTTTTGTTGAGAGGTTAAATCGAGGGGTTGTCGGAGCCGCTTGGGGGACGACCGCTCGGCTGCTTGGTGCTTGCAATGCTTCGCATTGCGCGCCGCTTCCTTGGTCTCGGCAATGCTCGGGCAAGCTCGGCATTGCTCTCGACCTGCGTTGCGGTGGGGTCCCGCTCTGTTTTTCTAAGCAGCAAGCTGCTAAGAAAAACTACGAGCACCCGAAGGGAGTGAGGTCGAGCCAAGCTTGCTTGAGCTCGAACCGAAAGACCGAGGGTATGCAATCTCGAAGAGATTGCTAATACCCGAAGGGAGTGAGGTCGAGCCAAGCTTGCTTGAGCTCGAACCGAAAGACCGAGGGTATGCAATCTCGAAGAGATTGCTAATACCCACAGGCAGCCTACGCGAACGTCCTTTCCGAGCGGCTCCCATCAGACTCGGAGTGGTGTCCCAAAACATGACAAGACGCGGATGCGGGGTCGGGAGGGGAGAGGGGGACTAGGAGGATGAGGAGGGGGAGGGCGTGGTAGTGGCGGCGGGGTTGGTGGGGGAGAAGTCGGTTTTTCCGCCGAGGAGACCGGCGAAAAACAACTGCTTGGCTGGGATTGTTTGGCCGGAGTTCCCCTCGGTATAGCCGGAAATGACAAGGGCGTATGCCAACACCTGGTTATGGTAGACGAGCGTTCCGGCTAGGGAATTAGACACCGAGAGAGTGCCGGTTTTCCCCCGCAGGTTCCCCGCAGCGGCAGTGTTCCCATAAGAATCTTTCAAGGTGCCATCAGCGCCAGCTACCGGAAGATTGGCTAGAACCGGACGAAGTTCGGGGTGATCAGGGGAAGCAGCAGTGCGAACCACATCCGCTAAGACCCGCGCGGGGATGCGAGTGCCATGCGCTAAACCCGAGCACCCCGCGAGCTTCGTCTCTCCGAGTTTAACCCCGAGTTCTTCCACTGCTTTCATGACTTCTTGACCGGCGGCGGCAAAAGTTGGCTTAGCCCCGCGATGCAGAGCCACGAGACGTCCGAAGTTTTCCGCCAGGGTATTGTCCGAAACCTTGAGCATATCCCGAGCCACTTGTGAAAATGGAGCCCCTTCACTAAGCGCCACCACGACCGGCTGGCCCTTTGCTGAACTTACCTCCTTGCCTTTGACTAGCTCCGGCAGAGGCTGCGCCGGATCAAGAAACTCCGTCGTAGCCAGACCGGAATTCCCCGCCTCCACCTTCGCCGGAGCCGCCCCTGCTTCGCCGAGGCGAGCCGCAAAAATTTCCCCCACGCGTCCTGCGGCATCATCAAGATAGCCAGCCTTTCCGCGTTCAATCAGACCAGTATCAATCCCGAGCCCCTGTATCGGACCGACCCACTGCACATCTTGGGGGCGCCAGGCATTGGAAATAATCTCTTCACCGAACCAAGAAGTATCCACCACCAGGGTGAAAGGGGCGTCAGCAAGGGCATTCTTGGAATCAGCCGTCAAAGCCTTCACGGTGTCTGCGGCAAGAGTCCCCAAGCCGGCGTAGCCGAAAACATCCTTTGAAGAATCGGCTCCGGTACCGAGCAAAATATCCCCGCCGCCAATGAGGAAGAGCCTGCGGGTTTTCTCATCCCACGCGACCAGGGTTCGCGCCCGCGCCTCAGAACCGAAGTCATGCAAAGCCGCGGCGGCAGTTAGAAGTTTCGTGGTGGAAGCAGAGCTCAGCGCCAGCTCGGGATTGGCTGAAGCCAACTCGATTCCTTTCAAATCCCCGATCCACCAAGAGACTTTCGCGTCCTTCATGCGGTAGTCGCTCGTGAAACTTTTAGTGAGTTTCTTGAAAAAATCCGGATCGAGGTCACTGACGGATTCAAACTGGGGGGCCTCATTGGGGGCGGGAGAAACTGCCTTTGGTGTCGGAAAGGGCTGCACCCGCGGGAGGGGTTTATCGAAAGTGAAGAATCCCGGAACAATATCTGCCCCATCAGCCCCGATATACCCCCCACCAAGGACGAGAGCGCCGATTAGTGCGCTGATTCCGGCCTGGGAGCGTCTCTTCATAGAAATCCTTTCGATGCGGGAAAACCCCAAATCAATTATAGAAGATTACGCGCAAAGTTATCCTTAGTGGCATGATAGGAGGACGAGCCCGGCGAGGTCGCTGGGGCAAACCCGAACCAACAAGAAGGTAGAGATGTCAGAGGATTTTTTGAAGTTCAACGTCACCATTGAGATTCCGAAAGGGAACCGCAACAAGTATGAGGTTGACCACGAGACTGGTCGGATTAAGCTCGACCGGATGCTTTTCACCTCGACACGATACCCGGATGATTACGGGTTTATTGATGACTCCCTGGGGCTGGATGGCGATCCTCTGGATGCTCTGGTTCTTCTGGAAGAGCCGACTTTCCCCGGCTGTGTCATCAACTGTCGCGCGCTGGGGATGTTCCGCATGACCGATGAGCATGGTGGCGACGACAAAGTGTTGTGTGTGCCGGCGAGTGACCAACGGGCCTCTTGGCGTACTGAGCTCGAAGACGTTTCGGAGTTCCACCGTCTCGAAATCCAACACTTCTTCGAGGTTTACAAGGATTTGGAGCCCGGGAAGTCCGTGGAAGGCGCTGACTGGGTGGGTCGCAAAGAGGCCGAAGCAGAAATTCTGGCCTCATTGGCGCGATTCCGCGAAAAGGAAGGTCCCGACGCTCACACCTATATCCACAGGTGAGGCAGTGAGGTTTTGCCCGGTCCTTGTCTTTGGGGAATAAGGTTTTGCTTGCCCTCAAAACTCATTTTGGGCTTTTAAGACACTTTCTTCGGTGGGTCTACCAAGGTGAGATGTCCGTGGCGAGTGCCTGCGGCTTCATTCGGCTTAAAATCGCGGCTGTGCGGCGTTTCGCGATCGATGGGGCCGGTGTAGGAGGCGGGACGGATGTCGCGACGAGGTCCATCAGAATGACTGGCGGCGCGGACCGCGTTCGCTAAAGCCATCAACTCGTCATCATTGGGTTCCGGGATGGTAAAGGAATCCGCGAGCCGCACGACCTGCCAGCCGCGCGGGGCACTCAAACGCTCGGAATGCTTTTGGCACAGGTCGTAGCCGACCGGATCGGGCTGGGTGGAGAGCGGGCCGAGGATAGCGGTGGACTCGCCGTAATCGAAAGTCATCGTCGCTACTGCCGGATTGTTGCAACCGGGTTTGGAACAGACACGCGCATAACTCACCCCTACAGGGTAGCGCTAAAACGGCGAAAAGAGCGTTTGGCTCGCCCAAGAAGCGTTTTGTTGACTATGCTGAAAGCGTGGCTAGAGATTTTCACGAGGTGCGCGTGCTCGATTTGGGCGGAGAGTTGAAATGGAAGGTTTCAACCGGTCCGCGGACGCGTCGCGTGGACGTGCGCCGCGACCGTCACGGGCGGGGATCTCGGGGGGTTTTGGTCCCCGCGATTTTGCCCCGTTACCGGACTCGCCGCCAGTCTTTTGACGACCTCGTTATCCAAGAAGTGCGAGCTTTGGTGGCGGTCTGCGCCGATTTTGCCAATATCCAGTTCGGGGTGGAGGACGTGCCGCCTTCCGATCCGGCGCCCTGGGAGCGAGATTCCGTGGTTTTGGGTCGCGGCTTTGGCGCGGATCCGGCTCACGGTTTGCCCGCCCAAGTTGTCGTGTATCGTCGGCCTTTGGAGCAGCGCACGCGTTCAGTAATGGAACTCCGCGAGATGATTCACGCGGTGGTTCTCGAGGAATCCTCCCAACTAATCGGCAAGCATCCCGAAGATATTGACCCCAATTGGTGAGTTTCAGGTCGCCAGGAGTGCAGCCAATCGTCGGAGTTGAGCTAGATACCCGCAGGTAAGTCCGCATTTACTTGTTGAATGGGAAAATGACCCAAATCACCTCAAAAGCCACTTGGCGAGGTCCCAAATTTGCACCCCTTCGTGGTCGGTGGTCTCGTGCTTGGTGCGAGCCGCGACAATTTTCGGGTAGGTATAGACAACCAACAAGAGAAAATCCACTTCAGACAATGTCAACTGAAGTCAAACCCGAGAGGATCAAATCTGGCCGCGGCGTTTCAAGGAAATGTAGGTGTCGGCGAGAAGCGGGGGGAGCTCGTCTGGGCCGGTGTTCAAAACTCGCGCTCCGAGCATCCCGAGCAGGTCACTGGCTTTGCGGCGCTCCTCCGAGTCAGCCATTGCGGCAGCGGCCAAAAAAGCCTCCTCGGGGGTGTCCATCTCGGTAGTGAGGGAACGCACCTCCGGATCCATAGCGCTCGCTAGCAAAACCTGGTGGCGGCTAGCGAGCGCTTCCACCGTGGGCATCAAGGGGGAGCGATCCAGACCCGCTTCCAGGCCGGTCAACAGGACAATCAGGGAACGCTGGCGAATAGAGGACAGCAAGGTTTGCCCCAGGCCACGCCAGTTAGCCTCGGTCAAAGAAGAATCCAGGTTCGCCATTGTAGAAGCCATTTCCCCGACCAAACCGGCGCCGCGAGAGGGCTGGATGTGGGCGCGGATCTGGTTATCGAAAGCAATCAGGTGAATCCGGTCTCCCGCGCTCGAAGCCAAAGCACCGAGAAGTAAAGCCGCCTCCATATTCGCGTCCAAACGCGGAAACTCCCCGAGTCGAACCGCGGAAGTGCGGGAGGAATCAATGCAGATAATCACGTTGCGGTCGCGTTCGGGACGCCAAGTTTTCACCACCGGAACGCGGTTTCTCGCCGATACGTGCCACTCAATATCCCGCACATCATCGCCCGGAACGTATTCGCGCAGGGAATCGAATTCGGAGCCTTGCCCGCGGTGAGTCAAGAGCGTGTTGCCCTCGAGGCGGCGCAGAGTTTGCAGCCGAGAGGGGAGAAATTTTGCGGAACGAAACTCGGGCAAAACCTTTACTGTTTGGACAATTGGGGCCGAAAACTGTCTCGCCCCCAAGCCCAGAGGCCCAAAAGAACGCACCGTGACGGCATCGCTCGACAAGGTGCCTTTCCGTTCCGGAGTGAAAGAGGCCTCCAAATCTTGGGTGGTTTTCGGGTTCAAAACGAGGCGTTCCCCGTTGGCGCTGGCGTGCAAAGAAGGCTGCCAAGCGTCCCGAAGCCAGATGCGGTATTTCCGTTTGGTGGGATTCGCTACCGTAATGGTGTAGGGGGTTTTCGTGTGCATCCGCAAAGAGATTGGCAGAGAACGGGTGATGACGAGGAATCGCGGACTCGGGGCGAGAAGGGAATCTAGGAGCCACAATACGAGGCAAAACAGCAACCAAAAAACCCAGGCTCCTGACCAATTGGTCAAGAACATGAGGGGGATTCCCAAGGCGACGAGAATCGCCAGGCGGGAGGTCATGGCCACGGTTGGGGTCCTTTCTTGATTAGCGGGGCACGGGGGTGGCGGAGAGAACCGTGTCGAGAATCGATTGGGCTGTTACTCCTTCCATTTCGGCTTCGGCGCGAAGGCGCAACCGGTGACGGAAAGTCGGCAAAACCAGGGATTTAACGTCATCGGGGGTGACGAAGTTTCGCCCGCACAGCCACGCCCACACCCTTGAAGTCGCGAGCAAAGCCGTCGCTCCGCGGGGAGAAACCCCGAGCTCAACTTGGGGTAGATGGCGAGTGGCGCGAACTAGATCCACGATATAACCGAGAACCTCCGCGCCGGCTTCAACCTGTTTCACGGCCTCCTTCGCGGCAGCAATATCTTCGGCAGAAGCCACCGCATGGACCCCGGCACCGGCCAAATCATGGGGATTGAAACCTTGCAGGTGCAGGTTCACGACCTCCAGCTCGGCCTCGCGGGTGGGTAGAGGAACTTCCAACTTCAACAAGAAGCGATCCAACTGCGCCTCGGGAAGAGGATAGGTACCTTCATACTCGACAGGGTTTTGGGTGGCGATAACCATGAAGGGATCCGGCAACTCGCGGCTCACCCCATCGATGCTGACTTGGTGTTCCTCCATGGCTTCGAGGAGGGCCGACTGGGTTTTCGGGGGAGTACGGTTAATCTCATCAGCCAGCAAGAGATTGGTGAAAACCGGTCCTTCCCGGAAAGTGAAAGTGGAAGACTGGGAGTTAAAGATTAGCGAACCAGTCAAGTCCCCCGGCATCAGATCGGGAGTGAACTGGACACGGGTGTTTTTGAGGCTCAAACCCGCAGACAGGGCGCGAACCGTCAGGGTTTTGGCCACGCCCGGCACACCTTCCAAGAGGACGTGTCCCCCGGCGATGAGTCCAATGACGAGTCCCGTGATGACGGCATCTTGACCTTTCACGACCTTATTTATCTCTCCTCGTAGCGCCGAGAGTCTTTCCAGGGCGGAATCTTGCGTCTCCATTATTTTTGTTCCTTCCGTTTGGTTTTTTGGACCAGACTGTTTAAATCTTTGAGCAGCCCCATCAACTCCGTGGCATTTCGAGGGGCACGTCCCAACAGAATCTCCTCCACTCTCGGGACAGGTAGGTCGATGTAGTTTGCCACCTCCCAGCAAAGAGCCTGCGCGGTAAGCGGTGTGGGGAGGTGAAGATTCTCCCCTAGTTTTCGCGCGGTATAGGAGCGGGCATGTTTGGCAGTGGTCTCGAAAGCCGCCATGTTGCGATACATTCTCGCCCTTCCCTGGATGGTCTCAGATCCGTGAACCACCACGGGGAGTTCTTCTTTGACGATGCGTCCGAGACGGCGCCCCTTTGCTAGCCCCAACACTAATAGGGCCGCGAAAAATAGGAGCAGCGCTTGGGTGAAAGCCGGCGGGACCATGTCCGGACTCGCCCCCGCTCCGGAGGGGGAAGAAAGCTGGAACGTCCGACCAACGACCCAGCCCACGCGGTCCGCGGGCTGCATAAGATTGAGCAGGAAAGCCGCGTTGGAGCCCTTGGTGATTTCCTGGTTTTGCGCCGATTTCCCTTCCGACAAGAAACTGACCGTGAGCCCACCTGGCCGGACAAACTTCAGGTAGGCGAATTTTCCGGGCGCGACCTCGTAACAAGCCGCGGCGGGTTCACGCAAAGGCTCCAAGGATCCCCGCGAGCCGTGCAACGGTCCGGCCTCGAAAGCAGCCGGTAACTTACAGCGCGGCGCCAAACCATCAGGATTACTCTCGCCCACGGCGGAAACATAGGGCTCCAACCGGTTACTTTGGGCGAAAGTCCCCAGGAAAAGCACATTCGTAGTGGGGGATTCCATCAAAGTCTGTAAGTGTTTTTCGGATAGATCACGAACGCCGGTAATGACCAGCAGGTCGTTCTCGCCCAGTTGGCTGGCGTCTCGCGGGGTATAGACATCGTGAACCTTCACCCCGCGATCTTTCAGGACTTCCGCCAAAGCCATCGCACCGTTGGGCCGCGGGTTGTGGATTGAAAGCTGATTGTCATCCGTGGGATTCGAAATCAACCCGAAAACTACCGCCGAGACCAGCAGGAGGAGAAAACCTCCAATGATCCAGCGCGCTTGGTGGAGCGCTTCCCCGACGCGGGGAGTAGCGGTGGGAGCGGTATTGAAACTCACGGCGCCACCTCCGCGGGTGCGGCAGCGGCGGCAGCGGAACAGGCGGGGGTAGCGTCACTGTCAGCAAGTGGAGTCGCGGGCACGGTGTTAGCGGCGGGATGCGCCTGGGGAGAATGGCTTTTAATCTGACGGTCCAAAGTATCGTTGACACTTCTCAACCGCTCATAATCTTCAGGCCTGGCTTCATGATGGCCGAATCTGAAAGCATTAAACTGGTCAGCGGCCCAGGTGAGTTCCGCCGCCATTTCCTTGGCCACCCGAGTTAGCTTTTGGCTCGCTTCCCAAGCGGTTAGTCCCGGATTCACCGTCAGAACACCTTCACCCTCACAGTTTTTCAGCATGTGGCGGAAAAGCTCCAAGAAAGCAGTAGCGAAATCTTCGCGACTGACCGCCGCCTTGGCCGCAGCCAAATACTGCACCGCAGTCCGGTCGTCTTCAAAAACGACAGAATCAGCGCGTTTCCTCTTCGAGGGAAGGGAATGAACCCGCCAGGACTCGTTGGTGAGAATCAGGGTGATGACAATCACCAACAGGGCCACCAAAAAAGCCACGATAACCCAGTTAATTGAGGGCAAATTGGGGTTGAGATTCGCGCCGGAGAGAAGGTCAAAGAGCTTATTGAGGAGAGCCTCGAGGAAAGAAGTTCTTTCGCGGTATTGAGGTTTTTCCAATTCTCTTTGCAGGAGCTCTCGACCGACCTCGCCATCCAGAGGCGCCGAATCGGAGCCGTCTGGGGGCGGGGGAGTCGAAGCAAGAAGAATCGGAAAAATCACTGGCTATGTCCTCTAGTCTTGCTGGGCGGCGCGAAGCAAACTCAGAGCCAGACCTTCGCGTCGCATCCGCACGTCGATATAGAGCAGCGACTGGATACCCGAGAAGAAGGGGATGAACACCCCCGCGATGAGCGAGGACAGAGCCATGGTGATTCCCATAATGAGACCGTAGTTAGAGGTTCCAGTTGCTAGCGTTGCCGCAGTCACCCCGCCGGTAATGAGCTGCACGACAAATGACAGACCCGTCAGAATCACGTTCTGAAGCACCAGCGCCAGGAGCATGATGCCGAAAAGACGCCAGAAAGAACCTTTAGCGAGTTTCCAAGAACGAGCCATGGCTTTCTTCAGACCCAGGTTTTCCATGACCATCGCCGGATAGACAAACAGCAGGCGCACATAGATGAAAGCCCAGATGAACAGGGCGCCGAACATGGTCAACAGGGTCAATCCCATGCTGGCAAAAACCATCCCAAAATCCTCGTTAGTGACTCCCGGAATCAGCATCAACAGGGGCGAGAAGGCAAAAGCATAAATCGCCAGGGAAATGAAACTATAGAGGAACGCGTAACCAATCATCAACGGCAAGTGGGGTTTAGTTTCCTGCCAAGTCTCCGTCACTGACAGGCGTCTTCCCAACACCATCGGGGCGATAGCAGTAACCGCAATCCCCGTCGTCACTCCAGAGGCAATGAGCTGAATGAAAGCGGAAGGAATCATGGAAATGATGCTGCCTTGCATGATTTCACTAAACAGCTTGAGGAAAACTGTACCGTCGGTGGTGTTATTGAGCTGTTGCTCCGTGACAGTGAGATCGGGGAAAGCGAGGGCAGTGAGGATACCGGAAAAAACCGCGAAAACAGCCCAGATAGAAAGAATCAAACCGAACATCACGGCAGGCGCTTGGCGCATCGCGGAGAAAGTGCCGTTGAAAATTTCTCCCAGGTTTAGCGGGCGCAATGGAATAATGCCCGGCTGTACCTGCTGGAAATTCAGCGCGTACTGGTCGAAATAGGGATTCGGCTGGGCGGCACCAAATTGGGCGCCACCAGGCTGGGGCGCGCCGTTAGGGTTTGGGTAGCCGGTTGGTGAAGCGGAAGCTGGCTGAGGCGGAACCGGAGCGGGGGAAGGAAATGTGGCGCCACCGGCGGGGTCTCCAGTTTGAGGGGTACCTGCCGGATTCTGCCAAGAACCGGTGTTGAACTGGCCGTATCCACCCGTGGGGGCTTCGGAGTTTCCCCAGTTCCAAGCCGAACTTCCGGACGTTAGAGATTCATTTGAGTCGCTCATAAGTTCCTTCCCCTGTAATCTTCTGCTAACTCTATGTTGCCACGATTCAACTATTTTTCGCGCGCCCAAAAATCCTACTCTCCCTCAAAGCAGTTCCCCAGAATTCGAAAACCGTGACAAAATAGGGCTATGAGCGCAAAAATCCTGGTGGTAGACGATGACACGGCACTGTCCGAAATGATTGGCATCATTTTGGAATCTTCGGGTTATACCCCCAGTTTCTGTGGGGACGGGGCCGAGGCCTTGGACACCTTCCACAAGGTAGACCCGGATTTGGTGCTTTTGGATGTGATGCTCCCCGGGATGGACGGAATCGAAATCTGTAAAAAAATCCGCGAAACTTCCGTAGTTCCCATCATCATGTTGACCGCCAAGTCTGACACCACCGACGTGGTGGCCGGTCTGGAGGCCGGAGCAGATGACTATGTCCCAAAGCCCTTCAAACCGAAGGAATTGTTGGCTCGCGTGGCAGCGCGACTGCGCCACGTAGAACCTGATGAGGGCGAAATCATCAAAGTCGCTGATATTGAAATCAACCTGTCTTCCCACCAGGTCACTCGGAATGGAGAGGACTTGGGAGTGACCCCGCTGGAGTATGACCTCTTAGTGGCTCTCGCCAGTAAACCGGGGCGGGTTTTCACTCGTGAAGAGCTCCTGGAACAGGTCTGGGGCTTGCGTCACGCGGCCGATACCCGTTTGGTGAATGTGCATGTGCAGCGGTTGCGCGCCAAGGTTGAGGTCGATCCGGATAATCCGCAAGTGGTGCTGACAGTGCGTGGGGTGGGATACCGAATCGGGAGCGCACGCTAGTGAGCGGAGCCAACCCCGCGGTTTTCCGGCGCTCGCGACGTCAACGTCGCGTGAGCCAGTTCCTTAACACCACGATGCGGCACCTGCTGGATTTCATGCAGGCCTCCTGGGTGCCCCTCCGCTTGCGAAAATCCTTGACCCTGCGGATGGGACTGACCATGCTGATTTCTACCCTGGTCATCCTCAGCGGGGTGGGGCTCTATACCGCAAATTCCATTCGTGATGGCATCTTTCAAGAACGCTTGAACCAGCTCCTGGTGGAATCGGCTTCTCGCGCGAAAACGGCGCAAAGTCGCCTCGACCAGGCGCCGGTTTCTACCGTCGAACAGGTGCAGTCTCTGGCGCAAGAGGTGGTTACCTCGATTACGACCATGACCTCGGGAGGAAACGCTCCCTCAGTCCTGATTCTACGGAACCCGAACGAGACTTCTGCCATTGTTATCAACGAAATAGTTACCGGCAACTCCCGTGAAACTATCAGCCCTGAGCTACGTCAATCGGTGGAAAAAAAGACCGGCCAATATTGGCAATCGGTGAAACTGACCGACGCAGAGGGCCGCACTTTCCCGGGAATCGCTGTCGGTACGGCTTTGAACCTGCCTTTGGCGGGGGCCCACGAACTGTATTTTGTGTATTCCTTGGCTGATGAACAGGCCAATCTCAATTTGGTGATGCAAGTGCTGGCCGGCGGCGGGTTGGCGCTGTTGCTCCTGGTGGGAGCCATGACTTGGGTGGTGGTTTACTCGGTTCTGGTTCCGGTGCGCCGCACGGTGCGGACGGCAGAGCGCCTAGCTGCGGGAGACTTGAATGCGCGGGTACTGTCCCAAGGGCAAGACGAAATGGCCCAGCTAGCTGATTCTTTCAACAAGATGGCCGGTTCCTTGCAGTCTAAAATCGACACTCTCGGTCAGCTCTCAAGACTGCAGCAACGCTTTGTCTCCGATGTTTCCCATGAACTTCGCACGCCGCTGACGACGATGCGGATTGCGGACGACGTCATTTTTGATGCCCGCGCCGAGCTCGATCCGGCAGCCTTGCGCAGCGCGGAACTACTGCATGACCAGATTGATCGTTTCGACGCGATGCTGGCAGATTTGCTTGAAATCTCGAGAATCGATTCCGGTTCTGCCCGACTGTCTTTTGAGACGGTGGATATCAACAGTTTGGTGAGAAAAGTCATCGCTGACAACGACAGTTTGGCGCAGCAAGTGGGCTGTGAAGTCGTGTTTAATCCGCCGCCCTACCCCTGCACCGCGGAGGTAGATACCAGGCGCGTGACCCGAATTGTGCGCAACCTCTTGGTGAATGCAATTGAACATTCCGAAGGCAACCCCGTCACCATCACCACCGACACCAGCGAAACCGCAGTCGCCTTGCGGGTTTCGGATCACGGCGTGGGAATGACTCCCGAAGTGACTTCCCGCGTGTTTGACCGGTTCTATCGTGCGGATCCGGCCCGAACCCGCACGACCGGTGGAACCGGTTTGGGGCTGGCAATCTCCTTGGAAGACGCCCGCCTTTCCGGTGGCACCCTGGAGGCCTGGGGCAAATCCGGCTACGGTTCTTCTTTCCGGTTGACGCTACCGCGGCAAAATGGCACGGAGATGGGACCCTCCCCGCTGGAATTAACGGACTATGTGGAGCCGAAATTGGAGGAGTATCAAGCCCAAACCGGAGGTGAAGATGCGTAGCAAAACGAAGGTCTTGGTTTCTTTGTTGGGGACTGGGGCGGTGTTTTCCTTGAGTGCCTGCGTGGCTCTTCCCACCTCCGGGCAGGTACAGGCTTCGGAAATCGAGGTTGGTTCCAACCAGCCCCTACTGGGCTTGAGTGCGCCCGGACCAGTAGCGGACGGAAGTCCGGAGGAAATCGTGACCGGATTCATTCGCGCCTGTTCCGCCGGCTTCTCTGATGATTTTACGGTGGCACGCTCTTTCTTGGCACCCAAAGCGGCCGTGGACTGGAAACCCGATACCCAGGTGAAAATTTTTGACACCAATGACGGCATCGACATCACTGTCGCTAATGACGGCGCTGTCGAGGCTAGCGCGAAAGCCGTGGGGAGTGTGGACGAGAATGGGAAATACTCCGTTACCGACTCTACCGCCCTAGTCCAGGAGCGATTCTCCCTCGTGAAAGGAGCCGATAACCAGTGGCGGATTTCTAGTCTCGAGGACGGGGTCATTTTGTCGCAATCCGCTTTCAGCTCCATCTATGCTTCTTCCCCGGTCTATTTCTTGGCACCAGACCACAAAGACTTAGTGCCGGATTTGCGGTGGTATCCGCGCCGGAGACTCTCCTCTTACCTGGTGAACGCCCTGTTGGCAGGCCCGCTTGAGCCGCTGCAGACCGCGGCGACCTCGGTATTCTTGCCCGGGACGACCTTGCGCGGGGGGACGGTGGTAGTTTTTGACCGGGTCGCTAATGTGCCGCTGGACACCCCGCAGGCTTTTACTGATCCTCACGCGATTGCCCTCGCTTATTGGCAAATTGGTGCCACACTACGTGATGTTTCGGGAATATCAGCGGTCAGTTTGAGCCTCGGCAACGTGCCCTTGGAAAACACCGAACCCATTAATGACCCCTCGGGGACGCAAAACCCCGTCATGGTTCAAGACGGGAACCTGATTCGATTGGTCAGTGAGAAGATTGAGGTGTTAATTCCCGCTACCGCCTTGGGAAACCTCACGATTTCGCATCCCGCTGTGTCCGCTGACGGCAAGACCATCGTGTTTACTGATACTTCCGGCCAGCGTCTCTATCTGTGGAGTCGGCAAACTGCGGTGAAACTGTTGGAGGGACGCGAACTTCTGGCTCCCTCAGTGGATCGGGTGGGCTGGATTTGGTCTGCAAACCGCGCGAAAGCCGGACAGGTGATGGCGTTGAAACCGGATGGTACCCGAGTGGATTTGGATTTACCCTGGCAAGATTCCAGCGAATTGGAGACTGTGACTGTGAGCCCCGACGGTACGCGGCTCGCGGCAATGCGGCGAGTCAACGGTAAAGATCAGGTGACCCTGGCGCTTATTGTCCGCGATCAAAACGGGAGCCCGCTGTCACTTCTGGGGGCCCAGGACGTAGAACTGGGAAGCGAACCGGTAGTGTCACTCGCGTGGGTGCAGGGCTACTCTCTCGTGGCTCTAACCGGAACAGACGATAAGACGACCGTGCGGATAATCCCGCTTTTCGGGCCGGTCAGTTCCCTCCCGGGGGTGAAAAATGCCAGCGGGTTAGCTGCGGGAAAAACCGAGAATCAGATTTATCTGGTTACCGCTGCCGGGGAGTTGTATCAGCGCTCGGGGCGAAACTGGCAACATGCCCTCAGTGGCGTCCATGACCCGACCTACCCGGGATGACACCGTGGAATACTCGGATTTTTCAGCGCAAACATTTCTCCCTGAAGCGGCCCGGGCACTTAGCCGAGCGGTGCGCGAGTTGGGGGAAGTCGTGCTGCCCACCGAATGCGTGGGCTGTGGAGCGTGGGACGAGGTGGTTTGTGAACAATGTTTGGAAAAGTTGTTGGCTAAACCGCGGCACTTTGATCCGCTCGCTGAAAGTTCCACCGCACCAGGAGAGGGATTTCCAGGTTTTGCTGTGGCCACCTATGAGGGTCCCATGCGGCGCCTAGTTTTGGCGGGAAAACATGACAAGCGACGGAATCTGCGGCCCTATTTTTCGGCAGCGGGGCTCCAAGCGGCGGTGGCGGTGGCGCCGGAATTTTGCCCCGCCGCGCCGTACGGGGAAGTATTTGTGGTTCCAGCGCCTTCGACCACTCCTGGTTCGC
This sequence comes from Mobiluncus porci, assembly GCF_009695935.1. Taxonomy (GTDB): domain Bacteria; phylum Actinomycetota; class Actinomycetes; order Actinomycetales; family Actinomycetaceae; genus Mobiluncus; species Mobiluncus porci. The sequence goes on from NZ_VUMY01000010.1 coordinate 50,985, forward strand.
CGTCCTTGGCCGCTAGCGCCTTCGCGGAGGGAATCAGGTCTGGGATGGTGAAAAGCAGGGCGGCTCGCAGCTGCGGGATTTTGGAAATTTTGCGGATGAAACCCGGGGCGAAAAAACAGGCAGGACTCGGATACGCGGAACGAATCTCGAACCGCCATCATCAAATGGAACTCGCGGGCCCAGACGTCCACGGCGAGCTACGGGGTGCCAAGTTGGTTTTGGTAGACGATGTCACCACCACCGGTTCGACCTTGCTCGAGATGGCTCGGGTTCTGCAAGGTGCCGGCGCGAAAATTTTGGCCTCTTTTGTTTTCGCTTCTACGCATTTCAGCGAATAGAAATTTTTTGCGGGCTTTTATTTCTTCAGAAGTCCTGCAGGAAAGACAACCTTGAACTAAAATCAAATTACTGTAAAAACAGCAGGTGGTACACCGGAGTGCTACTTGCGCTGGCAGGAGGTGAGACTCGAAAAATCCGTCCCAACGAATGGTGTTGGAACCCAACTAGAACTCTCAAGGAGGCCCAAAATGGAAATCACAGTAAAAGCCCGCAATGCCGAAATTCACCCGAATTTCCGCGACTACGTGGAGGAGAAAATTTCCAAGGTGGAGCAATTGGCTCCCCGAACCCAAAGTGTTGACGTGGAGTTAACCCACGAAAAGAATCCTCGGCAAGCCGACACCGCCGAGCGAATCGAAATAACTGTTCATGGCAAGGGGCCGGTGGTGCGCGCCGAAGCCTCATCTTCTGACCGCTATGCCGCGGTTGACATCGCCGCTGGCAAACTCTACGAACGTTTGCGCAGAGCCAGAGATCGCATGAAAAACCATCGTCGCTATGAGATTCCGCCGGATGTGGAACTGGATGTGGAATTGCCTAAGGCGGAAGAGGCTCCCGCGCAAAAGGCTCCTTTGAAGCCCGGGGAGGTTCGTGAAGACCAGCTCGGTGATTCTCCGGTGATTGTGCGGGAGAAACTCCACGCCACCAGGGCGATGAGCGTTGAAGAGGCCCTTGACGAGATGGAGCTGGTCGGACACCCCTTCTATCTCTTCATTGATTCGGAAACGATGCAACCCGCGGTGGTCTACCACCGGCAAGGATGGACGTACGGCGTGATTCGTTTGAACGCCACCTGCACCATCAACGAAGAGTAGTGTTTGCCTTCGTCGCCGGCTCTGGGTTTCCTTTCCCCAGAGCCGGCGATTTTTACCCATACTCAAAAACTTATTTTGTTTTTTGGGGTGTCTGGAATCCGTGAGGCCAACTTTCGCTAAATAGGAGACTTTCACCTAAAATAGGGAAGGTTATGATAAGTCATGGTTCTATGCTGTGAAGTAGTCGTTAAAAAGCCCCGAAGGAAAGGGAAAACGTGTCAATCATCGATAAGTTCCTGCGTCTTGGTGAAGGCAAAGTCCTCAAAAAACTAGCGAAAATCGCCGATGCGGTTGACCTGCTCGAAGACGAATACAAGGCGTTGTCTGAAAAAGACTTGAAGGCGAAAACTGAGCAGTTCAAAAAACGCCTGGATGACGGAGAGAAACTTGATGACGTCATGGTAGAGGCCTTTGCTACGGTTCGTGAGGCTTCTGACCGAGTGCTCGGGTTGCGCCACTTCCGCGAACAAATTATGGGTGGCGCCGCGCTGCACTGGGGCAACATTGCGGAAATGAAAACCGGTGAAGGCAAGACCCTGGTGGCGACCCTGCCGTGCTACTTGAGAGCGCTCACCGGCAAGGGTGTCCACGTCGTCACCGTCAACGACTATTTGGCGTCATACCAAGGCGAACTCATGGGGCGTGTCTATCGTTACCTGGGGTTGACTACCGGCATTATCATGGCGCAAATGGATCCCGCCGAGCGTCGCAAGCAATACAACTGCGACATCACTTACGGCACGAACAACGAGTTCGGCTTCGATTACCTGCGCGACAACATGGCCCAGCGCGTCGAGGATCTGGTCCAGCGTGGACACAACTACATTATCGTCGACGAGGTGGACTCGATTTTGATTGATGAAGCCCGTACCCCGTTGATTATTTCCGGCCCGGCTCAAGGCGACGTAAACCACTGGTACAAAGACTTCGCACGCATTGTTTTGGACTTGCATCCCGGTGAGGACTATGAGGTTGACGAAAAGAAACGCACCGTGGGTGTCCTCGAACCCGGGATTGACAAAGTGGAGGACTATCTCGGCATCGATAACCTCTACGAAGTGGCAAACACCCCGCTCATTGGCTTCTTGAACAACGCCATTAAGGCCAAGGAACTGTTCAAACTCGATAAAGACTACATTGTGTCCCCCGAAGGTGAGGTGCTCATCGTTGATGAGCACACGGGACGTGTCCTGCCGGGGCGCCGCTACAACGAGGGCATGCACCAAGCGATTGAAGCCAAAGAAGGCGTCGAAATCAAGGCCGAAAACCAGACTTTGGCGACAATTACGCTGCAGAACTATGTGCGGCTTTATCCCCAAGGATCTCGCGCCGGCATGACCGGTACCGCTGAAACCGAGGCCGCCGAATTCCAGGAAACCTACAAGATGGGCGTGGTGCCGATTCCGACCCACAAGCCGATGATTCGCGAGGACATGGAAGACGTCGTCTATAAGACGGTGGAAGCCAAGTTTAATGCGGTGGTGGAAGACATCGAGGAAAACTACCACCGCGGCCAACCCGTTTTGGTTGGTACGACTTCCGTGGAGAAATCAGAGTATTTATCCCGCCTATTGAATGCGCGCCACATTCCCCACCAGGTCTTGAACGCGAAACAACACGAGCGAGAAGCCGCGGTGGTCGCGATGGCCGGTCGGAAAGGACAGGTCACGGTCGCGACCAATATGGCCGGTCGTGGTACCGACATTATGCTCGGCGGAAACGCCGAGTTCATGGCAGTGCAGGCCCTGAAAGACCAGGGGCTCGACCCGGAAGAAGATTCCGAGGCCTATGAAGCGGCCTGGCCGGGCGCGCTGGAAAAAGCGAAGGAGCGGGTCAAAGCGGAACACGACGAAGTCGTGGAGCTGGGCGGGCTCTATGTTCTGGGCACGGAACGCCACGAGTCACGCCGCATCGACAACCAGTTGCGCGGTCGTTCGGGGCGTCAAGGCGACCCCGGCAAGTCACGCTTCTATCTTTCGATGGAAGATGATTTGATGCGACTGTTCAACACGGGAGCGGCGGCGCGTTTCATGCAGTCAGGCATGCCCGATGATATTCCTCTCGAGTTCAAGATGGTGTCCTCCGCGATCAAGTCAGCCCAGGCGCAAGTTGAGGGCCGCAACGCGGAAATCCGTAAAAACGTTTTGAAATACGACGACGTGATGACCGAACAGCGCGAGACGATTTACGGCGAGCGTTCTCGGGTTTTGCGCGGGGAGGACGTGGAGCCCACGATTCAATCCTTTATCGAAGCCACCGTGGCCGGAGCGGTCACCCAGGCAACTGAAGCTCAAGATTCCAGCGATTGGGATTTGAAGACCCTGTGGGCGGGGCTCAAGAACATTTACCCGATTTCGCTGACGGTTGAAGACCTCGAAAACGCCGTCGGCGGGAAATCTGCTTTGACGACGGAGTTTATTGCCGAACAGTTGGTGGATGACGCGAAACTCCAATACGACTTGTCCGCGAAGTCTTTGGCAGAAAACCCCATCGCTACCGCCCAGCTTGGGGAGGAACCTATGCGGGAAATGGAACGTCGCGTTCTCTTGTCAGTGGTCGATCGCCTGTGGCGCGAACACCTTTACGAAATGGATTATTTGAAAGAGGGCATTGGTCTACGCGCGATGGGCCAGCGAAATCCCTTGGTCGAATACAAAACCGAAGGCTACCTCATGTTCAAGGGCATGATGGAGCGCATCAAGGAGGAAACCGTTCAAAACGTCTTCGGCTATGTCAAGGCCTTCATGGAGGCATTCGACCGAGCGCAACAGGCGCAAGCCGAAGCTTCCGAGGCTCCTGAAGCATCCGCGGTTGCTGGTGCGACTCCTGCGACGGAAGCCCCTGAGGCTAACTCCGCTCCGGCGGCTCACGACAATAAGAAATCCAAGCGAGGCCAGGGGCGTCGCGCGGGAGCCAAGTCGGTGAGTGCTAACCGGACGGTAATGGGCGATACGGGGCGCGCTGCCATGAGCGCCCAGATCACCTATTCCGGAGATGGGACAGTGGAGGCGCCCGCGGGCAACCGGGCCCAGCGCCGCGCTGCTAAGAAACGCCGGTAGGCGCGACTCACGCAGCCCATTGGCCTATATTGGCTTGTTGGCTCAGTGTGGCCGGGCCAGAATCGGCTGTGGCTCCGCCTAGAGTCACCCCAGGCGGAGGTAAGTCACTACCCAGCGGCCTTCCTGGCTTTCCAGCCGCATCGATGTGGCCCGTCCACGATGCCCATCGTGGAGAACCACTATCGCTTCTTGGGCGCCATCCGCGGTGGCGCGACAGCGGGCAGACAAAATCGCTATCGGCTTCATCTTCCCCTCCTCACGGCGGGTCCGCAACACCCGCGGAGGCCGCCCTTTAGCAAACCAGTCACGGCGTTTTTCCAGGAGCTGGTATTGGCGAGGAGACATCCACCGATTGAGCTGGGTTAGCGGGCGCTCGCCCTCAACAGCTTCCAAAGAACAGCGGGCAATCTGGGCGGCCCACCGCCTTGGATCGGGGAGTGGCGATTCCCCCAGCGGGACTGGCCGGAGCATTTCACTCACCGTTCCCGCCGGACGGTGTCGTCTGGCCTGGCCCTGGGGACGATTGTCTTTGGGGCGCAGGGATACTTTTTCTCGCGGCGGCAGAGAGCCGGTTCGATAGCGGAAACTCTCCTCTGGTGAAGTGCGAGTTTTCACGTAGTTTGGCTGGTAGATCAACGTATCTGCGCTCATAAGACTTCTCCCCTGAATCTTAGTATTTGGCAACATTGGCGTGTCGTTACGTCAATGGAATGGTTTAGTAGTTATAATACAACACCAAGTTTCGTTATTTGTCAAATAGCGTTGTTTAGTTATGTTAGAGGTATTTTTGAAGTGAGGAGTGGGGGCTTAGACTGGGGTGGTGGAAGAAAAATCTCTGTTAGATGACTTGACTTCTCAATTTGAGTCAGAGCTCCGGTGGCAACGTCAGTTAGAGTCAACGGATTTGGCCGCCGCGGAGGCTACGGAAATCTTTCTAGCGGGGAGGCTTCTAGGTAGTGTAGGGCTGACTTTGGAACTGCGTCTGAAAAATGGCGAGTCGCTACGGGGGAGAGTGTCTCGGGCTGCCAATACGTGGTTGATGCTCGAGATGACCCGGGAAAATATCTTGGTGTGGTACCGGTCAATCGAGGTTGTGGTCGGCCTGGGGGTTGCTCCGCAGTGGCCCTCGGAAGTAGAGCGACGCGTTTCCGCCACCAAAGTGTTGCGCGAGTTCGCCGAGGCGCGAAATGAGGTTAGACTTACGACTCAGAACACGACCTTGAAAGGGTACATCCAGCGTGTCGGACAAGACTTCGTGGACGTAGCTGATCACGGGCGACAGGTGGCAATATCAGTAGAGGCGCTACTGTATGCCACCTGCCCCCGTTAGCGAAGGCGAAACTAGTCGTTGACGAGAGCTTCGCCCGACTTGACCTTTTCTTCGCTTTGCTGGTACTGCTCTTTGATGTAGTTCTCGAGGGCGGTTTCCTCGATTCTCCACAGTCCGCGTCCACCAATCTGGATTGCCTTGATTTCCCCATTGTTAATGAGGTTGCGCACGGCTCCATGGGAGACCTTCAACATGTCTGCAACATCAGCAATTGTGTAAAAACTTCGTTCCATGTTTGAATCATATATCAAAAGATACCACTGTGCAACAAAACTCATTTAGGGGTTTGCTGGTAATTGTGGTATAAAAAACATGCGAGGAGGTGGCCCGGATGCCTATTGGTGCTGAAATTTCTAGAAAAAACCGGTTTTTCAACCGACGTCGGGTTATAGGATTGTTTTTTATCATTTTAGCCGGAATCTTGACATTTTTCGCGATTCGCACCGCTGGACATATGGATCGGTATTGGGCTGCGAAAGACACCATCTTGGCGGGACAGGCAATCACCTCCGAGCAAGTTGTGGCGGTGGAAGCGAATCCTGGAAAATCTGCGAACCTTTATCTCCCGGCCGACAAAGCCCCCAATCTGCGAGCGACCCAAACCATCGGAGCCGGCGAATTGCTGGCTCGCAGTTCGGTCACAGACAGCCCTGCGGAAGTAAAGCGGCTCGTCATCAAACTCTCCTCTCCGCTCCCCGGTGGGGTGGAGAAAGGGGACTATCTGGAAATCTGGAAACTTCCGGAAAGCGCTTCCGGCGGGTTATCCACCCCAGACCTCCCGCCAGCAGCCGGTAAAATCGCTTCCCAAGCAGTTTTCATTACACAGAAGAAAACTACTTCCGTGACCCCCTCCGAAGAAACCTCGATAGAAGTATTGGTCAATGAGGCCGACATCGAAGCCCTGCTCGGCGCGGTGGGACAGAAGCTCCCCCTAGTAGCAATACCGGTGGCATCATGAGTTCTATCGGGATTGCTACCTGCCTGGATCCGGATTTGGAGGCGGAAATCATTCGGGAAATTCCCGCTCGGGATTTGCCTTTGAAGGTGGTTCGACGCTGTCGCGATCTCACCGAGATACTGGCAACCGCGCAGGCTAAATTGGTTGAGCTCGTAGTTCTCGATACCGAAATGATTGAACTCGATGGGGAAGCCAGGACGCAACTGGGACGAGCCGGGGCTACAGTGGTGGCATTTGCTCCTTTTGATGATCTGGAATACCTGTGCCACCTAGGTGGGATTTCGGTGTTAACGAAACCGGATCCGCGACTCGACGAATTTGAAGACAGCGATGCTACGCGGATTTTGAACCAGGTGATGACGCTCCTCATGCCGCCGCCACCTCCGGATCCGCGCCAGATTCAGGTCTCGACTTCAACCGGTAATTCCGAGTTGGATGTCTCTGAAACCGGTAAAGTAATTGCCTTTTGGGGAGCGGCTGGATCACCCGGAAAATCCACCCTGCTGGTGAACGTGGCGGCTAGCTTGCGAGCCTACGGGCGAGTTTTGATGGTGGATGCGGATACGGTCGAGCCCGCTTTGAGCCAGATGTTGGGGATACCCTTGGAGACCTCGGGACTGGTGGCCGCTTGTAGGCTCGCCGAACAGGGTCGGCTCAATGCGGCGTCTTTTGAAACTACCCTAACCAGCGTTGGTTTGGAGGTAGACCTCCTGACCGGAATGACAAAGGCGGATCGGTGGCGGGAAGTCGGTGAAAAACCACTGGCGACTTTACTGGATTGGGCGCGGGAAACTTACCGCTGGATTCTCGTGGATTTGGCTTCCGGAGCTGACGATCCGGAGGATTTTTTCGCCACCATGGGACCGTCAAGATTCGGGGCCCAACGAGGCGCTTTTTCAGAAACCGATCTCTTAGTCGAGGTTGGTCTGGCCGATCCGGTGGGTTTGCGGAGGTTGATTGTGAACCACGAACGGGCGGCGGCTCGGGGGCTGTGGACCTGTCCGCAACTGGTGGTGGTAAACCGCGGGAGGGAAAGCGTGGGTGGCAGCCAGTGGTCGAGGTCTTTGCGCCAGATATTGAGCCAAGAGCTTCCGGAAGTGAAAGTGGCTTTGGTCCGAGAAGCTCGTGAGGAAATTGATCGAGCCTTGGTGGCAGGTTGTGATGTCGCGACCTCGAATCCAGAAGCGGCCGTGCTGGAAGACTTCACTTCAGTTCAAAATGAAATTCTCCGCGTATTCGGAATGGTTCCGAGCCGGAGCGTCTCGCGAGGAAGAAAGCTTCCTAAAGGCGAAGGTCAGGCCATGATCTGGCGTTCCTGGAAAGAGCATTTTTCCGCGGATTCTCCGGCCCTGCAAGCGCAACCCGCCGACTGAGGAGGAAAAGATGTCGACACATAACGTTAAGCGTCTATATATTTCACTAACTCCGGAAGCCTTGAACGAGGCGGCCTTGAACTCGGAGTTTGCCCTTATCGTGGATAAAAACTTTCTTAGTTCCAGGGGTTTTTCTCCCGAGGAAGAGCCACGAGGAGAGGAACTCGAGATTCTTGAAGACGAGGCGCTATATCGAGCGGCCGCAGACTCCCTCGAGAGGCAAAATGGCAGCGAGATACCCCGACGGGTAGTTGCGGTGGCTGAACTGGGCGAAGGGTTCGAAGCGTTACCCGAGGGAGAGGCCGGCCAATATCGGTTAACTCGCCCGCTCCAGTTTTCCGAAGTGGTGTCTTATCACGTAGACGAACCGGAAGCTGCTTCCTATCTCGTAGAGTACCTGCAAGCCCGCGGCGACCTCGATTTACCCGCGCCGAATGAATCACCGGAGTTGCTTTCGCCTGGGGACGCTTCTAAGTCCCTTTCGGCGGAGGTTTCTCCCGAGGTTTCCCACGAAGGAACCGCCCCGCTAGCTCCCCCCGATCTCTCCGCGTACTCTGAGTTACCCGACCTGCTGTGGTTCGATGGCACTGAACTCGACCTCGTGCGTCAATTCTTGGCCGGAAGACCATAGAACTCCATCTTGCTAACTGATTGGGGTTTTTCGCCCTCGTCAGAGATGTCCTCACGGTAAATCTTGATACCGGTTGGAATCTCGTCGACGAGCTTGTTCTTGTGGGAAATGATTCCCACCGTAAGTTTCGATTCCGAGATGTCATTCATGCGCTTGAGCACGTCAATGACCTCTTGGAGTCGGTTGTCGTCCAAGGTGTCAAAGCCCTCGTCAATGAAAATATTTTCCAGAGAGGCGTTTCCGCTTTCCATCTTCACCACTTGAGACAAGGCTAGAGCGACCGCCAAAGAGACATAGAACTGTTCACCACCCGAAAGTGAGCCGGGCGTGTTGAGCTGGTTGGTTTCCAGGTTACGTACCATCAGGCCGAGCCCGCGGCTTTTACCGCGTCCCTTGGGCTTTTGAGTGGCGCCAGCGTCGTCACTCTCGAGAGTCGGTTCCGACTCGGCTGTCTCGATTTGGTGCAGTCCGGAGGAAAACACTTGAATGTTGTGATTTGCTACTTGCAGGATTTGCTCCAGGCGCTGCTCTAAGAAGTAGGTGGTGAGCCTCTGACCGGTGGTAGACCCGTCGAGCAGTCTGCTTAGCTCCTCCCAGACCCGATATTCCTGGTACTCCTTCTCCAGACGCTGATGGGTTCGAGTGAAATCCTTTGTGGAGTCAACAATATTGGAGGAGATCTCCTTGATGGAACCGGCTTTTCTGGAGACCAGTTCCGATTCCCGCGTTACTTCATCGAGGGCGGTTTTGGCCTTATCGCGTTCTTGACGGGTTGCTTCCCGGTCTCGCTTGTCCTTACCGCGATAGGGGGATTCTTCACCCTCCAAATAGCCTTGAAGTTTGGCGACTTCCTGTTTGTAATCCGAAACGGTTTTTTCGTCCATCTCGAGAACCTGAGGAACCTTGTGCCATTTCTTCGCTTCAGTCACTGAATCGAAACTGCTCTTCTCGAGGGTTTTGCGAAGAATATCCTCCCTTTCGGTGTAGATATTGGCGCTCAACTGTAGCGACCGTATCGCCTCGCGCAGCTTCTTAGTGCGCGAGATCCACAGGTTGTTTTGCTTGATTAGCTCATTGGCGTCAACATCATCGATTTCTTCTTTCAGCATCGCCGCTAACTCTGCTTCGCTTTCTGCCAGTTGTTTGCGCAGAGGGGCGAGCTTGCCATTCAGTCCCGAAATCTTGTTTTCAAGCTTTGTAATTTCTTCGTCAAAAGACTTGCGGGATTTTTCCAAGGCATCCATCTCTTGGTGGGATTGGCTGAAAGTTGATTCCAGCTTCTTGACTGTTTTTCCCTCCTTTTCCACCTGAGCCCTAATTTTCTTCACGGTGTCACTGTCCTCAGACTGCCCTAAAGCCTCCAGCTTCGTTACCAACTCGGTGGCCTCATGGAAACGTTGGGCCGCCTTACCGGCGTCGCTCAGCGCAGTTTGTTGCGCCGTCAGAGCCTCATCGAACTGCTCCTTAGTGGCACTCTTGCTGGTGGAAGGGACCTCCCCGAGGGAAACCGCTTTAGTGCTTTGATAAGGCACGTGACAGATGGGGCAGGGTTCACCCTCCACGAGCTCGCTAGCCAGCTCTGCGGAAACGGAATGTAGCCAGGCCTCATGAATAGCGCTGGTGCGCTGGCTGGCTTCGACTAGCGTTTTTTGGGCAGAGTCATCCAAAAGCTGCGCTGATTCGCGAGCCCGAATCGCTTGAGCCAAAATCAGCTCCGGAAGAGTGTCCCGATTCTTTTCCACGCTTTCCTTATTGGCTTGGTATTCCTTGAGTTCTCTTTCGAGTTCGGTGATTTCTTTCTCGCGGGTTTGCTTGACCTTGAGACTCGCGGAGATGGCGCTGTTGCTTGATTGCAACTGGGTGGCGGCGGTTTCAAGAATCGGGGCGAAACTGAAGAGCGGATTATCCTCCGGGTGCTCTGACAGCTGTGGCAAGTCCGTTTTCAAAGCCGCCTCGGCTTGAGTCCGCAAATCTTTCTCGGTTCGGGAGTCGGCGATGAGGGATTCCAACAACTTATGCGCGGAATCTATATCGGTGTCCGTTTTGCGATGCGCCTTTTCCAGATTTGTGGCTGCTTCCAAGACTGGAAGCGCTGATTTGGCCTTGGAGTTGGCTTCTTCCAACTCGCTCATTTTTTCGCTTTCATCGCCCAATTCATCGAGTTTTTTACGGAAAAGGTGGGCCTTCTCTACTCTCTCATGGAGGGTCTTCTTTTCGCCGTAAACGTCGTTAGCCGTTTTCACCGCGGCGGATTTCGCGGCGGCCTCTGCGCTGATGGTTCTTTCCAAATTGGCGGCTTGCGCCGCAAAAGCTTTGAGGATCTCCTGGAGCGAATCGCCGGAATCGTAGTAGTAGGTGGCGGCTCTGGAACGATACTCGTCGAGCTCTTTGAGGCGTTCCTGCCAGTCGAGGTCGTCGGCAAAAATATCTTTCTTCAGCTGACTATCCAGACGAGACAACAGTTCCTTCTGGGCGGCCTCATCGGTTTCTTTCCCGACCTTGACTTCGGCAAGATGGTTCTTGGCGGTCTCGATTATCTTGTCATAGATCCCCGCATTGAACACGGATTTGAGCAGATCCTCGCGTTCTTTATCAGTGGAGTTGAGAAACCTGGAGAATTTTCCCTGCTGTAAGATAACCGTTTGTGCAAACCGGGTTGGATCCATTCCGAGGATTGCCTCAACATTTTTGCCTTCAACCTTCTCGGGGCGGGGAAAGCCGATTTCACTGTCGCGGAAAATATGGGTGGTGAGGGTTTGCTTGGCGCCTGCTGTCCGCGGGATGGAGAGACGCTGTGTCACCTTATAGAACACATTCCCCTTAGAAAAAACGATTTCGGAAGTGGTGGGTAGTTTCTCGTCGGCGTACTGGGAACGCAGGCGTCCATTCTCCAAAATCGATTTAGAAGCAGATCTTCCATATAGCCCGAAAATTAAGGCATCAAGGATAGAGGATTTTCCCGAGCCGGTCCCCCCGTGGATGAGAAATAGATCGTTGAACCCCAGATCATCAAAATTGATCAAAGGAGAATTCCGATAAGAAGTAATTCCTTGGAATTTCAAAGTTCGAATGCGGATGTTATCAGTCATTATTAACTCCTTTCACTTCGTCGATGAGGGCGGGAATGCGCTTCAAAATTTCTTCTTTGAACTCGCTATGTTCCAGCAGAGGCCTGAGGAAATCAGTGGTGACGCTGAGCTCGGAGGCGGCGCTCAGGTTCTGCATAGTCAGGTGAACGGTGTCGAGACTGTAGCCCACCCGCACTAGAGAATGCGGGAATAATGCTTGTACCTGGAGCCGAGAATCATTGGAAGATGAGTCCAAAATCGTGATTTCACACCACCAGTCGCGGTAGTCTTGATATTTGTCAGATTTGAGGTTTTCAACCGTATCCTGAATTACTTTGACGTGGTAGGGCATTGGAGCGGGAATTTCCCGTATCGAGGGGGGCTTTCCCGCCTCAACTTCCACGAGTAGAGAAACCTTAGCTTTTTCCTCCGAGGCTCGGTAAGGCAAAGGCGAACCGGAGTACTGGATATGGGTCTTAGCGGGTACTTTTCCGCAACTGTGGAGGTGCCCGAGAGCCAAGTAGTCAAACAACCGCCCCTGCTGATTGTATTCTTCGAGCTCATCGACGACTGAGGCGCGAATCGGCAGGAGATTTCCCGCAGCGCTCAAGGTGTCGGCAAAGTCAGACTTACAGAAATAATCGTGAGCCATCGCGACGATGGGCACCTTAACCTCGCCGCGTTGATCCAGATCCCGTCCGATGCGACGTAGCGCCGCACCAAATAGCGCTTCCGAAGTGTCCGGCAACAGCCCCTCCCCAAGACTATTCCCATCTGCATCGACGGTTTCCACCCCTTCATCAAGATGTGTCCCCTCCTTGTCCCGCCAACGAGAGAGCTCGACCACATCGGAGTAGGGGCTGAGATAGGGGATGGGATAAACCAAACCTTTCAGCATGTTTTTCTCACGGATTTCAACGGCCTGTCCGACTTGAGTCGCGGAGGTGAAGAGATGGAGACGCTCTCTTACCAGGTTTATATAGCTCCGCATCCGAGAAGCGCCGTCGTGATTACCGGAGATAAGGATAACATCAGTGAGTTCAATGGCTCGTTCCATGAACCCGCCGTAAAGGTCGTTACTAATGTCGGAGGGGTTAATCTTGTCGAACACGTCGCCCGCAACCAGCAGGGCATCGACTTGTTCTTCTTCAATGACCGCGAGGAGGTGGTCAAGGTAAGCGCGTTGATACTCTTCCAAATCCCTAGAGTAAAAGGACCGGCCGAGGTGCCAATCGGAGGTGTGTAAAAGTTTCATGCTTCCAGCATAAACCGAGGCTAGAAACGAAAATTTCCCTAACTTGCATTCGAGTTTTTCGCTGAAAATACAACAGAAAACTGGGTTTGCTGAATTTATTAGTCTGTGGGGGAGCCAATCAAGTCCAGCACCTGAGAATGTAGCCGACCGTTGGTGACTACCGCTCCGGGACCCTTCACCCCATCCGTGCCATCTAGGCCGGTAAAATGTCCGCCCGCCTCCGTCACAATCGGGTAGAGAGCCCCCATATCCCACAGGTTCAGTTCCGGTTCGGAGGCAATATCCACCACGCCTTCAGCCACTAGCATGTATGACCAGAAATCCCCGTAGGCTCGAGTTCGCCACACCTGTTGGCTCAGATTCATGAAACCGCGTAGCCGCTTGGCTTCGGCCCATTCCCCGATCTCGGAGTACGAGAAGGAGGCCTGCTCCAAGGTTCTTATTTTGGAGACGTGAATTTGGCGCGCGGAAGAGCGAGACCGTCCGGTCCAAGCGCCGCTACCCGCTGCGGCCCACCAGCGACATCCCAGAGCCGGGGCACTAGCCACGCCGACGACCATTCTTCCCTCCTCCATCAGCCCAATCAGGGTCGCCCAAACCGGAACTCCGCGAAGAAAATTGGAGGTGCCATCGATCGGATCAATGACCCAGCGTCGCGAAGCATACCCACTGGACCCCTCTTCCTCCCCGACAACGGCATCGCGGGAACGAGAATGAGAAAGTTGGGTGCGAATCATGTGTTCAGCGCTTCTGTCCGCATCGGTAACTGGTGTGAGGTCGGGCTTATCGTTTACCTCGAGGTCATCGGCGCGGAAACGGGACATGGTGAGGGCATCCACCTGGTCAGCCATCACCAGAGCCAACTGTAAATCTTCTTCCCAACGTTTAGAATCCATAGTCTAAACCTAGCCTAAAATCTGGACTTTTCCAGGAAGCAACGCGGTTTTCGGCTAAGCTAAGACGGTGAAGGAAACAGCGTCAAGCCCCGTCTGGGTGGCTCCGCGCGCCGCGGGCCCAATTTTTGCCTCCGTAAGACTTCCGGGGTCGAAGTCATTAAGCGCTCGCGAGCTACTTCTCAGTGCCATAGCAGATCAAGACAGCGAAATCTACGGACTGCTTTATGCCCGCGATACCGATTTGATGGTGAAAGGATTGACCGGACTCGGAGCGACGATAACCCCCTGGCCACCCCTTGTTGACCAACCGGTACAAATTAGCCCCATTCCGGGGATTTGGAGGAAACCCCCCGCAGATGGAATAACACCACCGGCTGCAGAAGATTCGGAACAACCGGTACAAATTGAATGTGGATTGGCGGGAACGGTGATGCGATTTCTGCCTGCTTTGGCGGTGGCTCTGGGACGGTCTGTTCGTTTCACTGCAGACGACAGTGCAAATGCGCGCCCACTATTGCCACTATTGGCGGCGCTCGAGGAGTTGGGTGCCACTTGGAAAAGCGAGAACCCGACTCAAGGTCTGTTTCCTTTCGTAATCCATCCCCCGAAAGCTCAGATTCCGAGAGAGGTCAGTGTCGACGCGTCTGCTTCCTCGCAATTTGTGTCTGCACTGTTGTTGAGTGCTCCACTTTTCGGAAAAAACTTTACCATTCGTTCCAAAACGGCAGAGGTGCCGTCCTTGCCGCATCTGCAGATGACTTTGGAATCCCTAACTTTGCGCGGGATTGACGCTAGCGGCGCCAAGCAAACCGACGGTACTTGGGAGTGGAGCGTCGAGCCGAGTCCTGTCCTGGGCCAGGTGCTTAGCATCGAGCCGGATTTATCCAACGCGGGACCATTTCTGGCGGCGGTGGGCATTGCCGGTGGCAGAGTCTCAATCCCTGGTTGGCCCACTCGCACGACTCAGGCTGGTGATGCCTGGCGCAGCATACTTCCTGAATTTGGTTTGAAAGTCGAGTTGAAATACGGAATTCTCAGTGTCCAAAGCGAGCGGCCCCTGAAACCGATAAGGATGGACTTTTCAGAGATGGGCGAGCTCGTCCCCACCGTGGCGGCCTTGGCCGCCTGTGCTGACGGTACGTCCGTTTTGAGTGGCCTGCACCATCTGCGCGGACACGAAACGGATCGACTGGAGGCACTTTCCACAGAGCTAAAAAACCTCGGAATCCATTGTGAAATCACCCCCGACGAGGGGCTCCTGATTGAGGGTATCTCTAAAGAAAGCCTCGCGCTGGCGGAATCCTCCCAGCAGCCGATGCTGATGCATGCCTATGGGGATCATCGCATGGCCACGTTTGCTGCACTGATGGGTCTGTACCGCCCGGTACAAATCGACGATATTGGTGCCACCTCCAAGACCATGCCCGATTTTCCCCAGATGTGGACCCGCTTTTTAGGGGTCACCAATGACTAGGCGCGATATTGGAACCGATGACCCGCGAGTGCGAGTGCGCCCCGGTAAAGGGACCCGTCCTCGCACCAAGAAACGCCCCAGCTTTGAAGACGCCATTCCTGGCTTGGTGACAGCAGTGGATCGGGGACGTTTCACCCTGGCTATCAAAGGGCAAACCGCTTCCGTGCAAGCCGTGAAAGCGCGGGCTCTCGGCCGGAAAGGGATTATCGTCGGGGATCGCGTGGGGCTGGAAGGGGATACCTCGGGAACTCCCGATACCCTGGCGCGAATCGTCACCCTCCAAGAGCGAACCACCGTTCTGCGTCGCTCATTTGATGAATCGGAAACCGGAACCAAGGAAAAACTTATCGTGGCTAACGCCACGCAGATGCTGATTGTGGTGGCCGCAGCAAATCCCGAGCCGAAGACGGGGATGATAGACCGAGCCATGGTGACGGCTTTGGATGCGGGAGTGAAACCGCTGCTGGTCATAACGAAAACGGATCTTGACGCCGGAGAAGGATTGACGCGTGAATACGAGAAGCTACTGCCGGTATATCTTTTACGGAGAGAGGACTATGACGCTACGCCATCAAGCACCGTCCCCACTGGTGTCCCTGCTACGACGACTACGCCACCAGACCCGTCCCCGCTTGTTGCGCTAAAAGCAGCTCTAGAAGACGAGGTGACGGTGCTCTTGGGTCATTCCGGGGTAGGGAAATCCACGCTCATCAATGCCCTGGTTCCGAGCGCGCAAAGGGTTACTGGGCAGGTCAATACCGTAACCGGAAAGGGTCGCCACACCTCATCTTCTGCTGTCGCTTTCTCGTACCGTGGAGGCTGGGTTATAGACACCCCCGGAGTGCGGTCTTTCGGGTTGGCCCATATTGATGCGGATGGTCTCTTGGCGGGGTTCACGGAACTGGCGACAATCGCCAAAGACTGCCCTCGCGGATGTACTCACCGCGAAGATGCCCCCGATTGCTTGTTGGACTCCCACCCGGAATGTCGCGCCCGAGTCGCATCATTTCGCCATCTTCTAGCGGAAATTCCCAAACCTTACTGAAAACAAGCGCAATGAATATGAAATTTGAGGAAAGTCGCCATAATTCAAAAGCTAAACCCGCGCTTCATTAAACAATGCCATGGGCTTGGTAAAACTTTTCTAAGTTTCTCGAGTTGAGGTGATTTCCTAGGCATTTAGTCCTAAATTAATACTGTTAACGGAAATATTTTCCAACCACCGCGAAAGGGAATAATAGTGGCCCAGACAGAGACGTCAGCAAATCAACCATCCGAAGAATTCATTGCCGAATTCCATAAACAATACCTCCAGAATCCAGATTCCGTTCCTCCGGAATGGCAGACCTACTTCCAGCAGATGGAAGAACTGGGTCTGATGGAAAAGGGCGAGAAATCTGGAACCGACGAGGCAACCCCGACTCCAGGCGATGCGGATTCAGCTACAGGATCCGAAACTGACAGTCAACAAATCCGTTCCGAGGACGTGTCGCGTTCCGACCTCCCTCCAGCTCCCCGCTCCCAAGTGCATCCCCCGAGCTCGCCCTATGCGGCGAAACAGGCCGCGGAAATGCTACAGAACCGAGCGGAAGTCGCCAAAGCCGAGGATGTCTCGGAGCGAATGAAGGGCGTTTCGGCAGCCATTGCGAAGAATATGGATGCTTCCCTGTCGGTTCCGACCGCCACATCCTATCGTCAGATTCCCGCCAAGGTGCTTATCGAAAACCGGCTCCAGATTAATGACCACTTGAAGCGCACCCGCGGCGGTAAGGTTTCCTTCACCCACCTGATTGGCTATGCCATTGTGGAAGCCCTTTCCGAGCTCCCCGAGATGAATGTCCGCTACGAGCTCAAAGACGGCAAACCCTATATCGACCACCTGGCGCATGTGGGGTTTGGTCTCGCTATTGACCTGCCAAAAGATGACGGTTCTCGCCTCCTGGTAACCCCGGTGGTTCACGATGCTGACACGCTGTCCTTCCAGGAATTCGTCAACGCCTATGAGGAGCTCGTGAAGAAGGCACGCGACGGAAAACTCACCATGGATGACTATTCGGGAGGTACCGTCACCCTCACGAACCCCGGAACTCTGGGTACTCTCATGAGCCAGCCGCGACTTGTGGTTGGTCAAGGTTCCATAATCGGGGTTGGTGCCACCGGCTATCCGGCGGAATGGGCCGGGGCGAGTGACGCCCAGATGGCAAAAGCCGGTATCGGCAAAATCTTCCACATGTCCTCGACCTACGACCACCGCGTTATCCAAGGTGCCCTGTCCGGTTCTTTCCTGGGATTGGTGGAAAAGAAGCTCAAAGGTGAAGACGGCTTCTATGACCGCGTGTTTGATTCTATGAAGGTTCCCTACGAGCCTTACGTGTGGACTCGCAACGAGGTTTACAACTCCTACAGCGAGCAGTCCAAGCCCGCGCGCATCCAGCGTTTTATCCACGCCTATCGCTCGCGGGGACACCTCATTGCTGACACCGATCCGCTCGATTACCGCGTGCGTCGCCACCCGGATTTGCGTTTGGATCGCTACGGCCTGTCGATTTGGGATTTGGATACGGAGTTCCCGATTGGGGTTTTCGGCGGCAAGAAGAACCAGCGGATGACCCTGCGCGAATTGCTCGGCCAGTTGCGCGACACCTACACGCGCACTTGTGGCGTGGAATACATGCATATTCAAGATCCGGAACAGCGGATTTGGATGCAGGAAGCTTTGGAAAAACCCTATGAGCCACCGAGCAAGGTTGTTCGCGGCGCCATCCTGGATCGCTTGAACGCGGCCGAGGCTTTTGAAAACTTCTTGCAAACGAAATATGTGGGACAGAAGCGTTTCTCCCTCGAAGGTGGGGAGTCCCTTATTCCGCTGATGTTGCGGATTATGGACGATGCCGCTCACGATGGACTAGCGGGCGTGACTATCGGGATGGCCCACCGTGGACGTCTCAATATGCTCGTGAACGTGGCCGGTAAATCCAATGCTCAAATCTTCTCCGAGTTTGAGGGCAACATGGATCCGGGCTCAGTGCAGGGCTCTGGTGACGTGAAATACCACTTGGGAACCGAATCGGTCTACGAGTCCTACGAGGGTAAACACACCCAGGTTTACATTGCCGCGAACCCCTCTCACCTGGAGGCGGCTGATCCGGTGGTGGAAGGCATCGTTCGGGCTCAACAGGACAAGATGGGGCTTGATGATGACTACGGTTATCTCCCCGTCTTGATTCACGGCGACGCGGCTTTCATCGGCCAAGGCGTCGTCTATGAAACCCTGAATATGAGCCAGCTGGAGGCTTATAAGACCGGCGGAACCGTCCATATTATTGTGAATAACCAAATCGGTTTCACCACTTCGCCGACCAACGGACGCTCCACCAATTACTGCACTGACCTTGCTAAAGGCTTGCAGGTGCCGATTTTCCACGTCAACGGGGATGATCCGGAAATGGTGACTCGGGTCGCTGGCTTGGCCTACCGTTTCCAGCAGACTTTCCACAAAGACGTCATTATCGATATGCTCTGCTACCGGCGTCGTGGCCACAATGAAGGCGACGATCCCTCGATGACCCAGCCGGTTATGTACGGGCTGATTGATAATCTTCCCTCCACTCGCACGGTTTACGTCAACAACCTCATTGGTCGTGGCGACTTGACTCACGAGGAAGCCAAGGCGGCGATGGATGACTTCCACAAGAAGCTAGAGAAGATTTTTGAGGAAACGAAAGAACACGGTTACACCCCGACTCGTCAAGGCGAGCAGGGCGGCAACGACTGGAATCTTCCGTCTTCCAACGATGACCTGGGTGGCCAGATGGTGGGTTGGTCCTCAGCGGTGTCTCCCGAAGTGCTGGGAAGAATCGGTGATTCCCAAGTGTCCTATCCCGAAGGCTTTACCCCTCACCCGAAGGTGGCGAAGCTGCTCGAAAAGCGCCAAAAGATGTCTCGAGAAGGCAATATCGATTGGGGCTTCGGGGAGCTCCTCGCCTTCGGTTCCATCTTGATGGAAGGCACTCCCATCCGGATGTCTGGCGAGGATGCGCGGCGCGCGACCTTCGTCCAGCGCCACGCGGTCATCCACGACCACAACACGGGTGAAGAGTGGACCCCGCTGTCATTCCTAACTCCGGGCCAGGGCAAGTTCATGATCTATGATTCTTCCCTTTCCGAATATGGCCCTCTCGGTTTCGAATACGGCTATTCTGTGGAACGCCCCGAGGCCTTGACCCTGTGGGAAGCCCAGTTCGGTGACTTTGCTTTTGCGGCCCAGACGATTATTGATGAATACATCAGTTCTTCGGAACAGAAGTGGCACCAGCACTCTTCTTTGGTCATGCTCTTGCCCCACGGTTTCGAGGGGCAAGGCCCCGATCACTCTTCGGCGCGCATCGAGCGGTACCTGGATTTGTGTGCCCAAGACAATATGTGGGTTGTCCAGCCCTCCACTCCGGCTAACCACTTCCACATGCTGCGGATTCAGGCCTATCGCCGCCCGCGGACTCCTTTGATTGTTTTCACCCCGAAGCAACTGCTGCGTTTGAAAGCCGCGGTTTCCTCGGTGGAAGACTTCACCCATGGTTCTTTCCAGCGGGCTATCGGCGACCAAGGCGGCCTCGATCCAAGCGCCGTGAATCGCGTGATTATCTGCACGGGTCGTGTGTATTACGACCTCGTAGCCGAGCGGGAAAAGCGCGGAGATAAGGCGACCGCGATTGTGCGCCTCGAACAGTACTACCCGCTCCACGATGATCTCAAGGCGATTGTGGATCAGTATCCGAACGCGGAGCTGGTCTGGGTGCAGGACGAGCCGGAAAACCAAGGCGCCTGGCCATTCTTCTACATCCACCACGACCGTTTCGTCGGGGGACGCGACGTTCGCGTGGTGTCTCGACCGGCTATGGCGGCTCCGTCCACCGGCATCGCCAAAACCCACAAGGCACAGGCCGCGACCTTGATGGATGCGGCTTTCGCCCGGTAAGTAGCGGGTTTTGCGATGACAGGCGGGGGCTCCCGAGTTCAGGAGCCCCCGTTTGCTGGAATATTTCAGCGTGCGGTGGATAGTTCGAGAGGGCTAGCCGCGATAGGCTCAGGGTATGTATCTATCCGGAGAGCGAATTAAGCGCGTGATGACGCCGTGGCGCATCGTCATCGTGGTCACTTTGCTGTTCGCCCTCGCCCAAGACGCGTGGACTATCTTGGACGAGCCTCCCTTCATCAAACCCCAAAACTGGGTCATTGAGGCGGTGGGTTTGTTCCTTTTTGCCCTGATGGCGCACTATCCGCGAGTGTGTGGTTCCCTAGTCGTCATTATGTGGGCGGTGTGCGCCTATTTTCCCGAATACATCGTCTTCTTCGGAACGGCAGTCTGCGGATTGGTGACGATGGCCTATTTTTCCTCTCGGCGGCTCTACCAATTCCTTATCCCATCCATAATCCTGATGGCGATTTCAGATTTCACAGCCGGAAGTTTCGATGCGCTTACTGCCCTATTCGTCGTCCTCGGCTACCTCATTGTTTCTGCAGTCGGCTGGTCTTTCGGACACTACCAACGTCTAGCCGAGAAAGCGGGTCGCGAAACGGAAAAAATCCGGCTCCAAGCCGGAGTTGACCAGGTGCAACTGCGCAATGCTCTCGCCCAAGATTTGCACGACTCCCTGGCGGCTGACCTAACGAGGCTGACTCTGATTACGGAAAATTTGGCCAAGAATCCTCAACTCGAAGACTCAGTGCGGGAGTCGCTAGATTTGGTATCCGGCCAATCCCGAGAAGCCTTGGTGGATCTTCGCACCACTATCAGGCAGTTGAAGACTCCCGTTGATGAACAAAGCTCGGGGAGGACACTGTGCGAGATTCTGCAAGACAGCGTGAATGTGGCGAAAACCGCCAATATTACTTTGGAACTGGAAATTCCAGACGATCTCGAAAACCAGTTGAATCGCTACGAAGAAACCACCTTGCAAATGCTAGTGACCGAATCGACAACGAACCTCGTGAAATACGGGAAATCAGGGACCACCGCCGAGATTTCGGTCGAGATTGCGGGGGATGATATCGAGTTCATGGCGACCAATGAAATCGGCGGGAACCGCGTGGACTACGCCATGACTTCGGGCCTGGGATTGAAACAGATGACCGCCTACCTGGAGAGACGAGGGGGAAGTCTCGAATACGTAGCCAGCCAGGGTAAGTGGCTGGTGCACGCGGAGATTCCTCGTGACATGCATAACAAAATGTTGAACACGCCCCTGAACCATCGGGGACAGCGGGCGAAGAGACAAGATGAGATAAAGGGAGAGATAAATGGCTGAAAACCAAATCCTGCCGTTGAAGGTTCTGATGGTGGACGATGACCAGATTGTGCGCACCTACCTCGGAGCGTCACTGCAATCTGATCCGCGGGTATTCCTTCTCAAAACCGCAGAAGATGGCGTGGAGGCGCTGAAAATCATGGAGGAGTGGACTCCGGACGTGGTTTTGATGGACGTGGATATGCCGCGGATGGACGGAATTGAAGCCACTAAACAGATTCGGGAAAAATACCCCCAGGTGCGGATTCTCATCTTCACGAACTTCGAGCAGCGCCCCTCGGTGATGAAGGCCATACAGGCTGGCGCGTCCGGTTTCGTCACCAAGGACAAGCCGGTGGAAGAAATGGTGGATGCCCTGTTGGCGACCCGAGACGGGAAACGGATTATTAGCGAAGATCCGGCCTCAGCTTTGGCTGACATGGTGGCTGGAGCGGGGAACCGCGAGCCTGTTGATACCGCATTTGTGGAATCGGTCCAGGCAATCCCCGACCGGCTCAAGAAAGTCGTGCCGCTCCTGATTGAGGGGAAATCCAATCGGATTATCGCTAAAGAACTCCATACTTCCGAGGGAACTGTGGGGGACTATGTCTCCAAGATTTTGAAGTTGACGAATTGCGAGTCGCGCACGAGTTTTGTCGTCAAGGCGTTTAAGAACCAGATTAAGTTCTGAGCCTTGGCGAGCAGGGGACGGTTCCGCTTTGTTCCGGCTACGCCGACGGGTCAGACCCTTTGGCTATACTTCGTTACGCCAAGAGGCATGACCCGTCCGCTGTGCCTTCGCAGAGTCTAAGTCTTCCCAGTCGAAAAAAGGCTCCGGCGGAATTCGCCGGAGCCTTTTGAGGCTTAGAACTTAAGCGTTAGGGCGCTTGCCGTGGTTAGCGGCATTTTTGGCCCGCGAACGACGCTTGCGACCGCGCTTGGACATAGTCAGGCTCCTTTTCATAAACATTTGAACCTAGATATTCTCGCACAAATCAGCCACGCGCTCAATTCCGAAGCCGTCCGCGGAGCCAATCTAGGAATTTTCCCGAATCGTCACCATAATCCGTTCCCGCAGCTCCACCGGCGCTTCGCAGTGGCAAGAGGCCTGGAGTTTGGTGACAATCTTTTCCAGCTCTGCTGATTGCGCAGCGCAATGGGGGCATTCTTTCAAATGTGCCTGCAGCGGCGCCAATAGGCTCGGGGCTAAATCGTGGTGAATAATTTCCCACAAGTGCTCTTCCACCATCCCGCAGTCATAGTCTTGGAATGGCCCACAATGGTAATCAGGATTCTTCGTCTGGGGTTTTTCTACCGACTCTAGCTTCTCCGCGGCGTTTGGCGGAATTTCCTGTCCCAGTAGCTGATGAAGATGACTGTCAGAGGCGTGCCCCGATGATTCATCAAAGGGTTCGGTGCCTGTTGACTCACTCATTTTATTTCCCTCCCTGACTTGTTACCAGGTTGCGGTCGGTAGCTTCTCCGACCGGACGGCTGAGAATCAACCGATCCTGCAGTAGGTCCTTTAGCTTCTTTCGACCGCGGTGGAGGCGGGACATTACCGTTCCCTGTTTAATCTCGAGAATCTCGGCAATTTCCTTGTATGAAAATCCCTCTACGTCAGCCAAATACACGGCCTCGCGGTACTCCTGGGGTAAAGCATCCATGGCGGCCAGAATGTCTTCGGTTCCCAGCCTATCCAAAGCGGTCGCCTCGGCGGAACGTGTTTCCGGATGAGAAGTGTCTTGAGCCAGTTGGTAGTCTTGAATCTCATCCACGGTGGAAGTCTTAGGCTCCCGCGTCTTCTTCCGATAGGCATTGATGAAGGTGTTGTTCATAATGCGATAGAGCCAAGCCAAAAGATTCGTTCCAGGTTGGAAAGAATCAAAGTGTTTGAACGCTTTCAAAAACGTTTCTTGCACCAGATCCTCGGCATCGGCATTGTTGCGCGTCAGGCGCAACGCCCCGGAATAGAGCTGGTTCAAATAGGGCATGACCTCAGATTCAAAGGTCCCGGTTGCTGTCTTCGTAGTCATTAAGAAGAAGTCTAGCGGCAAAATGGGTCCAGACGGGTGAAACGAAACCCGCAGTAAGAGGGGACAATCATTTATCGCATTCAAAGACACATTACTGTAAACGCTCTCAGCACCAGTTTTATTCCCGTCCCGTGGTTTTTGCTCGATTACTTCTCCGCGGTTTCGACAGTTTGTAGATAAAAACCTCGGCAAAACTTGGAGATTTGTGGTGAGATAGAGTTATGAAAACTCTGCTTCGTTTGTTGGCTCGCCCCATGTTGGCCTCGGTATTTGTGTTTGATGGGTTGGATGCGTTGCGTAACCCTGATGACCATGTGGAACGCTTCAAAAAGATTGAGCCGGCGCTCGAAAAACTGGGGCTTCCTCCCGTGCTGACTTCTGATGCGAAACTCCTTTCTCGTCTTGCTGGAGCTGTGACGGCGATCACCGCCACCGGATTAGCGCTGGGAAAATACCCGCGGACCTGCGCTGCTATTTTGGCGGCGGTTAACTTCCCCATTACGGTCGTGAACAACCCGATTTGGGTGGCAAAAACCGATCGTGAACGACAGGATTATTCGCGCGGCCTCATCGTTGGAGCATCCTTAGCCGGAGGCTTGGGGATGGCGATTCTAGACAACAACGGTCAGCCCTCCTGGAAGGTGCGTCGTGAAATCGTCAAAGCAACAAAGGCGGATTTGGCTAAATAGGCCGAGCAATATATGGATCCAGTACTTATAGATTGGCTGCTGGTTGCAGTAGGGGTGGTTCTCACCCTCGGCACTGCTCTTTTCGTAGCAGCCGAGTTCTCTTTTGTCGCCGTGGACACGACCAAGGTGGCGATGCGAAGCGCGAATGGTGACAAGCGTGCGACGCTCATCAAGAAGGCCATTTCGAAACTCTCCACCCAATTGTCGGGAACCCAAGTGGGGATTACCCTGACCACGATCCTGCTTGGTTACACCACGCAATCCGCTTTAGCGCGTCTCATCACCGGAGGGTTAGGCCATACCGCGCTGGCTTTGGGGGTGGCCACTGCTATCGGAAGTGTGGTAGCGCTACTGTTGACCAACCTGTTCTCCATGGTTTTCGGAGAGTTAGTTCCTAAAAATTTGGCGCTGGCTGACCCACTGGCCACTGCCGGAGCAGTAGTTCGTTTCCAAAAAGCGTTTACCTTCGTGTTTAGTCCCATCATTGCGGTGCTGAATGGTTCAGCCAACTGGGTGCTTCGGCGTATGGGGGTCGAGCCTGCCGAAGAATTGTCCTCCACGCGCTCAGCCCAGGAACTCGCGGCTTTGGTGAGGCAAAGCGCGGAGGCAGGAAAACTCGATGTTTCTACCGCTTCTCTGTTCACAAGGTCCATTCACATCTCGAAGTTGAGCGCCAAAGACGTCATGACGGATCGGGGGCGAATCCACTATCTCCAACAGGATGACACCGCTCAAGATCTCATCAATAAGGCCAAAGAAACCGGTCACTCGCGGTTTCCGGTGGTGGGCGAGGACGGTCTGGATGACATTCTCGGTTTCGCTAACCTGCGTCGCGCGGTTTCGGTTCCGTATGAGCGGCGTTCTGAGGTGGTAGTCGCCTCCTCCTCTCTCATGTTTGAGGTGCCGCGGGCTCCGGAGACTATGGGGTTGGCTGACCTGCTGTTACTGCTGCGGGATGCGGGAAGTCAAAGCGCTGTGGTGGTTGATGAATACGGTGGCACTTCCGGAATGGTGACCCTGGAGGACGCGGTGGAAGAAATCGTCGGTGAGGTGAGCGATGAACACGACCAGCGCGCTGCGGGGATCAATGCGGTGACGGAGAGCTCCTGGCTGGTTCCAGGGTTGATTCGTCCCGATGAGCTCATGCTCCAAACCCATGTTGAGCTCCCCGATGAGGGTCCGTACGAGACGCTGGGCGGGTTGATGATGAACGAACTCCGAAGGATTCCAACCCAAGGCGATGAGATTGAAGTCAGCGGCTACTTACTCCATGTAGAACAGATGGAAGGCCGAAGAATCGCGAGGGTTCGTATCACTAAACTGAATCCTGCGGACACTGCCGAGGGGGACCACCATGAATGATTTGCTGGGGCTCTTGGCTATGGTGGTTTTGCTGGGAGTAAACGTTTTCTTTGTCGGGGCAGAGTTTGCCATTACGGCTTCGCGTCGCGCCGAGATTGAGCCCTTGTTGAAGGAAGGGAAACGTGGAGCCGCTGGGGCGCTTTTCGCTGTGGAGCACGTCTCGGAGATGCTCGCCGTCTGTCAACTTGGTATCACGCTGGCCTCAACGGGGTTGGGTGTGGTGGCGGAACCCGCCTTGGCGCACTTGTTGACGCCCCTGGTGGAACTGCTTGGAGCGCCGCCCCTTACTGCCCATGCGGCGGCGGTTCTAATCGCCCTCTTGATTGTGTTGTATCTTCACGTGGTAGTGGGGGAGATGATTCCGAAGAATCTTTCGGTCTCCGCCCACAGTTCGCTAGTGTTGTTCTACGGCCCGATTATGGTGGCTCTCGCTCGGGCAGTGAGGCCTCTGGTTGACGGCATGAACAAGTTTGCGAATGTATTTGTCAGGCTCTTCGGAAAGGAACCTCGAGACGAGGTTATCAATACTTTCACGGTGGAGGAAATGACCTCGATTGTTGAAAAGTCTCGCGCCGAGGGAACGCTGGAAGACGATTTGGGGCTGTTGTCTGGAACTTTAGAGTTTTCCACCGAAGTTGTTTCCGGAGTCATGCTGGGGCGTGAATCCCTGGTAACTTTACCGGTGGATGTCGTCGTGTCCCAGGCGGAAAAAGCCGTGGCACGAACCGGATTTTCTCGGTTTCCGGTGGTGAACGAGGCTGACGAAATCTGTGGCTATCTCCACATTAAAGATGTCATTGCCGTTGCTGAATCGCGCCGAGAGCAGCCCCTGGAATCGTGGAGAATTCGTGAGCTAACGGAGGTCACTCCGCAGATGGAAGTCGAAGACGCGTTGCGTGTCATGCAAAAGCAGGGCACTCACCTTGCCGGAGTGGTTGATGCTCCCGGCGAGCCCATTAAAGGTGTGATTTTCTTGGAAGATATTTTGGAGGAACTCGTGGGCGAGGTGAGGGATTCGTTGCAGCGGGAAAATGACTAGAATCGTGGGGAAAAGCCGCTGAGACCAGATATGGTTTGAAATAAATTCGCAACAATTTCTCCGGTGAATTATCAAGAACTTTTCAGATTTCTCTCAACTAGGCGGGAAAAATGTGGACAAATGTTACTAAAGTGACAAATGAGGTTTGAAACTCGTTGCAATTTGTTACCGACTTGTTATAAACTCAATTCCAAGTTGTGATGCATCGAGGAAGGTGACTTGTGGAAAGCGAAAGGCCTCGCTCCCGCAAAGAGCTCAGGGAACTGGAACGGCGCCGTAATCGCCGTCATAATCGTCTAAATCTATCTCCCAAACGAAACTTAGCCTCCGATTTACCGCGGATAGGATTACTTGGTTTTTTGGCTTCGGTGACCGTGGTGGCTCCCTTGTCCGGCTTGGTTTCTCCGGATTTATCCATCGCCGCTCCGAGTGGAGATTTCGAAACCAATGAGACCCTCCTATCCATCATTGCTTCTGCCGACGAGGTGTCCGTCTATGACTCGGATTTGAATGCTGTTCCTGCCTCGGCGCGGACTCGATTGATGGAAGCGAAACAGCTCGGTAACTGTGTTTCCAAAGAAAACTCCGCTAACGGAGACGTTCGGGCTGCCGCTAAAGACCAGTCCATCGTCTGGCCGATGTATGCTGGATCCTACAATTTCACCTCCCCTTGGGGAATGCGGATCCATCCGATTACCGGACAACGCACGATGCACGAGGGTGTGGATTGGTCGGCTCCAGTGGGAACCGCTATCTACGCCGTAGCGGATGGGGAAGTCACGTTCGCGGGAATGGAAGGTTCTACCGGAACCATCACCATCAAACACGAAATCGATGGCCAAGTATTTTATTCTCGTTATCTCCACATGTACGCTAACGGAATCTACGTTTCCAAGGGCGACAAGGTAAAAGCCGGAGATCTGATTGCCGGCGTGGGATCCACCGGTCGTTCCACGGGGGCTCATCTTCATTTCGAGATTCGACTAACCGAAGACAAAACTGTTGACCCCATGACTTTCATGAAGAAGCAGGGCGCGGTCTATATCAATGACGTCTGCGAATAACGCTAGCGTTTTTGGGTGGCCGATTTGATGAAGGACAATGGGAGTGTGCCCTCCCATCCGGTTTCTTCGCGTTCGGTGTATCCTCGTCCGGCGCAACTTTTCCCGCTCGGTGTCGCCGGAAAACCCGCGCTCCTGGCGCATCGGGGAGCGCCCCGCCAAGGGGTCCCGGAAAACTCGCGCGAAGCATTTGATGAGTGTCTTGCCGGAGGGGAAGCGGCGGGGTTAGAAACGGACTTGCAAGCCACCCGTGATGGCTATCCGGTAATCAGCCACGATCCTTTCTGGCACGGGGCAAAAGGCGACGTGGAAATAGCCGCTGTAACTTGGAAAGAACTCTCCCGTCACCGGCTTCTCAACGGGGAGGTCCCCTTGGGTCTGGAAGAATTTTTGGACCGATACCCAGGGATTTATGTCAACATTGACTTCAAGGTTTCCGCGGTCGTTCCTCAAGCGCTGAAAATCCTGGAGGGGAGAGGAGACCTCGGAAGAATGGCCTTGGCTTCTTTCTCAGCCCCGCGAGTGTGGAAAATTGCGCGGCGACTGGGACCCCAGCCAGGCTATCTTCCCGGCGGCTTGGATGTGGCTAGGTTCTTGCTGGCCTGTGAAAGTGGGGTAATCTTTGGCGGAAAAAGCCGGCGGGAGTGGGAGACAAATGAAGATTCTCTAGGGGGAAAAAGAGAATCATGGCAAAAAATCCTTTGGGAACTGCGCGAAAAACAGCGTTTGGGTCGCCTGCGCGACTTCGGGATACTTCCGAGACTGCTGTTCGATTACCACTGTGCTTTTGCGGTTCCCGAGACCTTTCGCGGCTGGCCCTTGGTGACCCGAAGATTCGTCGCGGGGGCCCACGCGGTGGGATGTCCGGTCTATGTTTGGACGGTCAACGATGCCAACCAATATCGTCGGCTGGCGGCTTGGGGAGTAGACGCGGTTTATAGCGATATTGTCCATACATTACGCCACGCTTCCACTAAGTGATTTCACAGTAATAATTATGAAAAATCGTTGAAAATATGGGAAAAAATCGGAGATGGCTGAATTTGGTGTCAGAAAAACCTAAAAAGATGCTTGGAACTGTCGAAGAGAACTGGTAGATTACTAAAGGTAAGAGATTCTTGAAAGGAGTAAGGCAATGGAACGTTCGGCAGTCCGCCTGGCCGCTGTAGTCGCTAAGCAGCGTCAGAATGACGCTATCGCCAGCGCAAAGTCCGTTGTCGACGAGCATACCCAGTGGGTTTTGTCTCATCTTTCCCAATCCGATCGGGATCTCATTCACTCTGTTACCGGTGAGGTTATCGCCCCGGGAGCCGACACTGCCTCTTTGTTCGCTTTGACCTTGGCGGAGT
Source organism: Mobiluncus porci (assembly GCF_009695935.1). Taxonomy (GTDB): domain Bacteria; phylum Actinomycetota; class Actinomycetes; order Actinomycetales; family Actinomycetaceae; genus Mobiluncus; species Mobiluncus porci. The sequence goes on from NZ_VUMY01000010.1 coordinate 80,003, forward strand.
CGCGAGTTTCTAGCGCTCCGGCAGCCCGTTCGGCTCAGTCACAGATGGTGTTGCGTCGCCCCCAGCCCATGAGCCAGCACGACCGCGTGGCGACCTTCACTTCGATGCGTTCCATGATGGGCAGTGGCTCGGTGGGACGTGCCCTCGATACTGAGGCGTAAAAGTTCTTGAAATAATCAAACCCGACCCCTACGGTCGGGTTTTTGTTTTCTTGGTGGTAGGGACGCTTTCGCTCTGTTTTGCGTAAAGGTGCTACGCGTAGACAAACTGTCTCTTGGTGCCATTAATCTGTCGTGCCCTGGACGGGACTCGAACCCACGACCTTTTGCTCCGGAGGCAAACGCTCTATCCACTGAGCTACCAGGGCTTGCTAGAAGTAGCCCCTCAATAATAGCGCGATTAACCGGCGCCGGTGAAACTGAGGACCAGGAGACCGAGGTTTAGGGCAATAATGAGGCCGGCCACGATGATGTTTATGGCAAGTAAAGGCTTGGGGTCGGCAAACTCTCCCATAATGTCTCGCCTCGAAGTGTAGACCACCAGCGGAATCAGGGCGAAAGGAATCCCTAAAGACAAAAGCACCTGGCTCAAAACCAGTGCCCAAGTCGGTTCAAAACCGATGGCCAAAATAACCAACGCGGGAATGAGAGTCACCAAGCGGCGCGCCAGCAGCGGCACGTGAATCTTCAACAAGCCGTGCATGATTTCTGAACCGGCATAGGCTCCTACTGAGGTGGATGCCAATCCGGAAGCCAATAGTCCCACCGCGAAAACCGTGGCTACTCCCATTCCGAGTGCTTGGGCAATGACCTGGTAGGCGCCGTCGATAGTATCCGTCTCGATCCCGCCGTGGTCGCCCTGTAAGGCAGAGGCGGCGAGAAGCACCAGGCTGATGTTGACCGATCCGGCAATCAGCAGTGCCCAAAACACATCCAGTTTCGTGGCCTTGAGGATGCGGCGTTTCCAAACGTTATCTTCCTCGTGGCCGTGACGATCTTTGGTTAAAGAAGAATGTAGATAAATCGCGTGGGGCATCACGGTAGCGCCGAGCATGGAGGCGGCCACGAGAACCGAATCGGAGGAAGGAAATGTGGGACGGAGCCCGGCTACGGCAGCTTGCCACTGGGGCGGAGCCACTACCAGGCCGCCCACGAATCCCAAGGTGATAATGAGCAGTAATCCCATGACAATGCGTTCAAACACAATCTGTCCGGAGGTGTTTTGCAAAGCCAGCAAGGCGATGGAAACGGCTCCCACGATAACCCCGCCGACTAGGAGTGGGGTGTGGAACAGCAAGTTCAGCGCGATAGCCCCGCCCATGACTTCCGCGAGGTCAGTGGCGGCTGCCACGAGTTCTGCCTGGACCCAGAAAGCCAGACGGGAGCGCTTCTTCAGGCGGCTGCCCAGCATTTCCGGCAGCGACTTGCCGGTGACAATCCCGAATTTGGCGCTCTCGTATTGAATCAGCATTGCCATGAAGTTAGCCAGCACCAAGACCCACACCAGGGCGTAACCGTAGCGGGAACCGGCAGTGATGTTGGCCGCGACGTTTCCGGGATCAACGTAGGCGACTGCGGCCACGAAGGCGGGCCCCATCAACGCTACCAATGACTTACGCCCCACGGCTTTGGCAGGGTCATTATCGAAGCTAGAATCCAAGTTAGGTTCACCTTGCCTGTTCATGCAGTAAATTTATCGCATTTGCTGCCCTGATTTTACCGATTAATCGCGAGCGAATTAGTGCCCTTGATTGGGATGAATCGGGCTTGACCGGTAGGCTTGGGGGGTGACTCCAGAAGAATTAACTAAACGGATTATTGCAGCTTTAACCGAGGCTGTGGACGCAAAATCGCTTCCCCTCACCCCCGAGGTTTTGACAGAAAAGGTCAAGGTAGAGCGACCAAAGTCCCGTGATCACGGGGACTGGTCGACCAATATTGCGATGCAACTTGCGAAAACTGCGGGAATGAATCCGCGGGAACTCGCAGAAATTTTTGCCGCAGCGATTGGTGACCTTGAGGGAGTGGACGCTACGGAAGTCGCCGGTCCCGGGTTTATTAACATCCGTCTCGAAGCGGGGGCTGCGGGTGCGCTGGTAGAAGATATCCTGGGGGCCAGTTCGCGTTTTGGAGCCGGTGAAGCCTTGCAGGGCCAACACGTGAACCTCGAATATGTTTCTGCCAATCCCACCGGTCCGATTCACCTGGGTGGGGCGCGTTGGGCAGCGACTGGGGATTCCCTGGCGCGTCTGCTGGCGTTTTCGGGGGCGAAAGTAACTCGCGAATACTACTTCAACGATCACGGCACCCAGATTGACCGTTTTGCGGCGTCTGTGCTAGCAGCGGCTCGCGGGTTGCCGGCTCCGGAGGACGGATACGGCGGGCAGTATATTGCTGACATTGCCGCTGCGGTGAGGGAAAAAGCCCAGGCGGCGGGGGATCCCGATCCTGTGGAGCTCGAAGACGCGGCGGCGCAAGAATATTTCCGCGCCCACGGTGTCGAGATGATGTTTGCTGAAATTAAAGATTCACTCAAGAACTTCCGCACCGAATTCGACGTGTTCTTCCACGAAAACTCCCTGTACGAGACCGGCAAAGTTGAGGCCGCCTTGGAGTTTTTGCGCACCAAAGGCGAGGTCGAGGAAAAAGACGGAGCAACTTGGCTGCTCACCACGAAACACGGGGACGACAAAGACCGTGTGGTCATCAAATCCGATGGGAACGCCGCGTATTTTGCTGCCGATATCGCCTATTACCGCGACAAGCGCGAGCGTGGAGCAGACTGTGCGATTTACCTCCTCGGAGCCGATCACCACGGCTATATCGGACGCATGATGGCGATGTGTGCGGCCTTCGGAGACAAACCGGGCGTGAATATGCAGATTCTTATCGGCCAGATGGTGAACCTTTACCGCAATGGCGAGCCGGTGAGGATGTCGAAGCGAGCCGGCAACATTGTCACCCTGGAGGATTTTGTGGACGCGGTCGGGGTGGATGCGGCTCGCTACGCCCTGGTGCGTTCCTCCATGGATACCCAACTTGACATTGACCTCGATGTTTTGGCGTCGCATACGAATGACAATCCTGTTTATTATGTGCAATACGCTCATGCGCGCACCGTGAATGTGGCGAAAAACGCCGCTGAACACGGGGTTAGCAGAGCCGGTGGCTTCGATCCCGCGCTGTTGTCAGATCCGGCTGACGCGGAGCTTATTGGCGTCCTGGCGCAATTCCCCTCCGTGGTGGCCACCGGCGCGAAAGAACGCGAGGCCCACCTGGTGCCCCGCTACCTGGAAACTCTCGCGGGGGCGTATCACACCTGGTATGGGCGTCGGCGTGTGACTCCGGCGGGAGACGATCCGGTCACGGGCGAACACCGCGCGTTGCTCGCATTGAATGACGCGGTGGAAATCGTCATCAAGAATGGCTTGGACCTGCTCGGAGTTACCGCCCCGGAGCGGATGTGAGTTTTCACCACACCGACCAAGAGCCCACTGACCAAGAATTATTAGGAAAGAGGATTTATGAGCGGACATGCCCTAACAGCAGATGATCCAGCGCGTTTCCCGGCAGGTGCCCAGGAGTTGGATGCGCTTGCGGCCGCGGATCCCAGCGAACGCCGCGATATGTGGCCGGCTGGTCTGAGTCGCAGCGCGCGGGGGGAGATGGAGCTGTGCGGGCGCTCCGTGGCGGACTTGATTAGCTCAGAAGCGAAAACCCCCGTATTCGTGATGGATGTGGCGGATTTTCGCGCGCGAGCCCGTGCCTACAAGACAGCCTTCGATAAGGCCTTTGGTTCGGGTCGCTCCCAGGTCCACTATGCCGGAAAGGCGTTTTTGACCCTGGAACTGGCGCGAATCGCCGCAAAGGAAGGCCTCGGTCTCGATACCGCTTCAGCAGGTGAGCTGACCCTCGCGATTGCTAGTGGCTGTGACCCGAAACTCATCGGTTTGCACGGCAACGGGAAATCTGAGGATTTGTTGCACCATGCGGTAACTGCCGGCATCGGGCGGATTATCGTGGATTCTCTGGCGGAGATAGAGCGATTGCAGCGGGTCTTGGATGGGCTACCCCAGGCGGCGAAAATTCCGGTCATGGTGCGTATCACTACCGGAGTTCACGCCGGAGGACACGAGTTTATTGCAACGGCCCATGAGGACCAAAAATTTGGGCTCTCCTTACTGGGCGGAGCTAGTGAAGGGCTTTCTCCGGAACATCAAAATTGGACTGGGCGTTACAATATTGCCTCGAATGATTCTCCCGCTATGGTGGCGGTGAAGCTGATTTTGGCTGATGAAAGGCTCGATCTCGCCGGCCTACACTCCCACATCGGCTCCCAGATTCTGGATTTCGAAGGTTTCAAGGCGGCCGCAAAGAAGGTTCTGGAGTTTCGGGCTGAAATCGAGCGGAAAACCGGTTATCTCGTTGACGAGTTGGATCTTGGTGGGGGCTACGGGGTGGCCTACACGCCGGCCAGCGAACCCGGACCCAATCCCGAGGAAGTTGCCCAAGGTTTGTACCAGACGGTACAGGAAGTCTGCAATGAGCTGGACGAGCCTATGCCTTTTGTTTCCGTGGAGCCGGGACGTTCCCTGGTAGCGTCCACCATGATCACTTTGTACCGAGTGTTAAACATTAAGGACCAGCCGGTAGGAACGCGCGAAGACGGGTCTATCATCTACCGCCGCTATGTGGCGGTTGACGGGGGAATGAGTGATAATATCCGCCCTGCCCTCTACGAGGCTGACTACACTGCGGCCTTGGCTAATCGTGTTTCCGAAGCTCCGCTCGTAGCCGCTCGTGTGGTCGGCTCGCACTGCGAATCCGGAGATATCGTGGTTCACAATGTGGCTCTGCCTAGCGACCTCGATGAGGGAGATATTCTCGCCGTGCCGATGGTCGGCGCTTACGGCTGGTCAATGAGCTCGAACTATAACTGGTTCACTCGACTCGGGGTTCTCGGAGTGGATCAAGGCAGCCAAGATAGTGATGGAACGCCCGTTACAAAATGGTTGTTGGAGCCGGAGACAGTTGATTCCATGCTGGCTCATTTCGATCCGGCCTATCGCGAATACTTGAACGCCTCGCCCCAGCCGAACGCGTGAGCGATAGCGGCATCAGGCGCTTTGCTGAATATAAAACAGGGAAGGAACACCCATGAAAGAAGTAAGAATCGGACTCCTCGGCGCGGGCACGGTGGGCTCCCAAGTGGCTCGCATCCTCTCGGAACAAAACCGAGAGTTGTCAGAACGCGCCGGGGCGAACCTGGTGCTGTCCGGGGTCGCGGTGCGGGATGTCTCCAAGACACGCGAGGGGATTGATCCGGCCTTGATCACTGACGATATTGAACGGGTGATTCAAGAAGCCGACTTGGTGATTGAACTCATGGGCGGGATGGAACCGGCTCGCAGCGCCATGCTCGCGGCTTTGAACCAGGGGAAAACGGTCGTGACCGGCAACAAGGCCGTGTTGGCCGCTCACGGACCGGAACTCAACGAAGCTGCCGAAGCCCACGATGCCAGCCTCTATTTCGAAGCCGCCGTAGCGGGGGCAGTGCCGGTAGTTTACGGCTTGCGCGAATCTCTGGCAGGGGATCGGATTAACCAGGTTCTCGGAATCGTCAACGGCACCACGAATTTCATTCTGGACCAAATGACCACCCAGGGCTGGTCCTATGAACAGGCTCTGAAAGTGGCCCAGGATCTCGGCTATGCCGAGGCGGATCCGAGCGCCGACGTGGAAGGACACGATGCTGCCGCAAAATGCGCCATTTTGGCGTCATTGGCTTTCCACACCAGAGTTTCCATTGCTGACGTCCCTACCAAGGGCATTACCGACATCACTGCCGAAGACATCGAGCAGGCGCGCGAGGCCGGATACGCGGTGAAACTTCTTGCGAAAGCTCAACGAGTCTTGGTGGACGGAGTCGAGCAAATCGCTCTGGGAGTTGAACCTACCTTGGTGCCCTTGACCCATCCTCTGGCTGGAATCAATGGGCCCTACAATGCGATCGTTTTAGAGACCGAGTTCGCCGGTCGGCTCATGTTTTATGGGGCAGGAGCGGGCGGCGCTCCCACGGCCTCGGCAGTCCTTTCAGATGTGGTCGCGGGAGCGGGACATATAGCCCACGGGGGACACGCGCCTAGAGAATCCGTCTACGCCGATTTGCCGATTTGCGAACCCGGGAAGGTACTTTCCAGCCTCCAAGTCCGCCTCGAGGTGTCTCAACAGATTGGTGCCCTGGCCCAAGTTGTGCAGGCATACCAGGAAGGTGGTGTTTCGGTGGCTTCAGTGCGCCAACCCCCTGTGGGAGACCAAGAAGACCAGGCCACACTGATTATTTCCACCCACCGCGCCACGAAGAACCAGCACGACGATATCCTCGCAGTTTTGGCTAAATCTCCGTTAGTGCATAAAATCGCATCAGTGATGTCTGTTGAAGAAGGCTAGTAATCACAAGCGAAGGGGATCGAATTAAACATGGCTAATATGTGGAGCGGCCTGCTGGAAGAATACCGCAATAGGCTCCCCGTGGAAGTCTCTGACCCGATTGTGACCCTCTATGAGGGCAACACGCCCTTGGTGCGTTCCCCCAGATTGGAGACTCGTGTTGCTGAAGCCTCCGCGGGTGCGGGGGTAGACGGGAGCGGCACCGAAATCTACGTGAAATTCGAGGGCGCCAACCCGACCGGTTCCTTCAAAGACCGCGGGATGACGATGGCGATGACGAAGGTCAAAGCCGCGGGAACCCAGATGGTTGCCTGTGCCTCGACGGGAAACACCTCCGCTTCGGCCGCGGCCTATGCGGTGGCTGCCGCAATCGGGTGTGCGGTCATTCTTCCCGCCGGAAAGATTGCGCTAGGGAAACTCGCCCAAGCCGTCATGCACGGAGCGCAGTTGGTGGCAGTGGACGGAAACTTCGACGACTGCCTACGCATCACCCGCGAACTCACCGAACAGTATCCGGTGGCTTTGGTGAACTCGATTAATCCCTATCGCTTGCAGGGGCAAAAAACCGCTGCCTTCGAGATATGTGACGCGCTGGGGGATGCGCCGGATATTCATGTTCTCCCTGTCGGGAACGCCGGCAACATCAGCGCTTACTGGATGGGGTACAACGAATATTTCGGGCGCAAAGTGACTTCATCAATCGAAGACTCGGCTCTGCATCTGAAGCCTTTGACGACAAAACTTCCGCGGATGTGGGGGATTCAAGCCGAGGGAGCGGCGCCTTTCGTGGTGGGCCATCCGGTTGACAATCCGGAAACAATCGCGACGGCGATTCGGATCGGGAATCCGGCTTCCTGGGCCTATGCGGCTGCGGCGCGCGACGATTCCGGCGGTTTGATTACTGCCGTTTCCGACCAAGCGATTATGGAAGCCCAAGCGATTATTGCCGCCGAGGTGGGGGTGTTCTGTGAGCCGGCTTCCGCGGCTTCGGTGGCGGGATTGTTAGCTTTGGCATCCGCGGGGCAGGTACCGGCCGGAGCCCGCATTGTTTGTACCCTGACCGGCAACGGATTGAAAGACACTGCGACGGCAATGGAAGTTCGCGGAGACGTGACTCCGCCGGTCATCGCTCCGGAACTATCCGCGGCGGTGCAAGCTCTCGGCTTATAAAAGTGGGACGACAAAGCACGCCCCCATCGTCCCAGAGATAATGAGTAAGGATTTGTTGATGAACTTTGTGCGCGATGAGGTGACAGTTTCGGTTCCCGCTTCTTCAGCGAACCTCGGGCCCGGATTCGATGCCATCGGGGTGGCCCTGGAGATGCGAGACGAGGTCACGGTGCGAGCCACTACTGGTAAGACCCGCGTCACTGTCGAAGGTGAAGGCGCGGGCGAAGTTCCCACCGATGACTCCAACATGGTGGTTGAGGCTCTGCGGGCCGGCCTTGACGCGGTCGGAGCCTCCCAGATTGGCATCGAGATGCGCTGCGTGAACCGCGTCCCCCACGGGCGCGGGCTCGGCTCGTCCTCGGCGGCGATTGTTTCGGGTCTTGCAACGGCTTCTGCTCTCCTCGAGCCGGGGGCCTTGACTCGCGACGAGATCTTCGAGATTGCTGCCCACATGGAGGGTCACCCTGATAACGCGGCTCCCGCAGTTTATGGCGGGGCGGCTCTGGGATGGATTGAACCCGCGGATCCTCTAACCGGCGCTCCGGCACAGGCCTTTGCCAGGTCCTTTGAGGTCTCTCAGGACGTCCGTGTCACCGTGTTGATTCCCGAGTTCGAGTTTTCGACCTCGAAGGCGCGCGCGATGCTTCCTGATGCGGTGCCACACCGTGATGCCGCCTTCAACGCGGGGCGAGCGGCGCTGTTGCCGATTGCGCTGTCCCAACACCCGAGCCTGCTCTACTATGCCACCGAAGACCGTCTCCACCAGGAATATCGCCGTGCGGGGATGCCCTCGACCCTGGATCTGATTGACCGGCTGCGCGCTGAGAAACTTCCGGCCGCGGTCTCCGGCGCCGGCCCCACGGTCATTGTTTTTGCCCACTTGAACGCCGCAAAGCGCCAAGAAATTGCCCGAGAAGGCTGGAAACCCCTTGAGCTCCCCGTTGCCACTCAGGGGATCATCGTCAAAGAGTGACTCAAACGAGTCCGAGGAAATCCCTAATCGCAGGTAACTCGCGGGTCATTTGGGCGTAGCCAGCTTCGAAGTTGGTGGCGAGCTTTGCCGGATCATCCTCATAGTTTTGGACTCTCATGTTCTCCGGATAGAACAGATAGGCTTGGCCTTCCGCTTCCAAGCCGCGCAGCCGCGCCAGGGTTCGGTTATAGTTTTCCGCGCGGTGCCTCAGCGCGCGCGCCGCCAGGGGATAGTTCCCCAAGAGGCGGTTTGCGAGGCGGGAGGCCGGAGAAGTCTCCTTCACATAGCCGCGCGGACGAGTTAAAACCACAAAAAACTTGCGGTATCCCTCAAGTTCCGCCACATCTAAGGGAATCCCGCCGCTGGCTCCGATAGCACCGTCCATATAGGGCTCCCCAGCAATCAAAGTCACGGGTGTGACCACCGGCATCGAGGAGGAGGCTTTACAGACGTGGGCTAGTTTCAATTCGCTATCCACTTGCGCGGAGGAAAAATACACGCAGGCTCCTCGTGCGGCGTTATACGCCCCAATCCGCCACTTCGCGGGATTGGCTTGGAACCGCTCGTAGGGGAGTTCCAAGAGTTCCCCCTCCTGAGTCATCTCATAATAGATTCGATCCAGGTTGAAAACACCGTGGCCAGTGAGAAGACTGCGTTTACCGGCGAAAAACCTGTCCTCAGCGATATCAACAGAGCTTTGGCGGGAACGTTTGGGAAGCCGCGCAATGTAGTTCACGAGATTTGCGGCTCCGGAAGAAATCCCGCAAACATAATCTAGGTAGACCTCCGACTCCAAAAGGGCGTTGATTGCCCCGGCGGTGTAGCTCCCGCGCATCCCGCCGCCCTCAAGAACTAAGGCGGTGTCGAAAACGTTGTTTTCCAGCAGATTTACCAAGATATCCCGTCCCTTTTGGAAAAAACTACTCGTTGCGAAGCACGTAACGGACTTTGAAGCCGGCTGCAGTGAAAGTCTGTTCGAGATCGTCAGTGTTCAAGGTATTCACCCCGAGAATCACCAGAGAGCTTTCCATTCCAGTTCGGTAGACCGCGATATGGGTGATGTTGGTTTCGGTTTCTCCGGTAACGGCAGCGAGACGGGACATAACCCCGGGCTGGTCATCGGCTTCGATCACTAAGCGGGTGCCCTTTTCGCGGGCTCCGTTGATTTCCACAAAGGCATCCAAAACATCGGACTCGGTAATCACCCCAACGAGTTTTTCCCCGTCCAGCACCGGAAGAATCTCGACTTCCTCGTTGCGCATCAGAATCGCGGCCTCTTCCAGGAGGGCATCCGCGCTGATGGTCGGCGGATTCTTATGCATGACCTTGTAGACCTTCAACTTGGAAAGCAGATACGCCACCTCCCCGAAAGACAGGGAAGTTGCATCCGAAGGCGAGGCTCGGTTGATGTCGGCTTGGGACACGATGCCGACGAGCTTCCCGTCACGCAAAGCCGGTAGCTTCGTCACATGGTGTTCCTTCATCATCTCGATAGCGTCCGGCACCGTCGCGCCAGAGTCAATCGTGAAAGGGTTCGCGGTCATCCGCCACTTCACAAACATCTTTATCCTCCCAGGTAGGCGTGTTTAACATCTTCGCTAGCCAGAAGTTCTGAAGCTTCACCGCTCAAAACAATCTTGCCAGTTTCCATCACGTAGGCGCGGTTTGCAATCCGCAAAGCCATATTGGCATTTTGCTCCACCAAGAGGATGGTTGTCCCGGTTTCGCGAATTTTCACAATGATATCGAAAATTTCTTGAACAAACAGCGGGGCGAGACCCATTGATGGTTCGTCGAGCAAGAGCACCTTCGGACGCGCCATGAGCCCGCGTCCCATCGCGAGCATTTGCTGCTCCCCGCCGGACAAGGTGCCAGCGAGCTGGGTCTTGCGGTCGGCGAGAACCGGAAAACGTTCAAACACCATCTTCAAATCGGCGGCGATTCCCGCGCGGTCGCGACGCTGGAAAGCCCCCAAGTCAAGATTTTCCATCACGGTGAGTTGCGGGAAAACCCGCCGCCCTTCCGGAACGTGGATGAGTCCGGCCTTTACTCGATCCCGCGCGGAGGTCTTGGTAATCTCTTTCCCGTCGAGGAAAACCGAGCCCTCCAAGGGCTTTTCGAGACCGGAGGCAGTCCGGAGAGTGGTGGTTTTCCCCGCCCCGTTGGCGCCAATCAAGGTGACAATCTCGCCCTCGCGGACTTCTAAAGAAATCCCTTTGAGGGCTTGAATCCCCCCGAAAGAAACCTTCAAATCGCGAATCTCAAACATCTTCCACCTCTTCCCCGAGGTAAGCCTCAATCACCTTCGGGTTATTGCGCACCTCGTCAGGAGTTCCCGAAGCAATCACGATGCCGTGGTCGAGAACGTAAATCCGCTCACAGATCTTCATGACCAGGCTCATATCGTGCTCAATCAGGAGAATCGTCAAGTTGTAGGTCTTGCGAATGAATTCAATCAGCTCCGTCAACTGCGCGGTTTCCGCCGGGTTCATGCCGGCCGCGGGCTCGTCGAGCAGCAGGAGCTTCGGGTCGGTGGCGAGCGCGCGCGCAATCTCTAGGTGGCGCTGGTCTCCGTAAGACAGGTTTCGCGCCAGCTCTTCGGCTTTGGTCTCCAGATTCATCATCCGCAATAGCTCCAAAGAACGCTCGCGAACTTTCTGCTTGGATTTTCCCCAAGACGGCAGGTGGAAAAACGACGACAGCAGCGAGTACTTTTCGCGCTGTTCCATCGCGAAAACCACGTTGTCGAGAACGGTTAGCTCCTTGAATAGCCGAATGTTTTGGAAGGTACGAGCCATTCCGGCGTGAGAAATCATGTAGGGTTTTTTCCCGCCGAGTTGGATTTCCTTGGTATCGGGGGTGAAACCGATAGTGCCCGAAGACGGCGGGTAAACGCCGGTCAGCAAGTTGAATACGGTAGTTTTTCCCGCACCGTTGGGTCCAATCAGGCCGATGAGCTCCCCGCGTTCGAGGTGCATCTCCACATCGGTTACCGCGGCGAGACCACCGAAGTTGCGGGTCAGTTTGTGGACATCAAGAATCGTGGTCATTTCGCCGCCTCCTGCTCCGCCTTCTGCTCGGTTTTCGGCTCGGTCTCCCGCTCCGTTTTCGGCTCGGTATCTACCGCGGCCTCGCCCGAATTCGGCTTTCTTCCGGGAATGAGAGAGCCCAGTAATTTCAAAGATAGCTCCTTCGTTCCGAGCAGCCCTTGTGGACGGAACACCATCAGGATGACCAGCACCAGCGAGTAGAGAATCATCCGAATCTCGGGGAAGGGCTGGAGTAGGGTCGAGACCACCGCCAAGAGAATGGCCGCAATCACCGAACCGGTCAAAGAACCAAGACCGCCCAACACCACGATGACGAGGATATTGATTGACATCATGAAGTTGAATAGGTCGGGTTTGATGAAGAAGAAGTTGGCCGCGTAAATCCCGCCGGCGAGAGCCCCGAAAGCCGCGCCGACCGTGAAGGCCAGGGTCTTGGTGCGGGTCGAATAAACCCCGATGGATTCCGCCGCGATTTCGTCCTCACGCACGGCGATGCAGGAATGGCCGTGGCGAGAGTTCAAGAAATTCTTGATGAGGACGATGGTTCCGGCAGTGAAGATGAATAGCCAGTTCCAGTTGACGAATTGCGGCGTCGTCAAACCGGCCGCCCCGTTGGTGAAGTCGAAGTTCAACAAGAGCACACGGATAATCTCGGCCATACCGAGCGTCGCGATTGCGAGATAGTCGCCTTTCAAACGCAAGGTCGGCAACCCAATCAAAACTCCAATCAGCGCCGCCAAGAGGCACCCGACCAGGATCCCCAGCAAAAAGCCCCACACGGTCGGAATCGAGATAGTGATTAGCGCGGTAGAGTAGGCGCCCACCGCCATGAAACCGGCGTGGCCCAAAGAAAACTGGCCGGTGAAGCCGGTGACGAGGTTTAAAGACACCGCGAGAATGATGTTGACACAGATGGTCACCATCGTGTTTTGGATGTAGGCATCAATGATGCCACCCATGATGAGCCCCTGCACGATGCCGTAAATCGCAAGCAGAATTAAGAGTTGAATCAAGAAGCTTTTCTTACCGGACATGGCTCACACCTTCTCTCTCACGTTCTTGCCGAGAAGACCGGTCGGTTTGAAAATCAGCACAATAATCAAGACGAAGAACACGACCGCATCGCGGTAGGTGGAGAAGCCGAGTCCCGAAACGATAGTCTCCAAGATACCGATGATGAAACCGCCGATTAGCGCGCCGGGGATGAGTCCGATTCCGCCCAAAACGGCGGCCACAAAGGCCTTCAAACCGGGCATAATGCCCATCAGCGGATTGATGGAGTTGTAATAGGCTCCGACCAAAACGCCAGCCGCGCCAGCTAGGGAAGAGCCGAGGATGAAAGTGAAAGAAATCGTGTTATCAACACTGATACCCATGAGTTTCGCAGCATCTTGGTCTTGAGACACCGCGCGCATTGCCTTACCCATGCGGGTCTTTTTCACGATGAACTGCAGGGCGATCATGAGGAACAGCGATACCCCGATGATGACGATTTGCATTCCGGAAATCGTGGCTCCCGCCACCTTGAAAGAAGCAGCCATGAATCCGGTTTGGGTGGGATAGGAACGAACTGAGGCTCCCACAAAATACATCATGGTGTATTCGAGAAGGAGCGAGACCCCGATGGCCGTAATCAAAACGGCGATGCGAGTCGAATTCCGCAAGGGCTTGTAGGCGACACGTTCAATGACCATTCCCAACACCCCACAAAGCGCCATCGCCACAATCAGCGAGGTGAAGATGTCGAGGCGGAAAATCGTCATGCAGGCAAAGCCAATATAGGCGCCAACCATATACACATCGCCGTGGGCAAAGTTGATGAGCTGAATAATGCCGTAAATCATGGTGTAACCCAAGGCAATCAGCGCATAGATGCTCCCCAGCGATAGCCCATTAATGAGCTGTTGGAGTATCAGTTCCATAAGTTTCCCTTTTCGGACTTGGGGGAGGGGCACCGCCGGACAGAGCCGCGGTCACCCCTCCCACAAGCAGTTTAGCGATTACTTCAGCCCGTAAGCTTCCGCCGCCGCCTGTTCGCCGTCTTTCAGGTTGATGACAACAGCGGTCTTAATCGGGTCGTGGGTCTTCGGATCGATATCGAACTTACCGGTCACACCATCGAAGCCTTTGTAACTAGCCATGGCTTCCTTCACCGCGTCGCCGGTTAGCTCCTTGGCGTTGCCCAAGGCGCCCGCCACGAAGTACGCCGTATCGTAGCCCAGAGCGTTGAAGGAGGACGGATCTTCACCAAACTTCGCTTTGAAGTCCGTGATGAACTTCTGGAGTTTCTCGTTGGAGGCATCCAAAGCGGAATAGTGGGAGGTGAAGTAGACATTGTTGAGAGCCTGGGCGCCGGCGAGTTCCAGCAAGGTCGGGGAGTCGAAGCCGTCGCCACCGAGAATCTTGGAGTCGATGCCCAGTCCGCGAGCCTGCTTGATGATGAGGCCGACTTCCTGGTAGTAACCCGGGATGTACATCACATCGAAGGTCTCGCCCTTCAAACGGGTCAAAACGGAGTTGAAGTCGGTGTCACCAGCCACGTAGGCTTCCTCACCGGTAATCTTGCCGCCGGCCTCTTCGAAGGTCTTCTTGAAGTTTTCAGCCAAGCCCTTGGCGTAGTCGGAGGAGTTGTCCTTGTAGATAACCGCAGTCTTCGCGCCCAACTTGTCGAAGGCGTACTTCGCCATTACCCCGCCCTGGTAGGAGTCGGAGAAGCAGGTGCGGAAAGCGAAGTCCTGGAGCTTGCCCTTGGTCACCGTCACATCATCGGCGGTGGCAGAACCGGAGACAACCGGAACCTTGGACTGGTTTCCCACGGGAATGACCGCTTTGAAAGAACCGGAGGTGGCCGGACCAATCATGGTCACAACCTTGTCCTGGTTCATGAGTTTAGTGGCCAAAGTCGTGGCCTCGGCGGGCTCAGATTTAGAGTCGTATTTCACGACTTCAATCTTCTTGCCGTTCACGCCACCGGCGGCGTTGATTTCGTCAAAAGCCATCTCGATGCCGTCAACATTTTGCTGACCGTAAGTCGCGACCGCTCCGGAAAGCTCGTAGTTGACACCAACCTTGATGGTGTCGCCCTGGGCGGCATTACCGCCGGTATTAGCTCCGGAGCAAGCGCTGAGGCCGGCTGCGGTCAGGGTAGCGAGAGCAAGTGTTGCCATAATGCGTTTCATTAATATGCCTCATTCTCTATTTAGTATCCGATAGGGGAGCTGGGGAAAATCCCCAAAGTCATAACGGTTACTTTAGTTTGACGAGATATCTTGAGCCAAATTTCGATAAGAAAAGTTTCAATAGTTGAACATCGTTGTGGTAGGGCCACGGTATCGGAAGAGAAAGATTGAATGGTAAAGAAACTGGAGGGTCGATTAATAGTGTTGAGTGAACAGGCATTTTAGACATAACGCTGCAAAATGGTTTCTACTGCTGACAAGTAGCCAGCTCCAAAAAGAGCCAGATGCAGGGTCAACATATAGATCCGATGCAGCGGAACCCGTTCTTCCCAGCCTTTTGCTAGTGGGGAGACACTGTTGTATCCGGCATAAATTTCGCTCATTAAGGGAGTGCCGAAAAGACCGCACTCCGCGAGGTCAGTTTCCGCGTGTCCCCCGTAGGCGCTCGGGTCAATCAGAGTGATGCCTTGATTGGTCCACATGAGGTTTCCGGCCCAAAGATCCCCGTGGAGGCGAGCCGCGGGGGTTTTCACCAAGGGAGGCTGCGGGGTGTCGAATTCGCCACTTTCCAACAAGTGATAGACCTTTTCGAGGCGTTTTGCGGTGGTAGCGGGGAGGTCACCATTCATCGCGGAGGCTTCGGCGACGGGTCGAAGTCTCTCGGCAACCAGCCACTCGCCGAAGCTTGAGTACGTCGATTCTTCACTAAGTGGGACTACGGACATGGGCATTTTCCCCTTATTGGCCCTTGTCGAATCCCAAGTATCGGGAGCGGCTCCCCAACAGCGCGCCCCTTTCGCATGAGTGAGAGCCAGCGCGGCGCCAAAAGCGCGCGCGGCAGCCTCGGTGGGAGTGGTGCTTTCAAGATAATCGAGGTGGAGGCCCTCGCCGTCCAAGCCTCTAATCGCGACGATGTGCGCCCCGCCGTCGGGTTCGGCCTCTCGCAGCCAGTTGAGTCCCGCAGCCTCGTACTCGAGCTCCGCGTTGGTGGCGCGCTTGATGAATTCCCCGTGGTTCATACCTCCACCCTACCGGAGCAAAACCTTTCCGCGCGGGAGCATTTGGCAAGATGGTTTCGGGAAGGTATGATTCTATCTATGCGGTTTTACCGCGAGGTTCGAAGCTAATCCCGAACCGTTTTCCCTGATTCTTTTTCTTTCGAATCAGTGTGCCCAGGACAAAAGCCCTTCGGGCTGGACCCATTTCAAGATAAGGACCCTTGTGAACGACAACCAATCACTTGCTGCAATGAAACTTAACGAACTGCGTGAACTAGCAAAGTCGCTGGGAATCAAAGGCATTTCGCAGGCTCGTAAACCCCAACTTATTGAGGCTATCCAAGAAAACCAAGCCGCGCAGGGATTCGGACCTGCCCAGAATGCAAAGCCGACAAAAGCGGAAGACACGGCTGAAAAAGACACCGCTGCTTCCACCCGCGGACGGACTCGCCGTCGCGCTTCGTCCCCCGCCGGAGAACCCGAACATGAAGCCGCTACTCTCGATGTGAAGGCAGCATTGGCCCACGATTTGGGAGCCACCCCGTCCAAGCGAGATGCCGAGGAAACCGACCGCGAGTTGGAAAACAATCCGGCTCTCGAGGCAGTCGCTAATGAAGCCAGCGCGAAACGAGAGCACAACCAGGAGCGTTCCGAGCGTTCCGACCGCTTTGAGCGCCGGAACCGGAACCAGGATCGCAACTCGGATCGTGGGCGCGGGCGAAACCGTAATCGCAACCGCGGTCGGGATCGCGATGATTACGACAACAATCAGAACAACAATGGTGAAGATTTGAGTCCGGAAGAAATGCTCCCCATCGCGGGCATTTTGGACGTGAAAGAAAATCACGCCTTTGTTCGGACCTCCGGTTATCTCCCGGGGCCAAACGATGTCTATGTCACTTTGGGGCAGGTGCGTCGTTGGGGATTGCGTGCGGGAGACGCGATTGTGGGGGCCATCCGTAAGCCGCGGGAAGGTGAAGTCCAGCGCGTCAAACACAACGCCTTGGTTCATCTCGAATCCATCAACGGGATGGCGATTGAAGAAGCCGCTGAACGGGTCCAATTCGAGAAACTGACTCCGCTCTATCCCGATGAACAGCTTCGTTTGGAAACCACCGCGAAGGCTATCACTCCGCGGGTTATCGACCTGGTGGCGCCCATCGGCAAGGGCCAGCGCGGTTTGATTGTCTCCCCGCCGAAAGCCGGTAAGACCATCATTTTGCAACAAATTGCCAACGCGATTTCGGCCAACAACCCCGAAGTTCACATCATGGTGGTTCTGGTTGATGAGCGTCCGGAGGAAGTTACCGATATGCAGCGCACCGTGAAGGGTGAAGTGATTGCTTCGACTTTCGACCGGCCAGCCAATGAACACACGACTGTCGCGGAGCTCGCAATTGAACGGGCCAAGCGCCTCGTGGAGCTCGGCGGCGATGTGGTGGTGTTGCTCGACTCCATCACGCGTTTGGGCCGTGCCTATAACTTGGCTGCGCCGGCCTCAGGTCGCATCTTGTCCGGCGGTGTGGATGCCTCCGCGCTCTATCCGCCGAAGCGTTTCTTCGGTGCGGCCCGCAATGTTGAAAACGGGGGTTCCTTGACGATTCTCGCGACCGCCCTGGTTGAGACCGGTTCGAAGATGGACGAAGTGATTTTCGAAGAGTTCAAGGGGACCGGCAATATGGAGCTTCGGTTATCGCGCGAGCTTTCTGAGAAGCGCATTTATCCGGCGGTGGATGTCAATGCTTCCGGTACGCGCCACGAGGAAGTCCTGTTCAACAAGGATGAGCTCGCGATTATGTGGCGGCTGCGTCGTTTGTTGGCTGGCCTCGAGACCCAACCGGCGACCGAGCTAGTGTTGAAGAAACTCAAGGATACCCAGTCCAATGCGGAGTTCCTGATGGTGGTCGCGAAGACGACACCTGCTGAGTAAGTTTTTGGGACGATGGGGACACGCCCCCATCGTCCCATTTTGTCCGGACAAATGTTACTAAAGTTACAAAAGTTTCTGGTGTTAAAGATGTTAATTTCGTGAAAAATGTTAAATTTGTTGCGAACTGCCGATTGATGCGACTAGAGTTATAAAAGCTTATACCTCGGGAGGAAGTCTTGGCTCGCAATTACCTAGGCAACAAGTGGAGAAATCGAATCGTCATCGGTACCGCCGCCATGGCGATTACCCTCAGTCTGGGGACGATTCCGGCAGCTATTGGTGCGCCCGGCTCTAAAGAAGAGCGCATTGCCCAACTCGAAAGCCAAATCGCCCAGAACCGCGTCCGCGCTGACAAAGCCGCGCTGGCTGTTGATGAAACCGCTGCCGCTTATGCCGCGGCCTTTGATGAACTCAGCGCTGCCCAGGCTTTGGCCACCGCGGCTAGCGAAAAAGCCAAGAAAGCCGCGGAAGAAGCCGACGCCGCCAAAGCCAAACTCGGTCTGTTGGCAGTGGCTAAATACCGGCAGGATAAGAACAATTTTGCCGGTTTTGAGGCCGTTACGGAAACGGACGCCTTCCACACCCAAGCCCTGAAACAGGAAGTCAACGACATTCTGGGTGCGCAAGCAGATGACCAGGCGCAGGGGCTCACGGCCTTGCAAAACGTGGCGGAAGTCCTGCAGGATGAGGCCGCTAGGGCGATAGCCGGCAAAAAGGCAGCCGCCGAGAACCTAGCGCAAACTGAGCGCAGCGCTCGGGCTGAAGCCGAATCTGCGGTAGAAGATCTCCAAAACGCTCGTGCGGAACGGGAAAAAATCATTGTTGAGCTAGCGAAGGCTCGCGAGGTGAGCCTCGCCCAGGAACGTGAGCGTCAAGCGAAGGTAGAAGCCGTTCACCAAGCAGCTTTGGCTGCCGCTGCGGAAAAGAAGCGCGCTGAAGAAGCCGCTTTAGCGGCCCGGCAGGCTGAAATCAAGAAGGCTCAAGACCTTCGTGACGCCCAGGCTCGAGCCCAGCGAGAAGCAGCGGCAGCAGCTAAAGCCCAAGCCGAGGCTCAGGCCGCCCAGCAGGCGCGTGCCGACGCCCAGGAACAGGCTCGCGCTCAGCAAGCCGCCCAGCAGGCGCAACAACGCGCCAATCAAGCTCGCCAAAAGGCCCAGCAAGTTGCACAGAAACCGGCCACAACCGCACCTAGCGGAGCGGCAGCGACGGGCGCAGGCGGCGCCTTGCTGAACTGGGCGAAGGGAAAGATTGGACTGCCGTACATCTGGGGAGGAAATGGCCCGGGCGGCTACGATTGCTCCGGATTGATTTACGCCGGCATGCAGGCGCAAGGGCGTAACATTGCACGGGTGGCTTCGGGGCAATATTCGAGCTTGGCTAATGTTAGCTACGACCAGCGGCAGCCGGGAGACCTGATTTTCTATTCCTCAAACGGCAGCGCCTCAGGCGTGTACCACGTGGGTATTTACGCCGGTAATGGCCAGATGCTGCATGCTCCCAGCCCGGGGCGCAACATCGCAATCGTGCCCATCTACAGCCCCGATAAAATCATGCCCTATGTGGCAAGGCTCTAGTCTAGGTCTATGAATCAGAGTGCTCCTTACATAACTTCCGCGGGAACGGACGCGCGGGTGTGGGAACGCGATGCGGGCGGAGCCCTGGGGGAAATCCAGCTTGCGCTGAAGGATTTTTTGGAAGGCGTTAAGCGTGAACGGGTGCTCCTGGTCGCGGCCTTGTCTGGCGGACCGGATTCCCTGGCTTTAGCAGCGGCGATGTCTCGGGTGGCAATTGCGCGCGAGGATCCGTGGCAGGTGGCGGCTTTCACTGTCGACCACGGGTGGCGCGCGGAATCCGCGGCGGAGGCTGAGGCTGCCGCGGCTTGCGCCAGAGAGTTCGGTTTCGAGGTGGCAAAGGTGCTGCGCGCGCAAATCCCCGAAGCGACCGGTGGGCCGGAGCGAGCGGCGCGCGAAATGCGCTGGCGTTTACTCGCTCGCGCGAGCGTTTCCGAAGCGAAAGCGCGGGGTTTGGACTCGGCGGTGATTCTGACCGGTCACACCCTTGACGACCAGGCAGAAACTGTGCTGTTGCGCCTAGGTCGGGGGGCTTCGCTTCAGGCCGTAGGGGCTATGGGTAAGGTGGGTTCGCTCAACCCGAAAACCGGACTGCCTTTACGGAACCTGCCTCTTGAGGAGGATCTGGATGAACTTTATGAAGACGAGATAGGCCTCGAAGTAGGGCGACCCCTGCTCGGGGTGCGGCGCGTAACTACCCACGCGGCCTGTGAAGAAACCGGCCTGGTGGCGGTGGTGGACCCCACCAACAAAGCCGATGGCCCCGCGCGGCGTGCGGACGGGGAAGCTCTCCCGCGAGCCGCTATTCGGGAACGGGTTTTGCCTGAGTTGGCACGGGCTCTAGGTCAAGACCCCGCCCCGGCTTTGGCCAGATTCGCTCGCCAAGCCCAGGATGATGAAATGGCTTTGCACGGGGAGGCCAACAAAATATTGTGGAAAGCCCTGGTTGATGAGCCGGACTGGGAGCCGGGAGACCCTATCAAGCTCGAGATTTCCGCCTTCGAGATGGTCCACGAGACGATAGTCAGTCGAGTCATACTGCGGGCACTCACTTGGGCGGGAGCCCGAAGCGGGGACCTCACGGAAGCGCACCTTCGCGAGGTGACGCGCCTCATTCGCGCCTGGCACGGGCAAGGGCCGCTGGATCTCCCGGGGATTCAAGTGTCTCGCCAAGACGGGTTCCTGGTTTTTGAGCGCCCGTGCCCCTGACGCGCTCGCAATGCTTTGCCAAACTGCCTAATAAAATCACGCCAAATTGCCGAACAAATTCGCACCAAATTACCTAATTAAATCCCGCCAAATTACCTGAAGCAGTGTATTATTGCTGGTGAGCTCAATAAAACTTTTGTGTGTTAGAGATGGGGAGACGATGGCTTCTGAGAACCGGAAATATCACCAACGAGTGGCGAATACACCATGAAAGGTTAACCCGCTGAGCTTCTTGAAGGTTGTACTCCCATTTAGAACCCGTCAAGTCTGGAGTTGGGGCTACTGCATGTTGGATTCACGAAAAAACCAGTCAGAAGAGATAGTGATTCCCATGTCCTTGGCGTATTCCTGATTAACGCGGTGCTTCAATTCGTCAACGAGTTGATGGGTGTCCAGATTAACCCGATACAAGAATTCGGTATACTGACCAGACTCGCGCGTTTGGCATCCCACCAGTGCGTAGTTCTTGAACAAGGTCAAAGAGTGGCATAACACGGATGAATCCGTGGTTAATTGGATTTGTCCGGTTTTGTTCCAATAAAGATCATGAAATAATAACAGCGAAGGATTGTTGTTTGATAGTGAAACGAATGTGTTATTATAAAGTTTTGCCTGGTTGATACCGTCTTGAAAACTGTCTGATTGGAAAATAATCAGGTTATCTGAAGTGAAATGGAGTAGTCTGTAAGACAAGTCACTCATCTGTGTGATACAGACGATTTTATCACTGACAAAATGGCAGGCGTGAAACCACTTTAGGTTTGTATCCTTTTCTAGATGGCTGACTATATGTCCAGTCTCTAAATCCAGAATAAAATAAGAAGCTTGTTTGGAAGTGCCGGAAACAAGCGCTAGTGAATCTGTGGTATCTATAGAATCTACAAAACAGTCAACAGTGGTTTTCCATAGAGGTTTGCCTTGTTTGTCTATTCTGACTATCAAGTCCGGATACCACATATCCGGAATATTATTTCCTACCTTATTTTTTGAAAGGATAGCGCCACCCTGGGGTAGCGAACTTACGGCAGTATATCCGCCGAAATTATTATCTGTATTATATACATCTAGCACTTGCCAACTTTGATCCTTATTTACCTGGAGTAGGCCATTGCTGCGAGCTGCGGCTATATATATTGAATTGGTGTTCCAATTCGAGGCAAACAAATAGTTCGAATAAGGGATATTTGCTAATTTCTTTTGGGATCGTTTGTTATTTTCAAAACTGATAATAGATGACGGTTCGTCGAACATGTCGCTTTGGATGGAAATCGACTGGTTTTCGTTTAAATCAAATTTACCACTAGTATTAACTGGAGTATATGAGCAACTTGAAAGTGTTACTAAAGAAGCGCAGGAGAGTATAATAAGTAGAAAGCGATTCATTATCGACTCAAGTCGCTCCAGAGTGCTATCGTCGCGTCTGACTTTACCAATTCTGCCGGCGTTACTGCCTGATCCCAGCGAATATAATCAATATCATTCCCTTGGGAACGCCAGGCATTCCACACAAGCTGTGAACAATAGAATTTATCCGTCCTATATTTGTTAGTAGGATCGATGAAGTACGGCTTACCTACCTGTGCTTCTGCCCATTCTGCTGCCCCTTTTCGTTTGCTCAGGCTAGAAACTCTGTTACCCAATCTGATTCTATTGATATCGCGACTTGCCCAATCGTTGTAGTAATATTGCACGCCACCTACTTTTCTGGGTGAGAAATCTTTTGCGTATGCCTCTATAGTGTAAAGGGTAGATGTGCTGATTATAGCTGCGTGCCCAACAAAGGCTACTCCTGAAGATTGACCTGATGTTGAAACCCAAATTTCCCCGACTTCGCCCTGCGATGCATTTACTGTTTTTAGGTCAATTCCGCCGTTCCTATTCTGGAGGTCCAATTTTAGTTCATCCTCTACACGTTGCATAAGCTCCTTGTCTCGTTGCACCATATCCTCGAAATATTCCTTAGAAATTCCTGTTTCGGCAATTTTACTTTCTTCGCCATAATTATCTGTGCTTGTTCCGCTCACAACGCCTGAAAATAACATGCTAAGTGTAGCTAGAGATATGCCAATTTTCATTATATCATCTCCCTTGACGCTAATTACTACATTGGTTATACTTATAATAGCCATATTGCCACTATTATGTCAACTAGAATTCCTGAAGCGTCCTGGGTTTTGTTCCTACCTGTTTTTGAGAGGATAGGAACATGCCTAGAAGGTATTCACAAGAGTTTAAGGATCGCGCGGTGCGGATGGTCGTGGATCGTTTGGCTGATGATCCCTCCT
>NZ_VUMY01000011.1 GCF_009695935.1 Mobiluncus porci
GGGCGCGCGATTCCGCGACGAAGTTGCGGAATTGCTGGCACCCCGACAATTTTGCCGTGGTTTTGTGAGCGAGCGCTTGCGTGCCCCGAAGGGAAAACTGGGTTTCACGTGAGGTTTGAGCGCGGAATCGCTGGCACCCCGAACATATATAGCTCTTGATTTTGCTATGCCGGCGGGTCAGACCCTTTGGCTACGTTGCTGACGCAACTACGCCAAGAGGTCCGACCCGCCGGCTGCGCTTGCCTTGTCGGTTGAGATTGTCCTGCCGTCGCGCAGGGTAAGGGTACGCCAAACCGCCGGCTAAGTTAGGCTTAAACGATGAAGCAAATCTTAGTGGTCTGTACCGGAAACATCTGTCGCTCCCCGATGGGGGAGATTGTCTTGCGCGACCGGCTTGCGGCGGCGAGTATCAACGATGCCGTGACCGTAGCCTCTGCCGGAGTCTCCGATGAAGAACATGGTCACGGCCTAGATCGGCGCGCTGCGAAGGTCCTCAAGGAGGCCCACTACGAAGTCCCCCAAAACCACTTCGCTCACCGCGCGACTCGCGAGGAACTTCTCGGTTCCGACCTTATCCTCGCCATGACTGTCGGCCACGCCCGTGCGCTCGCCTCCCAGATGGAGGCCGTCGGCGATGACCTCGCGAAACTCCACCTGTGGCGTGAGTTTGATGGGACGCTGCCGGTCGCTCCCGAGGGGGTTTTCGGTCCGGGTGGGGCGCTATATGACGGGTCGGACGGGGACGATGGAAACCCCGAGCCTGCTGGGGGAGGTCAAGAGGGTTCAGCAAGGGCTTTCCGCGACCCAGCCCGCCAGCGCCAGCAGTCTAACTGGTCAAACTTTTATACTTCCGACGGAGCTTTCGATGTGCCGGATCCCTGGTATGGAACCTTGGACGACTTCTATGAGACTCTCGCAGTCGTTGAGGCGGGCGCCGACGGAATCGTGGCCTTCCTGTACGCCGAAAAAAGGGAGGTATAGGCGGGGCTGCTGACGCAACCCGGGTAAAAAACGCGATGAGTGGCATATATGGCAGCAGCGGTCAAAATCGCACGAGTTACATACACCTATTGACCTATAAAACCGCATTTCCTCCTCGAATCCGGCGCTACTCTCCGGTAAAGACCTCCACCAGTTTCTCCGCCTCCCGCGCGAGCCGCAAATCATGCGTTACGAGCGTCGCATTCATTTCCCTAGCTAACACGACATAAGCCGCGTCGTAAACAGTGAAACGGTGGCTGAGTGTAAGGCAGCGGAGTAGTTGTTCCTTCGTGGTTGGAAAAAGGAAGAGACTGATTCCGAAGAAATCGTCAAGAAGATTCAGGGATTCTTCTTCGGTCATGGCTCCGCTAAGAATCAGGGAACGTAGCGCGGAAATGAATTCCAGTTGAAGCAGGTCTGGAGCAATCCAAGTTCCTGGTTCCGGTGGCAGCTCGGGTCGATTCTCGTTGACGAGGTAGTCAACAAGAAATGAGTTGTCAATAACGTAAATCGGACCCTTTGGGTTAGGAAGCAAATTTTCTGGCATGTTCTTCCCGATCTTCACGAACTAGCTTCGCAATATTCTCCCTGCTGAGCTCTTTGAAACCACCTTGCGCGTATTTTCGCTCCATAACTTTTTGCCGCGCTGTCTCCTGCTGGTTCATCGCAGTGTCGTTTTTGATGAGTTGTTTTAAATAGGAATTTAGCGAGATGCCTTTGTGGGCAGCATTTTGTTTAAGCACGTCGCGGGTCTCTTCGGGAACATCGCGAATCTGAATCAAAACCATACATACATTGTGTATTGCATACACTCTGTATGTCAATAGTGTTTATCTGCTCACCCTCTAAACCTCTTCCCAGAATCCTGCAAATCCCTTGCAATCTGCTATACATTCACTTACACTTTAACCAGCAACGTACCTAGAAAGGACCTCTAAAATGGCTAAGACCGCAACCGTTTCCGCCCGTATCGACCCGACGATTAAACGCCAAGCCGAATTCATCCTGAGCCAACTCGGGATGCCGTCTGCGACCGCCATCGATATGTTTTATCGCCAAATCATTGCCCAGCGCGGCTTGCCTTTCGATGCCAAACTCACCTTCCCGGCCCCGAATGACATCTCTCAGATGACCAAGGAGGAGCTAGACCGCGAGCTCGAACATTCCTGGGCTCAAATGCTGGGCGGCGAGACAGTCCCCTTCGAAGAGGCCTCAGAAATGCTTCGTAAGGAATTTGGGCTATGAAATGCCAAGTTCAATATTCAGATGATGCAATCAAAGAATTGCGCAAGGTTTATTGGTATATCGCCGTTAATATTGGAGTGTCTCAAACTGCGGCGGAGCAATATGAACGCCTGGAAAAGGCGATCGGTTCTCTTGACGAAATGCCTTACCGCTTCCGCCAGTGGGAGACGGAACCGTGGCGCAGTCGCGGACTTCGGGTTATGGGTGTTGACAACTATGTCGTTTTGTATGTGCCGGACGACGATTCAATGACGGTAACAGTCCAGCATATTTTCTACGGCGGTGCTGACATTGAGTCGCGCCTAAAGGATGAATCGTAGTCCGCGGGCTCAATACCCTCCCCATTCGGAATTCTTTCAGGTTGGTTCATTAAAGAGGATGACAAAACATTAAGGTAAATCCCAGAATGACCCGCTATATTTCAATAGCGCCCAGGAAAGTCCCAGCTTTGGCCTGACAAACTCTACCTTTTGTCAAACATTCAAATCCGCGCTGACCTGGGCTAACAGAACTGTTTTCTTTTCTGGAGGGGTTCTCAGTTTTGTCTGAAAGAATCCTGAGTTATGATAATACTAATGGGATGGAGATCCCCTAAGTTTCTACAGGAAGGCATGAAAATGCGAAAAGCAACTAAGAGGAGGGCTGGACTCGCCGCCATCGGCGCCGTGAGTCTCGCGTTCTCAACCTTATTTGTCGGCCAGCTCGGAGCCATGGCTGCTGATCCGGTAACTACTAATACTGGCGTAACCCCTACCACAGGAGGTCGCACCACGGCTGACGCAATTCCTGCCGATGCTATTGCTGGCTCCGGCGTTTACAAACTCAGATCGTGGGGTGGCATTACCAGTGAATTGAACGAAACTGGTGAAGACAAGGGCGTTGGTGGCGCTCGCGTTACCGGTTATGCCGTATTGCTCGATTACTCCACCGCGGCAACTAATGGTGGTGAACAGAACACGGCTGTTCCTGAAGGAACCAAAATTTACATGCGTTGGACCGATAAAGATGGTGCGGTTTCCCCCATCTATGTTGCCCAGACGCATAACAATTATTCCACCGCACGGGATGGCGCTTACGCGTTCTCCATCCCGAAGTGGGTCGACTCCATGTACAAGACCCACTACTTCCGTCCGGGCGTTGCCAACCAGCCTAAGGTTCAGGTTTGGTTCGAGCCCTACACGGATCCGACCACTCAGGAACTCGTAGTACCAATCCGCAGCTCGCTGTCCAACCTCGGTAACCCCGGCTTGACTAGCGACGATTTTCTGGATAACAACAAGATTGGTGCCCAGTACCTCGACTTGCAATACATCAACAATGCGGTTCTCTGGGGCTACCAGATGCCTGCCGATTATATGCACGTCGAAGCCACCCAGAGCACTTCCGAATATGCCAATGTGCTTTCGGAAAAAATGAAAGGCCAGATTCAAGGCTCTGTTTGGATTGAAGAGGCTGGCTCCACCGGTGGTTCTGGTCCGATCAACGACCCGCCCGGCGATCCTGCGGCAGAAGGCTTCACCGTCTACATGTCCGCTTTGGATCCGTCCTGCCAGAAAGCCGCTGAGGCTGTTGACAAGGACGTTGCTGCTATGAAGGCTGTTATTAAAGCCAACCCGGGCTGTGTTGTTGAGACCATCAAGGATGTCACTGACTCTCAGGGGCGTTACTCCTTGCAGTTCCGCGACCAGGATGTCTTCAACCATGGCAACACCTTCTATGGTTGGGTCGAAGATCCGACTGGTCAAGTACTTCCGTCCTACTCCGCGTTTGCTGACAACGTATTCAATAACCCGGGCCAGAATGCCGGTCGCACCGAACCGCAGCCGGTCCCGGGTCCTAAGGTGATTTACACTGCTCGTTACATGTACGACGTTAACTTCGCTGTGGTTCCATACTACGCTTTGAACTTGACGCTGGACAAGCACGAAGTGACGAACAAAACCACCCCGGTCACCCCGTCCATCTCTGGCTATTCTTTCTCTCCTGCTGGTAACACCATCATCTGGACCGACAAAACTGGCAAGACTGTGAAGACCTGTGAAGGAATCAAGACCAACGGTGCGATTGCTGCCTGCACTTTGACCGCTCAGGCTGACGCTGTGAAAGGCGACAGCTACACCGCTACCTTGTACTATGGCGATACTGCGGTGGCTGCGGATTCTTTCATCTACACCGTGGGTGACAAAGATGGTGACGGCGTGCCGGATGACAAAGATCTCTGTGGCGACACCCCGGAGGGAGCTTCTGTTGACGCTGACGGCTGCACCATGGCTCAGCGCTACGTGCCGTCTTACACCGAAACCAAGGGCAAAGTTCTAGAATCTGCGACCTCTCAGGCGCCTACCTTTGATGACGTGACCACAACTGACAAGGTAGAGACTCTGGCTTACAACGAGCTCATCTTGAACAAGGGTCTGCCGACCCAGACAACCACCTCCGCGACCTTCGCTCCGGCTGAAGGCACCGCTGCTGAAAACGGTGCAGTGACCTACACGATTCCTTCTCAGGGCACCCACAACGTGCTGGTAGATGTGACTTACGCCGACAACACTGTTGACGAAGACGTGAAGGCTCCTTTCACCGCTGATGAGTCCATGGCCGATGAGAACACCCCGGGATACAATGACGGACACGGTAAACCCGGCGAAACCGTCACCTTGCCTCAGACCGGTGACGAATCGATGCCCGACGGCACCACCTATTCCGAGACTAACGATGATCCCAACGTGACCGTGAATCCCGATACGGGTGAAGTTACCGTGAACATTCCACAAGATGCTGTTCCCGGCACCCCGATTACCGGCACAGTCACCGTTACCTACCCGGATGGCTCCACTGAGGTCATCGACTGGAAGGTTATCGTCAAGGAGCCGGATGCCGAGCCGGCCGATGCGGAAACTTATGATCCGGTCTACACCGAGACCTTCGGTGCCAAGAACAAGACCGTGACTTCCGAGAACCCGACCTTTACGGATGCAACCGGTGGAGAGGCAACTGTTGAGGGCGCGACCTTCGCTCTTGGTGACGGTGTTCCGTCCGCTTTGACTGGTGTTTCGATTGACCAGAACACTGGTGCGATTACTGTAACCTTCCCGGCCGATGCTAAGGATAAAGATTCCTGGAACGTTCCGGTTGTTGTGACCTACGCTGATGGTTCCCAAGACAAGGTTTCAGCCAAGTTCACTGTGCGTGATTCCGACAACGACGGTGTGACTGACCCCGAGGATCCGACCAATCCCGGCGAGGGTGAGGATCAATGCCCCGGCACCCCTGAAGGTGCGGAAGTAGATCCGGAAACTGGTTGCTCTCTGCCGCCAACCATCGGAGATGTGCCCGATGTAGACGGTGTTGTTGACGAGCCAATCACCCCGGTCGTGGTTCCGATTGAGAACCCCGGTAAGGCTGACGTGGTATGCGAAGCTGAAGGCTTAGCTGCCGGCTTGACCATCACCTACAGCCCCACCCAGGGTGGCTGCGTGATCTCCGGCACCCCGACCGAGAAGAAAGACGGAAAGATTACCGTCACGGCAACCTATACACCGGGAGACAACCCGAATGGCGGTGGAACCTTGACCAGCGACGGCAACATCTTGATTGATGATGACGGCGACAAAGATAAGGTTCCGGATTCTAAGGATCAGTGCCCCGGAACTCCAGAAGGCGCGACGGTTGACCCCGAAACAGGATGCTCTATAGCTCCAAGCGTTCCAGAGGTTCCTAGTGTGGACGGCAAAGTAGACCAGCCAATCACCCCGGTTGTGGTTCCGATTGAGAACCCCGGTAAGACTGACCTCCTTAAGTGCGAGGCGACCGGTCTGGCTGCGGGCTTGAAGATTGAGCTGAACGCTGAAGGCACTGCCTGCGTTATCTCCGGCACTCCAACAGAAACCAAGACTGGCGGAGTCACAGTGACCGTGACTTACGATCCGAAGGATGACGGTAAGGATGAACCCGGCACTGTTACTGGAGACGGTAAAATTAACGTCACCAAGGATGAACCCGGCACTCCTGGCCCTGCTGGACCTACTGGACCCGCCGGACCGCAAGGCCCTGCTGGACCCGCCGGACCGCAAGGCCCTGCTGGACCCGCTGGACCGAGCCAGCCCCCGGTTGCAGGAGTGAATGAGCAGCCGAACACTCCGAACATCACCGTGCAGCTTCCGCAGGAGCCTCCGGTGGCGGGAGTGAATACCCCGGCTCCGGCCACCCCGGCAGTTGTCACCACCAATCCGCAACAGCCGCGGAACTTGGCTCGCACCGGCGTGGACGGGATCCTAGGATTCGCTGGCCTAGCGGTAGTTCTCTTAGCAGGTGGCGCGTTGCTCACCTTGCGGGGACGCAAGGAAAACGAGGCCTAAAGTCTCCGGCTGGGAGCCCTGATCAAACCGCTCCCAGCCGGGTCAGGCCCGACCCGGTCAGCAATGACCGTTTCGGTTGACTGTAAAGTCAGCCTGTAGAAACCCAAAGAGTGGGGAGTTCTTCGGAACTCCCCACTCGGGTTTTAAAGCTCATCTGGGTGGGATTTTTTTTGCAGGGGTGCGGTTTGCTTCGCTGGGGGTCAGACCCTTTGGCTACGTTGCTGACGCAGCTACGCCAAGAGGTCTGACCCGCCCGGCGTAGCGGCCGTCTTGAAACATCTGCTTCTTATGGGTGCAAAGTGGGTGCATGTCTATTGTGCAAATCCGCGGTCTCGATGAAGAGGTAAAAGCTGAGCTGCAACGCCAAGCCAAGGCGGAAGGGCGGTCGCTGAACAGCTATCTGAAGCGTGTGCTTTCAGATGTGGCTGAAACATTTCGCTCGCAAAAATCTGAACCGCGTTCGCAAAATCTAGTTGAGCTTCTGAACCGGACTGACACTTCCGATTATGACGACCTTCCACTTCCGCCACGGGAAATCCATCCTAACCCTCACATTCCGGATTTCTCTGAAGATGAGGATATCTGGTGAATTACCTCCTTGATACGAATGTAATAAGTGAGTTGCGACAATCCAAGCGAGCCAGAAATACATCGATGTTGCAGTGGATGTCGGGTAAGGAAACAGATAATTTCTTTATCAGCTCAATAACCCTGGAAGAAATTTACGATGGTATTTTGAGAGTCGAAAGCCGAGAGAATAAACAGGCTACTCGATTACGAAAGTGGTTCAAACATGATGTTATCAACGCTTTTCGAGGCAAGATTTTGTCGATAGATGAGTATGTTGCACTTCGAACTTCCGAGATTAACATTGTTCGAACCTACCCTGAGAATGACGCCTATATCGCTGCGACAGCGCTTGTTCACGCAATGCCCCTGGTGACCCGCAACGTTAAGGATTTTGAGGATATAGGTGGCTTGTCGCTCGTGAATCCCTTTGCTGACTAAATTTATGCGATTGACTCGGTGTTACCAGCCCGCTGTCGTTTCAACGCCCATCTTGCGCACTCTACCGTCCACTTGCCGTCGCTAGAAACTTTCCAGGCAACTTATGGCAATTTGCTAAACTATTGCCTCCAAGGCGTAAAATCAAAGCATGGACGAGGAAATCGAAATCCACACGGGCAGCGCTGCCGCCAATCCCGACACTCCCTTACGGCAGGCATTTCGCGGGGAGCGTCCCGACACTATTCCGGTGTGGTTTCTCGGCCAGTCCTATCTCCACACGCCCGAAAACTGGGC
Organism: Mobiluncus porci; assembly: GCF_009695935.1. Classification (GTDB taxonomy): domain Bacteria; phylum Actinomycetota; class Actinomycetes; order Actinomycetales; family Actinomycetaceae; genus Mobiluncus; species Mobiluncus porci. Next base: position 7,887 of record NZ_VUMY01000011.1, read on the forward strand.
TGACCTTTCGCTTTCCGAACAAAATGCTTTCGCCCTGAATCCGAACCATGTCATTCCAGATGCGCTGGCTCCCGTAGAACAGTGGGATGTGGATGCGGCGGTCTGTTTTTCGGACGTACTCCTGCCTTTGCACCTGATGGGAATCGATTTACGGACGGGGCTGGGGGAGGACGGCGAAAAGATTATGCCCTTGCGCTCACCTTCGCGGGTGGACCAGTTGGTGAATCGTCCCTTTCCGGATTGGACTGCGGTGGAGCAAATTGTTCGCGAGGCTCGCGCCGCTTTGGCTCCGGAAAAGACTTTGATTGCGTTCGGGGCGGCGCCCTTTGTTGTGGCTTCGTTGCTGGTGGAGGGGATTGTTGACCCCGGCCAGCACCTTCAAACTCGCGTTTTTATGCAATCGCAGCCGCGCTGTTGGGATGAGCTAATTCGGTGGGCTTCGAACCTCCTGAAAGGCTTTTTGGCGGCTCAAGTTCGTGGCGGAGCCGAGGCGCTCCAGATGGTAGACCCGTGGGTGCGGGTTTTGACCGAGGGGGAATATGCCTGCATGGCCGAGCCCTATGCGCGTGGGATTTTCGAGGATTTCGGTGACATTACGAAGATTTCTTGCAATCTCGGAGCCGATCAGCTTCTCGGGATTATCGCGCCTTACGTGGACGTCTTGGGGATTGGTGACAACATCACCCTCGAGGACGCGGCGCGGCTCGCCCCGGGGAAAGTCCTCCAGGGGAATCTCGATACGGATTATTTATATGCCGATAGGGACACTTTGCGCGGGGTGGTGGACGAGGTTTTGCGGGCCGGTCGGGCGGCGCCTTCCCATGTTTTCAACTGCAGTGGCGGCCTGCCGCGGGATGTGGAGTCCGACGATATTCGCTGGGTAGTGGACTACGTCCACAATGCGCACTAACTGATTTTTCGGTTTTTACCGGTGGAGACTGGCTGAAATGAGAACAGTTTTACCATTTTGTCCCACTTGCACCAGTAAATTCCCTGGTTAGAGGGATGATGCCAGTTGTCCTAGTGAAGTTGAGTCGAGTATTATCAACTTCGACTAGCACTCTGGGAATAAGAGTGCTAAAATCGTTGTTGTGTTCAATGGAACCGAGAAATCGGGGACTTGAACCAGATGAGAGAAAACTATTGGAGGATGATTAATATGGCTACTTACCGCGATCCGTTTACTGAAATTGATCGTTTGTTCAACTCTGCGATGCACTCTCCGGCTACCCCGGGAATGCCGCTTGACCTTTACAAGGACGGTGACAAGTTCGTCGCGACCGTTGACCTTCCGGGCGTTTATCCCTCGACCATCGACATTGACGTTGAGGATCGCACCTTGACGATTTCCGCCAAGCGTGACGCTGTTGAAGGCGAGAACCTGCACTGGTTGACTCGCGAACGTCCCGCGGGAACTTTCGCTCGCCAGTTGACCTTGGGTTATGGGCTCGCGCTTGACAAGATTGCTGCAAACTATGAAGGCGGCGTCTTGACCGTGACGATTCCGGTGGCTGAGGAAAACAAGCCGCGCAAGATTTCCGTCAATGTCGGCGGTGGCTCTGACAAGGTCATCGAGGGCTAATCGAAGCGTTAGGAAACGCGGACGGTTTCGTTTTTGTGCCAGCACATCTGGAGCAAAGCGGAACCGTCCGCGTTTTTTACGGCGCGCCTCTCGCGGTTACTTTCACGGCGTGAGGACGTCGAGCCCGATCTCTCTACCCGCCTCGGCGAGCCTAAAATCGTATGTGACCAGGCAATCTGCTCCGCTCATCGATGCCCCCGCGAGGTTCAGAGCGTCGAGAGATCGGAGATTCGGGCCGTCTATGAGACCAGCCTTTCGGAATAGCAATGGGGGCATTTCCAGCAGTTTAACACCGGAAAGAAAAGCAGATACCTTATCTTGACCGACATCGGGAACTCGCCTTGCTGCCCGTCTAAGTTCAGTTTCTAAAAGATAAGTCGAAACCATGGTGGGGCGAACTTCTTCGGCGAGGTTACGAATTTCTTCGGTGTGTGCTTCTGTTGTGGTGAGGAATTTCATGGCCGCGGAGGTGTCGAGGTACCAAATCATTAGAAACGATCCTCCCGCAGTTCATCGAGCGTTTTCATAATCTCATCCCAAGAGCCAATCTCGACGGGATCAATTTTCAATAAATCATCAATGGTTCCGGTCGCAGGTTTCGCGACCGGCAGTCCCAGTTGTTTTTCGCGATACTCCTGCAAAGACACCACCGGCCTCCCATAACGCGTCACCGTAAAGACCTCACCGGCCTCCGCGCGCCGCAGAATCTCGCCGGAGTTATTGCGCAGTTCGCGTTGGGAAATCACCGTGGTCCCGTTGAGAGTTCGCGGCTTTTGGCGCGACTTCGCAGGCTTATCACTGTCGGGTGGGATCGGGGGAATTTCTTCAGCGCTCATATTTAAAGTGTAGCAACTTGTAGCACCAATTTGAAGACCTAAAATTTACTCTCGGCCACGGGAATCTTCGTCAGGGGTCTTACCCCCGCTTTGCCTTTAGTTGTGGCCATTTTGAAAACTCCTTTTCTCTCATTTTAGAGGGAACATATTGTTGGAGTAAACCGCTTGCAGTCCCAATCGGGAAGCGTCGGGGATAACTGCGTCGTTCAACAAGCGGACCACCTCAAGGGGGTGCTTGATGTTTTCGTTCAAGCGTCCGGCGTTCATCTTTCCGACCAGGGAGTTGGCCTCGGATTCCCTAATCGCGCCGACAAGAGCCTCGAGATTCCCAGTAATCGGCGGGACTGGGGTTGAGCGCAGGACCCGCTTCGGCAAGGTGACTCCGCCGTCCAACCCCCGCCACCACAGATACGCCGCCGAGGAGTTCAAAACCACCGCCGCGCGGTCGCGGTCCGCCTCATTTTCGAAGTACAGCCTGGCTTTTGAACCGCGGTTTAAAGGTTGGAACGAAGCCGAAATATAGTACCGCGGGGTCAACGGGACATCAAGGGCAAATCTGGTTTCGCGAGTGGTCGTCAAATCCCCGACAGTGAGAGTTTGCCTAGCAAGATAGTCCCAGGTCGGCGTCATCTCAGCGAGGACTTTCACCCACTCTCCGTCAGGCCCGATTCGCCGGTCCACCAAAAGCTTGCGACACTGGTCAAACATGGTTTCGCGGTCGGCAACTTGCCACCTCAGGATGGGTGTAACCCGCCAAGAGCTGGCCTTTGGGGAACAGATTGTGATGGCGGCGCGCACAAAGTTCGTTTTGGAAGTGTTGGCCGAGCCGTACTTGTAGCCCCGGAACAAAGTGTCTGGAACGTTGTCAAAGACGAGAACATCGCCGCCCTTGGCGTAGCGGTTGAGGACATCTCTAAGCGGCTGGAACTTGGGCGCGGCGAGATAGGAGGCGGGGGTGACCCCGATGAACCCGCGCGAAGTTTTCGCCACCCGTTCGGTGAAATAGGCAAACAGGTCATGACAGGAACCAGTCTCAAAGTCGGTTCGTTTCGGGGCGCGGGCGTAGGGCGGGTTGAAAATCACGAAATCGTGGGCGGGGGGCGCCTCGCGGGAGAGGAAATCGCGGCGCGTCGCGCGGGTGGCGAGCGCTTTCACGGCGTTGGTATCGCCCGGCGCGGCGAATTCGGCGGCGATTAATGCTACGGCGGTTCGAAGTGCGGTTGCGTCTTGATCAACAAGCAGCAAGCGGTTTTTGATGAACTCCGCGGGATCCGCCGAGACACTTGCCAAGTGCCACGCTAGGTTACCCACCCCACAGCACGGGTCGAGCCAGGTGCCTTTCGGGAAGGCAAGTGATTGTTCAGCCATGAAATGCGCCGCATCATCGGGGGTGAAGAACTGTCCGGAGGTCCTGCGCGAATCGCGGTCAAGCCGTGAGAGAAGCGCTTCGTAGCAGACCCCGATTTCCCCGATGGTCAGTCCGGATAGTATGCCTTCGTTTTGGGGGCCGGTGGCGGGCGGTTTGGTTGGGGCCGGTTTGACTCCGAGGACTTCAACAAGTTGTTCCGCCAAATCGGGGCGTTTGTGACAAACCAGGTTCGCCACCGCGGCCAGCCAGGAACGTCTAGTTGCAGTATTGCTAGTTCCCAAAAGGGCCTTGATGACGCGATTTACCCGCACCGGAGAAAAAGAGACGGTAAAGTTTCGGTCGCTTCTTGGTGAGCCGAGACGTGTCATGGGTGGAATCCGTCTTAATCAGAAATATGATTAGAAAGTGACTGCTGTAACTCGGGAAGATAATTCTCAATGACATCGCGGATTGTGTCCGTGGCAACAACGAAATATTCGTGAACCAGGATGTTACGTAAACCGCGAATTTGCGGCCAGGCTATATCGGAATGAATTATTGTGAATTCGGAGCTGAGATGATTCGCGGCTTCTCCTATGATTTGGAGGTTCCGCTCAATGGCATCCTCTACGAGCTCTACAAAGTCAGCGCTAGAATCGGATTGAATCAGGGAAAAATAGTTTCGGCATTTTGCAATCGCGCGCAACATATCTTTAATCCTGGCGCTGTCATCACGGCTCATAAACTCACCGACTCGGCACGGGCGGACTCGCTTACTTCGTGCTTTAGTAATGTTTCGGGAAAAATGTCGACGTTGCGCCCAAATAAAGCGCGTGTTTCCTCAAGTAGACCGGATGCTCGAAGCAGGATATTTCCGTCTGCAGGGCTCATGTCAACAAGAATGTCAATGTCACTGTCAGCGTTGGCATCCCCTCGAGCGACCGATCCGAACAGTCTTGGTTTGGTCGCGCGGTATTTATTCAACAAAGCATTAAAGTCGTCGTTGCGCTCGGCAAGCAATTCGCGCAAAGCGCGTGTTTCCGGGGAAATAGTTGCCGTAATCACCCGTTAATAATACCAGCTGAGCAACTTACACGTTAAACTTGAACTCGACGACGTCGCCGTCGCGCATGACGTAGTCCTTGCCTTCTTGGCGGATTTTGCCGAGTTCATGGGCTTTGTGGAGGCTGCCGATTTCGACCAGTTCGTCGTAGGAAATGACGTCAGCCTTGATGAAGCCGCGCTCAAAGTCGGTGTGGATGACGCCGGCTGCCTGGGGCGCGGTCCAGCCCTGGCGGATAGTCCAGGCGCGCGACTCCTTCTCCCCCGCGGTCAAGAAAGTCTGGAGCCCTAAAGTCGCGAATCCGACGCGCGCGAGCTTATCGAGTCCGGACTCCTCGATTCCCGCATCCGCCAGCATTTCCTTGGCATCCTCTTCGTCCAGCTCGACCAGCTCCGCCTCGAACTGTCCGTCCAGGAACACCGCCTCGGCGGGCGCCACCAATGCTGCCAGCTCCGCCTTTTTCGCCTCGTCTGCGAGCCCTGCCGAGTCCATATTGAAGACATAAATGAACGGCTTCGAGGTCATCAACTGGAACTGTTTGACAAGGTTCCCGTCGAGTTCGCCCTTGGCAATCGCGCTAGACAGCGTGCGGCCTTCGTTTAGAATCGCATCGCACTGTTCGGCCGCGGTCAAAACCTCCTTCGGTGTCTTTTTTCCGGTAACTTCTTTCTTCAGTCGGGGTATCGTTTTTTCAAGCGTCTGCAGGTCGGCAAGAATCAGCTCTGTCGAAATCGTCTCGATATCCGAAGCCGGATCAATCTTGCCCTCGACGTGAACCACATCCGGATCGGCGAAAGCGCGGGTGACCTGGCAAATTGCATCGGCCTCGCGGATGTTGGCGAGGAACTGGTTGCCGAGGCCCTCACCCTGGGAGGCCCCCTTGACGATGCCAGCAATATCAACGAAAGACACGGTTGCCGGTACAATCTTGACCGACTTAAACATCTCGGCCAGAACCCCGAGGCGCGCGTCCGGAAGCGGCACGACACCGACATTAGGCTCGATGGTCGCAAAAGGATAGTTTGCCGCCAAAACGTTTGCGCGGGTGAGCGCATTGAAAATAGTGGATTTGCCGACGTTCGGGAGTCCGGCGATGCCGATTGTTAAAGCCATATCCCCATCCTATCTGTTCCAGGGGGGATTCCCCTATAAAGTACGGTTCAGCGCAGGGGCTTCGGGAGGGTAAACGACGTGGTTTCGCGCGAAGTTTCCACGGTTTCCACCTCGTCGAATCCGCGGGAAGCGAGCCACTGGAGGACTTCCTCAACGAGCACTTCCGGCACGCTCGCGCCGGAGGTAACCCCGACTGTGGAAGCCCCCTCGAACCAGCTCGCCTCCATCTCGCCGACCCCGTCGACACGGTGGGCGGCGCGCGCCCCCGCCTCCAAAGCGACCTCCATCAGCCGGACAGAATTTGAGGAATTAGCCGACCCGACCACCACGACGACATCCGAGCGCGGCGCGATGGCTTTGACCGCACCCTGGCGGTTTTGGGTCGCGAAACAGATGTCGTCCGAGGGCGGGCTTACCAGTCCGGGGAAGCGTTTCTCGAGGCGGGACACGGTTTCACGGGTCTGGTCGACGGAGAGGGTGGTTTGGGACAGCCACACGACTTTTCCGGCTGCGTGGGTCTCGGCGGTTGCGTCGGCCGCGTTTTGGATTTCATTTTCACTAAAGTGCCGCCTCCGGTCGGCGCCTAAACCGTCCAAGTCAGGCAGGGCATCGACATCGCCGTCGGTGTCTATAACGTGAATCCGCTCGGGGGCGACCCCGAGCGTCCCTTCGACTTCCTCATGCCCCTGGTGGCCAATGAGAACAATTTCGAAGCCTTCATCGGCGTAGCGTCGCGCCTCGCGGTGAACCTTCATGACCAGCGGACACGTGGCGTCAATCACCTCGAGACCCCGGGCTTCGGCCTCGGCATAAACCGCGGGCGCAACCCCGTGGGCGGAAAACACCACGCGGGCACCTGGCGGAACCTCGTCGAGTTCGTTTACAAAAATTGCGCCGGCCTCGGCTAAAGTTTGGACAACAAACTTGTTGTGGACGATTTCTTTCCGGACATAGATTGGCGCGTCGTATAGTTCCAGCGCGCGGCGAACGGCAGTTACCGCGCGGTCAACGCCAGCGCAATATCCGCGAGGCGAGGCCAACAAGACTTTTCCCATAATTAAAACCTCAACATTTGGCGGGGTAAACGAGGGCGGTTTCGTCTTTTGCATAGCGCGAAGCGCGGAGCAAAGTGGAACCGTCCCCAGTCTGCGTAGCGAATTTTAACTTAAACCTCTACGCAGTCATAGGGACGATTCTTCTTTGCTCCATTCACGCGAACATTCCGCAAAGTAAAAACCGTCCCTAATCGCTCCGTTCTTTCCTTTGAGTTTAGCCGATTAATGGCAATTCGGCGAAGCGAAAATGTCGTCAAGAGGTCTCGTGGCAAGATAGATTCATGGATGAAAAACAGCCCTCCGCGCGGCTCGCCCGCGAAACGACCCGCGAGAACCCCTGGCCCTTGTCGCGTCTGCTCGATAATCTTGACCGCTATATCGATCGGATCGACGCCACCTGGGTGGAGGCTCAGGTCATCGAGTACAACCAACGTCCAGGAAACCGCATGTCTTTCTTCAAGGCGAAAGACCTCGAGGCTGACATGTCAATGCAGGTTAAGGCCTTCGGGGGAGTGATTGCGGCAGCGGGATCCGCGATGCAAGCGGGGGCTCGTGTCGTGATGCGGGTAAAGCCCGATTTCTATACAAAAACCGGCGACCTCGCCTTGATGGCTGCGGAGATCCACCCCGCAGGGGTTGGGGGTTTGCTCGAACAACTCGAACGCTTGAAGCAGCAGCTCGCCGCGGAAGGCCTATTCTCCCGGGAACACAAGAAGCCCCTGCCTTTTCTGCCGCGCAGAGTGGGGTTGATTTGTGGTCATCAAGCGCGAGCCGAGGCGGATGTCATCGAAAATGCCACGCGGCGCTGGCCTTTGGTGGAGTTTGAAATCCGTGAAGTCGCGGTTCAGGGCGACCGTTGTGCCCCGGAAGTTGCCGCGGCGATTGGCGAACTCGATGCGATTGCCGAGGTTGACGTAATTGTCGTGACTCGAGGTGGCGGGGCATTCGAAGATCTTCTCGGGTTCTCCGATGAACAGGTGGTGCGCGCGGCTTTTGCCGCCGTGACCCCGGTGGTGAGCGCGGTGGGTCACGAAGAGGATACGCCGCTGTTGGATTGGGTCGCCGATTTTCGCGCCTCCACCCCGACTGATGCGGCTAAGAGAATCGTTCCGGATCTCGAAGCGGAGCTGGAACTCATGGAGCGCGGGAGACAAAAGATGCGATCCTTCGTCTCATCGAGAATCGAATCTGGGCTCGAATGGCTGGCGGCGCTGCGAACCCGTCCCGTGATGCAAAATCCGGCTGCTTCCCTGGAGGAAAGACGCCGCGATATCGATCATGGCACCGAGGCCTTGCGGTTACGGGTAGGTGCAATTTTGGCGAGATACCGCCAAGAATTGGTCTCCTCCCGTGCGACCCTGACCGCGATTTCTCCGCGGGCAACTTTGGAGCGGGGCTACACCGTATTGCGCCTGCCGAATAAAACACTTGTGACTGATGCCGCGGCGGTCAAGAAGGGGGATCTCTTGGAGGCGGTGTTGGCTCGCGGTTCCTTGGTGGCCTCTGTAGTGGGAACCAATCAAGGCCGTAAAGAAGCAAACTGAGAGAAGGATTGAATAATGGCAACTGAAACTGAAAACGCAACCGCGACGGAATTCCCGGATATCGCGGAAATGTCTTATGAAGAGGCGCGAGCCGAGCTCATTGAAGTTGTGAAGGGTCTCGAAAATCCGGAGGCTCCCCTGGAAGATACAATGAAACTGTGGGATCGCGGGGAAGCATTGGCCGGTCACTGCCAGCAAATTCTTGACGCTGCTCAGGCGAAACTCGAAGCCCGCCAAGTCGGGTAAAGCGGAGCGGTTGTGGGCTTATCGGCAGCGCGCAGCGCATGAGCCGACAAGTAACTGGTGGAGCCGCTCGGAAAAACAAGTTTTTTCAGGCGGAACACCTCTGAGGGCGCCTGCACCCTGAAACTACTTTGCGTAACGAAGCAGAGTAGAAGGCAACCGTCCCCGTTGCTCGTATCCCCTGGCTAGCCTTCGAAAGGCGCCACGCTTAGGACTTCGACCTTGATGGTTTTACCGGCGGGGGTAGCGTATTCAACCTTGTCGCCGGCCTTGTGGCCAAGCAGCGCCGCCCCGAGGGGCGCCTCGGGAGAAAACACATCAATGTTCAGGCCATCATCGGCATCGCGGGAGCCCAAGAGGAACTTCATCTTGCGTGTCCCTACCTTGGCTTCCACTACCATCCCGGGGGTAACTATGCCGTCATCAGCGGCTTCTCCCACCTCGGCGTGCTTGAGGATCTCTTCCAACTCGAGGATGCGAGTTTCGTTGTGGGACTGCTCATCGCGAGCCGCGTGGTAGCCACCGTTTTCCTTGAGATCACCCTCGCGGCGAGCCAAGTCAATCTTCTTAGTGATTTCAGAGCGAATCGGGCCGGTGCGTTCTTCCAATTCCTTCTGGAGCCGGTCATAAGACGCCTGAGTCATCCACTTTTTCTTGACTTCTTCAGCCATTGTTGCCCTCCCTTATAAAAAGACATGCTTTATCTGATAATAAAAAAGATTAGCGCCTGCGACCGAAACTTTATGTGGCGCAAGCACACTCACTGTATCAAGATATTAAAAGTAAGTAAAACGGGAGAATAGCGCATTCGCTACGACATCGGGGACGGGTCAGACTGGCTGCACTTCGTTATGCCACTCATTACCGTCCCTGCTGGCTGCGCCGCTAACCGAGCACAGCGAAATACGCGGCCACACACTGACAGGCCCAAGCCACAACCGTCCAGGCGTGGAAAATTTCGTGAAACCCGAAATACTTTGGGGAAGGATTCGGCCACTTCAAAGCGTAAACCACGGCTCCCAGCGTATAGGCCAATCCGCCCGAAACGAGGAGCCAAAACGCCGGCTGACTCGCGGCAAACATTTGCGGAAGATACATTACCGCCGACCAACCCAAAATCACGTACAGCAGAGTCGAAAACCAGCGCGGAGCATGGGGCCAAATAATCGAGGTGGCGATCCCGAGAATCGAGCCAATCCAGACAACTGTGAGTAAAATCGTAGCCCGCTGCCCGTCCAGTAAACCCACCGAAACCGGCGTGTATGTCCCCGCAATCAAGAGGAAGATATTGGCGTGGTCGAACCGCCGCAACACCCCGTCAACCACTTGCGACCAGGAGCCTTGGTGGTAGACCGCGCTCATCGCAAACAACACCAGCGAGGCTGCGAGGTAAATCGCGCAAGCCGCTTTCAACTCCCACGGCGCCAGCACCAGCAATACGATCGAGGCCGCCAGCGACAGCGGCGCAGCTACCGTGTGAATCCACCCGCGCAGCGCGGGTTTCCGGCGCATCGCTTTCCAATCCCAACGCGGGAAACGGTAGGGCTTACCGGTGCGCGGGTTGATAGGACGCGGAAATCCCGCGGGAATCAGGTGGTGACGCGGGGCTTTCTCGGGAGTCGTTGGGGTCTCGGCGGGATCGCCATAGATGGGGGCTGGAGCTTGAAGTTCCGAGGTCGGCAAGGTGCCTGCCGAAGACTCAGAGTCCGCGCGGTTTTTCGGGGATTCCTTTGCTGACGCAACCATCGCCTTCCCTTTTACTGCCGTGTTCATCAAACCACCCCCCGATGCCACAATCTTAGGATTTTTGTGCTTAACTGATTATGTGAACACGGACGGAAAAAAGTCAAAACTTGGGCTGCTGTATGACATTTACGCTCGCCGATTGATGCGTGAAATCGATCCGAAAAAAATCCCCCAACACATCGGAATTATCCTTGACGGAAACCGGCGCTGGGCGCGCGCGGAAGGCGCACCTGACATGCGTGGACATCAGCGCGGAGCCTTGAAAATCCAGGAAGTCCTCGGGTGGTGTGAACCCTGGCCGGTCAAGGTGGTGACCTTGTGGATGCTATCGATTGACAACCTGGAGCGTTCCGCGGAAGAACTTGGGCCGCTGCAAAAGACCATCGGTAAAACCGTGGGGCGGCTTAGGGAATCCGGGCGGTATCGGTTGCGAGTTTTGGGAGATACCAGCCTGGTGGATCCAGCGTTAGCAGAGGTTTTGGCTAGGGTCGACGGCACCGGACCGGAAGGCGCGATGGTTGTGAATATCGCCGTAGCCTACGGGGGACGCCAAGAGATTCTCGAGGCAGTACGCGGGTACCTGCGTGAGTGCGAGAAATCCGGGCAAACCCTTGGGGACGTCGAAAACAATCTAACCTTGGAAGACATTGGCGCCCACCTCTATACTCGGGGGCAACCCGACCCTGACCTCGTGATTCGGACCTCCGGAGAACAAAGGCTTTCGGGATTTCTACTGTGGCAATCGGCGAATTCGGAGTTCTATTTTTGTGAGACTTATTGGCCGAGTTTCCGCCACATTGACTTCCTGCGGGCGCTGCGCGACTACGCCTCCCGGGAGCGTCGCCTCGGGAAGTAACAAAAAATGTTAGAAATACGTTAACTTGCGGGTTTTATCCGGCGCGCGCTCGGGCGTGTCGATAGGCTGAAGTTATGACAACAGCGCCTCGAACCTACGTTCTTGATACCTCCGTTTTGCTCTCCGATCCGAAAGCCCTCCTGAAGTTTGCTGAACATCAAGTTGTGCTTCCGGTCATCGTGATTACGGAACTCGAAAAGAAACGCCACGACCCGGAACTGGGGTATTTCGCGCGCAAAGCCCTGCACCTCCTTGATGACCTCCGCATCGCCAACGGGCGACTCGACCAACCAGTTCCGGTCGGTTCCCAAGGCGGAACAGTAAGGGTTGAATTGAATTCCATTGATGAATCTATCCTCCCAAGTGGCATGCGGCTGGGCGATAATGACACGAAAATCCTGGCGGTCGCGGCGAACCTAGCCAAAACAGGCGCGGAGGTCACGGTTGTTTCTAAAGACCTGCCGATGCGGGTGAAAGCCTCATCTATCGGGCTGGATACGGATGTGTACCGCAACACGCTTTCCTCGCGCGACGCCTACCAAGGCATTGTCTTCGCCGAGATGAGCGAACAGGACATGTCTCGTCTCTATAAAGAAGGCGAGGTCGAGTCCGAAACCATTGTCCTGACAAACGGCCCTGACGCGAATGACGGGGACACCGCGGTCTACGGCAGCGGGTCCGACGCACTCTTGGGTGAGGACGAGAACTCGGGAGAATTAGAAGAAGCCGAGATTCTTTCCCTGGGCGAACAGCCAGTTCACACGGGCATTATCTTGAATTCTCCGCGAGGCTCGGCTCTGGGGACGATTTGGGCGGACGGCAAGGTTCACCTCGTGCGGACCGATCGGGAACTGTTCGGGGTGAAGGGCCGTTCCGCGGAGCAAAGGATTGCCATGGATCACCTCGTGAATCCGGAGATCGGGATTGTCTCGCTCGGAGGTCGCGCTGGCACCGGCAAGTCCGCGCTCGCCTTGGCAGCCGGACTAGACGCGGTGGTAGAACGGCGCGAACACCGGAAAATCATTGTTTTCCGGCCGATTTACGCGGTGGGCGGCCAGACACTTGGATACCTTCCGGGAACCGGCGAAGAAAAGATGGATCCTTGGGGGCAAGCCGTTTTTGACACACTGTCCTCGATTGTCGCCCCGGAAGTCGTCGATGAAGTCGTGTCGCGAGGTCTCTTGGAAGTTTTGCCGCTGACACATATTCGCGGGCGTTCTCTCCACGACGCTTTCGTAATAGTGGACGAGGCCCAGTCTTTGGAGCGCAACGTGCTTTTGACAGTGCTCTCTCGGATGGGACAAAACGCAAAGATTGTCCTGACACATGATGTGTCCCAGCGCGATAACCTTCGGGTCGGGCGCTACGACGGAATTGCAGCGGTGATTGAGGATTTGAAAGGTTCCAAGCTCTTCGCTCACACGACTCTCGTGCGATCCGAGCGTTCGGCGATCGCGGATTTGGTGACCCAATTGCTGGATCGATGAACCATTAGGCGAGCCAATCCGAGATACAATCGCGAATTCTTTGTTCGGACTTTTACTGTAAATATAGGGTTTTGAGTGTTGATACCGGGAATATCACCCCTTGACTGTTAGGTTTACAAACGTGCGTGATGATGAAAACCCGCAAAGTCTGCCTTTCCCTCCAGAGGCGCAATCCCTCCTAATGCGCTCGGCCATTGCGGCCGCGGTCGCCTCCAAGCGTCTCGCGGAGGAGCGCGGAGTTTTCCGGTTGACCCCCTCAGAATGGGCCGAACTGGAAAGCTCCATGCAGTCCTAGTTTTGAAAAACCGTCTCTATTCCGGCCCTCTTGGGGTTTTAAACGAGTGCGTACTGGTAGACTTGGGAAGTAAATATATTCCGAGCAAGGATGAGTCATGCCTGCGGTAGTAGTTTTGGGCGCCCAATGGGGCGATGAAGGTAAAGGCAAAGCCACTGATCAGCTTTCGAAAGATGTGGATTTTGCCGTCAAATACAATGGCGGAAACAACGCCGGACATACGGTGGTGGTGAACGGGGAGACATTCGCCCTCCACCTGATTCCGACGGGGATTCTTTCCCCGCGGGTGACGCCCGTTATCGGCAACGGCACCGTAATTGACTTGAAGGTATTATTCCAAGAAATCGAAGAACTGGAGATGCGCGGCGTGTCCTGTCAGCGCTTGCTGGTTTCCTCCCGTGCCCACCTTGTCACCCCGTACTCTCTTTGTATCGACGAAGGCAGCGAGCTACTGCGCGGAGACAAAGCTATCGGAACCACCAAGCGGGGTATCGGCCCGACCTATGCCGAGAAAATGTACCGTACCGGTCTCCAGGTTCAGGACTTGTTCGATCCGGAGGGGCTCGGGGACAAGGTCACCGAGATTGCGAAACTAAAGAACCCGATTATTGAACATGTCTACCATCTAGATCCGCCCGATCCGGTGGAGGTGACGGCAGAGTTGCTGCAGTTCTCGGAGCGGCTGCGGCCGATGGTGACGAATACGTCTTTGGTTTTGAATAATGCTTTGGACGAAGAACGGGTCGTGCTATTTGAAGGCGGGCAGGCGACGATGCTCGATATTGACCACGGCACCTATCCTTATGTGACTTCATCGAACTGCACGGCGGGCGGAGCGTGTACCGGAACCGGTATTGGCCCGACCCGTATCGATCGAGTTGTCGGGGTAATGAAGGCCTACACGACCCGTGTGGGTGAGGGTCCGTTCCCCACCGAGCTCAATGATGAGGTCGGCGAGCAATTGCGTCAGCTCGGCGGCGAATTTGGGGCGACAACTGGTCGGCCGCGGCGTACCGGTTGGTTTGACGCGGTTGTGGTGAGTTATGCAGTGAGGGTTAATGGGCTTACCGACTTGGTGATGACCAAGCTCGATGTCTTGAGCGAATACGAGACGATTCCGGTTTGCACCGGCTATGAGATTCCTGGGGGACGCACGGACCAGATGCCGGATAGCGCGAAGGATTTCGCGGCGGCTCGCCCGATTTATGAGGAAATCCCGGGATGGAAGGGATCTGATATCGAGGGCATTACCGACTGGCGTAAACTCCCCGAAGCGGCTCAGAAATACGTGGAGTTTGTTGAAGATCGCGTCGGCTGCCGGATTTCGGTTATCGGAACCGGGGCTTCGCGTGAAGATGCCATCGTTCGGCATGAGTTAATTTAACGGCGGAGGCGTTAAGCGACGGGGCGTTTTGCCGTCGTAGCCGGAGCGCTGGTTGGTTAACGGCGGAGGCGTGCGGAGCGGTCTGGGACGGTTTCGGCTTTGTATAGTTCCGAAGGAACGGAGCAAAGTGGAGCCGTCTCTACGGCTGCGTAGCGAGTTAACGCTTTTTCTGCGATAACAGGAGATGGTTCCCGTCCGCTCCACTGCGTGGGACGACAAAGCACGCCCCCGTTGTCCCAAAAATCTCTGACAGTGAATTCCTCTTGTTTTGACAGAATTAGGGACTTAACGCCCTGCGAAACCGCGACGAATGAGAGATAATTGGCCTTGTTAGAAGATAACTCAACTTAGGAGGCCCTTAATATGGCTGTAACTGAAACCGATGTCCGCAGCGCTGCTCCGGCTAACGCGCCTGAAGATGTCATCAAGTGGGTTGCCGAAATCGCGGAAATGACGACCCCGGAAACGATTGAATTCTGCGATGGCTCCCAGGAAGAATGGGATCGCCTCACCGAGATGATGGTCGAAACCGGTATGTTCACTCGCCTGAACCCCGAAAAGCGCCCGAACTCTTTCCTGGCTCGTTCCTTGCCGTCTGACGTGGCGCGCGTGGAGTCCCGCACCTTTATCTGTTGTGAAAAGGAAGAGGACGCTGGCCCGACTAACCACTGGGTCGCTCCTGCTGAGATGAAAGAAACCCTTACCGGCGAGAAGGGCGTTTTCCGCGGAGCCATGAAGGGTCGCACCATGTACGTTATCCCCTTCTCTATGGGTCCTCTTGGCGGCCCGATTTCCCAGCTCGGCATCGAAATCACTGACTCCCCTTACGTCGTTTGCAATATGCGCATCATGACCCGTATGGGTTCCAAGGCTATGGATCTCATCAACGAAGGCAAGCCGTGGGTTCCCGCAGTTCACTCCGTGGGCGCGCCGCTGGAGCCGGGCGAGAAAGATACCGCTTGGCCTTGCAACGATGAGAAATACATCACCCACTTTCCGGAGACCAACGAAATCTGGTCTTACGGTTCGGGTTACGGCGGGAACGCCTTGCTTGGCAAGAAGTGCTTTGCGCTGCGTATCGCTTCAACAATGGCGCGCCGTGACGGCTGGATGGCAGAGCACATGCTTATCTTGCGTCTGACCGATGAGAATACGAACAAGCAATACCACGTCACTGCCGCTTTCCCGAGCGCTTGTGGTAAGACTAACCTCGCGATGCTCCAGCCGACCATCAAGGGCTACAAGGTCGAGACCGTGGGTGATGATATCGCCTGGATGCGTCCAGGCCCGGATGGCCGTCTCTACGCCATCAACCCGGAAGCCGGCTTCTTCGGCGTGGCCCCGGGAACCTCCTACGACACCAACCCGATGGCCATGGAGTCCATGAAGGAAAACACCATCTTCACCAACGTTGCCTTGACCGATGACGGCGACGTGTGGTGGGAAGGCATTGACGGCGACGTTCCGGCTCACCTGATTGACTGGAAGGGCAACGACTGGACTCCGGAATCCGGCGAAAAGGCCGCTCACCCGAACAGCCGCTTCACCGCTCCGGCGGCGCAGTGCCCGATTATCTGCCCCGACTGGGAAGCCCCGCAAGGTGTCCCGATCGACGCTATCCTCTTCGGCGGGCGCCGCGCGAACAACATTCCGTTGGTGACTGAACAGAAGAATCCGGCTCACGGTGTCTTCATCGGCACGAATATTTCTTCGGAACAGACCGCTGCCGCGGAAGGCTCGGTTGGTGCGCTCCGCCACGATCCCTTTGCGATGCTGCCGTTCTGCGGCTACAACATGGCTGACTACTGGGGCCACTGGCTCGAGATGCAAAAGGAACTCGGCGACAAGTTCCCGCGCATCTACCACGTCAACTGGTTCCGCAAGACCCCGGACGGCAAGTTCATGTGGCCGGGCTACGGCGATAACTCCCGTGTTTTGGACTGGATCGTTAAGCGAGTGTCCGGCCAGGTTGACGCTATCGAGGGTCCGACCGGCTTCTACCCGAAGTTTGAGGACTTCAACTTGGAGGGCTTGGACATCGACAAGGCTGCTTGGGACAAGCTCTTCGAGATTAACCCCGAGGCTTGGCTCGCTGAAACCGACGATACTGAAAAGTACTTCGAGCAGTTCGGCGACAAGCTCCCGGCGGAGATTAAGGCTGAGCTGGAAGCTTTGCGTGAGCGCTTGAAGGCGGCAAAGTAAGACGTAGCCAAATGGGGATGGGGTTCAATGGTGTAATGCAATGTAGCCAGTGGGACCCGTCCCCGGTGGCGTAGTCATCGAAAACATAAGTTTTGGGGCGGTCCTTCGGGGCCGTCCCAAAACAATTCTACGAGTTAAGCGGTTTTCAGGTTATATGACAAATTGTGTGTCTGACCGGTTAGTTCGCGGTGGCGTTTCATCCTTACCGGTGGGGACGGGCCAAACTGGTAAATTTACCAGTTTGGCCCGTCCCCACCGGTGAAAAACTGGCGGCAGAGGAGCGAAACCCGCTCGGAGCCCGCGGAG
This sequence comes from Mobiluncus porci, assembly GCF_009695935.1. GTDB lineage: Bacteria > Actinomycetota > Actinomycetes > Actinomycetales > Actinomycetaceae > Mobiluncus > Mobiluncus porci. Next base: position 24,947 of record NZ_VUMY01000011.1, read on the forward strand.
GTGTGCACGAATGTACGGTCTAACCGGTTCGGCTGGGATTTGTCGCTAGGGCGTTTAAGTGTTTGCGCTGGTCTTGGCGTTTTGAAGTTTCGGGAGACAAGGCCGGTTGGGTCTACGCCGTACATTCGTGCACGCCCTAAACCGAAACTGGAGAAATCCGAGCATTACGTTTCAAAGCAGTGTCGCAAACTCGGTATTTCGGAGTATTCATGCCACCAGCATGAATCCGGTGAACTGTCAACCCGAAAACCTCTTGCAGTGTCACGGAAGAACCACGATTAAATCAACATTTAATTAATTCTCTAATCGCATCATTAAGAAGTGAATCTGCTGTGGTGCCCTTTTGCTCCGGGCGTAGCCGGAGCGGGTCTCATCTCGGCAAAGCCACGGGTCAGGCATAGCCGGAGCGGGTCGCACCTCTTTGCTTGCAACGCTTCGCGTTGCGCGCCGCTTCACAAGGCCATCGGCAATGCTCACGCAAGCGTGGCATTGCTCTCGACCTGTGTCGCGGTGGCGTAGTCGAAGACGAAGCCAAAAGGGTGCGACCCCGGCGGCGTAGACAAAACGGTTTGAAACGGCTTCGCCGGGGGTCAGACCCTTTGGCTTCGTTCCCTCCGGTCACTGCGCCAAGAGGTCTGACCCGCCGGCTACGCCTCATGCTCCCGCCGACTACGCCTCATGCGTCTTGCACCACCGAACCGCGTTGGCGAAAATATCCTGGACTCCGATCTCGGGGATGTTCTTCATGAGGCCTGGGCGGTAACGCTCCGGGTGGCCCATCTTTCCGAGAATCTTGCCGTCTGGGCTAATGATGCCCTCGATGGCGAAGCTTGAGCCGTTCGGGTTATCCGGAGCGCTCATTGTGGGCGCTCCTTCCGCGTCGACGTATTGGAAGGCAACCTGACCTGCGTCGAACAAGCTCCGAGCCTCCGCCTCCGACACCACGAAGCGCCCCTCGCCGTGGCTAACCGGCACGCGGTGGAACTGCCCGAGCTCGAAATCGCCGAGCCAGGGCGAGGCCACACTCGCGACTCGGGTGGTCGCGATTCTCGAAACGTGGCGCAACTGGCGGTTGTGCGCGAGCGTCGGCGACTCGGCGGTTTGGAGGGCTGGATCGCCGTAAGGAAGGAACCCGGACTTCACGAGAGCTTGGAAGCCGTTGCAAACCCCGAGGACAAGTCCGTTTTCCGACGTGAATTTTTTGACCGCGGCAGCGACCTTCTCAGATTTCAAGAAAGCCGCCATGAACTTTGCTGAGCCGTCAGGTTCGTCACCGAGCGAAAACCCGCCGGAAAACGCCAAAATCCGCGTTTCAGGGGCGGCGAGGCGGGCAATAAACTTCTCGGTGTCTGCGGCAAGCATCTGAGGGGTGAGGTTGCGTAAAACCAGGAACTCGGTCGTGGCTCCCGCCGCGCGGAAAGCCTCGTCCATGTCGTATTCCGAGTTCGTGCCCGGGAAGACCGGCAACAAGACGTGCGGGGCGTCCGCGGCTGCGCCAGAGCCGACCAGAGCGGCTAGAGTAGCTGCACTCGCACTGGTAGGAGTTCCGGTCGCGGCCGAGTTTGGAGTGCCAGGAGAGGTCGGGGGTTTAAGGGCAACCATGCTTGAGCGATCCGAACCTACTGAAACGTTGGCAGGGTTCGTCGTGCTTGGAACCTCCCCTTCCGTCGCCGAGGTTGGAACACCGGTTTGGGCCGCGGTAGAAGCGCCCGTTTGCCGGTTCGTAGGCAAAGTTGCGCCCTCGGGTCTTGCCTTCTCCGCAGGGCCGGAGTTGGGCGTTTCAGTAGCGTGGGAACCCGCTTTGGTTTCGGATTCAGCAAGGCCCAGCGCGAAATCGGGCAAGGGCTCCGATTCAGACTCGTTCAAGGGATAAACCGAGGCGTAGCCGCGTTCCATTACGGCGAGGGCTTCTGACAATTCGAAAGACTCAAAGCCAAGCTCGAATCTGGGCGCGACGGAGGTCGCGCCGATGGCAATGACCTGCGGATTTTCCGGGGGCTCGCCGGAAGTTCCCTGACGGCCCTTAGTGAAATCAAAATCCCCGCCGACCGCAAAATGCGAGCCGAGGTCGGTCCCGCGAGCCACCGCAAACACGATCCCTCCGAGCGGGGCCGCAGCGAGTTGGGCAGCCTCGGAACCGGGGCGAAGGTAGGCGCGCACCGCCTCGGGCGCAACCTTGAAGCCAACCGCGTTTCCGAGCGCCATGTTGACCACGGTCGCGCCGAGACCACCAGGCAAAACCGGCGAGGCGGCCAAGACCGCACCCGAGGCGGCAAGCTCGTGGAAAGCCTGGAAGTTCGCCCGCAAGCTCGCGTAGTCTGGAGTTCCGTCCGCGTGGGGCACGTGAGGGAGATAGTACAGGTCGGACGGCTCGCCTGTCGCCGAGGTGTCGGGCGCGCCCGCAGCGGGGCCGGCTTCACTGGGAACCGAGTTGTCGGACGCTTCGCTCGACGCGTCCTCAGCGCCTTCAGTTGCGCCCGCCGAGGGTAGCGCTGCGGAAATCGCCTCGCTCGCGTCCATTAGCCCCACAGTGAAACTCACCAAAGTCGGCGGGACGTGGAGTTTGTCCCCGAAACTCCCGCTCATCGAGTCCTTGCCGCCGATAGCTGCGACCTGGAAAGCGTCTTGAGCCTCGAGGAGCCCCAGCAGCGCCTGGAGGACTACCCCCCAGACTTCCGGATCCTCGTCAGGACGCTGGAAATATTCCTGGACCGTCAGCCACGCGTCCTCCGCGCGGGCGCCGGCCGCGACGAGTTTTGAAAGCGCCTCCACCACTGAATATGCCCCCATGAGGAACGGCGAACGGTCTGCCAAAGTCGGGGAATAGCCGTAGGTGATAATCGAAGCGCTACAGGTGCCGCCTTCCATCGGGAGGGTCTGGATCGACGCGGTTTCGTCGGTTTTTTGGAGTTTCCCGCCGTAGGGCATGAGGACCGTGGATCGGCCCACCGTGGAGTCGAACTGTTCGACCATGCCCTCCTGGGAGCCCGACCGTGCCTCGGCCAGCGTCTCGAGGACGGAGCGGTAGGGTTTCGCGGAGGTATTCGCGCTGGCAGTTACGGAAGTCGCCGCGCCTTCCTCGCCCTCTCCAAGAGCCGGTGGAACCATTTTGACCTTTTGGGTGCGCGGCGCGCCGTTGGTATCGACGAAACTGCGCTTCAAGTCAAGCACGAGCTCCTCGCCGAGGAACATCCGCAGCCTTCCGGTGTCGGTGACCTCCGCGAGCTGGGTGGCTTCGAGGTTTTCCGTCTCTGCAAGGGCATGGAAGCGCGGGGCGTCCTTGGCTCGCACGACGACGGCCATGCGTTCTTGGGACTCGGAAATCGCGATTTCGCGGGCGTTCAGTCCGGCATATTTGAGCGGCACCCGCTCCAAGTGAATGTCGAGGCTTTCGGCGAGTTCGCCCACCGCGACCGCGACACCGCCAGCCCCGAAATCGTTGCAGCGGACAATCATCTGGGCAACTTCCGGGTTCCTAAACAGGCGCTGGATTTTGCGCTCGTTGACCGGATTGCCTTTTTGGACTTCCGCGCCGGAGTGGGCCAGCGACTCCTTGTTGTGGGCCTTCGAGGAGCCGGTCGCGCCGCCAATCCCGTCGCGTCCGGTCCGCCCCCCAAGAAGAATCACCACGTCGCCGGCCTGCGGCTCGAGGCGGTGGACGTTCGCCTCGGAGGCGGCGGCCACTACCGCGCCGAGCTCCATGCGTTTGGCGACATACCCGGGGTGGACGATTTCGCGAACGCCCGTGGTGGCCAGCCCGATTTGGTTGCCATAGCTGGAATAACCGCGGGTGGCGCGGGAAGAAATGTCGGCTTGGGGGAGTTTTCCGGGCAGGGTCTCGGCGCGCGGGGTATTGATGTCGCCCGCGCCGGACAGGCGTAGTGCCTGGTAAACCCAGGAACGGCCCGATAGTGGGTCGCGAATCGCCCCGCCGAGGCAGGTCGCGGCCCCGCCGAAAGGCTCGATTTCGGTGGGGTGGTTGTGGGTTTCGTTTTTGAACATCAACAACCACGGCTCGGTTGGAGGCGTAGACTGCGGGTCAGACCTCTCCGGCGTAGTTGCGCCAGCAACGTAGCCGGAAGGGTCTGACCCCAACGGCGTAGCCGACGTATACCCCTTACTGACATTCACCCTCACCGAACAGGCATTGATTTCTTCGGAAACCTCCTGGTCATCCAAAACCCCAGTTCGCCGCAATTCGCGGCCCATAATCGTCCCGAGATCCATCAAAGTGTGCGGCTTTGCGGTGCGCCCGTTTAGAGCGCGCAACTCGTCCCAGCGCGCGAGGGCCGCTTCGAGGCGCTCCCCGTAACGCGGCTCGGCAATCTCAATATCGGTCAACTCCGTGTTGAAAGTCGTGTGGCGACAGTGGTCTGACCAGTAGGTATCCAAAACCGCGAGCTCCACCTCGGTCGGGACGCGTCCCTCGGAGCGGAAATAATCCTGGATAAGTTTGAGGTCTGCGAGATTCATCGCCATGCCGCGCTCTTGGAGGAGGCCCTGGAGCCGAGTTTCGTCGTAGGTGAGAAAATCGGGGTATTCCCGCAACGGCGCGGCGGTGCCGATTTGCGGCGCCTGCAAGATGGCGAGATTCTTTTCGCGGGACTCCACTGGATTAATGAGATAGCCGCGGATTGCCTCAAGCGCGTCCGCGGTAGGAGCGGGGCGCAGGACATAGAGCTCTGCGGAAATTATGCTGGCCGTTGTTGACGGGTTCAACAAGCGCAAGGCCTGTTCGGCGGCGTCGGCGCGCTGGTCATACTGGCCGGGCAGGGGCTCGACTGCAAGCAGGTGATAAGCCCCGGTCGGGTCGACTGTTGGCTTGGAGTTCCCGACGAACTCCGCCGAGACGAAATCGTCGACGCGCCTGTCTTGCACGACTTTTTCTGTAAGCGCCGCTAAGTCATCGGCGTGAGCCTCAAAAACATCGTATAAATGCAGGATATCGACACTTTCCAGGCTCACCCCTTCGAGATGATTCAAGGTCGTGAGGAGAGCCTTCTCGGCATCTCGGAACTGAGGTTTACGGCGAATCGCAAGACGTGCATCCATAGCTTCATTCTATAATCCTCCGAGACCTGTCGGAGTCACCGCCGAAATCCGCGACTAATCCGCAGCTGGAGTCCCCGCTCCCGCACGGAGTCCCCGCTCCCTACCGGAGTCCTCCGCCGCCCGCTGAGGCTTCGTATACTCGGGTGTCGTCTGGAATTCGTGTGATTTTGGCCATTCCTGCCATATATGCCACTGATGCCCAAAATCGCAAGAGTTCCAGGGGGCCCAGCGAGTATCCACCAACTCCGCGTTGCTGATTTCCGAAAAATTGGCGCGGATTTCGGCTCAGCAAAGGCGGGGTATGATTGAGAAATCATGGAAATCCTCGTCATCAGTCTTGTCTGTCTTCTTGCTACTTGTGTTCAAGGCGTGTCCGGGATGGGATTCGGGCTCGTGACGGTGCCGTTCTTTGTGGCGCTGGTGGGGGCGCACTACGGGATTGTGTGGTCAAACTTCAGCGGCGGTTTGGTGGCTCTGGTTCTCCTCGTAGCAATGTGGAAAGACGTAAATTGGCGTCGTTTCGTCTGGCTTTTCGCCGCTTCCCTGCCGGCACTCGTCGGCTTCGTCCTCATTCTGCGTTTCGTTCCCGAACGGGTTTTTGCCGGAGTCATCGGGGTTTTCATGCTGTTGTCAGTGGCTTTTTCCTTCATTTCAGTGAAATTCAAGCCCGTCCCGCTTCGCCCCGCCTCTCTCGTAGCTGGATTTTTAGCGGGAATGATGAGCGCGCTGGTGGCTCAATCTGGGCCTGTCATGGCCGCTTACGCTCAGGCCACGCGCTGTGGACAACGCGAATTCGCGGCCACGAACCAGCCGCTGTTCTTGAGTTTCAACATTTTTGTCGTTGGTGGGAAGCTTCTCTACGGTGGCCAACCCGAGGCTTTTACTGCTTTTCCTCCGTTCGCTTTTCTCACCATCGTGCTCGCGGTCATTGTCGGCGCGCTCCTGTCAAAGTGGCTCGCCAAAATCGTGAAACCGAAGTGGGCGCGGAATCTCGCGCTCCTGATTGCTACTGTCGGAGCGATTCGGGTTTTGGTCGGCTTATTCTAGCCGTGTTTTTATCTATGGGGACGGGTCTAAAAGGGAAAAAAATTACCTTTTAGGTCCGTCCCCATAGATGAATCAAAAGGCCATGGTCTCCACAAGAGCGCGAGATTGCCCCTAATGCTGCAAACGCTATTTTAAATCCCTTATTGAAGCGTTCAAAAAACCCCGCGGTCAAGCATACAATCGGGCTAGGAGAAAGCTCTTTTCTCCTCGGGCTCAAAGGAGAAAAATGCGACGTAATGTGATTTTGATTTATACCGATCAGTGGCGTGGGGATGCTTTTTCGATTGAGGGCCATCCTACGGTGCGGACGCCCTATCTTGATGAGTTTGCGGATCGCGGGGCACGGGCTCGGCGAGCTTATTCGGGTTCTCCGACTTGTGTTCCGGCTCGGATGACGTTGTTTACGAGTTTGGTGGCGGCTCATCACGGTCGGGTTGGCTATCAGGATGGGGTGCCTTTTGATGTGGAGACAACGCTCGCTGGTGAGTTCAAGAAGGCCGGCTACCATACTCAGGCGATTGGGAAGATGCATTTGTGGCCAGAGCGGGTTCGTGCCGGTTTTGATGATGTGATTCTCCACGACGGCTACCTCCACAAATCGCGCCGCCGCGAGCAGTCTACCGAATGGTACGACGACTATCTGAGTTGGCTGCGGGAGCAGGACGGGGAGTCTGCGGTGGCGGATTATCTCGATGACGGTCTGCACTGTAACTCGATGGTGGCGCGTCCTTGGAGCCGTCCGGAGGCGTATCATCCGACGAGTTGGGCGGTGACTAAGGCGATTGAGTGGTTGTATCGGCGCGACCCGACTGTACCCTTCTTCCTTTATTTGTCTTTTCATCGGCCACATTCTCCGTTCGATCCGCCGCAGTGGGCGTTTGATCAGTACATGAATATGCCGTCCCATGAAGTTCCGGTAGGCGACTGGGTCGAGGAGTTCGAGCCGTGGCGAAACGACAAACGACCAGATTCTTTGGTGGCGGTTTATCCTGAGTATGACCAGCATCGGGCGCAGGCGGGCTATTACGGGAATATGTCTCATATTGATGCCCAGTTGGAGCGTTTTTTTGAGGTGTTGGGCGAGTTTGGGCTTACGCAGGATACCTATGTGGCGTTTTCTTCGGATCATGGGGAGATGTTAGGGGACCATCACATGTGGCGTAAGGGTTATCCGTATGAGGGTTCGGCGCATATTCCGTTTTTCATCAAGGGGCCGGGGATTCCGGAGCATTCGACGATTGATGAAGTGATTGAGATTCGGGATTGGATGCCGACTTTGCTGGAGTGCGCGGGGATTGATATTCCGGAGGGTCTGGATGGGCGTTCGGTGCTACCGTTGATTCACGGGCCGAACGGGGAGAAAGTTGAGCTTCCCGCGGATCAGCCGCGCTCACAGGGAACTACCGGAGACGAGTGGCGGGAATTCACGCACGGGGAACATATTCTCAACGATGTATCGATGCAATTCGTTTTGTCTCAACGGTTTAAATATATTTGGCTGCACCACAATGGTCATGAGCAGCTGTTTGATATTCCGAATGATCCCCAGGAGCTGCATAATCTGGCCGGCGACCCGAATTATGGGGCGGAATTGGCGCGGCACCGGCAGTTCCTTATCGAGTGCCTCGAAGGTCGCGAAGAAGGATTCGTGGAAGACGGTCACCTAGTCCCCGGCCGAGAAGTCCACACGACCTTGTCCTTTGCCGGTAAAAACCCCGTAGCGGTCGAGCATCCGAAACCACAGATGGGAGTGGCGGCGCCGTGATTGTGGTGCGTTTAATTGTTTTGGGGACCCGCCGTAGCGAACCCCCAAAATCTTGATGAACTCGTTTGTTGTTTTCGTCAAACGCGCTACATCTTCTCGTTCAGATCCGTTCCGGTGGTGGACAGCCACGGGTTGGCGAACATGATGATGACCACCACGGGGTAGGCCGCTGCGATAATCATGATGCCCCAGAAGCCGTAGGCTGCGGAGATGGCCGGAATGATGAAGCCATTCAACGCCAACATCAAGCGAGCTGCCGTTTGCGCCACCGAAACGCCGAAGCCGCGCGCTTCCGTGGGCATGGCTTCTGCGGACCAAATCCAGGCCAAGACACCGGGGCCAAACCAAGTGGTGAAAGAAAACGCCACATAGAACAACACCAGCAAGGCCGCGTTGCTCGCCAAGCCCGCCCACACTAGCCCCAGAGCGAGGAAGAACAGGATAGAACAGGTCACAATACCGAGCTTTCGCCGGTCAACTCGGTCAATCACCACCGCGCCGATAATCACCGCCAAAAGACCGAGAATATTGGCGAAAAGCTGGGTGGTTCCAATCATTGGTGAATCGCCGAAAATCAGTTTGTTAAACTGGGGGCCAGACACGGTCGCGAGGCCGCCACCGAAAGCCTGGAGACCGAAAAACGCTGTAATCGCGGCGAGACGTTTCTTGCTTTGCGGACTCATCTTGACCGGACCCCGGGCCTCTTGCGCCTTCTTCTCTTTGATGGCTTCCACCGCAGAGGACGGATCGAGTTCCAGCATATTGAAAACCTTCATAGCCTCTTCTTCACGCCCGTGCTCCAGCAGCCAACGCGGGGACTCGGGGAGGAATCGCCGCATCATAAATACGATGAAAGCCGGAATGGCGGCGATACCGAATAGCCACCGCCAGGTGTGAACCCCAGCGAAGGGATGGATCAAGAGAGTACAAATCACGGAAATAATCCCGCCGATGAGCCACATGATATTCGGCAAAGAACCGGCCAAGCGCCCGCGGCGTGTGTTTGGTGAAATCTCGGCGAGGAAAGCCTGGGACACGGGGATATCCATACCTACGGCGACGCCGACGATGAAACGCATGATGAACAGGGTCACGATATCGAAGGCAAAAGCCGAAATAATCGAGGCCACCACGAAAAACATCAGGTTAATCATGAAAATCGGGCGTCTACCGAACTTGTCGGCGATGCGCCCAAAAATCAGCAAGCCGCAGGCGGCGCCGATGAAAGCCACGGCGACGAAAGCGCCCACAAGCAGAGGATTATCCTTGAATGCGGCGAAGTCCTCTTTGATGAATAGAATCGCCAACGCGATGACCAGAAGGTCATAGCCGTCAATTAACTCTCCGAAAGCCACCAGTCGCGGGGTCCAGCTTTTGACGAACTTGATCCGATGCGGGGTGTACGAGTCGTAATCTAAAGGTTTATTAATATCCATGCCTACCTCCATACTCCTTCGTTAAAGGAATGTAAACAGAATAAATCTATTCCCAAATCTTTTGGTTCGTCGTAGAATGATCCTTGAATTTTGCTTCATAATCTCTTTGACATTTATTAGCAGGTGGGATGATTCCGGTAGCTGCAGTGACGAAGCCTTTCGGGGCGGCTTGCAACCTCGATTGCGCATACTGCTATTTCCTTTCCAAGGAGGCGCTTCATCCGGACAAACCTCAAGTGATGGATGAGGCGCTAGTGCGGCAATATTTGGCGAACTACCTGCGGTCGAATCCGGACGGACCCGTGTTCATCCACTGGCAAGGCGGGGAGCCAACCCTGCGGGGGCTGGAGTTTTACCAACTTGCCCAAGCGATTACCGATGAGTTCGCGCGCCCCGGACAGCAAGTCCAACACACCATTCAGACCAACGCGACTTTGGTTGACGCCGAGTGGGCGGACTTTTTCGCTTCCAAAGGCTGGCTGGTGGGGGTCTCGATTGATGGACCCGCTGAGTTCCACAACGCCTATCGGGTCAACCGTGCTGGTCGTGGGTCTTTCGACCAGGTGATGCGCGGGTGGCGGATTCTGCAAGACGCTGGGGTGGACGTGAACGTTTTATGTACCGTCAACAGCGCCAACGTCGGGGCACCCCTGGAAGTCTACCGTTTCTTCCGTGACACGCTCGGAGCCAAGTTTTTGCAGTTTATCCCCATTGTGGAGCGGGTCGAGGCCGGTCAAGAGGATCTGGCAGAGCGATCTTGGAGGGGCGAGGACGGGACTCACGTGGTCTATCGCCAGCGGGGAACCGCGGTCACTTCGCGCACGGTTGCCCCCGAGGCTTGGGGGAATTTCCTGTGTGCCGTCTTTGATGAATGGCTGGTTCGAGACGTGGGCGAGGTGTTTGTCCAGCATTTCGACGGAATGCTGGGGGCGCGGTTGGGGAAATACACGACCTGCGTTCATGCCCCGGAGTGCGGGACTAATCTCGAGGTGGATCCCTCGGGCATGGCCTATGCGTGTGACCACTTTGTGGAGTCCGGTTATGCGCTCGGAAATGTGGCGGCGATGGACTTGTCTGAGATGGTGCAGTTGCCGCGGCAGGTCACGTTTGGGCGGTCAAAGTTGACGGAACTGTCAGCAAAGTGTGTGTCGTGTCCGGTGCGCTGGGCCTGCCACGGGGGCTGTCTTAAAGACCGGTTTACCGGCGAGGATGGGCGGCTGAACTATTTGTGCGCGGGGTATTACCGCTTCTTCAGTCATGCCGCTCCCGCGATTGAATCCATGGCTCGAAAAATCCGTTAGCGGGTTTTTCCAATGGAGGCGGGCCTAAAAGGTAAGACGATTACCTTTTAAACCCGCCCCCATAGGTAAATCAAAAGGCCAGGGTCTCCACAAGGGTGTAAATCGCCACTCCGATGAGCAGGACACAAAAGATGAAAGTCAAAGTTGAAGAGCGCGCCTTGTTGGATAACGGTGAACCGACGGCGGAACCGAGACCCGAACCGACAGCGAAAAGAATCGCCACCAGCCAATCAATCTGGAACGGCTCCGCACTCGGCTGAAACACCCGGAGCAGCAGGGAAATAATGGAAACCACCGAGATGACAATAAACGAGGTTCCCGCGGCGACCCGCATCGAATAGTGCATAAGGAGGACGAGAATCGGCACCATCACGAAGCCCCCGCCGATACCAAAGAAGCCCACCATGATGCCGGTGAAGGTTCCAATAAGGAGAAACACGGGGAGACGCTTCCAGCTCAGGTCGTATTCATCTTCCGGATCCCCGTCCGCGGTCAAGGCCGCCGCCTCGCCGCCGGACTTCATGGCAATATCCTCGGATTTACGCTGCGTGATGGCATTTCGACCCATGAAAATCGACACCGCAAATAGCAGCAGCGCAAAAGCGATCATCATGCCGTCTCCGCTGATGATGCTGTTGAACCAGGTGCCGAGGAAAGCCCCGATACTGGAACACAACCCGAAAACTATGCCGGTGCCGAGGCGAACCTGGTGGTTTTTGAAACGGGAGGGAAGCGCGGCCGCGGAGGTGACAATCACAATGACCAGGGATTCCGCGGTGGCAGCGTGGGGTTCTTGGCCGAGGAGATACACCAAGACGGGAATCGCGAGGATTCCGCCGCCGATGCCTAACGCTCCGGCAAGGAGACCCACTGCCGCCCCTATCAGGGCAGACATGATGAATGTAAGCATTGGCTTAACCCTTCTCTCGATGTTAGCGCTTCCCCAAGATTACTCCCTTTTGGTGCGAGACCGGTGCGAGATTGGCGTGAGACCGGCGCTATATTGACGAGGTGGGGTCGCGGAACCCGAGCAAAGCCATGCAAAACCAGCGAGTTTAAGCCGAGATCTCCTCGCGGGTCGGGGAATACGCGCCGGCTCTCGCCACGGTTGCCGCAGAAGTCGCCGCCGCGAAATCGAGGCATTCCTGCAGTTCCTCGGGGTCAAGGGTGGATAGGGCAGTGCGGCCAAATCCCAAGCCGCGGTTTTCATCAAGGGCTGCTAGCAATCCGGCCATGAAGGAATCTCCGGCTCCCACCGTATCCACGACCTCGACCGCGCCAGCCGGAGCGGTCAAAGGCGCCGGCAGCCAGGGAGTAAACAGTTCCGCGCCCTCGCCTCCACGAGTCACAACGACAATTTGTGCCCCCGGACCTCGGCGCTCCCACCTGCCTCCAAGCCACTGTTCGGCTACTTTCCGCCGGTCAACCCCGGGATAGAGAAACTCGAGGTCTTCCTCGGAGGCTTTCACAAGGTCAGACTCCTTCACGATTTCCTCCACTCGCGCCCGCGCTGCCTCCAGGTCGCTCACTAAAGCGGGGCGGAGATTTGGGTCGTAGCTCACCGTGAGTCCCTCGATTTCCTTTTTGGACTTCAACAAGGTGGCAATCTTTCCCGCGCCGGGCTCGACCAGTGTCGAATAGGATCCGAGGTGGAGGTGGCCGTAATGTGGGCAGGCTGAACCCTCGTTTCTAAACGGACCGTTGTCAGGAGAGCTAGCGGTTGCCGCGCTGGCCTTTAGTGAGTCCGCGCCAAAACCGTCTGGAAGATCCCATGTTAACTCGAATTCGTAAGTTGCTACCCCGTTCGCGTCCAAAGTGGCTCGGGCAACCGGGGTGGTCGCGGCGGAGTCACTGTCGGGGAAAATCTTTAAACCGGCCTCGTCAGCCGCCGAACGCAGCAACTGCCCGCGGGCGTCTTGTCCCCACCAGGAAGCCAACGTGGTGTCAACTCCGAGCCGAGCCAAGCCTCTGGCCACATTAAACACCGAACCACCAGGATGTTCGCCTTGAACAACACCGTCTGGTCCGACCACTACATCAATCAGCGCCTCACCCGCGCACAGAATCTTCGCCATGTCCCAATCCTAGCGCGCGGCTCAGAAAACGGTCAGCTTCGCGAGCCCGTCGCTCCACGAAACCACGACATCGTAGCCCGCGAGCTTGAAAATCTTAGACCGCACCACGAGCCGGAACTGGGACCCCTCATCGGCGGGGGTGACGTGGTTGACAATGAGCCGGTTCGTGGCGGTGCCTTCAAAATGACCGTCATCGTAGAGCCGCTCCCACCTGCCCGCGCGCAAAACCTGCCACTCGAATGTCGTGTCAAACAGCGACCCGTCGGAATCCAGAATCGGGGTGGCCTCGAAAACTGCGCGGGAACCGATCGTAGTCTTTACTGAAGCCGGCATATTCTTGAGCCCCTGAACCGCAACCCGAACCGGCTCTGACGTGGACTCTCCTTCGGTAGAAGTCGCCACCAAACGGTATTCGGTCGTCTTCGAGCGTTTCCACGTCCACAAGCCCTCCGGAGTATAGGTTTCCTCGTTGGCTCCGGGAATATCCGTCCAGGGGCCGGAGTTAATCCGCTCTTGCCACTGGTATTTTGCGACCGGCCAGGCTGCGACCTGCATCCGAATCGGGTTAATCATCTTGTAGCCGACGCCGGTGAGGGGTTGTTCCAAAAGGGCGATAGTAGGGGCGGTTTTCTCCAAAGGCGTCAGCGGATCAAACAGCGCCACCTGGTATTCATAAGTAGTCTGACCAGTGCCTTTCACTCCGTCGATTTTCACGTTGTAAACCAGGTTCTCCTGGCCAACAGGGAGCCGCTCAATATTCGGAAACTTCATCAAGAGCGTGGAATAGTCCGCAATCACCCGCGGGGTAAAGGCGATGCCGGACTGACCGGGACGGATGACAGTTAAAGGAACATTCTCCCCATTAGGGCCGGTGATGTGCGCCGTTGCCGCTGATAAATCCCCATTTTGAACCGAAAAACTCCACCGTTCCGTATCCGGCCCGTCGGAGGTTATCCCGACAGAAGTAAGGAGCTGTTTGGGGAAAAAACCGGCGGAGGGCCAGCTCATCCACTCGGGAGTGGGGGCAGAGTGGTCGCGCATCGAGTCGGCGGGCATTCCGGGATAGGACTCGCCGGTGCGAACCGAAATCGCGGTGTAGCCGGCGGCGGCGCCGATGGAGGTGACGGAAAGCTGGGGGTCTTGCATAAAGAGGCGGTGTCCGAGCTGGTCGTTTACGGGGTTGTCTGCCGAGGAGTAATCCATGTAGTACCACAGCGCGGTTTCGGCAGAGGTCTGGGAGATGGATTGGGCGAGGTTGGAGTGTCGCGCCCCGCGCACGGCCGCATCGGTGGCGCAGGCGAATCCTTCGACCGCCGGATAGTGGGAGAGTTTGCCGTTGCGGGCGCTGACCATCGCGGCGGCTTGGGTGTAGGGCGAGATGCTGTCGGTTTGATCAAGGGTGACGGCATTCAACCCGTTCAGCCCCCGCATAAAGTTCCAGGACTCTACAATCGGCGCGATTCCGTCACGGACTGCTTGACCTGGTTGACAGTTTTCCAAATCCACCCCGATGGAAGTGACGGGACGAATCATGTTTTTCTCGTAGCGGTTGAGGAATTCCCTCTGGACAATGGATTTCGACGTGGTGTCGATGGCGTTGTCGCCGGGAGGAGCAGGCTCCAGCAGTTTGCTGGAGTAGGCGGAAGAGTTGGCTCCGGCAGCGGAGATGGTTTGGACTTCGGCAGCAGTGGGAACGTTCACCAAGGTGGATGCCAAAATTGCCAGCAAAGAAATGCCGGCGATGACGCCAGTCGATTTCGTTGCTTCCGCGCGCATAGTAGTCTTCATCCGGTTGGCTCGCCAGGTGCCTCTCTTACCCTTTGAGCAGGTCGCAGCTCCCACATAGACCCTGTCCAACACATCGGCAGGAAAACCGCCAGATAAAGGGTTTTTTACCTGGGAAATCCCCGGGAACGGGGGTTTTCTCTTTAAGTCTCGATTTCGCGTGAAACCGAAATTCGTTGTATCTTGCGTTTAAGTCAATTAAAAGGAGTGCGAAGCAGTGGCAGCGAAACAAGACCAGAAACTGGTGATCGTGGAGTCCCCGGCAAAAGCCAAGACCATCAGCCGTTTTCTTGGCAACGGCTACGACGTGGAGGCCTCCATTGGTCATATCCGCGACCTCGCCCAGCCCTCCGAGCTCCCTGCCGCCTTGAAAAAGACCGGATACGCCAAGTTTGCGGTTGACCTGGATCACGATTTTGAGCCCTACTATGTGGTTGACGCGGATAAGAAAAAGAAAGTCAGCGATTTGAAGTCGCGCCTGAAAGACGCCGACGAACTCTTGCTGGCCACTGATGAGGACCGCGAAGGAGAGGCGATTGCCTGGCATTTGCTGGAGGTCTTGAAGCCGAAAGTGCCAGTCAAGCGGATGGTGTTTCATGAAATCACCAAGGATGCCATTGATGAAGCCCTTGCGAACCCCCGCGAACTCGACAAAGACTTGGTGAACGCCCAAGAAACCCGCCGGATCCTTGACCGCCTGGTCGGATACGAAGTCTCGCCCTTGCTGTGGCGGAAAATCCGCACCGGACTTTCTGCCGGACGGGTCCAGTCGGTGGCGACCCGCCTTGTCGTGGACCGAGAACGCGAAAGAATGGCCTTCAAACCCGCAGAATACTGGGATTTAGTGGCAGTGCTACAGGCTGGTGGTGACGGCTCCGACGCCGGGGCTAGTGTCAGGGCAGCATCAGAGAGATTCGAGGCGAGCCTGAAAACTCTCGACGGCAAGCGGGTCGCCACCGGAAAAGATTTTGATGATAACGGCGAGCTAAAGCCCGCGTCGAAAAAAGCCGGCGTAGTGGTGTTGAGTCGGGTCGCCGTAGAGCGCCTCGGCGAGATTTTCGGCGCTGACGAGGCCAAGTGGGAAGTCTCGGAGGTGGAGTCGAAGCCGTATCGTCGCCGTCCCCCCGCCCCGTTTACGACCTCGTCACTTCAACAAGAGGCCTCCCGGAAACTGCGGATGAACTCCCGCGATACCATGCGCGTGGCGCAGTCCCTCTACGAAAACGGCTACATCACCTATATGAGAACCGACTCGGTGAACCTCTCCGACCAGGCAATTCACGCGGCGAGAAGGTTTGCGGTGGCGAGATTCGGGGAGGGGTCCGTTCCGGAAAAACCCCGCT
The DNA here is from genome assembly GCF_009695935.1 of Mobiluncus porci. Taxonomy (GTDB): domain Bacteria; phylum Actinomycetota; class Actinomycetes; order Actinomycetales; family Actinomycetaceae; genus Mobiluncus; species Mobiluncus porci. Next base: position 40,751 of record NZ_VUMY01000011.1, read on the forward strand.
TCTACGAGACGAAGTCGAGGGGTGCCCAGGAGGCTCACGAGGCGATTCGTCCGGCGGGGGATCAATTCCAGCTCCCGAGCGCCTTGAAGTCGGCTCTCAATCCGAGCGAGTGGAAACTCTATGATCTGATTTTCAAGCGGACTTTAGCTTGCCAAATGGTTGATGCGACCGGAACCACTTCCTCGGTGAAGATCACGGTAGCGAATCCCGCGCATCCCGACCTGGGCGAATTTGGCGCTTCCGGAACAGTTATTGAAAATCCCGGATTCTTGGCGGCCTATGAAGAGGGCCGCGACGAGGGCGACAACGGCAACGGAATCGTGAGCGGCGCTCACGGAAATTCCGAGACCCGACTCCCGAAGCTCCGCGGCGGCCAGGCCCTCGACTTGGTGAACCTGGATTCTTCCGAGGAGCGCCAACACTTCACGACTCCGCCGGCGCGTTTCACGGATGCCTCTTTGGTGAAAGCGATGGAAGAACGCGGCATCGGGCGACCTTCGACTTACGCTTCCACGATTTCGACGATTGTGGATCGCCACTATGTCTACCGGCGTGGGCAAGCGTTGGTGCCGTCCTGGTTGGCATTTTCGGTCGTGCGCTTGCTGGAAGAAAACCTTCCCGGGCTGGTGGACTACGATTTCACCGCCGATATGGAGGCGGATTTGGACAAGATTGCTGCCGGAGAGGCCGACCGCAGCGCCTGGTTGCGCGACTTTTGGTCCGGAACCGGTGAGGGATCCGGTTTGCGGGCGAGCGGCTTGGAAAAGGCCGTGGAGGAGCTCGGCGATATCGATGCGGCGGCGCTGAATTCCGTGGATTTAGGGGAAGGGATTACCCTTCGAGTCGGGCGCTACGGGCCCTATCTCCAGTGCGGGGAGGAACGCGCCTCGGTTCCCGACACGGTGGCTCCCGATGAGTTGACGCTTGATAAGGCGAAGGAGCTCCTGGAACAAGGCGCCGAGGGAGATCGTGCACTCGGACATCATCCGGAGACCGGACTCGAGATTGTCGTGAAAAACGGGCGTTTTGGGCCCTATGTGGAGGAGCTGGCTCCCGAGCCGAATGAAATCGGCCAGAAAAAGTCGAAGAAGACCAAGAATCGGACGGCTTCCTTGTTGAAGACCCAGTCAGTAGATGGCGTGACCTTGGAGGACGCAGTGGCCTTGTTGGGGCTGCCGCGGACGGTCGGGGTTGATGGCGACGGGGTCGAGATTGTGGCCGCCAACGGGCGGTACGGGCCTTACATCAAGCGCGGAACCGATACGCGGTCTTTGGAAAGTGAAGACCAGCTGTTCACTTTGACGGTTGAGGAGGCTTTGGCGCTGTTGGCGGCGCCAAAGACCCGCGGGCGCGGCGGGGCGAGCGCGCAAACTGTCATGATGGAATTCGGGGAGGATCCGGAAACCGGCGGGAAAGTCACCTTGAAGAATGGGCGCTATGGACCCTACGTGACTGATGGGAAGACGAACGCGACGGTTCCGCGCGGAACCGATCCGGCGACTTTGACCGAGTCGGCGGCTTTCGAGCTCTTGGCAGCGAAACGGGCAAAGGGTCCGGCGAAGCGCAAAGCTCCGGCTAAGAAAACAGCCGCCAAGAAAACTCCTGCGCGGAAGACTGCTGCGAAAAAGACTCCGGCGAAGAAGGCCGCTGCTAAGTAAGCCCTCGTGAAAGGCTCTGTTATTCACGCGAGTTGGTGGATTGTTAGCTTGTGTACCCGGAGGTAGTTCCGTAACTCTTGCGATTTTGGTCTTTACTGCCATTATTTCCACTCATGCCCAAAATCCCTTGAGTTCCAGAATACTTTTCCGTTATAGCCCGAATCTAAACGGAAATGAAGAGGACGATTTTCCGGTTTTGGGATAGCCTAGTACAGGGAAAAACATGTGGAGGGGATGAATTTGGCTAGCAAGACATTCCTTTCCTTGAATTATCCGAATTTCCGACTGTGGTTCGTTTCGAACCTTTTCGCCGCGACCGCCACCTGGATGCAGCGCGTGACTCAAATTTGGGTAGTTCTCGTGATTTTGACCCACAATGACGCTTTCGCAGTAGGCCTCACCACCGCCCTGCAGTTCCTCCCGCAGCTTTTCGTGGGCTTCCTCGGGGGAGCGTTGGCTGACTGGGTGGAGCGGCGCCGTTTCCTCCAAATCACCCAAACCGGCACGGCCCTGTTGGGGCTGCTCTTGGGGATTCTAATCCTGACCGACACGGCCCATCTCTATCACGTCTACGCCATTGCTTTCGCCACCGGAATCATCGATTCCTTGACGGTTTCTCTCAGGCAAACCTTCCTCTCCGAGTTAGTTCCGAAAGAGGCGCTTCCCAATGCGGTCGGGCTGAACTCCACCGCCTTCAATATTGCCCGCCTGATTGGTCCGGCTCTGGCCGGCGTATTTATCCTCATACTCGGCCCGGGTTGGATTTTCGTTCTCAATTTCGCAATTTTTGTGATACCCGTTGTGACCTTGGCCTTGATGAAGAAGGAACATTTTTATCCCGTGGCGCGAGGCGAACGGCGCAAAGGCATGATTCGAGAAGGCTTCCACTATGTCCGTGCTCGCTCGGATCTGAAGGCTATCATCTTGCTGATTACCCTCACCGGCGCTTTCGGCTTCAACCTCCAGATGACCCAAGCCTTCATGGCCACAGGCGTTTACGGCAAAGGGTCCGGTGAATACGGCCTGTTGGGGTCGATGATGGCCATCGGTTCCCTCGCGGGGGCGCTGATGGCAGCAAGGCGCACTCGGCCGCGGTTCGCGCTGGTGGTTTCCTCGGTCTTCATCTTCGGGGTGATGGAGGCACTGCTCGCAATCAGCCCGAGCTACTGGCTTTTCGCGATTCTCTCGATTCCCGCGGGCTTCGCCATGATCACCATCATCACCGCTGCCAACGCCCTCATCCAGATTTCCACTCCCGAGGAACTGCGCGGGCGGGTGCTGTCGATTTACTTCGTTTTCAACCTGGGATCCACCCCGATTGGCTCGCCTTTCGTGGGCTGGGTCGGGGACACTTTCGGCGCCAGATGGAGCATCGGGGTCGGCGCGATTGCCTGTATCGGGGTGGCGCTCGTGGTTTTCGTGTGGGCCATGTTGGCGTGGAAGGTGAAGCTTCTCCCGACACGCCATTGGCCGTTTTTCCAAATCGAGGGCCCGCGGGAACGCTACTACCGTTGCGATCCCATCAACACACAGGCTGCTGACCCCTCCGATCCCGATTACCGCGGGCCGTCAACTCAGTAGGATGAGAATATGGAAGAAAAATTGAAAGTGGGCGATAGCGCCCCGGATTTTACAGTGGAAACCACTAACGGCACGTTTGCGCTTGCTGACGCCCTGAAGGAGGCTACGGCGGGAGTTGTGGTGTATTTCTATCCGCGGGCCTCGACTCCCGGTTGTACTACGGAGGCCTGCGACTTCCGCGACTCGCTGAACTCGCTGAAATCCGCAGGTTACACGGTTATCGGCGTGAGTCCAGACCAGATGCCAGCCCTGGAGAAATTTACCGCGAACCAAGCGCTCAACTTCGCCCTCGGTTCCGATCCGGAGAGGGAGGTTCTGGAGGCCTACGGGGTGTGGCAGGTGAAACCGCTGACCAAGAAGCCCGGCGTGGTGCGCTCTACCTTCGTTGTCGGGCCTGACGGGAAGCTGATTTACGCAAAATACAACGTGAAGGCCACCGGCCACGTCGCGCGCCTGCGCGAAGCCCTCGGGATTTAAAGCGTAGCCGGCGTCAGACCCTTCTGGCTACGCTCGCAGGCTCGCTATTCCAGAGAGGTGCGACCCGCGCCGGCTACGCCAGGCTCCGCTAAGATAAATCCGTGAGCGAATCAGCGGCGAGGGCGGACAACCCAAGGAACTCGGGGAGACCCGAGGCGTGGCTGACACGTAATCGCCTGTGGCGCCTGGTTATCTCCGCCGTGTTCGCGCTCGCGGCCGTCGCCGGCACCCACCTTGCGCTGTCAACTGTCCACGGCCAAAACTTCGACGGCATTACCCGATTCGCGGTCTCACGCGGAAAACGTCTCCTTCTCGGAGCGGACGCAGCCGTCCTTGACACCATCTCGATGGGGGCGCTCATTGCACTTACTGGCATCGTGCTAATCGTTGCTGCTTTGCGCCGCCGCGCGCCGCTGGGGCTTCGCGTGCTGATCCTTGTCGCGGGAGCGAACCTCACCACCCAGGCGTTAAAACACTTGATCATTCACCGTCCGAATCTCGGGGTAGATTACGAGGGGCTTGCGAACTCCCTCCCCTCCGGTCACGCCACAGTCGCGATGACCGCTGCCATCGGCATCGTCATGGTCGCTCCGGTTCGCGCCCGTTCGGTCGCGACCTTCATCGGTTGGGTGACAGCGAGTTTTGTTGGGATTGCGGTAATGCTAAACGAATGGCACCGGCTTTCAGATGTGTTGGTAGCCTTTCTTATCGCCGGGATTTGGGGAGTGCTCCTGGCTCCGCGCGAGGCTACAGTCAGGCGTTTTGGACGCTTCCATCGGGTGACTTTGCTGGCTTCTCTTTTGGCGACTGTCCTCGGCGCGGGCGCGGGTGCGGTCGCCTGGGTCCGCACCCCGCTTAAACCTCTGAATGAAGCGACGTTGGTCGACGTGGCACACACCGGACTCGGCGCGATCCTCGCCTTCGCCTCTATAGCGCTGGTGCTGGGGCTTGCCGGAGTGATTCTGGCTTTGATTAACACCCAGGCGCGAGAGCATTAATCAGCTTTGTTACTCCCCAAAAAACGGGGTTTTCTTGAGCTGACCCGAAAACTTGAAACCAATCTAGCTGTGAAGATGGGTTTTAGAGTTAAAACCTACCGAGTGGTAGGTGTCCGAGATGGATTAAGGGAGGTGGCGCTGGGGGTGTGAAGGGTGATTTGCCGGAGGGTGAAAAAACCTGGAGCTGTTTGGTTTTCGGCGCTTAGCGGTTCAAATCAGTCGGGAGACCGCAGCCAGCAGTTTCGCGGTAGCCGCTCGGAAGATCTCCGGCTCGAGGAGAAGCGACACCGAGACGACTCCGCGAAACGGCATGTCAAAGAAATAACCCGGCTGGGCGGTGATGCCAGAGTCTCGAATGAGACCGGTCAAAAGCTCGTCTTCGTCCACGTGTGCGGGGAAGCGCAGGAGCGCGTTCCAACCGCCCTCGGGGGTGAGGATGCTGATGGTGCCGGTGGGCTCTTGGGAAACGAGTTCAGCAAGGGATTGCAGGTTTTCGAGGCAACGCTCGCGGGTTCGCTGGGTCTGGTCTGAGATTGCGGAGAGCCAGTCGGGGAGTTTTTCGGCCAGCGCGTCGGAGAACGGGAGGTAGCCATCAGCAATGATGTCGAGGCGCTTTTGGGCTTCATTGACGAGTTCGTCCGGACCGGAAACCTCAATCCAGGCGACCTTCACTCCCGGCGCGGCAAGGTTTTTGGAAAGCCCATCAAGGGTGAAGGTGAGCACGCGGGACTCTCCGGCAAATGAGTCATGGGGACGTGCTTTTTGACTCATTTTTTCGCCGAGCTCAAACTGAAAAAAGACCTCATCAGCGATGATGGGGATGTTGGCGTTGGTTGCGAAGTCAACGAATTCCTTGTATTCCTCGGGATTGAGGTAAGAGCCGGTGGGGTTGTTGGGATTAATCGCGATGAGTGCGCGGGGGGTGTCGGCGGAACCGTGGGGTCGGACCTCGTCGGCGTAACGAAGTGTAGCCGACAGGGTCCGACCCCAGGGTGTAGCCGAATTGTCTGACGCTATACCGTTGGGTCGCACCCTTTTGGCTACGTTCCCTTCGGTCTCTACGCCAAAGAGGTTCAACCCGCCGGTTACGCTCATCTCCCAGCGGGTTCCAACCCAGGTCAAAGGGTAGTAGTCGACTTCGACAGCTTCGAGGCGGGCAAGTTCCTCGACCAGGGGATAACCCGGAGTCGGAGCCAGAATCCGGTCTCCGGGGTCGCAAAACAGTTTTATCAGCCAGGCATAGGCCTGCGAAGTGGAGCTCAGTAAGTAGAGCCGGTCGGGATCGACGCGGCGTTCATCGCGGCTCGCGATGAACGCCGCGAGAGCCTCGCGGGCCGCCCTCGGCCCGCGAGGCTCGGCGCGATATTCCGGCAAAGACCTAACTCCGAGCCCGTGGCGGGTTGGATTGGAATCCGCCAGCTTAATGAGTCTCCCCTTTGCTGAAGCTTTCTGCTCTGCCAGCGCTATCGCGTTGGGCGCGCTCAAATCCACCCGGTTTGAAAATTTCACTGTCTCACCTTACCGCAGTCCTGAACCTACACCCCGACACGCCGAGACTCCGAGAGTGAGGAACCTCACAACCCCGACAAACCCCCTGTTGGAACCGTGAAAGCTGTTTGACAAGACTAACTCAAACCCCAACATCTTGTGGTCGATTTCGCGAAACACCCCATATATAGTTGATTCCAGGAATATTGAGAATAAATTGAAAACTCGAGCCCCTCGCGGCGCCACTGAAAAAATCTGGCACTCGCGTCGCGGATTTTAGGGAGAAAAGAAGAACGGAAGGAAAACAATGAGCGCAACGACGCACGCCCCTCACATGATCGACCCACTGGAGACGGTTGATGAATACTTGAGCCAAGCCGACTGGCGCGTGAACGCCAACGCGAACCAGGGATACTCGGTTGGTGGGCTGATCTTGAATGCTGCGGGGAAAATGGTCGCGAACTACTGGCTGGATAAGATTTACAGCCCCGAGGCCGGCGAGGCTCACCGCGAAGGTGACTTCCACATCCACGACCTCGACATGTTTGCCGGCTATTGCGCTGGTTGGTCCCTGAAGCAGCTCCTGCAGCAGGGGTTTAACGGGGTGGCGGGGGCTATCGCCTCGAATCCGCCGAAGCACTTCTCCTCGGCCTGCGGCCAAATCGTGAACTTCCTTGGGACGCTGCAAAACGAGTGGGCCGGCGCCCAGGCTTTCTCGAGTTTCGACACCTACATGGCTCCGTTTGTTCGCCTCGACAACATGACGTACGACGAGGTCAAGCAGAATATGCAGGAGCTCATCTACAACTTGAACGTGCCGAGCCGCTGGGGTTCGCAGTGCCCGTTTACAAACCTCACTTTCGACTGGACCTGCCCCGATGACCTGAAAGACGAGCAGCCCCTCATCGGCGGGGAAGTCTGCGACTTCGCCTACGGCGACCTCCAGGCCGAGATGGACATCATCAATCGCGCCTACATGGAGGTCATGACCGAGGGCGATGCTGACGGGCGGGTCTTCACCTTCCCGATTCCGACCTACAACATGACCAAGGATTTCGATTGGGATTCACCAAATGCCAACCTGCTTTTTGAGATGACCGCGAAATACGGCCTGCCGTACTTCCAAAACTTCATCAACTCCGAGCTCGACCCCGGCCAGATCCGCTCCATGTGCTGCCGACTCCAACTGGATCTCCGTGAGCTCGTCAAGCGCGGCAACGGTTTGTTTGGTTCGGCTGAACAGACCGGTTCCATCGGGGTCGTTACCATCAACCTCGCGCGTTTGGGGTACTTGTTCAAAGGTGACGAGGCGGGTCTCAGGGCGCGGCTTCGCGAGCTCATCGACCTCGCTTCCGACACACTCGAGAAGAAACGCGTCACTATCCAGCACCACATGGACACCGGGCTGTTCCCCTACACCAAGCGCTATTTGGGAACCCTAGACAACCACTTCTCGACCATCGGGGTTAACGGCATGAACGAGCTCATCCGGAACTTCACTGATGACGCTTATGACATCACCGACCCGCGCGGCCACGAACTCGCGGTCAGAATCCTCGACGGTGTGCGTGACCAGATGGTGGAACTCCAGGAATCTACCGGCCACATGTACAACCTCGAGGCGACCCCGGCAGAAGGTACGACCTACCGGCTCGCGAAGGCTGACAAGAAGAAGTTTGGTGACGCGATTCTCCAAGCCGGAACGCCCGAGAATCCTTATTACACCAACTCTTCCCAGCTCCCGGTCGGTTTCACCAACGACCCCTACTTGGCCGAGGAGCTTCAAGAGGAACTCCAGACGAAATACACTGGCGGGACCGTCCTGCACCTCTACATGGGCGAGGCCGTGAGCTCGGCCGAGGCGTGCAAGCAGCTCGTGCGCCGGTCCTTGACCACTTGGCGGACCCCCTACATCACCATCACCCCGACCTTCTCGATTTGCCCGACGCACGGTTATATTTCCGGCGAGCACTTCGATTGCCCGAAGTGCGAGGCTCGCGGCAAACACACCGAATGCGAGGTCTGGACGCGGGTCATGGGCTATTTCCGTCCCGTCCAGTCCTTCAACATCGGCAAGAAGGGCGAGTTTGCGGAACGGCAGTACTTTAGCGAGTCGGCCGCGGTTGAACACGGCGAGCTCCATTCCCGCCTCGCGGAGGCTGCCGCTAAAACCACGTCCGAACCGGAGCTGGCATTGGTGTAATGCCTGCGGGGACGAGGTACATTCCTCGTCCCCCTGCCTCCCTCGGAGCCTCTCGATCGTCTGCGGTGCGGGGCGAGGCGGCTACCGATTCAGATCGTGACTTGGGCAACCACACCACCGTCCTGAATAACCACAACCGCGGAGATTTTAAGATTCGTGTCGACAGTAAAAACGCCGTTACCTGCGTTTATGTAAATCAGAGTCTCCAATGATTAGAACCTTGTGGTTGCCCACGACACACATGTGGTTGCCCGCGTCGCGGGTTTCTCACGAGACGCGGCTATGCCGCGCGCAAGTCTCGACCTGGCCCCGCGAGGCGCGCTCGAGCCACGTCCAAAGGCATAAACTAATCCAATGAGAAAAAGCGAGTTCGCGGCAGGCCTCGAAGGCGGGATTCCCATTGCGCTGGGCTATTTCGCGGTCTCCATCGCCATTGGCCTCTATTGGGCTCAGGGCGGCCTCCCTCCGCTGACGTCGGCAGTTTTCTCCGCGACGAGCCTGTCCTCCACTGGACAATTCGCCGGAATCACCATCATCGCCTCCCGCGGAGGACTCGTAGAACTTGCGTTCACAACCCTGCTGGTGAATCTCAGATACCTCTTGATGAGCACGTCCCTGTCCCAAAAACTCACCGCCACGAATCCGGAGCCTGTCGGGACGGCTCGCCGCCTCGTGATGGCGCTAGGCGTTACCGACGAGATTTACGCCATCAACATTGGCCGCCCACGAGTGACTTTTTGGCATTTCTTGGGGTCAATGATTCTCCCAATCGCGGGCTGGACTGCGGGAACGCTCGTTGGGGCCTATGTCGGTCATGCGCTGCCGACCTCGGTCCAGAATGCTGCCGGCATTTTGCTCTTTGCCATGTTCATCGCGATTGTTGTCCCGCCTTTTCAAAAGTCCACACGAGTTCGGGTTGTGGTGGCGATCGCGGCCGCGATCTCCCTCGGTCTGGCTTTTGCCCCGGTCGTCTCGGAGCTCTCTTCGGGGTGGCGGATTATTATTGTGACGCTGGCCGCGGCGGGTTTAGGGGCAACTTTTTTCCCGTATTCTCCGGAGCAAAGGCCAACGGGCAATTCTGGCGAACAGCCGCGAAAAAACCGGCAATCCCTTGCTGAACCCTCCGAACCCCACGACTCGACCCCCGAAACCCAGACGCCTACGGACGCCCCCGACCAGACCCTCAACAATCCCCCTGCTGGCTCCGGACAGGAGGGGAAACGATGAGCTACCTTGCCCTTGCGATTCTCGTCGCATTCCTCGCGACCTACTTCCTGCGGGCCGTGCCGCTGCTGCTGTTGCGCCGCGAAATCCGTTCAACCTGGGTGAATTCCTTCCTTTACTACGTCCCGTGGGCGGTTTTGACCGCGATGATTGTTCCCGCAGCGTTCCTGTCCACCGGCACGCTCATCTCGGCACTCGCGGGTGTCGGGGTGGCGCTCGTGTTGGCTTGGCGAGGGCGCTCGCTTTTCGTGGTGGCACTGGCTACGGCGGCAACAGTCTGGCTCGTGGAGGCGTCGCTTACGGCGGTGCCGGTGCTGGCTTATTGCTGACTCGTCCCTTGGTGACAGCGCTCGTCGCGGTTTAATCCAAAATCGTGGGAGTCTTCACGTCCAGCACGAGACGGGTCGGGTTGTCGAGAACCGTGACTCGGTAAGGGAAGTCCTCCTCAGCGGCAATCTGGAAGCGGGAATACCCCTCGAAAGGCAGTTCGATAGTGGCATCCGTGATGGCCGGGTCCAAGCTCTTCGTGAGGGGGACGTCATGCGGGTCTTCCAGATTTTCGGGGTAGGCGACTCCCGCGATGACGATCTGGAGTTTGCGCGCGCCCGCGAGGTCTATCGGCTCTCCCGACCCATCAGCTATCACTTCGTCTTGCCATCCGGTTGCGGACCATTGCAGGGGCGCGGCGGGTTCGCCGTCGAAATACACGATATAGCGGGCAAAGGTGTTCTCGAACTGGCCGGTGACAGCACCTTCCACGCGGTTAAGGCGCACCTGGGCGTTGATGTTCAGGGGGTCTTCTGACTCGCTCGGTTCAGTGGTGAATTCGGTGGTGATGCCGAGCGGGTCAACCCATTTCTTGGGGCCAGACGGGATTGGCGTGGTTTCGGAGCCTGGTGTCTTTGAGGCGGTGGGAGCGGTTTCTTGGCAGGCGGTAAGACCAAGCGTGCCTCCGGTCAACAGGAGTGCACACAGGGTCGCGGCCAGGGTTTTTCGTGACATTTTTCTCCTTAGCAAGGGCTCGATTGGTCGGGGCTAATTGCGTCCTCTTTGAGTCAGTCATTTTTAGTTATACCCCAACATGGGTATGTAAGTCTTGGGATTTTGGGCATGAGTGCCATATATGGCAGCAAAGGCCAAAATCGCACGAGTTACATAGTTACCTCCCCTAAAAGCCACTTGCGCCCGAAGCGGTTGTGAAAGAATGAGGGCATGACATACAAACTGGTTTTGCTCCGCCACGGCGAGAGCGAATGGAATGCTAAAAACCTCTTCACCGGTTGGGTCGATGTGCCACTGTCCGAAAAGGGACGCGCCGAGGCCACTCGCGGTGGGGAACTGTTGAAAGCGGAGGGAATCCTTCCCGATATCCTCCACACCTCACTCCTGCGTCGCGCGATTATGACCGCGAACCTGGCTTTGGATGCGGCTGACCGTCACTGGATTCCGGTGCGCCGCTCTTGGCGCCTGAACGAGCGCCATTACGGGGCTTTGCAAGGGCTCAACAAGAAGGCGATTCGTGACGAATACGGCGAGGATTTGTTCATGCAGTGGCGTCGTTCTTACGACGTGCCGCCGCCCGAGATTGAGCTCGGCTCGGAGTTCTCTCAGGACTCCGACCCGCGCTATGCTGGTGAGCCGATTCCGCGCTCGGAGTGCTTGAAAGACGTGCTCGAGCGGGCGCTGCCTTACTGGAATGACGCGGTGATTCCGGATTTGAAGACCGGCAAGACCGTCATGGTTGCAGCGCACGGCAACTCGCTCCGCGCGATTGTGAAGCACCTTGATTCCATTAGTGATGACGAGATTTCGGGCCTGAATATCCCGACCGGAATTCCGCTTTACTACGAGCTCGGAGAAGACTTCAAGCCCGTGAAACCGGGCCGGTACCTCGATCCGGATGCGGCGGAAGACGCGATTAAGGCCGTGGCGAACCAGGGGAAGTAATCGGAGCAGTCGGGGACGGTTTTACTGCGCGAGCTGGCAGCGAAGCATAAGCCAGCGCGTAACAGTGCGGAGGCGATAAAAACAGCGAAGCTGTTTAGCCGGAGCACCTTGAACGGCGCTTGCGCCGTAAGCGCGGAGCAAAGGAGAACCGTCCCCGACCGCGTTGATTTGCTTTGAACTTTTAAATGAGGATTGGAACTTTGTTCCAATCCTCTCTTTTTATTTGGCGTTTTATTTGGCGCATATCGGTGTGGTCAGAATTCGGTGCCGGGGCTGGGCTCCGTACCGCGCCGCGTGCGTTCCACTCGATAAATCGGAGGATCTAGCAGCTCCGCGTCGCGCCCGTGAAACAGGGCTATATCCCCGGCGCGCGCGGATATGGATTTCTCCGCTGCTCGCGATGATTTGCGTTTCACAGCGGCATTTGTAAGGTCTAAGCCCTGGTTCTTTTTTCGTGAAATTTTTCGTTTACGTTTGGGCTGATACATAGCGTCCCCCCTAGCTAATTCAGGCCTCTTGAACCCATTTTTTCCTAGTCTGGCGCGGAAAATGGTACACCTCAGATTACTTTATACCAGGTTTTCGTGGTAGAATAGGGATATCCACCTCGATAACGGGAGATTTAAGAATATGACATTTACCGTCGGTGAAACCGTAGTTTATCCCCATCATGGGGCCGCCACGATCGAAGAGATCACGACACGGGTCATTGGAGGTGTGGAGCGCGAATATTTGAAGCTGCGTGTAGCTCAGGGCGATTTGACGATTCAGATTCCTTCCGAAAACGTTGAAATGGTTGGAGTCCGCGATGTTGTGGACCAGGCAGGCCTACAGCACGTCTTCGAAGTCTTGCGCGCGGAAAAAACCGAAGAACCCTCCAATTGGTCGCGTCGTTACAAGGCGAATGTGGAAAAAATTGCCACTGGCGACGTTGTGAAAGTTGCTGAAGTCGTGCGCGACTTGAGCCGCCGTGATTCCAACCGCGGGCTTTCCGCCGGAGAAAAGCGGATGCTCACGAAGGCCCGCCAGATTCTCGTTTCGGAACTGGCTTTGGCTGAGAAGACCGACGAGGCAAATGCCTCGTTGCGTCTCGATGAGGTTTTGGCCTCCTAATTTTCAATACCCTAAAGCGATGAACCAGGATTTCCTGGTTCATCGCTTTTTAAGCTTCCACAATCCGGCGGGTAAAGTGGAGAAATGAGGAAATTCGCCATTGTGACTGCGGCAGGTTCGGGAACCCGTCTCGGTTTTGGGGTTCCCAAGGCTCTTGTCGAGGTGAATGGGCAGACGATTTTGGCTCTCGCCCTTGAGCGTTTACCTCAGTTAGACGGCCTGGTCATCAGCGCGCCCGCCTCTCATCTGGAGGTATTCCGCGAGATAGCTAGCCAGATACGTAACCTGGGGCACTACTCTCCCGAAATGTTTGTTGAGGTTGTTTCCGGCGGGGATTCTCGCCAAGGATCCGTAGCATGCGCCCTAGCGGCGCTGGGTGAGCGTGCCGCGCCAGTCCAAGACGATGACCTGGTGGTGGTCCACGATGCGGCGAGGTGCCTCACCCCGACCGCGGTTTTTGACCGAGTTTTCAACGCTTTGGAGTCTGGAGCCGAAGCGGTTATCCCTGCCCAGCCGGTCGCTGACACCATCAAGATAGCCACCGGAGACTATGTAACTCAGGAAAATTTGGCCATCACTGCCAAATATGGCAGCGATGGCCAAAATCCCCCGAGTTGCGTAAAAGACGGAAGCTCGAACCCTAATCTGAGCACCTCCGAATCCGCCAAGAAACCCGAATTCGTCGAATCCACCCTGGACCGCGCGAGACTCCGCGCGGTCCAGACCCCCCAGGGATTTCGCCTGAAATCCCTCCTTGAACTGCACACTAACTTCGCCGCGCGAGCCGCGGACGAGTCCCGGGCTTTTGGTGACGACGCGGGAATGGCGGAGGAAGCCGGTATTACCGTCGGAATCGTTCCCGGAGACGACCTGGCTTTCAAAATCACTCGCCCGCTAGACCTCCAGTTCGCAACCTGTTTGTTGACTCCCTAGAGACTCCGAGTTCGCCCTGGCTCCATACCTGGCATTCCCGCACCCTACAAAAGCCGCTGCTGCCAAGGAATTTAACCAAGCGCTAACAAAAACCCGATAGGCTAAGACCGTGGCTATTGATGCAAAGACGCCCTCGACCGAGGGCAGTTTTATCCAAAAATTCACCTGGTGCCTGTGGGATGCCGGCAGCGCTTCCGTCAACGCGGTCGCCACCACCTTCGTCTTCACGGTCTACCTCACCAGCCAGGCTTTCGGGGATCAAACTGCGAGTTCACAAGCGGTTTCCACCGGTATGACCATCGCGGGAATCATCGTGGCGCTCACCGCCCCCATCACCGGACAGCGCGCTGATAGGCGCGGCAAAGGCACCTTCTGGCTGGCAATCTTCTCCGCCATCACCATCGTCTGCCTCGCTGCCATGTTTTTCGTAGCCCCCGACCCGAAACTCCTCGCTCTTGGAGTCGGGCTTCTCGCGGTGATGACCATGTTTGCCGAGTTCGCCACGGTCAACTACTACGCGATGCTGCCGCGAATCTCTAACGCCGACAATATCGGGAAAATCTCCGGCATCGGCTGGGCCAGCGGTTATTTTGGTGGCATCATCCTCCTGATGTTCCTGAACTTCGGGTTTATCTCGGAAAACAACTGGTTCGGAGTGCCCACCGAAAACGGCATGGGCGTTAGGACCGCCATGCTCATCGCCGCGTTGTGGGCCTTCATTTTCTTCACCCCCGTCCTTTTCGCAGTCCCCGGCCGGGTCGTTCCGGGAAGCGAGAATCTTCCCCGCGAATCAATCTTCAAGTCCTACAAGAAGCTTTTTGCCGACATCAAGTGGCTGTTCTACAACGCCCCGAATGTGTTGTACTTCTTGCTGGCTTCGGCAGTTTTCCGCGACGGGCTTTCCGGAGTCTTCACCTTCGGCGGCATCATTGCTGCCGTGACCTTCGGTTTCAGCGCCGGGGAAGTCATCATGTTCGCGGTGGCGGCCAATGTGGTGGCGGGGATTGCCACCGCCCTGTTCGGGATTCTCGACGACAAAATCGGCCCGAAGAAAGTCATGTTTATCTCTTTGGTGGCTCTAGTTATCTCCTGCGTTGCGATTTTCGCCCTCCACAATGGCGGGAAAATCATCATGTGGACTTTCGGTCTATTCATGACAATCTGGGTCGGCCCAGCCCAATCGGCCTCGCGTTCTTTCCTGGCGCGCCGCATTCCCGAGGGCCATGAAGGCGAGATTTTCGGTCTCTACCAAACCACGGGTCGCTCCGTGACCTGGTTCGCGCCCTTGATGTTTACCCTGTTCATCAGCCTCGGAACCGCCCTTGATGGTCGCGCCGCGGAGGCAATCGGGGAGTCCACCCAGTACTGGGGGATTCTCGGAATCGGGATGGTGCTCCTTCTCGGTTTGCTCCTGTTGATTCCCGTCAAAGAGGACCACGTGGTTCTCGGGAGGCAAGCGGCTCCTGCACCGCCCGCTGGGTCTTGATACACCCGCGCCGAAACCGAAGGACTAGGCTCCGCGAGCTGCCAATACACCGGTGCTCTGTGTATAGCTACCCCTTCGGGGGAGACCGGCGGGTATATAGTCATAGGCATGACCGAAAATGAGCCGACGCCCCCCTCCAAAGCGCCGGGCCCTCGCCAGCCCGAAATCATTATCGCCTCTCCCGATCCGGCCATGATTGACGGGGCGAGAACTGCTCCTGCCGCCGAGTCCACCCCGCCCGAAACGCCACCTCCTGACGCCCTTTCCCCTGAAGCCCAAGCCAAATTCACCGGCTACACCCGCAAAGACCCCGAATATAAACGCATCCAGATTGCGCTTTTCGTCGCCGGTTTCGTGACCTTCGCCCAGCTCTATGAGACCCAGGTTCTCCTCCCGGATATCTCGAGCTTTTTCGGCATTGCGCCGGTGACGGCTTCACTAACGGTTTCCCTAGCAACCCTCGCGCTTGCCGTCGCCATGTTCTTCATCGGCCCGTCATCGGAGCGTCTCGGACGGCGCCCGATTATCCTCATTTCCCTCTTGGTGACTTCCCTTATCGGAGTAGTCCTCGGCTTCACCCCGAATTGGCATTTCCTGATGGTGGGGCGTTTCGCTCAAGGGCTCGCCTTGGCGGGTCTCCCCGCGGTTGCAACCGCCTACCTGGCGGAGGAAATTAACCCGAAAGACCTCCCGCGCGCCGCCGGCTCCTACGTCGCAGGAACCGCGATCGGGGGGATGCTCGGGCGGATTATCTCCGGTGGCCTGTCTCATTTCCTGGCCTGGAATGAGACGGTGGCAACCATCGGCGCCTTTGGGCTGGTCTTAACCGTGGTGGTGTGGCGGCTCCTCCCGACCCAGGAGGGATTTGTCCGCGCCGAGCCGGGATTGCGGAAGTTGCTGGCCAACACTAAGGCGGTCCTCACCGAGCCGGGTATGGCTTTACTATTCCTGATTGCCGGAACCGCGATGGGAGCCTATCAAAGTATCTTCAACATGGTTCCCTACCGCCTCACCGCTGAGCCCTATCTCTTGGCGACGTGGCTGGTTTCCCTGGTTTATCTCGTGAATCTCTTCGGGTCTTGGTCGGCCTCGGTGGCGGGATTGCTCGCGGGGAGATTCGGGCGTCGCGTGGTGGAACCGCTGGCTGGCCTGGTATTTTTGGCCGGAATTTTGCTCACTTTGGGGCGTCCCCTGTGGATGGTTCTGGCGGGCTTGGTGGTTTTCACCATGGGCTTTTTCGCAGTCCATTCGGTGGCGACCGGCTGGGTGACGGCTCGGGCCGTGTCCGGCGTGGGCGCTACCGGCCAAGCGTCTTCGGCCTATTCGATCATGTACTATGCCGGGGGCTCCTTTTTCGGAACCATCGCGGGCTTCGGGTGGAGTGCCCTGGGCTGGGCGGGCGTGATCCTGGTGGCAGGGATTTTGGCGGCTTTCGTCATCGGGTTTGCGCTCGTTCTCCGCAAGATTCCCCCGCTTTCCGCCTCCGGCTACTAGCGGGCTGCGTGAGTTTTTAGGACAGAGTAAGAGCTCATCTTAGAATCGGGGTATGGAGATTCGAGTTGGACAGGCTTTTGACGCCCACCGTTTTGAGACTGCGGCCGACGGGGGGCTGGCAATGCCGGATCCGAGTCACCCCCTGATGCTCGCCACCTTGGCGATTCCGGATGCCCCGCGGTTGGTGGGGCATTCCGATGGGGATGTGGCCGCTCACGCCCTTACCGATGCGTTGCTTGGTGCGGCGGGCTTGGGAGATTTGGGTTCGAATTTTGGGGTGGATCGCCCTGAGTATGCGGGGGCTTCCGGTCGCGTTTTTTTGGAGTCGGCTCAGCAAATGCTATCCGCAAATGGTTGGCGCGTTATTAATGGGGGAGTCCAAGTTATTGGCCAAATTCCCCGTCTGGCTCCGTATTACGACGCAGCAAGCGAGTCGCTTTCGAATATTATCCAGGCTCCGATTACTTTTTCCGCCACTACCAGCGATGGGATGGGTTTTACAGGAAGAAAAGAAGGACTGGCAGCTCTCGGGATTTGTCTCTTAGAAAAAGTCTAAATCAATAAGAGATTCGCGAGGCTGCCAGCCCTCTATGGATTTTTGTACGGAGATTATTCTCCGGTTTCGCGGCGGTACTGCTCCACCAGGGAAGCCGCAACGCGCCCGCGGTCGCTGACTTTAATGCCCTTGTTTTGAGCCCAAGTGCGAACCTTGCGGTTCATCTCGCGAGCCTCGGAGTTGATGGGGGAACCGGTTCCGCGACGGCGACGCCCCGTGGTCTTGCGTCCGGCTTTGATCCAACGATCAAAAGCCTCGCGTAATTCGCGCGCGTGGTTTTCATTCAAATCGATTTCATAATTGATTCCATCCAACGCAAACTGGACGGTTTCTTTCGCTTCGCTCTTGTCGATGTCGTCAATCAAAACTGTGGTGACTTTCTTTGCCATGTAGGCCTCCCCGGGTTTAAGTAGAAGGAATTATTGATTCATCAAAATGATAAACAAATTAGAGAAACAATTTCAACCTGACTGCTGAGCTATTTCGGCATAAATCGATATTTATATCACGTTTTAAAGGAAATGCTTGAGAATTGCATCATTCGGAATTAGGATTACCTGAGGCTTGCTATTTCTATATAAGAGCCTCCCTGTCTTTCGTGATTATCAGTTCTCGGTGTCGGACATGCTATTCATTGCGGTGTTGAAGAACGATGGTGAACGCTGTACGCAACGGAAACTATGGAGCCGTCTGAGAGAATCGAACCTATTCATTGCGGTGTTGAAGAACGATGGTGAACGCTGTACGCAACGGAAACTACGGAGCCGCCTGAGAGAATCGAACCTATTCATTGCGGTGTTGAAGAACGATGGTGAACGCTGTACGCAACGGAAACTACGGAGCCGCCTGAGAGAATCGAACCTATTCATTGCGATGCTGAAGAACGATGGTGAACGCTGTACGCAACGGAAACTACGGAGCCGCCTGAGAGAATCGAACTCTCGACCTATTCATTACGAGTGAATCGCTCTGCCGACTGAGCTAAGGCGGCTTGTCAAGGCTCACCCAAGGGCAACGCCGAAAATTGACAGACTTAATGTTACCGGTAAATCGACCCTGGCTCAAACCCGAGAGGTTCCGCGCCCCTGGGTTTCTCGAACCGGAGGTCACCTTGAATCCCCTCAGGACACTTTACAAAAAGCGCCACCTTCGTCAGGCGCAATCTTGCCAGTCAGAAGATACGTGTCGGTGATGTTCAAGACGCAGGACGGGGCCTGGGAGTTGTAGGAAGTGTGGTTCCATCCCTGTACCGTAAGAAGTTTGGAGTGACTCATATAGGAGCGCACATTCTGAGCCATGGAGTAAGGTGTGGCCGGATCCCCCGTGGTTCCAATCAGCAAGATGTCCCCATCCAATTTCGGGTTTACCTCACGCTTCGCCTCGGTGTCAGCGGGAACCGGCCACTGGTCGGCTCCGAGCGAGCTGTAGGCGAAGAATTTCCCGACCGTGGGGCATTCCTTCTCCATTTGCGCGGCTTGCGCCTCCCACATCGCCAAATCTCCGACCGAGGTATAGTCCAAGCCGTTAATGACCATGAAGGCATCAGCGGAATTATCCGAATAAGTTCCGTCAGACTCCCGCGAATTGTAGTAATCCGCTGACTGCAAAAGCGCCGTCCCGTCCCCGTTTTCGATCGCGGAGCTCAGAGCCGGCATGAGGACTTGCCACCAAGAAGCCTGGTTATAGAGGTTACCGATAATGCCGGTGAAACCGAGCGACGCCGTCAACTCGCGACCATCTCGAGCGGGAAGCGGGGCGGCAATAAGCGAATCTAGCAGCGTCCGAATCTGGGCCAGCCCCGACTCGGTTCCTCCGCTCAAAGGACAGTCATCGGCGTGGCGCTCCTGGCATTGCTTCGAGAATTCACGAAGCGCCTCCTCAAAGCCTTTCGCCTGTGTGGCCGCCACCTCATTGATGTCCGCAGCAGGATCCAAAACCCCGTCCAAGACAAAGCGTCCGACCCTTGCGGGGAACATGTCGGCGTAAATCGCTCCGAGGTACGTTCCGTAAGAGTATCCGAGATAGTTCAGGCGGTTGTCCCCCAGCGCTGCCCGCATAATGTCGAGGTCGCGCGCCACATTCGCGGTGGAGGCAAACCTCGTCATCTCGGGGGAGTTCGTCAAACACTGTTCACCAAGGCGTTTAGCGTCAGCCATCCCGCGTTCGCGCCCTTCCGGAGTATCCATGTCGTAGTACGTGGCATTGTCTTTTTCGCGCTCAGCATCGGTTCGGCAGACAATCTTCGGTTCGGAATTCTGGACTCCACGGGGATCGAAACTCAACACGTCGTAGTTTTCGCGAACCCGAGCAGAGAAGAAATAGGGAGCGTTTTCCGGCTTCATCGCGTCCACTCCGGAGCCACCCGGCCCGCCCGGATTCATGACGAGCGTCCCGAGTTTATGTTCCGAGGTGGTTTTCAGTCGCTTCATCGCAATCTTGGCGGTGCCGGCTGTGGGATTTTCATAATCAAGGGGAACTTCAAGTTTCGCGCAGTCGAACTCGCCTCCGCAGCCTTTCCACTGGAGTTTCTGGGAGTAAAACTCCTCCAGAGCGGGCTGGGTGATGGTTTGGGTGGGGGAGGCAACCTTCGTGGGGGTGACTTTCGGCTCTGGGGCGACACAACTAGACAGCGCCAAGGCCCCGACGGCTCCGACAGCAAGGACCAACCCTTTGGTGACTCGTTTCATTCTTTGCCTTCCTCGTTTTTCCTATTGTCTATTAAAAGCCGAATTCTTGCGCGGTAACAGGTCCAGACACAGGGCCTCCATCGTCAGGGTCGGGTGGCCGTTATGCATGAGGTGGGTCCTAGCGCGGCGGATGGCTTCCAAGCGGGACACCTGGGATTGCGGGTCGGGATCCGACTCGATGAGGCGCGCAATCACGGGGGAAAGCGCGCGGTTATGCAGAGTGCTGTGGGCGCCGAGTTCGGCTAACATCACGTCTCGGTAAAACCCGCCAAGGTCTTCCAAGAGGCGATCCCAGGTGTCGAGTTCGAGACGCTTGTGGCGTCGCTTCTGGGTTTCTTCCAGGCGCTTGAGCTGGGATTTCAAATCTTTCGGAACGTGGGAATCCTCTACCTCGGGGTCGAGACCGAAAGTTCGCAAAAGATCCGCGCGTTCTTCGGTATCGCTGGATTCCCGCATTTCAGCGGCTTCGAGACCAACTAGTTTTACGAGCGCCGCCGCAGTCCAGCAGGCATCTGACGAGGTCCGCATTCGGGACACCAGCTCCAGCATTTGGTTTCGCCGCTGACGCAACTCGGGGTCTTTCGCAAGCGCCCGTGCACGCCCCACATGCGCCCCGGATTCAGCGGCTACTTGTGCGGCCAACTCGGGATCCTCCACTCCGTCGCGACGCACCAAGAGGTCAGCCACGGTTTCGGGAGTGGGAAGCGCCAGTTGCACCAAGCGACAGCGGGACCGCACCGTAGGGATAACCGCGCTCGCGCTCGGGGCACAAAGCATCCAGACTGTCCTCTCAGGCGGTTCTTCCAGGGCTTTCAGGAGCGTGTTGGAGCTCGCTTCGGTGAGACGATCGTAATCCTCCACAATGATGATTCGCCACGACCCGCGAACCGGACGCTGGTAGGCGGCCTGGACAAGCTCCTTAATCTCCGCAATCGTGACCTGAACCAGGTCAGTGGCCATGATGGTCACATCGGGGTGGGTGCCTTTGCGGACCGCGCGGCATTCTTCGCAAACTCCGCAGCCGGCTTCTTCGGGATTGCTGCATTCCAGGGCGGCCGCGAAAGCCTTGGCCGCGGTAGATCGTCCCGATCCGGGAGGTCCCACAATGAGCCAAGCGTGGGTCATGGCGGAGGTGTTTACCGAGGTCGCGGTCTGTGCTGGGGAGCCGTCCTCGGTTTGGGCAATAGCGTCGGTCTTTTCCGCGAGAACTGCGCGCGCGGCTTTGGCCGCCTTTGACAGTTGGGCGACAACCTTGGGTTGGCCCACTACTTCGGCCCAGATGCCACCCCCGGGGCTCACGGATGCTTGCGTAGCCATAGTTACCACGACTTCATAACCGGAAGGATGGTGGCCAAGCGGAGCCGAATTTGGGCGGCGATTTCATCAACGGGGAGACCCGCATCAACGACCATCCAGGTGTCTTTACCTTCCGCTATCCTAAGGAATTCTCCGCGAACTTTGCGCTGAAAGTCGATTCCGGCTCGCTCCATCCGGTCGGGTTCGCTTCGGGTTTCATCAGTTTGCTGGCGTTCAAGCGCGGTTTCGGGGTCGAGGTCGAGGAGCACCGTGAGATTCGGGACGAGTCCGCCAGTGGCCCACATGGAGAGGTCGCGAATGTCTTTCGCTCCGAGATCGCGGCCTTGTCCCTGGTAGGCGATTGATGAAGCCATAAAACGATCCGTGATGACGACCTTTCCGGAGTTCACCGCCGGAACGATGAGCTTCGCGACGTGCTGGGCGCGGTCGGCAGCGAAGAGTAGCGCTTCGGCGCGCGGCGCGACCTCGCCGGCCTCCAGCAAGAGCTCGCGGAGGGACTGTCCGAGTTTGGTTCCGCCCGGCTCTCTAGTTGTCACGACCTCCCAGCCTTGGGCTTTCACCCACTCGGCGGCGAGTTTTATCTGGGTTGATTTTCCGACGCCGTCGGCGCCTTCGAAGGCCACAAAGGCGCCGCGGGTGGCGCGAACTTCGGCGATTTTTCCGAAATCCACGTTGGGGTTCGGGCGAAATTCGCCCATTCCGAGAGCTTCAGTAAAGGACATGTTCCTAGTCTAGCAAGCCCCTCCATCCCAAATTTTGCTTCACCGGGGTCTCGCTCGATCCGAGGTCCTAACCCAGGAGAATATCGCCTGCACTCATCATCTGACACCGCATATATGGCAGTGCGGGCCGAATTCTCCTGGACTTGGACGGGCTTCGCCAATAGCCCTGCCCCGCTGCGCGCGATAGACTGAGGCCGTGAAGGTTTTACTCTTAGGTTCTGGCGGGCGCGAACATGCTCTGGCCCGCGCGATTGCAAAATCCCCGAAACTTACTGAACTCATAACCGCGCCGGGAAATCCCGGGACTGCGAAACTCGGCCGCAACGTTTTTGTGGATCTCAATTCACCAAGCGCCATCCGCGAGCTTGCCGAGAAACTTCAACCCGATCTTGTTGTGATCGGGCCGGAAGCTCCCCTGGTAGTGGGCGCCGCGGACGAACTGCGTGCCCACAATTTTCCGGTTTTCGGTCCCGACAAGGCCGCGGCAAGACTCGAAGGATCCAAGGCCTTCGCAAAAACCATCATGCAAGCCGCACTCGTTCCCACCGCCGCCTCGGTAGCCTGTAAAACCCTTGCTGAAGCCCGTGAAGCCTTAGAACGCTTTGGTGCGCCCTACGTCGTGAAACAAGATGGTCTGGCAGCCGGAAAGGGCGTTGTCGTGACCTCCGACCTCTCCGCGGCCACCCGCCACGCCGAGGCCTGTATCGAAACTTTGGCCGATCCGCACGTTCCCGCGGTTGTCATTGAGGAGTTCCTCGACGGTCCGGAAGCCTCGGTTTTCTGCCTATCTGACGGGAAAACAGTTCTCCCGCTTCCCGCGGCCCAGGATTTCAAGCGCGCGTATGACAACAATGAGGGCCCGAATACCGGCGGAATGGGGGCGTATTCCCCGCTTCCGTGGGCGCCGGAGGACCTCGCCGAGCGGACTGCCACGGAGATTGCCCAGCCGGTGATTGATGAGATGGCCAAGCGCGGGACGCCTTTTGTGGGCTTGCTTTACGTGGGGCTCGCGCTCACGACCCGCGGGCCGCGCGTGGTGGAGTTCAATGTGCGCTTTGGGGATCCGGAGACCCAGTCGGTCCTGGAGCGGATTGATTCGGACCTGTTGGAGTATTTCTGGGCCGCGGCGACGGGTTCATTAAGTGCCATGCCGGAATTTGCGGTGAGTCCAGAGGCCGTCGTCAACGTGGTTTTGGCGGCGCCGGGCTATCCCGAAGCTCCGCAAAAGGGCGGGGTTATCACGGGTGTCGAGGCCGCGGAAGGCATCAAAGGAGTCCATGTTATCCACGCCGGCACTGCGATTGGTGAAGACGGGACGCTGAGAGCTAGCGGGGGCCGCGTTCTGTCGGTGGTGGCTCGCGGCGAGGATCTCGACTCGGCTCGGGCTCGGGCCTACGAAGCTATGGAGAAAATCCATCTCGACGGCGGATATTACCGGTCGGATATTGCGGGGTTTTAGGCGGAGCCGGTGGGTCAGACCTCGGCGGCGTAACGAAGTGTAGCCGACAGGGTCTGACCCACCGGCGTAGCCGTTTAAGCAATTTCGCTGCGCCAGCTGGGGTCAGACCCTTCCAGTTGTGTTCCCTTTGGCCGCTGCACCGGAGAGGTCTGACCCGCTGGCTGCACTGCACTGGAGAGGTTCGACCCGCTGGCTGCGCGATAAAACCGCGAATAGCGCCGGGGTCGAGACCGAGGCGCTAAAGGCTAGAAGCGGGGAATTCTAGGATTCCTTGGGGTCACCAATCGGAGCCTGCAACGGCCAGTCCTGATCCTCCAACACGACCTGGAGCGCATTCATCGTCTCGGGATTGATGACGAGGGGAGCCAGCAGGTTAGCTGTGTGGGGATACGATCCGGTCGCGGGGTGAACGATGACGAGAATGAAGGGGTCCTCGCCCTCCTTCAATCCGACCCGTTCCCGAGCGGAGGACGGAATCATCGGGGTGTAGCCGTCGAAGAAAGCGATGGGTGGCACCGCAAAGAGGCGAACATTCGGATCCATTACGGACTTCAAAGTCCACAACACACCCGTCTCGTCCACGGCACTCAAATTGAAATCCAGGTGGATTTCGAGACCCGGCATGGGAGAAACCATCCGGATTTTTAACGTGGGAAATTCCTCGTTTTCAGCGCTTCCAGTAACTTCGTCGTTGTTGCTCATCGTAAGTAGTCTAGCAAACTTGGTTGTACGACACGCTGAGTTGAACCCAAGGATGCTTGATAAGCCATTGATGCCAAAGACATTTCGACTGTAGCCGATTGAATGTCGATGTCCTCAACTCCGGAAATTTGGGATTTTACGTTCTGGATGTCGGCTAAAACGGTTTCACGGGCTTGTAAAACTTGCTTGTGGCGGGCACCCAAAGTTGACATGCCTTCGTGGAGACCCTCAGCTCGGCGATCCAGTTCAGCCTGAATTGCCATGATGCGGTTGTGTGCTACAGCCTTTTTGTCGGGATCGGCGCTGGAAAGACCGTCAGGGCTTTCCATGATATTGGCTGCTTCCACTAAGAGGTTCATGACGGATGGGTTGTTGGTGGTGTCAATTGTGGTGCCAGTAGCAGCGTCGGGCGCCCAATTGATGGTTCCAGTTCCGAATAGACTGTTTCCATCCATATTAGCTGGAAGGGTAGTGTCTGCATTTATCCGCCTGTTTACGGGTTTAGCGGTAACGTCATCAGTTTCAAGCTGTAAGAAAACTTCGCTTTTGCCATCGGCAGATGTACCGACTTTAAAAACGGCTCCTTTATCAGAGTTCCCAGCGAAAACAGCACGCCCGAGGTAGGTCGCGTTCGCCTGAGACATAATCGCCTGGGCCTGTTGGCGCAAATCCTGGCCGAGAGCCTTCAAAGAGGCTGGCCCGTTAGCGGAGTTAATCGAGTTGATAAGCGTGGACTTGGCCTTAGTGTATTGTCCCGACACGGATTGCATCGCCGAGTCGGCGGTCTGCATCCAGGCGGCGGCGTCATCAATGTTGCGCTGGAACTGCTGGGTGGCGGCGAGTTCCTTGCGCAGCCGCATGGAAGAAACGGAAGACGCGGGATCGTCGGAGGGAAATTCCATACGCTTGCCCGAAGCCATTTGACGGTTCGCGTCCGCCAGACGGGAGAAGTTCTTTTGGATGGTGGCAAGCGAGGTGTTCGCCATCATCGAGGTTGTCATGCGTGTAATCATGTTAATCACCTACCCAAATTAATCAATGTCTCGAGCATGGAGTTTACAGTGCTCATTATTCTGGCCGCGCCCGCGTAGGCGTGCTGACCCTGAATCAGGTTTACCACTTCTTCGTTCATATCCACGGATGCCTGAGCTTTTTGCTGCTGCTCAGCGATACCCCGAGTCTGTTCTGCTAATTGCGCGTTATCCGCTGCACTCTTAGCATGAACCCCGATATCAACAACTGACTTAGACCACTCATTCAACGCTGAGGTTGGTGAGTCTTGCTGGTTTGCAATCCGCAAGGCCACTGAGCCGTCATAGATACCGCTGACTTCCACGCCAGCCGCAATCTTCTGGGGATCCTTGAACGCAACCTGGAGACGCAGTGCTGCCGGCAGCTTGTTATCAGCAGCGGCAAACTTGAAAAAGTCCCCGCCGTCTTCTTTCACGGAAGTGTAGATAGCAGACTTACCGAAGTTGTTCGCTTCAAGTTTGTTTTGCGCATCCTTAACAGCAGCATCAAAAAGCTCATCAGTGGCGAACTGATTGCGCTGAAT
Organism: Mobiluncus porci; assembly: GCF_009695935.1. Classification (GTDB taxonomy): domain Bacteria; phylum Actinomycetota; class Actinomycetes; order Actinomycetales; family Actinomycetaceae; genus Mobiluncus; species Mobiluncus porci. The sequence goes on from NZ_VUMY01000011.1 coordinate 66,351, forward strand.
CGTGTCCCCGGTTATGGCAGTGCCATCGGGATAATTCAAACCCAAGCCGTCCATCTTAGCAGGTTCGGTTTTTCCGGTTGTTGGATCTAGTAACTGGAAAGCTGCTTGTGTGGTTACCAGAGTTTTTGTTTTGTTAGTCACGCTGCTGGCGTGAATGTTGTTGACTTCAGTGGCGATATTGGTTGCCAAGTCGTTGTACAGTTTGCCGGCTTCTGCCCAAGAGCCTCCATTGCCGAGGGTGGCGGAAACTCCAGGCAGTTGTGCTGGTCTAAGGTTGTTCATCAGGCCGCCAATTGAACCTTCTTCGATAACAACCTGGTGGCCTCCGTACTGCCATGTAATTCTGACAGGGCCTTCATCGTGCTGGAAATCGCCAATGCCGAAGATCTGTTCGGTTCCAGCCATTCTGGCGTCATTAACGGATTGCCCATCATTGATTTTTTCCATGTCGTAGAAAGCCACGTATTTCTGTCCGAAATATTTAGACCTGGAATCGATCGTCTTACCGTCGGGCCCGCTATCGCCGGCTTCATAGACGCGAACCTGTGCTTGGTACTGTTGGGTTTCTATTCCATGTTGGATAAAGGTTTGGGTAAGCTTCCCGTTCCCGCCAAGTGCATCGACAGCTTTCTGGTAAATATCACGAGGCGCCGCGTCAATGCCAGGCATATCAACAGAGCCAATAGCTTTGAAATGGTTTGCGAAGTCCTTGCCAACCATGGTGTTTCCAGCAAGCATGATTTCGATTGTGCCGTCGGAATACGCCGTTCCGATAGCAGCTTGACTAGGGGCATTGTCTTTGGTGTAAACACCGTAGCCCTCTTTAACGGTAGCTCCAGTTAACTCCGAAATATGTAGTGCGAGTTGGTCGCGTTCATCAATGAGATGGTTAACGTTGGCGCCAATCGCAGTGCCTTTACGAATCCGATCATTCAACGCCGCCACAGAATCCATGGCTGTGTTTAGATCAGTAACCAGGGCATCAAGCTGCTGACGTCCATTCTTCCACTGGTCTGAGATGTGGGTATAGCCGGTCGCAATCTGGTTCACTAGGGCTTCAGCGTTACCGATTGCAGTGGCTCGAGCCCCGCGATTATCTGAGGAGTTATTGACATCCCCCCAGGCTTTATAAAAATCACGAAGGGAATTGGATACAGACATGGTTCCAAGTTCATCCATCGCGGATTCGATGGCAGACCAGGATGAGTCTATTTGTTTGGTTCCAGCGGCGCGTCCAGTTTCGAGACGCAGCTTTGTGTCCAAAAAGAAATCGCCGAGACGCCTCACTCCTGTGATTTCAACGCCGCCGCCCTGCGGAACAGAGCCTGCGAATACAGATGGCTCGGAGCCGATTCCTAAAGCTTTTTGTTCTACCCGCTGGCGAGTGTAGCCGGGGGTGTTCTGGTTATTAATGTTTTGTCCCGAGACTTCAATCAGACGCTGAGCGGCATACAGGCCGGTCAGTCCGGCGTTCAGCGAGGAAAACGTTGAACCCATCGGAGTGTCCTTTCTCTTTAGTCTGAGTATGTCAGCCAAACTTGGCGACTGGCTTGGTCAAACTAAACTATCGGCGCTTCAGGTGGATTATTGAGTGTTTTTCTCAAATTGCCCGAACAATCGGCCTAACAATTGACTTAAATCGCCTGGTCGAGAAGGGAGGAACCGCTGTCGTAACTCTTGACGGAACCGTCTTCCCCGTAAGTGTCGGCGCCTCCTTGCATACTCATCAAGGTTTCCTGGGTGGCGCGCTGCAGGCTCGACAATACTTCCTGGTTCGCCTTGGAGACATCGGCAATCTCGGTCGTGAGCTGAATCAAAGCCTCGCGGTGCTGGGTCAACAAAGTCTGCCACGGTTCTTCGGCGGCCGCCGCAATCTCTTTGAGGCTCGCCTCGGGGGGGAGGCCGAGTTCCACTGCCGCCGCCTCCGATTCCATGGAGCGCTCCAACTCAATCGTTTGAGCTTGGGCTATGACTGATTCCAGCTCCCGCGTCGCGCGAGGGAGCCAGCGGCTCGAACCGGTGGAAGTGATTAAGCGTTCTTCTTCGAGCTTGAACAGCATAACTTCCAGAGTTTCGCGTTGTTTCCAAAGCTGGCGTGATAAAGCGTCCAATGACATGGCGGTCTCCTCCCTGTAAGTTACCCTATCGGTAAAACGCCTCTCGTTTTAAGTGTTCAGCCCGAATTTAATGGGTTCCCCACGAAATCTTTTGACCAGGGTGGCAATTTAGGCTTCACCTGATGGATTCTCCTAATGGAATGGGGATTTAAAGGTAAACTAGTGAGGATTATAACTGCAATGTTCCGACGGGAGGCGTGGTGGGAACCGAAGCCGAAGAGCTGGATCGGGATGCATTAATTGAAAAGAATCTCCCCTTGGTTGGTTACCAAGTAGCGGAGTTACTGCGTCGCGTTCCCTCCTTTGTGCAGCGAGAAGATTTGGCTTCCGCCGGAGCTCTCGCCTTGGTCCAAGCCGCCAACAGCTACGATCCCACCCACGGCGTTCCCTTCCATCGTTTCGCGGTTTATCGGATTCGCGGAGCCATGCTGGACGAGTTGCGCTCGATGGACTGGGCTACTCGCGGGGCTCGTCAACGCACGAAACAGTTGGAAGAAATGACTGCCACCCTTACTGCCGCCGGGGGTCGCGCCCCCACTAAGGAAGAACTGGCTTCCGCTCTCGGGGTTGAGGTGGAACAGGTCGAATCCGCTCAGGCGGATGCCTCGCGGCGCATTGTTTCTATCGATTCCACTGTCGGGGAAGACGACACGAGGACTATCGAGATTGTCGATGAAGGGATGACTCCGGAAGATAGCCTCCTCACCGATGAGCGCATGGTTTACCTGAAGGCGGCGGTACAGTCCTTGCCGCAACGGCTGCGGTTTGTGGTGGAACAAATTTTCTTCGCCGAAAAACCCATTAGTGAAATTGCTGACGCTCTTGGGGTCACCCAGTCTCGTGTCTCCCAACTTCGCACCGAGGCTCTCAGCATGATGCGCGAGGGGATGGAGCATCATCTCGAATCGGAGCCTAATGATGCGGTAGGCAAGGGACATAAGGAAAAAGCAGGTATCGTCCAGAAGAGACGTGAAAAATACTTCCAAAAGATCGCGGACAACGCAGAATCGATTAGGGAACCTGGAGGTTCAAGACCTTCTGGAGGCAGGACAACGAGCAGCTCTCCGTCTCTTGAGAGCGGCTCCCCTAATGGTACGTCCATAAATCAATCAGCCGAAGGAAAAACATCGTCGAGCAAATCCTCGACGTCATCCCTTTGGGCTAGCGATGAGCCTAGCGGGCAAACAGAGGAAAAAGAACCGCCTTCTACCGCAAGTGAAAATCCTCCCAGGGGCAGTGTCCCTAAAACTCAGGGGCGCAGGTTCGGCAAGTTTCAGGTTCCTACCTCTTCGACAACGACTAGTTTCCTCGCCGACCGTTCCAAAGTGAGCGCCCAAGCCAAGGCTCAGCTGCGTGCTGAAGCTGAGGCCAGAGCTGCAGAGGAAGAGGAACGTAAAAGTAAGGACAAAGAAGGCCGGGGAAGCCAGATCGCTGAGCAACTGCCTAATGCTAAGGAGGAACCGGGATTAACGCCTCCAACTACGTCGTATCTGGGAGGATTGAGTATGAAACGTCATGAAACAATGGTGAGTTCTGGCCGGAAACCAAGAAAATAATTTTTTTCTAAAAAACATCTCCGACTTGCCGATGAGAAAAACTGAGGTAGTGTCACAGGACATCATTCGGTGCCCCCAGCCTCGGCGTTATCTCAGGATGGGATGAAGTGTTTGTTCCACGGAAGGAGAAAATCATGGGTATCGCACTTAGTGGTATCGGCGGGTTTGACACACAAAACATTGTTAAACAGCTGATGTATTTGGAAAGAAAGTCTGGCAGTTCGCTCTACGACAAGAAGAACGCGATTGAAACCACTGTCAAGTCCTATCAGAGCCTAAACTCTCAGATCGCGGCTCTAACAACGAATGCGTGGTCAGTCTATGGGAAGGAATACAAACTCGATCAGACCTACGATTCAGCAGTGGTCTGGGGTGCTGCGCAAGGAAAGGCTAACAATAGTCAGGTGCAAATTTCTACCGAAGCAGGTGCCTCCATCGGGTCGGTCGAATTTGATGTTAAATCCCTGGCGCAGTCGAAGCAAGTAACTTTTGACGCGGCTCAGCTATCTAGCTTGATGTCCGATGCGGCTGGGAAAGACGGCTATATTTCTATTGCTGTGGGTGACAGGGTTACAGCTATTAATCCCGCTTCCAACTCTATACAGGACGTTGCTCAAGCAATCAACTCTGTAAAAGACTCTGGTGTCGCGGCGGCAGCGATTCGTGTCGGCGATAATCCCGATGGCACTGGAAAATATGTCCTGCAGATTACAGGTAAGGAAACCGGAACTACCCAGGGTGACTTTAAGATTTTTGCTGGAGACATCTCCAAAAATCTCGCTATTCAACCTACGTCTGCCACCCCAGATGCGGCCTCGAGGTCCATTTCTTACAAATTCGCGGATGCCGCTACGATGCGCTCTGCTATTGCCAGTGAGGTTCCCACCGAGGGGAGGCTTGTCCGAGCCTCGGCTGACGCCGTGATTTCACTCTATGGTGAAGACCACAGTTATTCCTCGAACAACATAGAGCTGATGGATAAGGTTAAGGTAGACATTTCCGCAGTAAAGCAGGAGACTAAGGCTGACGGTAGTCCGGTTTATCTCGACTATCTCACCAAGGGCGTGAGAGTTGACGTTATCCGGGATGACAGTGTGGCTTCTGAAAAGGTAGAGTCTCTGATTGATTCGGTCAATAAGGTTTTCAATCTGCTGTCGAATGGAATGAAGTCTGTGGAGAAAACCCGTCAGGAAGATGACGGCACTACGACTAGGTACAAAGCTCCGGGCGTGTTATCTAACTCGGTTGGACGTCAGATTCAAGATCAGCTATCCAGTGTGATTTCTGGGGGCGTGAGCATTGCGGGTGAAAACGGTGCAGTCCAGACATATTCTCTGGCTGATTACGGTATTGATCTGAAATTGAACGGTTCCGAATTGTCCCTCAGCTTCGACAAAGCGAAGTTTGGGGAGATGATGAAGGCTGATCCGAACAAGACAGAAACAATAATGACTGCGTTTGCGGAGAAGATCGCTGATACGGCTTCCGGTATTTCTGATTCCACCGATGGTATGTTGACCCAAGTTATTAAGACGAGTGAGACTGAAACGTCTTACTATGACGAGCGAATTAATGAATTCGAAGATCGGATGGTAACTCGACAGGCTAACTTGCAACGGCAGTACTCGGCCTTGGAGACCCTGCTAGCAAGCTACAGCCAGAAGCAGTCTTGGTTGACTTCGCAGTTGGCGTCTCTGAACTTTGGCAAGTAACTATCTGAATGATTGGAAACAACTTCATCATACGTCGGCTGGACGCGCCACATTTCGCGCCCAGTCGAAGTATTGTTAAAGACAAAGATGGATTGAGACGGAGGAAAGAATGCAGACCGCCATTAACCGATTCCAGCAGGATTCGATTGTGACCGCTTCACCGGCGCGCTTGTTGACGATGCTGTATGACCGGCTTTTGCTGGATCTGGGGCGCGCGGAAAAAGCCCTGGCGGGAAAGAACCGCGTGGAGGCGCACAAAAACCTCACTCATGCCCAAGACATTATTGCTGAGTTGATGAGCTCGCTAAGGATGGACGTGTGGGACGGCGCCGAAGGCCTGATGGCGCTGTATGTCTATGCCATGAAAGAGCTCGTCAATGCCAACGTGCAGCAGGATTCGGAAAAGGCGCGCGAGATTCGTGAACTGTTCGAACCCCTGGCGGATGCGTGGAAACAGGCCGCTGCCCAGCTGGAAGCAGAGGATGCCAAGGCTAAGGCTTCAGGAGCTGGTGAGGTGAAGCGAAACTCCCGAGGTGATCTCGGTGTCGGCTAATAACCTCGACGCTTGGAAGGTAGAACTTTCCAAGATTCAAGCCGATGTCGAGGCCTCGCGGGAAGTTCTTGCCCGCGGGGAGATTCCGATAGCGCAGCAGTGGGTTCCGCCGCGCCTCGGGAGGCTGCCGCGGGAATTGCGTCCGGTGGCGGAACAGTTGCGAGCTGAAGTGGAAAACATCAACGAGATGATTCAAGCCGCCATGGAAAAGAATCAAGCCGAGCGCGATCGCCTCCACGCCACTCCCCGCCAAAAACAATCCTCCAAACCCATCTACCTCGACGTCCAAGGTTGATTTTTACCAGTTTGGCCCGTCCCTGATGGGAAAAGGTTGTGTTCGGAGGAAACTTTCAGGAAAAGGGGGATTTCTGGGAGAGGGGTGTGAGGAGAGCCGGAATATTGCCAAAAACTCACCTTGAAAAGCAGACAATTAAGATAGTGTGACGAAGATTACATTCGGGACTAAGGTCCCGATAGTGCTCAAGTCTCGAACGTTTACGAAATTTTACCGACTTGAAACATACAAGTCATCAATCGGGGTCGGAATTCAGACATCCTCGCCACAACTCCCAGCTTCAATCCAGATTCCTTCCTCCTGGTAAGTTTATTCCCCGATTTTTCAAAGTTCAAAACCCCGCAAATCCCCGAAGCCTCAACACTTTAACACATCCTGAAAATCACCTGAATAAAACCAAAATTAACTCTGAACTGGGAAAACTCTTAAAAACGATTTCCGCCCCGCGCCCTCAACCGACCGGTTTTCAAAACATAAAAACCCTTGAACCAAAACTTTCACTCCGGTAAAAATACCACCCTGAAAATACCTAAAATACACCTGTGTAACTTCTCAAAATCGCTTTGACCTGCGGTAAATACGGGAAAATCTCCTCCTCAAATTCTTCAATTTCGGTAAAAAACCCTCTTTGGACCCCCACTCGAACTTGAACCCCGACCTCCCCAGTTAAACAGCCTCGACAATCCCGCTTCACCAGCCGATACTTGAACATGTCAGCGCAAAAAGCACTGAACCGCAGGCAGGAAGTTGTGCGGAATCGGATCGTAGGATGATCCAGCGAGAAACATGTGAGGTCGTCATGTTTGATTCTGTAGGTTACGTAGCAATGCGTACTGCGCTGGATGGCTTGTCAATGCGTCAGCGAGTTATCGCCGACAATATTGCGAATATCCAGACCCCGGGATTCCTTTCCGGAAAGGTGTCGTTTGAAGATGAACTGGCTCGCGCCACTCACTTCGGTCACCCCGAAACCACACACATCTCTACTGCCCGTTCACTCGAACCCACTCGCATTGATGGCAACAACGTCAACTTAGACGAAGAAACCATTAGCTCTGTGGATACGGTTCTCCGCTTTCAGCTGGCAACCCAAGCAATCAGCGGGCAATATTCCAACATTCGCGCGGCCATGAGGACGACATCATGACCACTTTCGGAGCTATTGGGATTGCAGGAACGGGCATGACAGTCAACCGTAAATGGTTGGACTGCATCTCGGATAACATCGCCAACATCAACACCACCAAGCCGATGAACGAAGAAGCCTTCCGGGCTCGCTATGTTGTCGCCCAGGCTGTTGATTACGGACGTCCTGCGGGAACCATGGTCGCCGGCATCGCGCTCGGCGGCACCGACGGTCGGATCGTGTACGACCCCGAAGATCCGAACGCGAATGAAGAAGGGTATGTCCGCCACCCTGATATTGACTTGGGTTCTCAAATGACTCAGTTGATCATGGCGCAAAGGGCTTACCAAGCGAATGCCGCCGTAGTGGATCGCGCAAAGTCCACCTACGAGTCGGCCTTGCAAATCGGAAGGTAAACTCATGCCTTACTCAGTTGATGGGATTGGTTCGAACTTGACGGGTCGCCTCACGGGCAACCAGCAGCTCACCAATGCCTTTGTGCAATCCATTGGATTCTCCCGCTCCGCCGCTACCGAAGCTGGCGCGAGCCGTCTCGGCGCAGACCCCGCTACCCTCCAGCCACCCCGTTTGGGTTTGACTCCCGGTGGCGGAGATATTCGGGGAGTCGCGGAATCCTCTTTCGGCAACATCTTTGCCGACGCAGTTGCTAATATGCAAATGCGGCAGCGCACCGCTGAAAAATTAGGCATTCAAGCCGTTACCGGTCAACTTGATGATGTCCACGACTACACCATTGCAGCCGCAGAATCTTCGTTGACCATGGAGCTCACTTCCGCAGTTAGGAATAAGGCAGTTGACATGTTCAACGAGATTATGAGGATGCAAGCATAATGCCACCAGTTATCGTAAACACACTTGATAAAGTCAAAGGCACTGTTAAAGAGTTCTCCCTGGCTCAAAAAACCTTGGTCATCATTGGAATTGCCGTGCTCGTTCTCGGCGGCGTAGTGCTTTATTCCTGGGTGGGACGCCCCGACTACACCGTGCTTTACTCGGGACTGTCCGAAAAAGACCAGGCTGCCGTGACTGAACAGCTCGACTCTTCCGGCATTAAATACCAAGTTGCTGACAACGGCGTCATCAAGGTACCTGCCGCTGATGTCCAGACTGCACGCATGGATCTCGCTGCTAATGATCTCCCGGCTCAGCCGACCGCCGGCTATGCAGTGCTAGATAATCTCGGGGTAGCGGCTTCCGACTTCCAGCAACAGATGGCGAAGAAACGTGCTCTCGAAGGCGAACTCGCCAAGACCATCGAAACCATGGATCAAATCGAGAAAGCCTCGGTGGCTCTCGCAATTCCAGCCGAGACCGTATTCGCGGATCCGAAGAACCCGACCCCCACCACTGCCTCCGTGACGGTAGAGCCTAAGAACGGCAAAGAAATCGACAACAATACCGTTCAGGCCATTGTGAACATGGTCGCCTCTTCTATCCCGAACCTCACCAAATCCAATGTTTCCGTGGTGGACACTTCCGGCAACACCTTGTCTGATAAAATCAACGCCGGCACAGCTGCCGCCTCCGAGATGGAAAAGAGCTTGGTCGCGAAGGCCCTCGCAGTAGTGGAGCCGCTGGTAGGCGCGGGTAACGCCAAGGTGTCGGCTCACGTGGACCTCGCTCAAGACACCCAACAAAAAACCACCCGCGTCTACACCGAACCCGAGGGTGGAGTCAAGGCCTTGTCCTCATCGAGTGCTTCCGAGGAATATTCCGGCGGCGGCGCGATTATCAATGGCGTGCTCGGCCCAGATAACATCGCCAACCCGTATGAACTCAACAATGGCAACGGCCAAGGTCAATACAATAACTCCCAAACCGTCAACAACAACGCGGTCAACGAAGAATTGACCAACTCCACTCGCGGACCCGGAGCGGCTCTGCGCCAGTCGGTTTCCGTGGTTTTGAATCAGGAAACGGCTCGCCGCCTCGACATGACAGCGATTCGTGACTCGGTTGCTGCCGCCACCGGCATCGATGCGGCGCGCGGAGACCTCATCAATGTTTCCCGTTCCCCCTTTGACCAGACTGCCCAGCAGGCTCGCGAGAAGGCGGCGGCGGAAGCCGCGGCTGCTGCCGAGGCAGCAAAGACTGCCTCTCTCATCCGCCAGGCGGTTATCGCTGGTCTCATCATCCTCTTGCTCATCATCATTGCGGCGGTCGCAAAGAAACGCGCCAAAGCTCGCGAACGTGAGGCCTTGGATCTCGGCGAGCTCGATCAGCTGCCCGATCCATACACGCTGACCCCGCCTGAAGAGGAACAACTCGCCCTTGAGACCGCGGAGATTCCCGAGCCCGAACCCGAGCCTGAACCCGAGCCCGAGCCTGAACCAGATCCGGTTCTTTTGAAGCTCGAAGCCAAGCGGGAAGAAATCGCGGAACTGGCTCTCGACAAGCCGCAGATGGTCGCTGAACAACTTCGCTCTTGGATGGGAGGTCGTCGCTAATCATGGTATCTGCACAAACTGTTGCTTTGAGCGGGCTGCAAAAAGCCGCTTTGGTTCTGATCCAAATTGGGAAAGATCGCGCCGCTCGCGTCATGAGCGAGATGACTGACGATGAAGTTGAGGCACTGTCGGCCGAAATCATGCGAATGTCCAATGTGCCGCGCGAAATCGCCGCAGATGTGATTGATGAGTTCTATGAAAACTCAATCGCGGCGTCTTCCCTTCAACTCGGACACGGAGGCTTGGATTATGCCCAGAAAGTTTTGGAACAAACTTTCGGGGTCGAAAAAGCCGAAGAAATCATGGAACGCCTCGTGCAGGGAATGCAGGGTCAGCCTTTCGATTTCTTGAAGGCAGCCGATCCGCGTGAAATCGTGACCTTGGTTTCGTCGGAACATCCCCAAACGATTGCCCTGGTTTTGGCGCACCTTCGCCCCGACCATGCCGCGCGCGTGATGGCAGGTCTCGGGCCGAAACTCCAAGGCGAAGTCGCTTTGCGCATCGCCCAGATGGAGCGCGCGAACCCGGAAATGGTGGCGCTCGTGGCCGCGTCGCTGCAGAAGAAAGCCGCCCAAGTCATCAACTCCGAGGAGATGCAAGCCGTGGGCGGCGTGGAACCCTTGGTTGATATCATCAACCGCGCCGACCCCGGCACTGAAAAGATGATCCTCACAGGTCTCGAAGAACGCGACGAGGAACTCGCTGACGAAGTGCGTTCGCGCATGTTCGTCTTCGAAGACATCGTGATGCTCGAAGACCGCGGGATTCAGCTGGTGCTGCGCCAAGTCGACGGTGCTCAGCTTGCTCTCGCGCTCAAAGGCACCCAAGAGGATCTGCGCTCTCGCATCATGAAGAACCTCTCCGAACGCGCTCGCCAGAACGTGATGGAAGAAATCGATATGCTCGGCGCGGTTCGTATGAGCCAGGTGCAAGAGGCTCGCGCGGGCATCGTCCAGCTTATTCGTAAGATGGAAGAGTCCGGCCAGATTGTCATTCGCCGCGAAGACGAGGACGAATATGTGGCTTGATCAGGATCTTTTGGAGGTCAAGGAGAATCAACGGCGTGGTGGAGCCATGCCGAAGACGGTTTTACCTTCGGCCAAGTCCAGTGCGGGTGCTTTCCAACTCGTCGATGCCAGCAACCAGGCCAAGACCAACGACAAATCCGCCCAAGCTTTCGGCTATGCCAAGGGATTTTCCTCCGGCTGGGCCGCCGGCCAAAAACGCGCCACCCGCGAGGCGGAGGCAGAACGTTCCATCATTTCCGAAGATGCCCGTCTCGCCGAAGAGGCCCGAACCGAGGCCTACGTGGATGCGATGGATGAGATTCAGGCCATGGCTGACGCCATCGAGTCTCGTGACGCGCTTGTGATTGATGAAATGAAATCTGCCCTGATGGAAGCGGCCGTGGCCTTGGCCGAGGCCCTTCTCGGCGCGGAGCTCTCCGACAAGGAAACCGGCGCGAAAGCAGCGCTCAAGCGCGCCTTGTCGATGAATGACCCCAAAGAAATCGTGAAAGTGAACATGAACCCACAGGACGTGGAGACCCTGACCAGTTTGGGCGTGGAATGCCCGGTGAAACTGGTTCCCGATCCGGAACTCGATCCGGGAGATGCGGTGGCCTACATGCCGGAGGGTTTGCTCGATGCCAGGCTCTCCTCAGCAGTTGAGCGCGCCCGCGAAGCTCTCGCGACGGTTCAAGCCGCTGAGGAGTGAATGTCGTGAATCTTCTCACTTCCCCGACTTTTGCCTCTCTCTTGAACGTCACCCGTCCCCAGCGCGTGGGCGAGGTGGAATCCGTTGTCGGCCTGTCGGTTCAGGTTCGCGGCCTGGACTGCCGCGTGGGCGAGGTGGTTCTCGTCGGCGACTATCCCGGGACTCCCGCCGAGGTCGTGGCCCTCGACTCGGGGGTCGCAAGTTGTATGCCCCTTGATAACCTCGATGGTCTGCGTGTCGGGTCACCAGTTCGCGGGACGGGACTACCGGCGACGGTTCCGGTGGGGCCGGCACTTCTCGGCCGCGTCATTGACGCAGCCGGTCGCCCGATTGACGGCAAAGGTCCCATCTATGCCGCCGACCACGTTCCGATTCACGGCTCGGCTCCAAACGCTTTGGAGCGGGCGCGCATCGACACCCCCGTGGCAATGGGCGTGCGGGTTTTAGACACGCTCGTCACTCTCGGCCGCGGCCAGCGTATCGGCCTGTTCGCCGGTTCCGGCGTCGGGAAATCCACGTTGATGTCGATGATTGCCCGCGGAACGAATGCCGAGGTCTGTGTGATTGCGCTCGTTGGCGAGCGCGGACGTGAAGTCCGCGAATTCCTGGAAGACGATCTCGGGGAAGAAGGGCTCTCTCGCTCGGTTGTAGTGGTGGCCACCTCTGATGAATCCCCGATGCTCCGCAAGCGTGCCGCCTTTACCGCTACCCGCGTCGCCGAATACTACCGCGACGCGGGACGCCACGTCCTGTTGATGATGGACTCGCTGACTCGTACCTGCATGGCTCAGCGCGAAATCGGGCTCTCCGTAGGAGAACCCCCCGCTACCCGCGGCTACCCGCCCTCGACTTTCTCGATGATGGCTCAGCTCCTGGAGCGGGCTGGTTCCGGAGCGGTCGGATCGGTCACGGGAATATACACCGTCCTGGTGGACGGCGATGATCACAACGAGCCGATTGCTGACCAAGCGCGTTCCATCCTCGACGGACACGTTGTCCTTGACCGGAAACTCGCGGTTGCCGGCCACTATCCGGCCATTGACGCGCTCGGGTCGATTTCTCGGGTGGCTTCGAAGGTCTGTACCCGGGAACAGAAGGAGGCTGCGACGGCACTGCGCCAGATTATGGGCGCTAAGCGCGGGGTACAAGACCTCCTGGACGTGGGCGCCTACCAGCCGGGGACGAATCCGGAAGTGGACTTGGCGATGAAATACGACGATGAGATTGAGGGCTTCTTGACCCAAAAGACCGACGAAAAGATCACTTTTGATGAATCTTGGCAACAACTCTTTGACTTGTACCAGGCGTTCCAAACTGAGAAGGCTGCGTAGGGGGTGGCATAGGTGGAACGCGCATTTCGTCTTCAGGGTTTACTCAACTTGCGGCACCTCCAGGAGGATCAGGCCGCGGGGCGCCTCGCGACTGCCCATGCTGACCTCCACGACGCGGACAAGAGGCTCGGAGAGGCTCGCGAGCGTCTCGGTGAGATGACCGCCACCAGCGGATCAAACCTCGCGGTAGCAGCGGCGATGCGAAACGCCGCCCGGATGCAGATTCAAGAAGGCTTGGCGCGGCGCGAATACGCGCAGGCGGTCGTGGACCAGCGTCAAGTCGAGTGGGTAGGTGCAAAAAGGCTGTCAGCTACCTTGGAAAAACTTGAAAATCGTCATGCGGAGGCGGTTATCGCCGATGACTTACATAAGGAACAGGTTGTCCTCGACGAACTCGCTTCGCATATGGGCAACTCCGGTAGCGCCACGGACGGCTTGAAGACAAAAACATCTCGTGAAGATTCCGTTGGCAAGGGAGGAAGACAGTGAGCTTCGATGGGGTATCGAGCGTGCAGTCCCGCATTGCTGCCATCCAGGAGAAGATAGCTTCGCTTTCAAACCAAGGTCGCCCGCCCGTCGCGGTGACCGAGTCGAACGCGGCTGGGGACGCCGCCAGTGCGGGGGGCGTAAACGGCACCGCGAACTCGAACTTTGCTACCGAACTTGCCAAGCAGGTGGCTTCGGCCAACGTGGCGAAGTCGAGCCTCACTGCCGGACGCCACGAGGTGCAAGGGATTCCCGGAACCGCGGAAGCCTTTGTGGAAAAAGTCAAGTCCTATATCGGGGTTCCTTACGTTTGGGGCGGGACTGACCCGTCCAAGGGGCTGGATTGTTCCGGATTGGTGCAAACTGCGGCCAAAGAGGTCGGGGTGAATCTCCCGCGCGTGACCTATGACCAGCAACACGCTGGCGTGGAAGTTGACGGTATCGAAAACGCCAAGCCCGGGGATCTCATTATCACCCGCAACTCAGGTCACGTCGTGGTTTATATCGGCGACGGTAAGGTCATTCACGCCCCGCGTCCCGGGAAAACCGTGACGGAAGCCAGCGTGAAGGATCTTGGACCCATTGTCACAATCCGGCGCGTCATGCGCTCCGCCGGGGATGCTCCGGCCGTGAACTCGGTGAATACGGCGGGGTTGGCTGCGAACGCGAATCCGGCTCTAGCCGCTTTGATGGGTGGAGTCGGCGCGGGCGTCGGGGGAGCCTCCAATGATTTGGCGGCCTCCTTGGTGAGCGCCCTGTCCGGTCGCGGAGCCGCCAGCGGAGCGGGAGCGATGGCCGGACTCATGAATCCCAGTCTTGGTGGCGCCGCCGGTTCGGGCGCGAGTGCCGCCTTGTTGAGCCAGTTTATGGGCTCTTCCACCCTCTACGGGTCAAACGCGAGCAATGGATTGAACTCGCTGCTTGGTGGATCCGGCGTTGCCGGTGGCTCCGGATTGGGAGCGGCCTCCGCCAATGCGTCTTTGTCCAACACGGCCTCCTCTTTGAGCGCCCTGTCCGCTTTGCGTTCCTCGTTAGGGGTGTAATCCATGATTGAAAACCAGATTCGTAATAATGCTGCGACTTTGAATCCCGCGCAGTTTGCTGGAACCTCCGCGAAATCCGGCAACACCACCGCTTTTGAATCGTTGTTGAGCGCGCTCGCCACCGAAGCGCGCAGTGCGCCCCTGCCGACGACAGGCGCGGGGCGCGAACCGCAGCGTTCCGAGGTGGCCGCGGCGACCCGGGCGCGAGTGAGTGAGAGCGCCCGGGAACATCGCTCTGACGTGGCCGCTGCTCGCCGCGGCGAAATCGGTCGTACCGAACGGCTAGACCGCCCCGAACGCCCCGAACGCCCCGAGAAGGCACAACGTCCTGAGCGTCCGGGGCGAGTGGAGAGGAATGACCGTCCGGAGAAACCGGAGCGCGTGGATAACAAGGACGAAGTGAAAGACGACAAGTCCACTGAGGTTCAAGACGGTAAAGCCACTGATGAAGCCGGTAAGACTGACGAGACTGTCAAGTCAGACGAAGCCGCGGCTAAGGCCTCGGGAGACCAGGCCGCGAGCGAAGCGGCGGCGAAGGAGGCGGCAGAGATCGCGCAGGGGGCACTCGTGTCGGACAGCGAGACTGTCGCGACCAAGACCGCCGGGGCGACAGCGGGTGTGGAAGAAACCGCCAAGGCCAAGGGCGCAACCACGACGAAACCGCTCGGGATCGCGGAGGTTCCAGTTGATGCCGCGACCCAAGAGGCTTTACGCGGGGAGACTCCGGCGGCCGAAAAAGGCCCGGCCTTGGACGGCGAGACCTTGATGCAAGACATGAAGAATCCGGAGACAAAGACAGGCGGGGTTCTAAGCGAAACGGCAAAACCAATCAGCAACTTGCCGACGCTGGGGATTGATTCCGTCCGCATCGCTACCCCAGCCACCGCGCCGGAAGACAATCCGGTCGCCCAGGTCGTCGCGACGGCCGTTGGTCAGGGGGTTCCGAGCGTCGCTAAGGCCAGCGCAGGAACCGGCTCTAACGCGGGTGTTTCTGGGGTTTCGGGAACATCGAACGCCGCCCCGCTGGCTGCCGCCCCTCCGGCTCCAGCTGCGCCAGCGAGCGCCCCCGTGAGCCAAGCCGCGCCGACCTATGCGCCGAACTTGAGCCAGCAAGTCTTCGACCAGTTGCAAAACCACCTCACGCGGCTTAGACCCTTGGGGGAGGGAATGCACCAACTGAAACTCGCTATCAACCCGGAAACATTCGGTCCGGTGCGGGTAGCGGTACACTTCCAGGCCGACGGCACTGTCCAGATGCAACTGCTTGGAGCCAATGATGCGGCGCGGGATCAACTGCGGCAAGTGATGGCGGATTTGCGCCGCGACTTGGCCTCCACCGGCTTGACGGCGCAGCTAGACCTAGCCCAGTCTGACCAGGAGTTCGCCCAGTTCACGGGCGCTGGTGCGGAAACTGGACATGAAATGGGGCAGGGAGGCGCCCCCGCGGGATCTGGAGGACAGGATGTCTCCAGGTCAGACACAACTCAGGATGAACGCAAGGGGATGACCGCGCCGCAGGTTGGTGACGTCTTGAAGGACGGCGCCGACGGCTCGGTCGATATGTTCGCGTAAGACAAAGTTAGGAGAAAGACCATGCCAGTAGATGCTGTTGGAACCGCCGCGGGAGCGACATCCCTGATCGACAGCTACTCGATTGGAGCCAATGCTGACAAGAAGAAGGAAGCGGAAACGCTCGCGACGACTAGAAAGATGACCGAGGCCGAAAAAGAGTCCCTGTTCTTGAAGAAGATGAACGAGGGACAGCGAACCGACAAGGTGCAAACCACCAAGGAGGATCCCTCGAAACTCGGCAAAGATGACTTCATGAAGCTCCTCTTGGCGACCTTGAAATATCAAGACCCCACCCAGCCGATGGATACCGCCCAGCTCTTGGAGCAAACCTCGACAATGACGAATATGGAACAGATGATCCAGATGACCGAGGCTTCCAAGCAGGCTTTCGAGGCGCAGCAGAAAGTCCAGGGCACCACGATGGTCGGAAAGACCGTCGTCTATGACGCCATCGACAAGGAAGGCAACGCGATTACCACCGCCGGCAAGGTCGACGCGGTCGAGTTCCTCGCGGAAGGCAAGATTCTCGCCCATATCGGAAACCAGAAGGTCAATATGGAAGACATTCTGGGTGTCGCGGATCCGACAGAGGATCCGGCTTTGACGGCCGCGGTCAACAAGGCCGTGGATGAGTCCAAGGCTGCTGAAGGGGCGGCAAAGGACAGCGCGGCTGCTGGAGCCGGAGCGTCCGCAAGGGCTGCTGCGGGGCAAACCGCCGACCCTGTTGCTGACGACCCGACTGCGACAACTGAAACTGTAGAGGGAACGGAAACCCCCGCACCCACAACTACCACCAACACTCAGGCTTAGGCCACCAATCCAGGAAGAAGGAAAATATCATGTTACGTTCACTGTTTACCGGCATCTCGGGCTTGAGTGTCCACCAGACCATGCTCGATGTCACGGCGAATAACATCGCCAATGTCAATACCACGGGCTTTAAGAGCGCGTCCACTCGCTTTGAGGATACGTTTAGCCAGCTCGTGCGTTCGGGGGCGGCTCCGAGGCTCAACGAGCGCGGCGGTATGAACCCCGCCCAGGTCGGCCTCGGTGTGAAACTCCAGTCCATTACCAATAACTTCACCGGCGGTGCGGCGCAAAACACGGGTCGTAATCTCGACACGATGATTAATGGCGACGGATTCTTCGTTTTGAGGAAGTCCAACGGAACGAGCGTCTATACCAGAAATGGCTCTTTCGGTTTAGACGCCCAAGGCCAGGTTGTCGCTGCCGATGGATCCTTCGTCCAAGGCTGGATGGCCAATGCTGATGGAACAGTAAATGCAACCGGTCAACCAGGCAACGTAATCCTGCCGTTGACCAATACCATGGAGGCCAAGGCGACGAAGAAAGTGGTTTTTGGTGGAAACATGCCTGCCGATCAGAGACTCAACGATCCTACACAAGCCGCTAACGAGGGGAATGCTTTCGTGCGTCAGCAAGTGCTGCGTGTCTACGATGACAAGGGAGATCCCCACAATATTCTTATGCATTTTGTTCGTACAGATTATGACAAAGCCAATGCTGCAGACACGGGGTCGCACTGGGGAGTGGCTTTCTACGACGAGGAAGCTTTCAACGCCATCAATAGCGATAAATTGGCTGATAAGGAAGATGCTCGTATCGAGATTGAAGGCCTGGACAAGCCTGTTACCTTTGGCGGTGTCGATTTGATGGAAATAGCTTTCGATTCTCAAGGCCAGCTCAGTGAAGACGACCGGAAAGCACTGGAAGGATTGAAATTTGATATCAACCAATTCAAGATTACCAATAACCCAGATGGCACAGTAACTATCGATAAAGGCGACAAACTCGCTGCTGAAGCAGTGAACCTTAACATGTCTCAGTTGACTGGGTTTGGAGGTATCAATAACTTCCAGGTATCACAGTCAGACGGCAACGCTGCGGGAACGATGACCGGTTTCTCGATTGAGGCTGACGGCACGATTCGCGGTACTTTCTCCAACGGCGATACGCGCCCCCTGGCCAAAGTGGCAATTGCGGCTTTCGCGAACCCGCTCGGACTCGAGAAAGCCGGAAGCTCCTACTTCGTGGAGTCCGGTAACTCAGGCCAGCCGCAGATTGGGGAGGCTGGTACCGGCACTCGTGGTTCCATGACCGGCGGTGCCATCGAAATGTCCAACGTTGACTTGGCGGCCGAGTTCACGAACCTGATCCTGTCCCAGCGTGGCTTCCAGGCCAACTCTCGCATCATCACGACCTCGGATGAAATCCTCCAAGAACTCGTGAACATGAAGCGTTAAATAACTTCATAGTCGGCTCCGCCGCTGGTGACGGGTTCGATTGGCTACGTTCCTTTCGGCCACTACGCCATTCGTCCCCGTCCTCATTGACGACGCGGAGCCAAAGCTAAACCTAGAGTTTCCTGGTAATTGCCCCAAATAACTAAACATAACCGCAAAACGTGCGATATAAAGACTAGCTTCAGTGGGAGGAGGTTAACCATGATTGCATTGACGAGGCTCGGCGGCTCGGAGTTCGTCTTGAACCCGGATTTAATCGAACGCATCGAATCCGCCCCCGACACCATCATCGTCATGGTTGACGCCACCCGCTATATCGTGGAGCAAACTGCCACAGAGGTCATCGAACTCATTCGAGAAGATCGAGCGCGGTTGCTGGCTCGAGTGGAAGAACTTATCCAGGAGGACTCTCATAAGCCCTCCGCCCCGGTGAAACTATCCGTGGCATATTCAGCAAAAACAGTGGAGGAATAGTTATGGATCCCGCATCAATCATCGGAATAGTTGGTGCCATTTCAGCAGTGGTGGCCATGCTCTATATGGAAGGGTCTCACCTATCTTCGATTCTCCTCCCACCTCCGATGATCCTCGTCTTCGGTGGGACTATCCTCGCCACTATGGCGACTTTCACAATGAAAGATTTTATCTATGCTTTCAAGCGCGTCCCGCCGGGGTTGACCGCGAAACTCCCCGATCCGACCGAGGCTATCGACACCATCGTGTCGCTATCCGAAAAGGCGCGCCGCGAAGGCCTCCTCGCCTTGGAAGACGCTGCGAAAGGGATTGAAGACGACTTCATGCGTGAAGGTCTCATGAGCGCCATTGATGGCACGGATCCCGAAGAACTGCGCGAAATGCTCGGCGACAAGATTGAAGCCAAGAAAGAATCCGACAAGGGCGCGTATGAGTGGTTCAAACAAGCTGGCGGCTACGCCCCGACTATCGGCATTATCGGCACCGTGGTCTCCCTGGTTCATGTGCTGACCAACCTCTCGAATCCGGAGGCTCTCGGCCCGATGATTGCCTCAGCCTTCGTCGCGACCCTGTGGGGTCTGCTGTCCGCAAACATGATTTGGCTCCCCATCTCGGGTCGATTGGAACGCCTGAGCCACCTGGAAGCAGCACGAATGGAAATCATAACCGAGGGGTTGATTTCTTTGCAATCCGGCGCGAATCCGCGCCAGGTTGGCGAGCGTCTGCGTTCCCTAATCCCGCCGAGCCAGCTGAAAGCCCCGAAAGAAGCGGCAGCTGCTTGATGAACCCCTGAGTCCCTAGAAAAATCAAGAAGAAAAGGAGGAGGAACCATGGCCAAGAAAAAGCACGTCTGTCCGGAGCCGGAAAACACCGAACGCTGGGCAGTGTCCTACCTAGACATGATTACCGTCTTGATGTGCCTGTTCCTCGTACTCTATGCAATTTCCCAAGTCGACCAGGGCAAACTCGCGAAACTACGTCAGTCTCTGGCAGCGGGGTTCAATTCTACAATTCAGGTCGTAAACCCTATCCAAACAACCGGGGGGCTGGGAATTCTTACTGGCTCCACCTCAGCGGTCAGCATTGGCAGTCTGTTGGGCAATCAGACTGACCAGGCCGCAACCCAACCCGAACGCCTTGAGGCTATGAAAGAAGCCAGCCATTTAAACGAAATCAAGAAGAAAGTTGAAAAACAACTGCAGACGGTCGGACAACAGGGCGCCTTACAGATGCGCATTACGGAAAACGGGCTGGTTCTCGGGATGGTCGCCAATGACACCTACTTCAAGACTGGAGATGCTTCCGTCCAGCCCGCTGCCCAAGCGGTCATCTCCGCTTTGGCTCCCGTGATTCAAGGTGTCCAAGAGGACGTGGCGATTGAGGGCTACGCTGACCCCCAACCGATTGCGACCGCAAAGTTCCCGTCGAACTATCATTTGGCTTCCGCAAGAGCCATCGAAGTTTTGATTCACTTGAAGAATGGCGGGGTTCCCGGCGAAAAATTACGCACGATTTCCTACGGAGCCGACCACCAAACTACGGCCGAGGAAGGCCAGGATGCTTGGGGGTTGAACCGCCGCGTCGATATCGTCATCATGTCTAAAGCGAAGGATTCAGTTCGCGCCATGCTACCTGATGCGGCCAAGCAACTTGAAAATGGTTCGATTGGAACCACAACCGGTTCCGAAGTGGCCACGGTTCAGTGATGTTTCAGATAACGTTGTAAAAGCAAAAATCGTTACAATGCAAGAAGCGAACGTTCACACCGAGAGGAAGAAATTATATGCCCGTTGGAGTTGGAGCTAAACCAGCCGGAGGGGCTGCAAAACCGGTAACTAAACTTGCAGCTACACCGGCAAAACCAGCCACCCCACCCAGTGAACCACCGGCAGGGTCTGTTGGTAAACAACGAAACATCTTGAAGATTGTCTTAGCCGTAGTTCTCAGCCTGGTTTTATTGGCGGGACTCGCTGTCGGGGTTCTGTTTGCGTTGAAAGCCTTGGGTATTCTCGGTGTGGGAATGAATCAGGAGCCGACTTCGATTCAAAGCGAGGCGAAGCTCGGCAAAACCACCATCACAACCGGAGAACCCATCAATATTAATCTCAAAAACGGCTACTTAGCTTTTGCGGCCACCGTCTATTTTGATGACACTGTGAACGGTGGAGAAAGTGGGGGAGACATTGACACCTCCCCGGCACGAAACGCCGCGTATCTCCTTTTTAAGGGTATGTCCGTGGAAGAACTGGGCAAGTCCGGCGCCATTGCCGAGCTGCAGGAGAAGTACCAGGATCTGTTAAACAAGGAAGTTATCCCGCCCTACGATGGTCACGTGATGGCCGTGCGTTTCACCACTTTCGCGTATCAATAGGATTAATGGGGACGCGTTTCTTGATTTGTCTGTGAATCGATGAAACGCGCTCCGTTGTTTCACTAAAATAGAAGGAGCTATGGCAAAGCAAAGCAAGGCTGACCGCGCTGCGGAAGCGAGGGTTTACGACTTCAGTAAACCGACGAAGTTGCCGCGCGAGTATGCCCGCATCATGGAGATGGCGATTTCGGCGTTCACTCGCCACTGGGTGAACCAGTTGATTGGTCGTCTTCACGTGGTGATGTCAGGTGAGGCCGGAGACCTCTCCATGCGCTCCTATGATGATTACATTGCCAAACTCCCCGAAACGACCTGCATGGTCATTATGGACTTTCAAGGCGGACGCAACCGCGGCATCCTCCAATTCCCCCGACAAACCGCCCTGGCCTGGGTAGATCATCTTCTCGGCGGACAGGGTGATGTCGAATCCGCTCCGGATCGGGAACTCACCGAGGTGGAAGTGTCTATCCTCTCGGACTTCCTGAAGCGGGTCATGTCCGATCTTGATTTCGCTTTCTCCGGAATGTTGCCGCTCGAAACGAAACTCCACGCTATCGAATACTCGCCCCAGTTCGTCCAGGCTCTCGACGGTTCCACGCCGGTTTTGTTCGCCCCCATCACCTTGACCGTCGGCGAACACGTGGATGACTGCACCATCATGATGCCGGTCGCTATGATTACCGATGCCATACACCAAGGTGACACCACGGATAGCCGCTCGGAGGAACAGAAGCGTGAAGCCGTCGCCTTGCGTCAACGGATTGTTGACGTTGTAGAAGAAGTGCCAATTGAGGTCGCGGTTCGTTTCTCACGCCGCAAAGTGAATCCCCGAGAGCTTAACGGGCTCGCTGTTGGTGACACTCTGCCCCTAATCCACCCCACCTCTCGCCCCCTCGATTTGATGGTGGACGATCTAGTTTTGGCGGAAGCTGCAGCTGGGACCTCCGGCTCGCGGCTTGCCGCCATGGTTGTTTCAGTTAACAAAGGAGATAAGAAATGAGTCTGACTCCGGTCCAGGTTCTGGACGCGGCACGCGCGGCAATCCCGCTTTTGCCCTCGACTTCCGAGTTGCGAGCTTCCTCTTGGGAGCCCGGCGACCCGCTTCCCGATGCGGGGGCGCCCGCGGCTGTTGCGACCCTCTCCTCCGAGTCTTCTCTCCAAGTTCTCCTGGCAGCATCCCAACTCATCGCCGAAGCGTTGGAGGGAGCGGAAGGCATGACTCCTGCCCAGGCTCTGATGCCGGCTCTGGAGGCGGCCGCGGCGACTCTCGGAACTGGTGTGTTGGAGGACACCTCCGAGGCAGATGCCACCCAGCTGTTGGGAAGCGGCGACTGGATCACTGCGACCTTGGAAGCCGATGGTGCGGTGGAGGGCTGGCTGGCAGTTCGGGAGAACAAAGGCGCTCCCGCAGACGCTGACGCTGAACCAGCCCAAGAAGCCCCCGCGGCTCCAGCCGGTCCCATC
The DNA here is from genome assembly GCF_009695935.1 of Mobiluncus porci. GTDB lineage: Bacteria > Actinomycetota > Actinomycetes > Actinomycetales > Actinomycetaceae > Mobiluncus > Mobiluncus porci. The sequence goes on from NZ_VUMY01000011.1 coordinate 88,899, forward strand.
ACTCAAGCCACGGCCACTCCCGAGCAGCGCGCCGAATCGATGAAACTCCTCTACGACGTGGAGATGACCCTCACCGCCGAGATTGGGCGAACCAAACTCGCGGTTCATGATGTCTTGGACCTCTCCCCGGGGTCGGTCATCGAACTCGACCGTTCCGCCGGTTCCGCCGCCGACGTGATGGTCAACGGGCGCCTCATCGCCCGCGGCGAGATTGTTGTCGTCGACGAGGAATACGGGATTCGCATTACCGAAATCGTTTCCCTCGCTGACCAGCAAAACCAGTGAAACGACGGGGGCGTGCCTCTGCGTTTCACCCTCCCGGATTCGTCTTCAACTAGGAAGGAGTTGTAGCCATGAATCTCGCGATGTTCCTCGCGGAACTGACCGCGAAACCGCTTCCGGCGGCGGAAAACCCGCTGACGATTATGCTGCGCTTCCTGGTGGGAATTGCGGTGGTTTTCCTCCTCCTGTGGCTGCTGTATCGCTGGGTGAAACGGACGAATCTCGGGGACTATCAGGGCCCTGGCCTGCGGCTCATCTCGCGTCTCGCCCTGACTCGTTCCGCGATGGTGGCAGTGGTCGAGATCGGGGGGCGGATGTTCTTGGTCGGCGCGGGCGATTCCGCGGTGACCCCGATTGCGGAACTCTATGACACGGAGGAAATGGCCTCCGAACTGGACTCCCAGGCGGCAGCGCTGGCGGCGGCGCAGGCGCAGGCGGCGTCGCGGAAGCCCGTGAAGAAGCCATTTAGTCAGGTTTTGGCGAAGGTGAGCCGGAAGGCGGCGGCTCCGGTGGGGGAGGACTCGGGTTCAACAAAGGCCGTCACGGTTTCCTCCGCTCTTCCCTCCGAGAATGCCGCAGGCACTGGATCCGGGGCCGCTCCGCGGCCCCAAAGCGCGACGCAACTGCCGCCGCGCCAACTTCCGGCGGGAAAGACTGGCGGACAATCAGCCACGGCGGCTTCTGGAGTGGCGGGCGCCGCCCGTCAAGACGCGACCGGAAAATCGGGGAAGTCCGCGGCGGGGAGTTCCGCGGGGGTGGCGGGCGGTTCCCGACCCGCGGGGAGTCCCCGACTTGCTCCCTCCGGCCAGTCCTCCCAATCCGCCCAATCCGCTGCGTCATCCTCGGCGGGCTCTAGCCGAGGTTCCGGTTTCCAGCCTGGCTCGGCTCGCGGAGGGGTCGCCCCAGAAACGGCGCGCCCCCAGCCGCAAGTTACTGACGCACAAATGGACGCACTCGCGGCCCAGATCGCCGCTGAATTCGGCGTGAAACCGGCAAAATCGGGTGAGACGTCATGAGCGGGGAGGTTCTCGCGGCGCACGAAGCCTCCCTGAAGGAATTCAGGGAGTGGACTAACGCGCGCGAGGCGCGGCGCGAGTGGCGGCGCGAGGTGAATCGGGAGATTTGCCGCGAACAGTTTGCCTCGACAGCGAGACATCTCCAGTGGCTCGGTTTAAAGGTTCAGGTTCCCCTGGATTTTTCGGTCGACACCCTTGGTTTAACGAGTTCGGAAAGGACCTTGGTCCAAACCCAGGAGAATTCCGCACGCAGTGGAAATAATGCGGTGTCAGATGATGAGTGCAACGTTTTTTTGGAAGGGAGTTGCGCTCTTGGGTGGTAGGTGGTCTGGTTCGGCTGTGCGTGAGTATGCGTTGGAGTTGTTAGAGCTTGGGTGGAC
>NZ_VUMY01000012.1 GCF_009695935.1 Mobiluncus porci
CAGACGCGCAACTCGAGGAATACTACCTAAACCAAGAAAACCAGCACATCACCAGGCGAAGCCTCCCCGGATGGGGCGACGGAATCATCTGGAACGAACTCCACCACACCACCCCCTACAACAACACATGGGACTAACCCCCCAGACACACAATTTGTCCTTTAACCCCAGCGCGCCCCTACGAGGTCTGAAATACTTGTTGGGCCGGGTCCGAAGACCCAGCCCAACAAGTAAATGCAATCTCTAGCGGATTAACCCCCGCCAAGGTTTTCTACAGAAAACAGAATGGTTTACGCCGATATTGCCTCCTGTTGTTTCCAGTACGCGGCGCGTTCCTCTTCGGTCATCCCGCCCCAAATTCCATAGGGCTCGTGCGCGTTCAAAGCGTAGGTGCGGCACTGCTCCAAAACCGGGCAGTTGGCGCAAATCGCTTTGGCAGCAGCAGCACGGCGACGACGGGTTCCGCCACGTTCACCGTCAGGATGGAAGAACGGAGCCGTTCCCATATCTTTACAAGCAGCGTCATCTTGCCACTGCCAAGATTCAATCGTCGGAGCGGGGAGGTACGTTACGTTACTCATTTGTTCTTCCTTTCCCTTGTTTTCAACACTTAAAGACTATGCGTCCACTCGGTGAAACCGCGTCCTACCACAGGACGATTTGCCTCGCTGCACCTGTCCGCTAGTAGGATTACCCCTCGGCTAAGCTCCCAGTGAACCTCAGCAATTCCGCTCAGCAGTAAAAGCCTTTCAGCGTTAGAATGAACACCAACAGATTGAGAATTATTCCCGTGGAACCCACAGATAGAGGTAAGAATGACGAAATTCCCCGTGAACCCGTTGGAGGCATTGGCTAAGGGCGAGGATCCCTATGACGCTCTCGGATTGACTTATGATGACGTGTTGTTGCTGCCGGAAGAAACTGATGTGATTCCCGCCGAGGTAGATACTTCCACGCCGCTGACCCGCAATATCACCTTGAAGATTCCCCTGATTTCCGCAGCAATGGACACGGTAACGGAGTCGCGTATGGCCGTGGCGATGGCGCGGCAAGGTGGTATCGGGATCATGCACCGCAATTTGTCCATCGAAGACCAGGCTCAGCAGGTTCGCCAAGTCAAGCGTTCCGAATCCGGAATGGTCACCGATCCGGTCACGATTTTCCCCGACGCCACTATCGAGCAACTTGATGAATTGTGTGGGAAATATCGCGTGTCGGGACTGCCGGTGGTGGAAGACGACAACAAGCTAATCGGGATTATCACCAACCGTGACCTGCGTTTTATCCCGACAAGTGAGTGGGGGACGCGGACGGTTCGGGAAAGCATGACGCCGATGCCTCTCATTACCGGAAGAACCGGAATTTCGCGCGAGGAAGCCCTGGTGCTCTTGGCAAAGAACCGGATCGAGAAACTGCCGCTTATTGATGACAACGGCAAGTTGACCGGCCTGATTACGGTCAAGGACTTCGTTAAAACCGAAAAATTCCCGAACTCCACCAAGGATTCTAAGGGACGCTTGATGGTCGGAGCGGCGATTGGCTATTGGGGGGACGCCTGGGAGCGCGCGGAGGCTCTGGCTGCGGCTGGGGTGGATGTTCTCGTGGTCGATACGGCTAACGGCGGTGCAAAGTTGGCTTTGGAAATGATTCAGCGCATCAAGGGAGACTCCGGATTTGCGGGCGTAGATGTCATCGGTGGCAATGTTGCGACCTATGAAGGAGCGAGGGCGCTTATTGATGCGGGAGTTGACGGAGTGAAAGTCGGGGTGGGTCCGGGCTCGATTTGTACGACTCGTGTCGTGGCTGGTGTCGGGGTGCCCCAGATTACCGCCATCACCATGGCGGCTCGCGCTTGCGAAGACGCTGGAGTGCCGTTGATTGCTGACGGTGGCCTGCAATATTCCGGTGATATCGCGAAGGCTTTGGTGGCGGGCGCGAAAACAGTCATGTTGGGGTCCTTACTGGCCGGATGTGAGGAATCCCCTGGTGAATTGGTCTTTATGAACGGAAAACAGTGGAAGCATTACCGCGGGATGGGCTCCCTCGGCGCCATGAGCTCGCGGGGTCGCAAGTCATACTCGAAAGACCGCTATTTCCAGGCCGATGTATCTTCGGATGACAAGATTGTTCCCGAGGGAATCGAGGGGCAAGTGCCTTACCAGGGGACGCTCGCCTCGGTTATTTACCAGCTCGTTGGCGGTTTGCACCAGTCGATGTTCTATATCGGGGCGCGTTCGATTGAGGAGCTCCGGCATCGCGGTCGGTTTATTCGGATTACCTCCGCTGGATTGCGGGAATCTCACCCCCACGATGTCCAAGTCACGGTGGAGGCCCCGAACTACCAGCGCCACTAAAATTTTCGTGGAAGCAAATTTTTCGCCCTGAGGGGTACGGGTAGAGTTGTTTCCATGATTAATTCGACAGTGCCTTGGTATGAAGGCGCCTGGCTAGGCTTTGATACGGAAACCACTGGGGTGTGGGTGAAACGCGACCGGATAGCGACCGCTTCGCTCATCTGGAGAGAGGGCGGTGACAATCGGGTTCACAACTGGATAATTAATCCGGGCGTGCCGATGCCCCCGCAAGCGAGCGCGGTCAACGGTCTTACCGATGACTACCTGGCTCAAAACGGTGAGCAGCCCGCGGGGGCTTTGGAAAAAATTGCCTCTGAGCTCGCTTCCGCAATGTCTCGGGGGATTCCGGCTGTGGGTTTCAATGTCTCCTTCGATTTCCAGATTCTGGAAGCGGAGCTGGCTCGAAACGGCCTACCTACAGTCCAGGAACGTTTGGGGGGAGCCTTGGCTCCGATTATCGATCCTCTCGTTTTGGACCGCGCCCTAGATAGATACCGCCGCGGAAAGCGCCGCTTGGCTGCGGTTTGTGCCGTCTATGGACTGGGGGAAGACCGTGATTTCCACCACGCGGAGGCGGACGTGGCCGCGACTTTGGATTTACTTTCCGCAATGGTGGATCGCTTTGAGGAGTTGCGTGCGATGACGCTTACTGAACTCCAGCAGTTCCAGCGTGACAGCCACCGCATCTGGGCGGAAAGTTTCAACGAATTCATGAAACAGAAACACGGGAATTTTCACCCTGCCCCCGTGACCTGGCCGGTTCCCTGAAGGGGGCGAAAATAGCAAAATGGCTGCCAAGCCGTTATGCTGGGTAAGGAAAATTTCCTGCGAGGGTGGCAGACTCGCACACATTCAGTCGTGATTTCGGAAAGGTTTTGGAGATGAATACGACAATGAATGTGGATTTCGAGGCCACCGCCGCGAAATCCACGCCGGTAGTGAAATTCGTTGGATCTGGAAAAGCTCGATTCTATGACCTGTTTTTGGCACTATTCGTGGCTTTGCTCTTGATGAGTAATATCTCGGCCACGAAGTTAATCGGCGTAGAGGCAGGACCCCTGTCTCTCGTCTTTGACGGGGGCGCGATTATGTTCCCGCTAACCTATATTCTTGGCGACATCTTGTCGGAAGTCTACGGATTTAAGGGAGCATGGCGCGCCGTTTTCATGGGTTTCGCCGTCTCGATTCTAGCCTCGGTGCTGTTTTACCTGGTGGCGCTCGCTCCGGCTGGGCCCGGGGACATTAATGATGCAGCATTCAAGGCGATTTTCGGTTTTGTCCCGCGGATTGTGGCGGCCTCGCTAGTCGGTTACGTCTTGGGTCAGCTCTTGAATGCTTTTGTTCTGGTGCGGATGAAAGGCCGGACGGGAGAGCGGTTCCTGTGGGCACGCATGATTGCCTCAACATTGGTGGGGGAACTTGTTGACACGGTGGTCTTTTGCACGATTGCCTTCGCGGGGCTTGTCAGCGGGGCGGACTTCCTGAAATACGTCGTGACGGGGTATGTCTATAAGTGTGCGGTCGAGATTATCATGTCGCCTATTAGTGTCCAGGTTATCGGCTTGGTGAAGCTCCAGGAAAGGAATTATGCACCGATTGATACGGGTCTTGTTGAAGGGGATATTCGATAAGGTGCGCCGAGAAAGGACTGGATTGTACCGATGAGCCAAAACTTTGAAATTGTGGCCCGACTAGGGAAATTGGCCCGAGCTGGCATCATTCGCACCCCGCACGGCGATATCCCTACCCCAGCCTTTGTACCTGTCGGTACAAAGGCGACCGTGAAGTCTTTAGTGCCGGAGCAGGTGCGCGACTTGGGAGCGAAAGCAGTTTTGGCAAATGCGTATCACCTCTATCTCCAGCCGGGTCCCGAGATTTTGGACCGCGCTGGAGGGCTCGGTGCCTTTATGCACTGGGATGGGCCGACCTTTACTGACTCCGGCGGGTTTCAGGTTTTGAGCCTCGGGGCGGGGTATAAGAAAGTGCTGTCCCAAGAGTTTGCCGGTAAGGCTACGCCAGTGGTTGAACAGGCGGGCATGGGGACCGACGGTGTAGTCGCGTCAGCAACGGAGTCAGCAAAGCCCGTCACCAGTGGTGTAGCCGACTCCGGCGACAAGCACTCGCATTCTGGGGATAAGCGAGGGATTCTCGAAGAAACCGAAGAAAGCGCAAAGATTGGCGCGCCGACCAAGCACAACAATCACCCGGGATTGGCTCGCGTGGATGATGACGGGGTGAATTTCCGTTCTCACTTGGACGGCACTAAACACCGCTTTTCTCCCGAGATTTCCATGCAAATCCAGCACCAGCTCGGCGCGGATATCATGTTCGCCTTTGATGAACTCACCTCTTTGTTGCACCCCTACGACTACCAAGTCGAGTCCCTGGAGCGGACCCGGAAATGGGCGGAGCGCTGCCTTGCGGAACATCGGCGACTAACGGAGGAGCGGGCGGGAAAGCCCTACCAGATGCTTTTCGGGGTGATTCAGGGCGCGCAGTGGGAGGATTTGCGACGCAAGGCGGCCCGCGACCTCGGCTCTATGTCGATTGACGGACAGGTTTTCGACGGTTTCGGGATTGGCGGGGCGCTCGAAAAAGAGAATCTCGGGAAGATTTGCGCCTGGGTGAGCGAGGAACTCCCCGAAGACCGGCCCCGCCACCTCCTGGGGATTTCCGAGCCGGAAGACTTTTTCGCCGGCATTGAGTCGGGCGCGGACACTTTCGACTGTGTTTCGCCGAGCCGTGTCGCGCGCACCGGCGCTGCGTACTTGGCTAACGGCAGAACCAACATGTCACGGGCGGCTTTCAAGGAGGATTTTGGCCCGCTACAAGAGGGCTGCGGCTGCTACACCTGCCAGCACTATTCGCGGGCCTATATTCACCACTTGTTGAAGGCTAAAGAAATCCTCGCCTCGACGCTTTTGACCATTCACAATGAGTACTACACGGTGAAACTCGTCGCTGACATTCGCGCGGCTATGATTGAAGGAGAAGATGCCTATCGGGATTTTAAAGATGAAGTCTTGGGGAGGCTTGGTCGATTAACAAAGGAGTGACTCTTGGGGCTTTTTGATACATTACGCGGCGGGATTGTGAGCGTGACGGGCGGCGCGCCACGAACGGCAACTGCGCATACCCCATTATCTGTTCTCCAAGCAGGTTCGTTGGACAAGTCAGCCATTCTTGATGCCTGGTCCTTGGTGGAGCGACTTTCTGAGGGGGATTTCAACACAAAAAATGTTGAAATCCTCACCTTTCAGGAACTCCAAGACGATGATTACCACTCTTTATTCAGGGAGCTTCTGGAAAAAGAAAAAAATGACAAAACAAATTATGGAATCGTGGTTTATCTGGGGATTTTCCGCTCAGAACAAGTGATTGAAAAACTTCGTGCGGTATTTGGAACGGATCCCACGGATGAAGAAATTGTCACGGGGAAAAAATTTACCTTGGCGCTGTACTTTGACAAGGATTTGAATCTTAGTGATGGTCAAACTTTCTTTACTGAAAGTGGCTATATGATTCAGAGCAACGGCATCCCGAAACGCGAGGAGTTCGAAACATACGAAAAAAGCGAGAATGAGAAGCTCAAGCAGCGTTTCGAAGACACCGCCGAAGATCCCGGCAAGTTCAACGTGGCTTTTGGTGGGCTCTTGAAGGACACGGGAACCACTGTTGAGGACTGTAGGGTGCAGGCGGTAAAGGATCTTGAAACCGATGCGACTAACCTGCACTCGTTCTTCCTCGACGATCTCGACAAGGCTCGTAAGCTCAATACCGATAACCTTAACCGATACCTTAGCGGCGGGGGTGCGCAATATAACCTGGAGGCTCGTAGCGATTCGCCAGACTTCAACCCCAATCTGTTCCAAGCAATCCTCGAACCGGCCAACTATCCTTTGGGGCGTTACCCGAGTAACACTAAGTATGCACTGTCTTTGATGCAGCAGGTTGCGGTGAACTTGTCAATCGGATACGACAACCAACAGATGCGCAGTGTCAACGGTCCGCCGGGAACCGGTAAAACCACCCTGCTGAAAGACATTTTTGCTGAACTTGTGGTGCAACAGGCCTATGAAGTGGCGAAAACCGGGGGCGGTGAGATAAAAGGCGGACCGGAAAACGCTTACCGGGAGAAGGCAACTATCGGCAATCTTCTTCCCAAAGTCGCCGAAAACAACATAATTGTTGCGAGCTTAAACAATGGTGCGGTGCAAAACATCGTTAATGAAATTCCGCTGATAAAAGATATCGATGAGAAACTGGTTGAGGAACTCAAAACTGCTGATTATTTCCGGGTAATCGCCAATTCCAAGCTAGAGGCAGAACGGCAAGAAGGTGAAGATGGTAAGAAACAAAAGGTTCCTAAATCTTCACCCAACGGGGAGGAAAAATATTGGGGATTGTTCTCTCTGGAAGGCGGACGCTCAGGCAATGTAAAGAATATCCTCGCCAACGTGAAACACGTGGTGAAATATCTCAACCGGGTATATGTATCGAGCCCCGAGGTCTATAAGGATTTCCTTAAGCAATACCAAGAAGTTGCGTCGTTGCGTCGCGGCCCCTCCCGCGGACCCGTGGACTGGAATCTTTCTTATGAAGAATTGCAACAGTCTAATCCATGGTTCGATGAACAATTCAGGATTGCGCAATCTCGGCTTTTCATTGCGGCACTTAAAGTGCGCAAGCAATTCCTGTATGAAAACCGCGAGAACCTCAAGAAGGCCGCGATAATTACGTCGAAACCGGGGGATTACTTCGAGAAGAATCAGCAACTCCCTCGAATCGCTTTTGAATGGATTAACTTCGCGGTTCCGGTTATCAGCTCCACTTTCGCGAGCTTCGCGCGGATGTGCAAATACCTGGGCGAAAACTCCCTGGGTCACCTGTTCGTTGACGAGGCTGGACAGGCACCGCCACAAGCCGGTGTGGGGGCGATAATGCGTTCCAAACACGTGATGGTGGTGGGGGATCCTTCCCAGATTAAGCCCGTGCTGACTCTAGACTCGAAAGTGCTCGGGATGCTTTGCAAACATTACGGAATCACTGAAAAGTATCTTTCCGATTCCGCATCGGTTCAGACCCTCGTTGACTCCGCCAGCCAGTACGGGTTTTACCGGGAGAGTGACAAGAGCTCGGAGTCTTGGATCGGGATTCCGCTGTGGGTGCATCGGCGCTGCCAGTATCCGATGTTTACCATCTCCAACCGGATTTCATATGGCGGTCTGATGGTTCAAGGCAATCCTGGCTATGGGAAAACTGGATGGTTTGATATTTCCGGAAAAGCCATCAATAAGTATGTGGAGGAACAGGGCGAGTTTCTGGCGCAAAAAATTCAGGCAATGATGAAGGATAATCCTGCAATTGCTGATAAAAACGAGAAGGACGTGATCTATGTCATCTCGCCTTTTGCCAACGTGGCCGTGCAGCTCGCGAAGAAGCTTAGTAACATAGGTTTCACTCGGTCTGTCGGGGATAGTGAAAAGGCAACGAATGTGGGAACGATTCACACATTCCAAGGCAAAGAAGCCCCAATCGTTTTCATGGTGCTCGGCGCCGATAACTCAAGCAAAGGTGCCGCCGGCTGGGCTGTGGGAGAGCCAAATATGATGAATGTGGCGGCAACACGAGCCAAGAAAGAGTTCTATGTCATTGGCGATAAACAGCTCTATTTGGGGCTCGGGCCTGTGGCGTCCCAAACCCATGCCACTATTCAGGAATATGCCAGAGATCATCACGAGTTGATTGATGAAGATGTTTCCGTTGTAATCCCAAAGGTTGTTGAGTCGACTGATGCCCGGGAAGCGAAAGAGCAACCGACCGAGACACCCGAGCCCAAAAGTCACGTTATACCGGACTTGAATATGGAAACGAAACTCACCAAATCCGTCGAACGGCCCGCACCGGCTGTTGCTGCGGTTGGCGACGATATGGCCCTGTCGTGGGGGAAGGCTTGCACTTCTTTCGGTGGAGTTCCTGAGGAGTTTAAAGACACAAAAACTGTCAATCAATTGCTGAAAGCCAAGGGATATATCTCTTGGAAGGGCGGTTGGGTGCCGACGGAAAAAGGGCTGGCAATCGGGATTGTTCAATCCGATTACGAAGGAAAACCAACATGTAATTACACCAAGGCGTCTTTTGAAGCCGTGTTGAGAATCCTTACGGGGGAATAAATCTCGGCTAGGGTTAAGTCATGAACGATGAAGTGGAGATTGGGCGCGGCAAACGCGGGCGACGGGCATATTCTTTTGATGAAGTAGCGGTAGTGCCAACTCGGCGAACTCGCGACCCCAGAGATGTATCTTTGAGCTGGCAGTTTGATGCGTACTACATGAAGATTCCGGTGATGGGCGCACCGATGGACTCCGTGATGAGCCCAGAGAATGCTATCAAACTCGGCAAACTCGGCGGGATTGGGGTGCTAGACCTTGAGGGGCTGTGGACGCGCTATGAAGACCCTCTGCCGTTCTATGAGGAACTCACTCGCTTGGATCAAACCTCAGCGAACGTCACCGCGAAACTCCAAGAAATCTACGCCGAGCCGGTGAAACCCGATCTCATGGCCGCGCGCCTAGAGGAGATTAAGGCCGCTGACGTTATCGTGGCCGGCGCGATGAGCCCTGCGGGAACCCAAAAACTGTGGGAAGCCGTTGCGGAGGCGCCCCTGGACGTATTCGTCGTGCGCGGTTCCACCGTTTCCGCTGACCACGTCTCTTCCCAGGCCGAGCCCTTGAACTTGAAGCAATTCATCCACCACCTCGATATCCCAGTCATCGTCGGCGGGGTTGCTACCTATACCGGCGCCCTGCACCTGATGCGCACCGGCGCGGCCGGTGTTTTGGTCGGTTTTGGCGGCGGGGCGGCTTCCACCACGCGACGCACCATGGGTATTCACGTCCCGATGGCGACCGCGGTGGCCGACGTGGCGGCGGCTCGGCGCGACTTCATGGATGAGTCTGGCGGGCGCTATGTCCACGTTATTGCTGATGGGGGCATTGGGCTTTCGGGGGATATTGTGAAAGCGATTGCTTGCGGGGCCGATGCGGTTATGCTCGGTACCGCTTTGGCGCGTGCGTCTGAGGCCCCCGGTAATGGCTGGCACTGGGGGAGTGAGGCACACCATTCGACCCTGCCGCGCGGCTCGCGGGTTGAAGTCGGGACGGTCGGAACCTTGGAACAGGTGCTGTTTGGACCGGCCGACAACGCGGAGGGGACCTTGAACCTGATGGGGGCATTGCGCCGCACCATGGCGACCACCGGTTACACCGATGTCAAGGAGCTCCAGCGTGTCGGGGTCGTAATCGGTTACTAATTTTTCACGCCTATTGAGAATCGGTATCATCAAAGCGTGAGGAATTCAGGCAAGCCTAAGTTGGGTACGTTGCAATCCCCGGCGGGGCGGCGCGCCGGATGGGGGATTGTGGCATGCTTTTGGCTGACAATGCTCGCAATGGCGGCGGTATTTGTTGCCGGTGGTAAGATTCTCGACGGCTTTTTGCTGGCTGCGTCCGGCGGCGAGGTTTCGGATGTTGTGTCAGAAGCTGCCACAACGACAGAGTCTGGCGCGGGAGAGACTTCAGCAACAGTCCCAACCTTCTCTGGGCTTTTCCCCGCGCCTGCAAACCTCACCTTGTGGATTGCCGGCGCGGTGGCGACTCTCTTGGTTTTCCTTGGCAAATTTGGAGAAGCCCACCTCGAAACCACCTCGCAAATCCGCGAGGAAAACCGGATTCGAGAAATGCTCATCACGGGAGTATTCCGGCTCGGTCCGGCACGGGTAAAACGTGCGCAACTCGGTCGCCTCGTGAACCTCGCTACGGATTCCTCCGAAAAATTTACCGTCTATCTCCAATCCTTCCTCCCCCAGGTCAAAGGGTCTTTTTCCGCGCCCATATTGTTGGTGGCGGCGATGGCTGTTTTCGTCCATCCCCTGCTGGCAGTCTTGATGACTGTTTGTCTGCCGGTGATTCCACTCGGAATAGTGGTTTTCCTGAAATTATTTCGTCGCTCGAGCTCTGGATCCACCCGCGCGCGCTCTGCCCTGGCTGCCGCCTACCTTGATGCCTTGGGTGGATTGACGACTTTACAGCTGCTGGGCGCGGGGAATCGTGTTAGTAACCAGCTCGAGGCAGTGGGAGAGGAAAACCGGAGGGCGACGATGCAGTTGCTGCGCTCCAACCAAGTTGTAATCTTCGTGTTGGATACAGTGTTTTCCCTTTTCGCAGTAACTTCGGCGGCAGTTTTGCTGATGTTCCTCGCTATGAATGGGGACGTCACCCCGGGTCAGACTCTCACCGGTCTCGGCCTCGGGCTATTGCTCCTCGAACCCATTGACCACTTCGGATCGTTTTTCTATATTGCCATGGGCGGGCGCGGTGCCGGGCGCGGGATTCTCGAATTTTTAGGTTCCGTTCCCGGTCAGAGGAGGCTTCAACAAGCTGCTGGCGGAGCGGCAGCCGGTGCGGCCCATTTTTCGACCTCCGATGATTCCATGGTGCAACTCGAGGACGTGAGTAGCGGATACGGAGATAGGGACGTGCTTACAGGTGTGAACTTGGCGCTCCGAGAGGGGGAACGCGTGGCGGTAGTGGGTGCCTCTGGACAAGGGAAAAGCACTTTGCTGAACTTGATTAAAGGCTTTATTGCCCCCACTCAAGGGCAGGTTAGGGTCAAGGGGCGTAGTGGCAAGCTTTTGGACGAATCCGCTTTGGTGAGTCAAAACACCTGGCTGTTTACCGGAACGGTGCGGGAAAACCTCGCTGCGGTGGCTCCTGGGGCGAGTGAAGGTGAGTTGTGGAAAGCGCTGCGAGAGGCGCATCTCGACGCGGAGATTCGCGCCCTTCCGGACGGGCTCGATGCGCGCCTGGGGGAAAACGGTGCGGGGCTGTCTTCGGGGCAAAAGCAACGGTTGAGCTTGGCTCGGGCGCTCGTTAGTGGGCGAAAGATTTTGTTGTTGGATGAGGCCACTTCGCAGGTAGATCTCGCTTCGGAACGAGAGATTCTGGCGGCGCTAGCGGAACTTGGTCGGGAATACACGCTTTTGATGGTGACGCACCGCGGGAGGGTGTGCGAGCTGGCCGATCGGGTAGTTGAAGTGTCGAATGGGGAGGTGAGGGGGATTGAGTAAAGATGATGATTCAGCTGCGCTGGAGGGTCAGACCCTTCCGGCTCTGTTCCCTTCGGTCACTACTCCGGAGAGGTCTGACCCTGTGGCTTCGCCGGAGGGGGCTGATTCCGCGGCTGTGTTGGAGAGGTCTGGCCCTGCGGCGTCGCCATCGTTGTGGGAGTTGACTAAATGGCTGGTGGAGTCCACGAAAGAAGTACTGGGTCCGCTTGCGGGCTCGACCGTGGCGCGAATCCTGGACCAACTAGCCGGTATCGCTCTGTTCGTCTTGCCGGTGGTCTTTATTGCCAACGCCTTTTCGGCTGCTGATTGCGGTTGCACCCTCGGGGTGAACGACAGCGTGGCGGGACTGCTGGTGGCGATGATTTTCTTGACCTTCCTCAAGGGCACGTTGCGCTACTTTGAACAGTATCTCGGACACCTCGTCGCCTTCCGTGCCCTCGAAATTCTCCGCGGAAAGGCCTTTCGTGCCATCTATCCCCAGGCGCCCGCCATCGAGGTGAAAACTCACAGCGGGGAGCTTCTCGCTCGCCTGACTAAAGATATCGACCGGATTGAAGTTTTCTTCGCCCACACCCTCGCTCCGGCAATCTCGGCGGCGGTAGTGCCGGGAATCGTGAGCGTGGTGACTTTCGCGGTGGCACCGTGGCCTCTCGGGGTGGCTGTCGCGGCAATTTTCACTGTCGGCCTCGCGATACCGTGGATTGGGATTGGGGCGGGACACCGCGCGGCACGGGACAAACTCGCGATCCGCGGGGATTTGAGCGTTAACGTGACAGATTCCCTTGGGGGAGTGGCAGAAGTTATTGGCTACGGCCTCGAAAAACAACGGCTGCGAGAACTTGACAATATCAACAGCCAACTCTTGAAAGCCAGCGTCCACGGGACTAAAATCGCGGCCTTTCGGGAATCATTCCTGTTGGCTTGGCGTCTGGTGGCGCTGCTGATTTTGCTCGGAGTCGGCGGGGACTGGTTTGCCCAAGGCAAATTAAGTCTCGCAGTATGGCTCCCGGTCATCTTTGCGGTCTTGCGAAGTTGGGATGTTTTGAAAGCAGTGGCTAATTTCGGGGTGGATCTGAACGTGTCTTTCGCGGCCGCAGCGCGGGTTTACCGGCTAGTTCATGCGGGGATGGAACTTGTAGACGGAAAGGAAAACCTACCGGAGGGCGCGCTCGGCCTCGAATTTCGAGGTGTGAATTTCGCCTATGAAACGATGGAGTCATGCTTTTTCGTTTCAAACGGCGGAATGAAACAGCACACCCCCATCCTTTCACGCGGGGTGGCAGGGGTGAGCCTCGAGGTGAAGGCCGGGTCGTGGACTGCGGTGGTGGGAGCCACCGGTTCCGGCAAATCTACGCTGGCACGTCTCGCGCTGAGGTTTTTCGATCCTGATTCCGGCTCGGTTCGCCTCGCAGGGCGAGACCTTCGCGACTATCAGCTTGCGGAACTCCGCCGTGAAATCTCCCTTGTCAGCGCCAACTCGACCCTCTTTGATCTGACTGTTGCCGAGAATCTCCGTCTCGCCGCCCCCGATGCCTTAGACGATGAGCTGTGGGAGGCGCTGCGGCTGGCAGCGGTGGACCAAGAAATCCGTGAGATGGGAGGGCTCACGCGACGTGTTGGCTCACGGGGCGCGGCGCTTAGCGGCGGACAGCAGCAACGAATTGCCTTGGCACAAGCCTTGTTACGACGGTCGAGAATCCTCATCTTGGACGAGCACACCGCGAACTTGAACCCCGAACTCGCGGCGCGGATAGCGGCGAACCTTCGCGCACTCCAGGTTCAGACCGGCATCACCGTGCTTGAAATCACCCACAATCTCGACCATATCGAGCAAGCCTCGCACGCTGCCGTCCTAGATCTCGGGCGAATCATTGAGCAGGGAGCGCCCGCGGACTTGCTTTCCCACGACTCCGCACTCGCCTTTCTTCGGGGCCAATAGCTGAGTCCTACGGGGATACCTTCCTGGGTGACCACTTTCAATGGGTTTTCGTGTGACCGAAAATCAGTCAAATTGCCCTGAACAGCTACTTTACAATTCGAGTAATCCAGAATCGGGTCAAAAACCCATCCATTGTGGCCACCCAGGACGCAATCTCAGCCCCATTGCCCCACATAGAACTCAGCACTCGCGAGTGTCGAAGCCGCATTTTGGCGGATTTATGCCTTAAAGTTGCAATGTGCCTGGTGGAGGCGATAAACCGACCGGAACAGCGGGGAAGGAGCGCGCGTGATTAAATACCTCGGATCGAAGCGAACCCTCGTGCCTGTGCTGGCCGAAATCGCGGGACTGTCCGGGGCGACTACCGCGCTCGACATGTTCACCGGCACCACCCGTGTCGCGGGCGCTTTCAAGGACCAGGGCATTGTGACTGGCGCGAATGACGTGGCGACTTACGCGAAAGTCCTGGCAGACTGCTATATCGCCACTGACGCCCGCACTGTGGACTTCCGAGAACTCCGAGAAATCATCAAAGATCTCGCGGCGACCCCGCCGGCCCCGGGATATTTCACCGAAACTTTCTGTGTTGAATCCAGATTCTTCCAGCCCAAGAACGGCGCCCGCATTGACGCCATCCGCGACCGCATCGAGCATGAATTCGCCAACCATCCCTTGCGTCCGGTTTTGCTCACCTCGCTGATGGAGGCCGCCGATCGGGTCGATTCCACTACGGGTCAGCAAATGGCCTACCTGAAATCCTGGGCGCCCCGCGCCTACCACGACTTGGAACTTAGAACCCCCGAACTTCTGGATGGCACAGGCTGGACCTGGAATGCGGACGCGAATAGACTCGCCCGTGACCTCGCCAAACCCGATGCCCCGCAGTTTGACCTGGTTTATCTCGATCCTCCCTATAACCAGCATCGTTACTTCACGAACTACCACATTTGGGAAACCCTTATCCGCTGGGATAAACCCGAGTCCTACGGCGTGGCTCAGAAGCGCATTGATGCCCGGGATCCCGAGACGCATTCGGCCTATAACCGGCGCCGCGAGATGCCCCTGGCCCTTGCTGACCTCGTAAACACCGTACCCTGCGAGACGCTGGTGCTCTCCTACAACAACGAATCCTGGGTCGCTTTCGAGGAACTCTTCGACCTGGTTGCCGCCCGTTTCCCCTCCGCGACTGCGCTGGCCTTTGACTCGAAGCGCTATGTCGGAGCCCAGATTGGGGTCTATAACCCGGAAGGCCGACGTGTGAGCCAACCCACGCACCTTCGCAACCTCGAATATGTTTTCGTCGGCGGCGCTCCCGAGACGGTGACGAAAATCCGGAAGGCCTTTGCTGAACACCACCGCGACACTGCCGCCCTCGCTGCGACCGTAAACCCCGCCCCCGCGAGGACGTTTGGATAGACAAAAGGGTCAATTTCGAGTCAAACCTCAAACTCAGAAACACCCCTCGATGAGCACTAAACCGCAGGTGAAACGGGGATAGCTTCAATGACTATGAAAAATAGCTGAATGAATACGAAAAGAATCTGGTGTAGCCTTGATGCTATCACGCGGGGCGTCCCCGCCAGGATTCTCAAAGGAGAGAAGGTAAACGACAATGCATAAATTACAACGGTTCAAGCGATTCGCCATTGCGGGAGCGGCCTCTTTAGCTCTGCTGGGCTCCACCCTGGTGGCTCCGGCGCTCGCCCCCGCTGCGCAAGCCACGGAGGGTGGATACCTTGTCGGCACCGGCATGTACGACGTTACCGGCGCCGTGGCGGAAAACGGAGCCTTCGGCTACGCCTCGCACCAGGAAATGAAAGGCCTGCAACAGCGCCTCTACTCGCGAGCTTTCATCGTGGTTGACCAGGCCACCGGACAGCGTGCCGTGTATGTCAGCGTGGACACCGGTGGCGTATTCAATGCCGTGCGGATGAAGGTTTTAGAAAGACTTCAGGGACTCTATCGGGGACTCTACAACGGCAACAACGTCATGATTGGCATTACCCACTCCCACGTGGCGCCTGCCGGAACCTCCTCGGACAAACTCTATGAGATTGCTGCCGAAGACGAGAGCCTGCACGGATTTAGCCAGCAGGTCTTCGACATTACTGTGGACGGTATCGTGAACTCGATTGTGCGAGCCCACAATAACTTGGAGCCCGGGACTATCGAGGCGAAGCGAAGCCAGGTTCGGGGAATCACCCGCAACCGCTCCCTGGCGGCATACCTCAAGAACGACGACGTGGCTAAATACCAGGACACGACCGAAACCACCATGGACCAGCTCGAGTTCACCTCTGAAACCGGCGAGAAACTCGGAGTTTTCAACTGGTTCTCCACCCACGCGACTTCTTTCCCGATGCACTGGGATCTCTATTCCGGGGACACCAAGGGCTATGCGGAGTATCTCTATGAAGAAAAATTCGGCACCAACCCGAATCTCGAGAAAACCTTTGTTGCCGCTTTCCCGACTTCTGGAACCGGCGACATGGTTCCGGCCGCGGGGAATTCGTCTTCCCTCCCCGAGTTCCAGGGCACTCCCGATGACTACTACAACGTGGAAAAACACGGCCAGGAACAGTTCGATGCCTCCTGGCAACTGTTCAACCGACCAGGGCGGCAAGTTGCGGGTGCGGTTGACTCTCGCGGGCGCTACGTCCAGTTCAAGAACTACGTGGTGAACGCCAAATACACGGAAGGTGAGGGCGATAAGACGCTCTGTGTGCCGGCGCGCGGTTTCTCTTTCGCCGCTGGTGGGGAGAACGGCCCATCGGGGATTCCCGGTATCTATGAGGGCATGACTAAGGACACTTTCCGGGTTCGTGACGTGGTTAACAAAGTCGACCAATCCGATCTCGGTGGTCTGGTTCGTTTCGCTTTCGCGGCGATTTCAGTCACCGGTCAAGATCCTTGCCAGGCAGAGAAAATGGTGCTGTTGCCGGATGGGCAGTGGGGTTGGGCTTCAACCGTGGAGCCGGTGCAACTGCTTCGGATTGGCAATGTGGCGATTATTGGGGTTCCGACCGAGACCGGCACGATGGGAATTCGCCACCTTAGGGAGTCGGTGGAAAAGAAGCTGGCTCCGCTAGGAGTGGATACGGTGATTTTCTCCGGCGCTACCAATGACTATGCCGGCTATGTTTCCACCCGCGAAGAATACGCGGCCCAACACTACGAGGGCGCCTCCACCGAGTTCGGCCCCCACGAGCTCGGCGCGTTGCAACAGGAATTGGACAGGCTTGCCGAAGCCATGGTGAGCGGCACACCGGTTGCTGATGATGCGTTGCCGAATGTGTCAACCCGCTGGAAGACGAATCGTCCGGGGGTGGTTTTTGATGACAAACCCCCGAGCCAACAGTTCGGCCAGGTACTCACCCAGCCCTCGGCACAGTATCACCAAGGGCAAACCGCGCGGGCCGTTTTCCGCGGGGGGCACCCGAAGAACAACTTGCGAGTGGGAGGAACTTTCCTTCGGGTCCAGCGCCAACTGCCGGACGGAACCTGGGAAGACTACTTGACCGACCGTGATTGGGACACGTCCTATCGCTGGGAACGCGAGGGTGCGAGCTACTCTCGGACCACGGTGGAATGGCGGATTGGGGAAGAAGTTCCCGCAGGAACCTACCGCCTGGTGCAAGAAGGCGATTGGAAGAATGGCTGGACGCGGGCAGTGAGCCCCTACCAGGGCGTTTCTAACCCCTTCACCGTGAGCTAGGTGCTACTGGCGCCTCGCTAGCACTCGAAGTGACCCCGCTGGTCTCGGCCTGGCGGGGTCACGTCTTTGCCCAGGAGGCGTTGGCGTGGCGGGTCTGCGTTTGCATCTGCGTTTGAAGCGGGAGGGTTTTCGGGTTAAAGTTGAGTTGCGTTAATCCGGCCGCGGTTTCAGAATCAGTAAACGATTCAGCAAGGGCCCGCGGGAATCACCGGGGAGCATCGGAAAGAACGGCGGGAATCCGCTTATTAGAATCCGACGGGGAGCCCGAAATAGCCAAAAACGAGCGGCTCGCAAGCGCTGAGAATCCAGCAAAAGCGAGCAAGCGAGGTGGTACCGCGCGATACCCAATTGGGTAAAGCGTCCTCGTGTCAGTGACGATTGCGAGGATGAAATGAGCGAAACCAAGCGCGGGTTTTACCCCAAACATCGACCTACGTCGGTAGTATCCAGCCCAGATTTCCCGAAACAGGAAACCGAGACTTTGGCCTATTGGAAGGAAGACAACACCTTCCAGGCCTCCGTGGAGGGCCGTTCTAAGGGCCGTGACGGGGATAACGAATTCGTGTTCTATGACGGGCCGCCTTTCGCTAACGGCCTGCCCCACTATGGGCATCTGCTGACCGGCTACGTCAAAGACATTGTGGGGCGCTACCAAACCCAGCGCGGCAAGCGTGTCGAGCGGCGTTTCGGCTGGGACACCCACGGTTTGCCGGCCGAACTCGAGGCTGAGCGCATCCTCGGGATTGAAGACAAGGAACAAATCGAGGGCCCGAACGGCATGGGCATCGAAGCCTTCAACCAGGCCTGTCGCGACTCGGTCTTGAAATACACCAAGGAGTGGGAGGACTATGTTACCCGCCAGGCGCGTTGGGTTGATTTCGGAAACGACTACAAGACGCTCGACCCGACTTTCATGGAGTCGGTGATTTGGGCGTTCAAGACGCTTTATGACAAGGGGCTGATTTACGAGGGCTTCAAGGTGCTGCCGTATTGCTGGCATGACGGGACGCCCTTGTCGAACCATGAGTTGAAGATGGATGATGACATCTATCAAAACCGCACGGATCAGACGGTGACGGTCGGGTTGCGGCTCGTGGACACCGGCGAGTTGGCACTCATCTGGACGACGACACCGTGGACTTTGCCGTCCAACCTCGCCGTCGCGGTGGGTGAAGACATCGACTATGTCACGGTCGAGCCGGTGGAAGGCGATTTCGTCGGAGAAAAACTCATCTTGGCGGCGGCGCGCCTGGAGGCTTACTCCAAGGAACTCGGCGAAGGCGCGAAGGTCTCCCAGCCCTTCAAGGGCAAGGAGCTGGTTGGCAAACGCTATTGGCCGATTTTCGATTACTTCGAGGCTGCGAGAGAGGCCGGAATGGCCGACGGGAGCGCCGACCGCGCCGGCCACGTGGGGCCGGGGTCAAACGCCTGGTCGATTATTGCCGCCGATTTCGTTTCTACCGAGGACGGCACCGGCTTGGTTCACATGGCGCCGGCATTTGGTGAAGACGATATGAACGTGTGTCTGCCGAACAAGATTGGCATCGTCATGCCCGTTGATGGAGACGGGAACCTGACCGCGGAAGTGCCTGACTATGCCGGGAAGAACGTTTTCGAGGCGAATCGCTACATTATCGCCGATATGCGCGATATCACGGGGCCGATGGCCGCCCGCGACGAGTCCAAACGCGCGCGACTCGTGAAAGTCGCGTCCTATGAGCACTCCTATCCGCACTGTTGGAGGTGCCGGAAGCCGCTCATCTACAAGGCCGTGTCGTCTTGGTTCGTGAAAGTCACCGATTTTCGCGACCGGATGGTGGAGTTGAACCAGCAGATTACTTGGACTCCGGCCCACACGAAGGACGGGATTTTCGGAAACTGGCTCGCGGGGGCCCGCGACTGGTCTATTTCTCGTAACCGCTTCTGGGGGGCGCCGATTCCCGTGTGGAAGTCGGATAACCCCGAGTTTCCGCGCCTCGACGTCTATGGGTCTTTTGAGGAATTGGAGCGCGATTTCGGGGTGAAGGTCGATAACCTGCATCGGCCTTACATCGATGAACTCGTGCGCCCGAACCCAGATGACCCGAGTGGACGCTCGATGATGCGGCGCGTCCCGGAGGTGCTGGATTGCTGGTTTGAATCCGGGTCGATGCCCTATGCCCAGGTGCATTATCCTTTCGAGAACCGCGACTGGTTCGAGACGCATTACCCGGGGGATTTCATTGTGGAATACATCGGCCAGACCCGCGGGTGGTTCTACACTTTGCACGTCTTGGCGACAGCCCTGTTTGACCGCCCGGCCTTCACCAACTGTATCTCCCACGGGATTGTTTTGGGCGACGATGGGCGCAAGATGAGCAAATCTTTGCGGAATTACCCCGACGTCAACGAGGTTTTCGACAAATACGGTGCGGACGCGATGCGCTGGTTCTTGATGAGTTCTCCGGTCGTAAGCGGCGGTAACTTGATTGTGACCGACAAGGGCATCCACGACACCGTGCGGCAAATGTTGCTGCCGGTGTGGAATGCGTATTACTTCTTTACGCTCTATGCTGGAACCTCTAACCAGGGCGCGGGCTATGACGCGAAGCTTGTGGACGTGTTTGACCGGGCGACCATCGAAAAGCTCCCGATGATGGATCGCTATCTGCTTTCGGCGGCCCGAAAGCTATTCCACGAGATGCGCGAGGATCTGGATCATTTCCATATCCCGGAGGCTTGTGAACAGGTGAGGCTCTTCATGGAGCTCTTGAATAACTGGTATATCCGGATTTCACGGGAGCGTTTCTGGGACGAAGACAGCCAAGCCTTTGATGTGCTCTATACGGTTCTCGAGGCGCTCATGCGGGCGATTGCGCCGCTTCTGCCGCTAGTTGCCGAAGAGATTTGGCGCGGGCTCACCGGTGAGCGCTCCGTGCATTTGACGGATTATCCGGATTGGGATGCCGCCCCGCACGACAGCGAACTGGTGGAATCCATGAACGAGGTGCGCGATATTGTTTCGGCGGCTCACGCTTTGCGAAAGGCCGAGAAGCTCCGCGTGCGCCTGCCTTTGGCGCGCTTGAAGGTCGTCGCGGCCCATCCGGAAGCGCTCGCGCCTTATGCGGACTTGATTGCCTCGGAGGTTAACGTCAAGCAAGTTGAGGTCATCGGCATCGAGGGCTCAGGCTTGAAATCAACCCAAGAGCTCGCGCTCAACCCGAAGGCTTTTGACCCCGAGGTGCGCAAGCTCACTTCCGCGCTGTTCAAGGCGCAAAAAGCCGGTGAGTGGCACGTGGATGGGGATGCGGTAGTGTGCGAGCCGGTCTTAGTCGACGGTGCGCCGGTGCGTTTGACCGGGGAGCAATATTCGCTTACCACCAAGGTGGAGGCCGAGCCGGGAACGGCAGCGGACGTGCTTCCGAGCGGAACTTTCGTAGTTTTGGACACGGATGTCACTCCGGAGCTCGAAGCGGAAGGCTATGCCCGCGATGTGATTCGCGCGGTGCAAGATGCCCGCAAGAACGCCGGGCTCGACGTCGCCGATCGGATTGATTTGTCGCTGGGGGTTCCCGCTGATGGAATCGAAGCGGTGGGTCAGTTCCAAGAACTGATTGCCTCCGAGACGCTGTCGCTGTCGGTAAACGTCAACCCAGCCGCGGAATTGGCCATCGAGGTCAAGAAACACTAGAAAGGTGTAGGTTTGTTTCGCTACGCCATCTAGGGTCAGACCCTTCCGGCTGCATTCCCTTCGGTCATTATGCCGTAGAGGTCTGACCCGCTGACTACACTAGAATTCTCCGTCAAGAGACACTAGGTGTGGATTCGGGTGGCGGTCTTGGATCGCCACCCGAACGCTTAGACTTCGATGAGAGATTTTGTCAGGAGGGCGCGAACTAGCTCGCTGGTGGTGACGTTTTCTTTCTTTGCCTCCTCGGCAATGGCTCGTTTCATGGCGACAGGAATTTTTACGGATAAGACCGCGCTGCCTTCGGCGCTAAGAGAGCGCGACCCACCGATTGTCTCACGGAGGCCCTAGCGCACGGATTTTACGCGGGTAACGAGCAGCGCGCCCAAGACGGCGACGACGGCAGCGAAGACATAGAGCGCGGCATATCCGGCGGTGTAGTCGCTAAATGCCTTCACCAAGGGGGCGGCCAAAACCGGGGCGAGAGCCTGGGGGAGCGCAGCGGCAATATTGATGACTCCAAGATCGCGAGCAGCATCATTGGTCGGCGGTAACACCTGGGTCGTCAAAGCGAAGTCCACCGAAACGTAGATTCCGTAGCCGATGCCGAGCAAAATCGCTCCCACAATCGCGCCCGGCCAAGTTTGGAGTCCCGCCAAAACCGCAGCGGAGATTGCCATCACGATTCCCGAAGCTATCACGAGGGGCTTGCGCTGGCCCATTCTGTCCGAGGCCATGCCGGCAAGCAGAGTCGAAGCCACGGTGAAAAGCGCATAGAGCCCCGAGAGAATGAACACCCCAATCTCCGCGTCTTGGTATTTCACCGCATCCATCAGGTAGAACAGCAGGTAGAGAGTACAAAGCGCGTTGGAGAGGTTAATCAGGAAGCGGCTCGCCCAGGTCCAGGCGAAATCCGGGTATTTCTTTGGTGAAACCCAAAAGCGCTGCAGGAACGCCAAGAGATGAAAATCCCCGGGTTTACGGCGTAAAAACCGGTCGCGACTGGTGAAAAGATACGGCAGTACGAACGCCACCAAAAGTGCGGCACAAACCAAGTAGCCGGCGGTGATTCCGCTCACCGCCGCCGCGACGCCGGTTCCCGCGACCACGCCAACGGTTTGGCCAATCCCGAGCCAGCCGCCCATCTGGCCGCGGTACTCGATTTTGACCTGGTCATTGATCGTAGCTGTGATGGCGGCGTACATGGCGTTTAGGGACGCCTGGACCAGAGCCCAAGCCACTACCATCGCCCAGACGCTCCCTGCAAAAGCCAGTCCCACCAGCCCGAGAGCGCCGATAGCCGTCCCCCAAAACACCCAGGGGAGGCGCCTTCCGAAACGTGAGGTTGTCCGGTCCGACAGAGCTCCGAAAACCGGGTTGCCGATGGCGGAGACAAAAGCCCCCACGCCTGTCACCAGGGATAACACGTATTCCTTATGGTCGGGCGCGATCGCGGCCGCCTGGAGTCCGAGGAGAACTTGAATCGGCCCGAACCAGGCCGTGTAGACCCCGAGATTCGCCAGCGTCACTGAGAAACGCCATGTTTTCCGCGGTTTTTCTAAGGGCGCGTCGGCGGGAATTCGCGCCGTAAACCGCCCGCCACTGCGACCGTAGAAGCCCAACGGCTCTGATTCGAGGGACGATTCTGTACTCACGGGGCCACCGCCTTAACCATCCGGACGAGCTCGGAAAACCAGTGGAAAGAATCCTTGGGGAGACGTCGGCGGCTCGGGTCATCGAAGTCAACATATACCAGCCCGAAACGTTGGCCAATCCCATCGGCCCACTCCCAGTTATCCAGATAGGACCACACGTAGTATCCGCGCACGTCAACGCCTTTTGCGCACGCTGCGGACACGGCCAGCAGATGTCTAGCGAGATAGTCAATTCGTGCCGTGTCATGCACCGCACCTCCCACCACCTCATCGGGGAAGGACACCCCACCTTCGGTCACGACGAGCGGGGGAAGTTCCTGCCCGTACCGCGCCAACATATCCACCATGATTTCTGTCAAACCCTCGGGGTAGATCGCCCAGTCAAAGCCGGTGCGCTCTTTGGTCGGCAGGGATTCAATCAGGAAAGGAATCTCCGCGGGCATATCGTAAAGCCCCGCCCCGTCAACGTGCTTGCGAGGCTCCGTGGGAGGAGCTACCTCGGGGATGGGACTGCCGTCGGGGTTTATCCGCGAGCGCACCACGGCGGGCTCATAGTAGTTCACTCCGTAGAAATCCAGGGGCGCTTGGGCTCCCACGACCTCCGCGCGCATCTGGGCGGCAACCTCCGAACCGGCCTCGCTCTCTACCAAAGCGAGTAATTCTTCGGGATAGGCCCCGCGCAGCATCGCATCGGAGAAGAAGAGATTGTAGATGGCGTGATACAGCCCCGCCATCTGGATATCCATCGGATTGTTCGGGTCGCTCGGCATCACCGGACAGTGGTTTGTTGCCGTCCCAATCGACTTCGCGCCGGCTTCCCGCAGGGCCCTTACTGCCGCACCGTGGGCGAGATTGAGAGCGTGGCCCACCCCGAGCGCCTCGTAGCCCAGTGTTAGACCTGGAGCGTGGGTTCCGATAGCGTGGCCGAGCAGGGTGTGAACATTGGGTTCATTAATCGGAACCCAGTGAGTGACGCGGTCTCCAAAGAGTTCGAAGGCAGCTACACTGTATTCCACAAACCGCACCACCGTGTCTGGATTAAGCCATCCGCCCGCATCTTGGAGCGCCTGGGGCAAATCCCAGTGGTAGAGCGTCACCATCGGTCGGATTCCCGCCTCTACGAGCCCGTCGAAGATTCGGTTATAGAACTCCACACCTTGCGGATTCGGCCCACTTGCCAAGGTTCCATCCGGGAAAAGACGCGTCCAAGACAGCGACAGGCGGTAGTCTTTCAAGCCGGCTTCACTCATCAAGGCTATATCTTCTTGCCAGTGATGATAGTGGTCGGATGTCACGTCGCCGGTGGTGCCATCGATGATGGTTCCCGGGGTGTGGGCGAAAGTGTCCCAGATGCTCGAGCCGCGCCCTCCCTCGCCGGCACCCCCCTCAATCTGATAGGACGCCGTAGAGGTGCCGAAAACAAAACTTGCGGGAAAAGCCAACTTTGAGGCTAAATCTTGAACATCATTGTGGAAGTTAGTCATGGTTTAAGTATAAGAGATGAACTGGCTGGGGGCTAGTGTCGGGAGAACAAAACGCTGACAAATCCGGGGGCGATTTCCTCGAGAAAAGTCACATGAACGGCGGTTACATCGCGCAAAGCGATTTCGATTTAACGACTAAGTTTTCAAAAGGAAAGGGACAAAATGGCTCATTTTGATACGGCAATTATTGGTTGAGGCAAAAGCGGAAAGTCTCTGGTGCTGAAGCTGGCGGCCACTGGTCAGAAGGTTGTCTTGATTGAACGCTCCGCCAAGATGTATGGCGGGTCTTGCATCAACATTGCCTGCATCCCGACCAAGACCCTCATCACCAGCGCGCTGCGTCGTCACGAAGAGAACCCGGCCGCGGAGTATTTCCGCCAAGCCGTCAGGTGCCGCGACGAGTTTATTGCCAAATTGAACTCCGTCAACTATGGGATGCTAGAGGGAAAAATCACTTTGATCGATGGATTCGCCCGTTTCACCGCGCCCCACACTCTCGCAGTCACCCCGTCAGCGGGACGACCTAACGATGTCACCCTTGAGGGAGTCGACGGCGCAAAGGGCGAGGAATTTGGAATCACCGCGGACACGATAATTGTCAACACCGGCACGACTCCGGCAAAGCCGGAGATCCCCGGGATCGATCTCGAAGGAGTCTACGATTCCACTACCATCCAGCACGTCGATCCCCTCCCGCAGAGCCTGCTCATTGTTGGAGCCAGTTTCGTGGGCCTCGAATTCGCCGCCATGTTCTCCGGCTTCGGCTCGGAAGTGACGGTGGTGAACCGTTCGGAGAGATTCCTGCCGCGAGTGGATGAGGACGTGGCTGGCTTGGTCCAGGAAGTCATGGAATCACAGGGCGTGCGTTTCCTGATGGGGCAAGACACCAAGTCAATCACTCGGAAAGGGAGTGAACTCGCAGTTCAGGTCGGAGCGGACGAGGTCTTCGCGGATGCGGTATTGGTGGCTGCTGGTCGTACTCCTGCCACCGCCGGGCTCGGCCTCGAGGCTGCGGGGGTGGAACTGGATGACCGAGGATTCATCAAAGTGGATGAGAAACTCCGTACCAGCGTGGAGGGAATCTATGCGGTTGGAGACATCAACGGCGGGCCGCAGTTTACCTATATCTCCTTTGATGACAACCGCGTCTTGGAAAGCACCCTGCTCAAGAAAGGCAACCGCACGACTGCTGACCGCGTGGCGGTGCCGAACACGACTTTCCTCGACCCGCCGCTGGCAATGGTCGGTTTGACCGAGGCACAAGCCCGAGAAACCGGAAGGGAGATTCGCGTCCTCGCCAAGAAAATCGCGGAGATTCCGGTGATGCCACGGCCAAAGATTCTCGGCAAACCGCAGGGGATGGCGAAAGTCATTGTTGACGCCACGAGCGATGAAATTCTCGGCGCCGCGCTTTACTGCGTGGACTCCCAAGAACTCATTAACCTGGTGGCCCAAACCATGAGATTGGGAGGAACTTGGTCTAGTTTGCGCGACGGAATCTGGACCCACCCCGCTTCGACGGAGGTCTTTAACGGGCTCGTCTGAGTTGCCTGGTCCACCGCTAAGTTTGGGGAAATTTACCTGGATTTGATAAAACGGAAGGGTAAGGGGAGCCTGACTGGGTTTTTATAAAGAGAGTGAGAAGGCCCGGATTCCCTGAGAGATTCAGGCTGAAAACACGCGAAAGTGGCGGAAGAATGCGCAAAATGTTTATACTTTACGGCCCGCAAGGATCCGGGAAAACCACCTTTGTGCAAGAAAACCAGCTCGCGGAGTTCTCAGTCAGCGCCGACGAAATTCGGCGCCTCTTTTCCCGCTATATTCCCGCTACCGATGGCGGGCAGGTTTTGATTGCTGGAGAACACTTGCAGCGTCTGGCTCGCCGCATCGTTTCCGAACAGGCCGATAACCTCATGTTTTTGGGCTCACCCGTTATCATCGATGCGGTCAACGCCTCGGAACGGTCCCGCGCGGGGTGGCATGCCTTGGCTGATTCTCACGGCTACGACGTCCTCGCAGTGGATTTTACCCAGGTCAGCCGTGAGGAACTCATTTCTCGAAACGACAGGCGCGGCGGGGATAAAATCCCCGACATTGAGTCATTCTTGGACCGTTTCGCTTCTGTACCTCCGCCGCAAACCATCACTCCATCTCAGATGTTGGATTGTTTCAAAACTTTCCAGATTGACCTCGGGAATCGTCCGGTGGTGGTTGTGGGTGACGTCCAGTCTTGTGGGGAGGCCTTGGGGAAGGCCGTGGAGGAGCTGGGGACTCCCGACACGAAGTGGGTCTTTGTCGGCGATCTCTTTGACCGCGGACCCGACGCCGGAAAAGTGTGGCGCTTGCTCAAAACCCTTGACGCCGTGGTTGTGACCGGAAACCACGAGAAGTCCTTGTTGAATGCGCTAAAGGGTCGCGGCACCAAAACCGCCACCGATGTCACTATGAAACAGCTCCTCACCGCCGGAGCGACCCGCCCCCAGCTAGAAGACTGGTATCGATCGACAGTGCCTTTCTATGACTTCAAGACCGCGGGTAAAGAATTTTTTGTCTCCCACGGTGGGGTTCTGCCCTCCACAATTCGTGAGATTCGCGAAACCGGACGCTGTGACTTGCCCGATGATTACTTTATTTTTGGGGTGGGGACCAGAGCAAACACCTATCGGCGTCGCTATGAGTTCCGGAATTTCGAGGAGATGGGGGATTCGGAGTTGGTACAGCTTCACGGACACCGCAACGAGGGACGGGAGAATTTCGTCCTGCCCGGGGTGATTGACCTGGAATCAGGGGTCGAAAAGGACGGCTGGCTGTCGGTTTATGCTATCGACGGGACGAGCGGCCAAGGAGAAATCCGCAAATATCGCGAGAGGGCATCTTGAGTCTTGCGCCTAACTCATACTTTTTTTGAATTTATTGCCTTATAAGGCAATAAATTCAAAAAAAGTAGTTTTTATGTCGACAACAACTCAAAAATTAGCTCGGTTGAGTCTGGAAATCCGAGGGAGTGAGAGTTCCTTCGCGGAGAGCGGCGAAAAAGCCCTCAATTTTGTCGGGATCCAAAAGCACCGTGGATCCCACCCCGTGGCCGGGATTGTAGCCCAGCGAAGAAATCGGGGGTACCCCCTGGAGCCCGTCGGAGGAGGCCTGGCGCATCGCCAAAACCAACTTTGCGATGTCTAATGCTTTCATATCTCGGTCCACCGTTAGAGCACTCGAACCGGCGTCGGCCAGCGCCACCTGCTTCGGCGGAGACAGGATGACATCGGGGCTGAGGGACTTGCGGAGGACCTGGGAAATCACCAGGCGCTGGCGGTCGGTGCGGCCGATGTCGCCGCGTGGATCAGCGTAGCGCATCCGCGAAAACAGCAGCGCGGCGTTGCCATCAACGTCATGGCAACCGGCCTCCCAGCCGAAACCGGTCATCCGGTCGTGGAAAGTCTGGTCCCAGCAGAGATTAATACCACCCAAACCGTCTACAATCTCGGAAACACCGCTCATGCCGACTTGCACGTAGTGATCCACCGTGAGACCCGTCAGTCCCTCCACACTCTGGACTAGAAGCGTGGGGCCGCCCCAAGAGAAGGCTGCGTTTAATTTCGCGGCTCCTTTGCCGGGAATCTGGGTGTAGGTGTCGCGGGGGAGCGACACCACTGCGGCTTTCCCGTTTGCGGCTTGGTGAACCAGAATAATCGAATCCGATCGCTGGCCCTCGGTGCCATCATTTACGAGGCCCTCGCGGGAATCGGAACCGGCAATAAGCCAAGTGGTTCCCGGGGTGTTGGCTGCGCCGCTGAGGGCATCAACCCGTCCGATTTGGTTATCGACCCTGGCCACCAAGAACAGTCCCCAAAACACAATGACCAGCGCTGCGACCAGGATGACGAACAGCAAAATCAGGAAAAATCGGCGTACCGGATGACGGGTTCGAATCCGCCCAAGCTTGGCGGGGGGAATCGAGGGGTTTACTTCTTGGGGGTGCGCCGGTGGGGTGGTGTTCTGGTGGGGAGAATACGCCGGTGGGGTGGCGCTTTGGTGAGGGTACGTCGGCGGGAGGGAGGCCTCTGGTGAGGAGCCGCCAACCGGCGTCACCGGCAGGTACTTGGTCTCACCGGCGGGCCTTTGCTGAGCATTCCCAACGGTGATAGCCGTTTTTGCCCCCGGGCGTGCCCCCTCGGCCTCGCGTGGCGAAGCAGAAGCAGGAGGAAAAGACGGGGGCAAACCCATTAGCCAACGCTCCCGTTTCTAGTTGGCAGATTGCTCGAGGTGCTGTTGGAGCCGTTCAATTCTCCGGTGGAACCGCTGCCCACGTTGCCGACGCTATCGGGATTCGCCGTATTGGTAGTTTCCGGAGTCGGCTCAACCTTGTTGCCGTCTAAATCCTGGTACGGGAAAGTCGTCGGAATCGGTTCATCAAGTCGCAGGGCATCAAACAGTTCAGAGGCATTGTCCGCCACTGCCACTCGAGCTGGATCGGGGGCGTATTCCTCGAAGGGGAGGGTGTAGAACCGGATATGGGAAGGCTCCAATTTGGAAAGGGAGAGCGCAAGCCCGCCGATGTTCGTGGCTGAACCAAAGGTCTGGGAAGTTGTCAAAGACTTCATTCCGGCTTTCAAAAAGGCATAGAGAGAAGGCAAATCCGTGAGAAAGTTGCGGCTCTTGGCTTCTTTCATCATGGCGCCAATGAGCTGTTGCTGACGTCCGATGCGAGAAATATCTGAGCCATCGCCGAGACTCTTGCGGGCGCGAGCGTAGGCCAAGGCCTGAGTGGGGTCAAGGTTTTGGCAGCCCGCATCGAGATAGAGTCCGGCGGTAACATCCTTTACCGGTTCATCGAAACACATCGGCACCCCGCCGAGTGCCGCCACCATGTCTTGGAATCCATCAAAGTCCACCACCACGAACTCGTCGATGTAAATCCCCGTAAGGTCTTCAACCGTTTTCAGGGTGCAGGCGGTGGCGGGAGCAACATACTTGTCCTCGCTCAAAAGAGCGAAAACGGAGTTGAACTGGATTTTTCCCCGAGAAGCGGGCTCGTCAGTGCCGTTTTGACGGGTGCATTCGGGGCGATCCACCATCAGGTCTCGAGGAATCGACATGACTTCAATGCGTTTACGGTCGGCGCTGATATGGGCCAGGAGCGTCGTATCAGCGCGCATTCCGGTGACGAGTTGACCGGTTTCGTCGTATTCCTTTTTCGCGCGATAATCCGAACCGATGACGAGAATATTGAGATCTCGATTAGCAAAACTGTCTTCGGGATTCTTCGGTTTTTCCTGGTGTTTTCCTCCGAGCAGGGCAGAAATGTCGGTCTTATTTGTCCAAGACGACACGTCTGCGATCACCAAGGAAGCAAAAGATACTCCGAAAACTGCGAGAAAAACCACGATTGTGGCGATAATCCTCCCGGCGCGGTGGCGGCGAGGTAGACTCGCTGCGTGGCTGGCGAGAGGATGTCGGTTCATAATCACTTCGTCATTGTAAACTTATTGAGTGCCAATTGCCGGTTGGGGTGACCTGACACGGCGCATTTGCTGAATTTTTTTAGCCCACAAGTAGGGGAACGGAGACGGATAGCCCATGACTGAAAGCGCTGCCCCTCCCCAGATTCGCGTGGTGACGGTGTCTTATCAATCTTCCGATGGGGTGCGGCAGTTGCTGGAGAGTCTGCGCGGGGCTACGAATCGCCCTTTGCAAGCCGTAGTGGTTGATAACGCGGAGGCTCCAGACGTAGCGTTACAAAAGATTTGTGAGAAACACGGCGCGGACTACATTTCTAGACCCGATAACCCCGGATTCGGGGTGTCTTCTAATCTGGGGGCGCGAGGGGCGGAGCCTTGGGTGGTGATGGCGAATCCGGATTTACAGTTCACGCCCGCTTCCCTGGACGCGCTGATTGACGCGGCCGAGACTCATCCTCAGGCGGCGATAGTGGGGCCGGCGCTGGTTGACGGCAGCGGAAATCGCTATCCGACGGGACGTTCCTTCCCCTATTTTTCAATCGGTATCGGCCACGCACTCTTCGCCCGGATTTGGCCGGAGAATCCCTGGACAGCACGCTATTGGGGGAGTGCCTGGAGAGGACAAGGAGACACAGAAGTGGACTGGCTTTCCGGGGCCTGCCTCGTGGTGCGGCGCGAGGACTGGGAAGCGATGGGCGGTTTCGATGAGCGCTTCTTTATGTATTTTGAGGACGCCGACTTGGGGCTGAAAGCGCGGCGGAAACTCGGGAAGACTTCGCTTCTGGTCGCAGGTGTCGAGGTGATTCATCAACAAGGTGCCTCCACGGGAAACCTCACCGCCGGCACCGCCGCCCCCGCTGGCACCTCCGCCTCCGCTGGCTCCAAACTGAATACCCGCGTCCTGCGGGCTCACCACGAATCCGCTTCTCTATTCCTCCGCCATCTCTATCCCCAACCCCACTGGCGACCCATCCTTGCCCTCATCAACCTCGGCCTGCAACTCCGCCTCTACCTGCTCCTTCGCCATAACTAGAACGTCCCTCTCGGTTTTTTATGTGCTTCGGAGCCGCTTGGGTCTCGGCGTGGTAGTTCGTGCTTGCGTAGCACTCGTGCGCGGGTTACGTAACGTGACCACTCAGTAGGGCTCAAGGAGCGGTAATGCGAAACCCGCAGCGGGACTGAAGGGTGAGAAACTGCTACACAGTAGCAGTTTCGAGGGGATACTTCCCCTTCCGTCCCGCTAGGGTTCGCGTCCGCTCCGAAGAGCCCGACCAAAAGAACCACCAGTGCCTCACCCAAGTGCACGTCGAGCACAATGCCGAGCGGTTGTCCCCAAGAGGCTCAGAAACCCACTAACAGAACAGAAAACCTACCGCGCAGAGGTGACGTCCAAGGAAGCTAGTCTTCGGAGGGCTTTTCGGGGTTGGCAAGGGCGACCTGACGGGTGAGCTCGGTGAGGCGAGCCTGGACGGCGATATTGTAACGCCACTGGACGAGCCAAGTCGCCAATACCACCACCACCAGCGCATAGAGCAGCAAATCAGTCCCGCGCCCAACCCCGAGAAACCGCGCCACGGCGGAAATCACCGGCGGATAGATAATGGCAATCGCGGCACCGATTGCAAACAGGAGGGCGAGGATTCGGCGCATCGCCAAGTTGCGAGCTCCCTTGAGCCGCGAGACATAGATGAGCCCGAAAACCACCGCCAAAAGCAGGACGATTTTAATCCCCAGATGCGATGCCTCCGCCCAGCTCACTGCGGGAACAGGCACTAAGATCCCGAAAACATTCCCCGAAACCAAAGCCATCAGCGCACCCCCATAATCAAATCGGCGACGATATTAATTGAGTTCCATAGAGACTGGCCCTTAGCGCGCGAATAATCCGTGTAGCGAATATTGACTGGTGCTTCGGCCCAAGGAAGTCCGGAACGTCCGAGTTGGGCCACAATCTCCGAGGCGTGCGCCATCCGGTTTTGCTGTAAATGCAGGGTTGAGGCGGCGCGGCGAGAGAGTAGCCGCAAACCATTATGGGCATCGGTCAACCGCATCCGCGTAGTTTTCGCGGTGGCCCAAGCCGCGGTTTTCAAGACCACGCGTTTGGCGAGGCCCATCTCTTGATGAGTGGACAAGAAACGCGAGCCAAAGACGATATCGAGACCTTCCGTTCGTGCCTTTTCCCACATGGCTTCCACATCGGCAGTGGAATGTTGACCATCGGAGTCAAAGGTCGCCAGGTATGGCAGGTCGCTGGCTTGCAGAAAAAAGGAGATTCCGGTTTGCAGCGCCGCGCCTTGGCCAAGGTTTATGGCGTGACGCAGGACGGTGGCTCCGGCTTCGTGGGCGAGTTGAGCGGAATCATCGGTAGAACCATCATCAATTGCGATGACATTTGGAAACGTCTGGAGGGCATTTTTAATGACCTCTTTCACCACCGAGCCTTCATTATAAATCGGCACGATAAGAGCAACTTCTTCTCCGGCCCTACGTGTTTTCTCGGTTTCGTTCACGTCTCTCATTGTGTCATGACGGCAACTCATTTTAGAAACACGGCGTGCCATGCCTAGACAGCAAACCTCAAATCAGGTATGTTACTAATGTTAACATTGTTAAAATTGAATGCTAAACATAACCAAACACAACCTCGCTGGTGGGAATACCAGAGCATAGGTTGCGATTGGTGGAAAAATCGGGAAAGCTTATTTCCGGATGTTTAGGAGGAAACATGGGAAAGAATCACCTTGGGGGAGCCAACTTCTGGACCGGAGCGCTCGCAACCGTTGCCGCCATTAGCTTGTGGGGAGGTGTCCCTGCGATTGGAGCGGTTCCGTCGACAATGATGAACCAGTCGGGGAGTGACACCCTGAGCTCGGATTTTCGCGAGGTCGAGACTTTGCCGAATCTTCCGGAAACGACCCTGAACGAAAAAATCAGAGAATTCAGCGCGGCTTCACCTCTTTCTGCCCAAGATGAAAACGGTCGCACTTTGACCCAAAAATTCACCTCGGGCCTCGCGACTCCGGACCAGACGGTGAAGCTCACTGCCACCGCAGAGATTGATTCCGTAGTGGCTTTGGTGGCCGCGAAATGGCCGGCCTCGGGTCCCCAACCGCTAGCAGTTCTCGGGCGCACCTTGAAAGGCGGCGCTTGGACCGATTGGGAAACCGTTGGCGAAGAGTTTGAAACCAGCGCGGATGGCCAGACCAAAGCCACTGAAGCTTGGATTGTGGTGAATGCGGCTAAAGTCGAGATCGCCTTGGTGATGTCGGATTCGACCGCCAACATCCAACCGCAACTGGAGGTGATTGACCCCGGCACTCGCGTGGAAGACAACAAATTTGCGCTTCCGGAAACGGGCTCGACTCTAGCGGGACCGGTTCCGGCTCAAGCCGGTGGGAAAGATGGGGGAACTCCGAACAACGATCCTTCCACGGACGATTCCGGTCAACAAGTGCAGCCGCAGCCCCCCGCCAATGCTTGGACTAATGTTCCCGCAACGGATGGGCCCGTAGAATTGCTGACCCGCGATGCTTGGGGAGCCGATCCGAGCTGGCGAACCTGGACCCCACGAGCCGGAAAAGTGCAGGCGGCGGTGGTTCACCACACTGCTAGCCAAAATGATTATTCCGCAGAAGCGGTGCCGGGAATCTTGCGCGCCATTTATCGCTACCACGCGCTGAGCCTCAAATGGGGAGATATCGGCTACAACGTTTTGGTCGATAACTACGGGCGTGCCTGGCAGGGGCGCGACGGCGACTTTTGGTCTTATAACACGATTGGAGCACATGCTTCGGGTGTGAACCAATCGACTTTCGGAATCTCCGTCCTTGGCAACTACTCCAATTTTAGGCCCTCCGATGCGGCTGTTGCCACGGTCGCCAAGGTGATTACCTACAAGCTTCCGGTCGGAATGGATCCGTTTAATATGTCAACTCCGGTGACCAAGGCGAATGGAACCGTGATTCATGTTCCGGTCGTTTCCGGTCACCGCGATGTGGGCGCGACTGCTTGCCCCGGTCAGGCCTTCTATGACTATCTTCCGACAGTGCGGAAGCTGGTGGCGGATTACATCGCGGTTCCGTGGTACACCGTGAAAGAACCCAACTATGTAACTGCTGAGCGAGAACAGACTGCCGGTGGTATCCCGTTGCAACTGGCTGGAGCCAACCGGATTGATACCTCTATCGAGATTGCTAAACATGCCTTCCCGAGTGGAACAAACACAGTCTATTTAGCCCGTTCTGATAACACCGCGGACGCGCTGGCTGGAGGAGCCTTGACTGACGGTCCGATTGTGCTGGTGAACTCGGGTCAAGATACTGTTTACAAAGTAAAGTCCTATATCGCATCAACCGGTGCAAAGCGCGTGGTCGCCTTGGGTGGTTACGGAGCGGTAAACGAATCCACCCTGCGGGCGGTTGCCGGATCAGCTTCGACCTCACGTCTTGCCGGTGGAAATCGCGCGGAAACTGCCGCCCAAATCGCAGTGCAGGTGACGCAAACCAATCCCGGAATGAGTGCGGTTTACCTTGCGGAGCAAAGCAAGGGAGTCGATGCCTTAGCTGCTGGTTCACTGATTGATGGGCCAGTGCTGCTGGTGCCGAGTTCCGGCAAGCTGCCGGCTGCGGTGAGCTCCGCTATTCGCAAGATTGCCCCATCGACTGTGATTGCCTTGGGTGGAACCGGCGCGGTTTCGGATGAAATCTTGAATCAAGCCGCGGCGGGTCGTTCCTCCAGTCGGATTGCTGGAGCCGACCGTTATGGGACGGCGCGCGCCATCAGCCAATACCGTTATCCGGAGGGGGCCGCTAGGGTCTATCTGGCTTCCGGCTCCAATCCGGTTGATGCCGTGGCTGGTGGGGTCTTGACCGACGGCCCGATTCTGTTGTTGCCGAACTCGGCTGGCGCGACTCTGGACGGCAACGCGGGCGGAGAAATCAATCGTCTCGGAGCCAAGTTTGTTACCTCGCTGGGTGGGGATGCGGCCGTGGCTATGACCCAAGTTCACCAGGCGGTGGTCTATTCACTGATGTAAATGTCAACACACGTGGCGGGGTGCGACTTAGGTCGCTCCTCCCACTGCTTTTAAGTGACTAAGATAGGTCGTGGCGTTATTCGAGGACCCGACCGGGTTGCGCAATTCGAGAGGAAAATATGACCCGCATAGTCGATACTGCCCAAGTTTCCCCAGACGCAACGGTTGGCGAGGGCTGTTCCATATGGGACTATGCCCAGGTTCGCGAGGGGGCGCGGCTGGGCGAAAACTGTATTCTCGGGCGCGGAGCCTACATTGATGCGGGCGTTCGGGTGGGAGACAACTGCAAGATCCAAAACTATGCCTTGGTTTATGAACCCGCCGAGTTGGAAGACGGGGTGTTCATTGGCCCGGCGGCGGTTTTAACCAACGACGAGTGGCCGCGCGCGGTCAACCCTGACGGTTCCCTAAAATCTGCCTCGGACTGGGACGCGGTGGGAGTGACCGTGAAACGCGGCGCGGCGATTGGGGCGCGCGCCGTGTGCGTAGCGCCTTGCGTTGTCGGTCAGTGGGCCACGGTTGGGTCCGGCGCGGTCGTGACACGCGACGTGCCGGACTTTGCATTAATGGTAGGCGTGCCAGCAAAGCGAATTGGCTGGGTGGGGCGTGCCGGGGTGCGTCTAGAGGCTGTGGAAGGTGAGCCCAACAAATGGCGCTGCCCGATGACCGGCGAAACTTACACGGAAACAAACGAAACTTTGACGTTAGACGAAAATAACTGACTGTGGAAGACCCACATAACGGAAGGAACACGATGAGTAAAGATTTTATCCCCGCAGCCAAGCCGATTATTGGAGTTGAAGAACGCCGCGCGGTGGACGAGGTATTACAGACTGGGATGCTTGCTCAGGGCTCGGTCGTGGCCGATTTTGAATCCGAGTTTTCGGGCTTGCTCGGTGGCGGGAGACCGACCGTGGCGGTGAATTCGGGGACATCTGCGCTGTTGTGCGGCTTGTTGGCCGCCGGAATCGGGTCTGGCGACGAAGTCATCGTGCCTTCCTTCACCTTTGCTGCCACCGCCAACTCGGTGGCTTTGACCGGCGCGACGCCGGTTTTTGCAGACATCGAAGGCGATTACTTCTGTTTGGATCCGAACGCCGTGGAAGCGGCGATTACCCCGAAAACCAAGGGGATTTTGCCGGTACACCTTTACGGACACCCCGCGAATATGACTGCTTTGGGAGAGATCGCCGTGAAGCACGACTTGAAGATTTTTGAAGACGCCTGCCAGGCGCACGGCGCAACCTGGAATGGGGCTCAGGTCGGGACTTTCGGGACTTTCGGGGCATTTTCGCTTTACCCGACCAAGAACATGACCTCCGGTGAAGGTGGGATGATTACCTGTGAGACTGACGAGCTCGCGCGGGTGGCTCGCCTTTTCCGCAACCAGGGCATGGAAAAGCAATACCAAAACGAGGTCGTGGGCTTTAATCTGCGCATGACAAATATCCACGCCGCGATTGGGCGCGAGCAGTTAAAGAAGGTTGGGGGCTGGACCAAGCGGCGCCAAGAGAACGCGGCTTTCTTGAGTGCGAACCTCAAGGGCGTAAAGGTGCCACCAATCGCACCGGAGGCGACCCATGTCTTCCACCAGTACACGATTCGGGTTCCGGAGGATCGCGATGGTTTCGTGGCGGCGCTGAAGGACGAATACCAGGTCGGTTCCGGGGTTTATTACCCGATTCCAAACCACCGCTTGCCGTCGCTGACACATTTCGCGCCGGGCCTCGATTTGCCGGCTACCGAAGCGGCGGCCCGCGAGGTG
This sequence comes from Mobiluncus porci, assembly GCF_009695935.1. Classification (GTDB taxonomy): domain Bacteria; phylum Actinomycetota; class Actinomycetes; order Actinomycetales; family Actinomycetaceae; genus Mobiluncus; species Mobiluncus porci. The sequence continues at coordinate 36,201 of NZ_VUMY01000012.1, forward strand.
ATTTCCCTGCCGGTGCATCCGTCGCTGGACCAGGAGGACTTGGAGCGGATTGTTGAAGCCGTGAATAGACTCGCAGGAGCTGGTGCGTAAACATGGAAGACATTAAAGTTGGTGTAATCGGCATCGGAAGTATGGGGCGCCACCACGTCCGTAACGTGCGAGAAACCCCTGGCGAGACCCTCGTGGCTCTAGCGGATCCGGCGGGAGACAAGTTCGGGGTGGCGGGGGACATGGAAGTTCTGCCTGACGTTGAGGCGCTGATCGCGGCGGGAATAGAAGCGGCCATTGTTGCCGTGCCTACCGAATTCCACAAGGATATTGCTTTGCAGCTAGCCGCCGCAGGTGTACATGCGCTCATTGAAAAACCCCTGGCTAGCACCCTCGAGGACGGCGAAGCCATCGTCGCGGCCTACCGCGACGCGAATCTTATCGGAGCCACCGGCTATGTGGAACGGTGCAATCCGGCGCTTATGGAGCTCTCGAAACGAGTACAGGCCGGAGATCTCGGAGAAATTTTCCAAATCGCTACCCGACGCCAAGGGCCCTTCCCCATTCGGATTGCTGACGTCGGGGTCATTAAAGACCTCGCAACCCACGACGTGGACTTAACCGCGTGGATTGCCGGCTCGCATTACCAGGAGATAGCCGCGCGCACCGCCCGCAAGTCCGGGCGCCCCAATGAAGACCTCGTGGTGGCGACAGGGGTGTTGGAAAACGGGGTGTTGGTCAACCATATCGTCAACTGGTTCAGCCCCTACAAAGAGCGCGTGACGACAGTGACCGGCGAGAAAGGCGCCTTGGTGGCTGACACCATGAACTCGACTTTGACTTTCTACGAAAACGGCACCAAAGTCGTCGAATGGGATCAAGTCGCGAACGTGCGCGGGGTTAGCGTCGGGGAGGTCCGCCAATATGCTCTTGACCAGCGTGAACCGCTTCGGGTGGAGCACGAGAACTTCGTGGCTGCGATCAACGGCGATGTCTCGCGAATCGTCCCTATTGCTGAGGCGTTAGAGACGCTGAGAGTGCTTGATGCCATGCTCGAATCCGCGGCTTGCGGCAAAACAGTGAAACTCTAAATATGGGTTACCGAATGCATCCCGATGTGACCCTGGTCTCGAGGATTTTTGCTCCGGAATCGGCGGCGGCATCTTTTCGTCTGGAGGCTCTTGTAAAGGCACTCGCCGATGCGGGAACGAAGGTGGACGTTTTGACCACTATTCCCGCCCCCGGCACTGACCGCCGAGGTCGCTCGCGAGCGGAGGAGCTTCTGGAAGCAGACGCGTACCGGCGGAGTTTACTGCGGGTGCGCCGGGTACAGGCAAAACGTGACAAAACGGGTTATATTCGCGGGTATTTATCATATCTGAGTTTCGATATTCCTGCTTTTTTTCGCCTCCTGCTGGCTCCCGCCCCGCGGGTGTATGTCAATGAGCCTCCACCCACGACCGGGGCAGTTCTGCGCCTAGTGGCCGCGCTAAAACGTCGTCCCTATGTCTATTACGCCGCCGACATTTGGTCTGATGCGGCTGCGGGGATGGATGTGCCGCGCTGGGTGGTTTGGACTTTGCGGACAGTGGAACAGTTCGCGCTTCGCGGAGCGTCGCGAGTTCTCACGGTCACACCGCAGTTCGCTAAGCGCTGTAAAGAACTCGGGGCTCTTCGGGTCGCCGTGGTTCGCAACGGGATTGACACGGAGGTGTTCACCGACACAGGTGCTGCCCCTGAAGCCCAAGCGGTTCTGGGTGCAAATCCCGAGGACGGTGAGTGGCTGGTATATGCCGGAACTGCCTCGGAATGGCAGGGGGCAGAAGTTTTCGTAGAGGCATTCGGAAAGATCGTGGAGGAGTTTCCGCGCGCACGGTTGCTGTTTATTGGTCAAGGTGCGGCGTGGGAGTCTTTGCAAAATGCCACCGCGCGTTTAGCGCCCGACAAGGTATTTTTTGGCCAAGTCGGAGCCGAGCAAGCTGCTGCCTGGCAACGCGCGGCGAAAGCCTGCTTAGTCTCGATTCGACCCTCTCAGGGGTATGAGGAGGCCTATCCGACCAAGGTGTTTTCCGCCTTGGCCTGTGGAACACCAGTCATCTATGCCGGTTCCGGGCCCGCCGCGGACGATATCAGGAAATCTGGGCTGGGACTGGCCTGTGACTGGGAGGCCACGGCAGTCGCGGAGGCAATGCGCACAGTTCTCAGTGGCACGCGCCAGTTCAGTGGTCTTCGGGAGTGGGTTTTGAACAATCACTCCCTAGCCAACACGGGATCCCGCGCCGCCAAGGTTGTTCTCGAAACGGCGAAACTCTAAGCATTGCGGCCATGGGAGTGTGAAACAATAGGGGAATGAAAGTCACCGCTGTTTCCACCTGGTTTCCCACCGAGAAAGCCCCCGCTTCCGGAGCGTTCATCGTCAAGGATCTCCATGCGATTGCCGAGGCGGGCGTGGAGGTGCGGTTGGTGCATCTCGTGGCGCCGCAGGTTGATGATGGCACTCGAGAACTAGAATATGAAGGCATAAAGATTCGCCGGATTCCCTTCCGCACGTTTTCACCAGTTGGGGTGGCACGGGTTGGCCGCGTGCTGCCGACTTATCTTCAGGGCTCCGACGTGGTGCATTCCATGGCGATGAGCGCGCTGGCGCCAGTAGCGGCTGCGCGAGCGGGTTCCCTAGAGGCACAGAAAATTCCTTGGGTGCACACCGAACACTGGTCGGGGCTCACCAATCCCGATACCTTGGGAGTGGCGCTGCGCGTGGCTCGTCCGGGGGTGTTGGCGCTCGAAAAACTGCCCGATGTAGTGACTTCCGTGTGTCCTTACCTCTCCGCCCCGATTCGGCGAGCACGCGGGGAAAGCTCGCAAAAACCGACTGTGGAAGTGCCGTGCGTGGTCGAACCCGCTTCGACTCTCACCCCACGCCGCGACACCGCCAAAACCGAGCCGTGGAGGCTCGTGTCGGTTGGCGGCTTGGTGGAGCGAAAAGATCCGATTTTCGCGCTGAAAGTGGTGGCGGAACTTCTCAAGCGAGGTCGTAGTGCGGAACTCACCTGGGTGGGGTCTGGCCCCTTAGAAGAGGCCTCTCGCAACTATGCCGCCAGCCACGGTGTTACGCTGCGACTGACCGGCCCGCTTCCTCCTGAAGATGTCTATCGGGAGCTGCAGTCCGCGGATTTATTTATCGGACCCACCCACGGGGATAACTTCTTTGTGTCTTGCGCCGAAGCCATCTTGAACGGGCGACCAGTCGCGGTTGGGGCCGCCGGGGGGCACCCCGACTACATGCGCGATTTTGTCGGGATTGCCCTGGAGCACCACGATGTGGGGGAATATGCCGATGCGGTGGAGCACTTGCTGAATGCAAAACCGAATGAACCGAGCGCCGAGGCAATTGCCGGAAGCATCGGCCAGGCCTTTTCCAGCGCGACTGTGGGCATGTCCTATCGGCGCGTCTATGAGGCTGTCCTCGAATCCTCTCTTGAAGAGAGTAACGCACTCCTTGCCGCGCTCCCCTCTTGGCGGGGCTGGTAAGGGGAATTTCTAGTTAGCGCACCAAGAAGCTTGCCGTGCTAAAACGCAGGGTGCCTTCGCGGTGGGTGAGTCCGCCCAAATGTGCTGGTAAGAGTGCTGCGGGGCTGAGGAAATGCCGCCGTGCTTGGGCGAGTTCCAACATGCGCGCGGTCGGAACCGTCGGATCAAGGATGGCTCCCAGCAGTGCCGTGTCGGCCCGCGAGAAGGCACGAACGCAGTCGGGAGCGAAGTCTAGGACTTCGCGAGCCAAACCGGCTAGTTTTTCGCGCTGTCCTTCGTGAGCCGAATCGTCCCACCAACTCTGTGGGCGGGTATCTAAACAGCCGAAAATATGAATCCGCAAGGTTTTGATTGCGACGCCTTGTGACGCGACAGGACTCCACTGGTGAATCCAGGGCCGGGACAAGAGGTCGGGAATATGGGCCAGCTCGTTTTCTAAGGGGCGAGGATCCATGGTGACTCGCGCGGGACCGTCTTCACCAATGAGGTATCCCGGCCCCCGTCGCTGCACTGCGACCCGTCCCTCGCTGTACAGTCGCATGGAAAAAGCGATATCTTCCCCGACAGCAAGCCTCGCCGTCATCTTGAGGCCAAGGTCTCTTAGGGTTTTCGTGCGCATTAATCCCAGCGGAGCAGAGCGGTAATAAAGCCGGTCACGCACAAAATCCGCCGGCCCGCAAAGCCAGGGGCGAACCGGTGGAGCGTGGATAGGACGCCGCTTAGACCCGCGATGCAGTCGGGTCAAAACCATATCTGCCGAGAACCGCGTGGCGAGACGTTCCCACGCCTCCACAGCTCCGGCTTCCAACACGTCATCGGAACCTTGAATCGCCACAAACTCGGTTTCGGCCGCGGCCAGCCCAGCATTGAACGGCCCCGCGGGAGAATGAATCCCATCCCGACACTCAATAATCCGGCAGTGTTTCGCTAACTTCCCAAGTTCTTTACGTAAAACTGCGCTGTTAAGATTATGGGCGACCACCAAAGGCAAGGCAGCCTTGCAGCGTAACACAGAAGCCACTGCGCGCTTTAGCGGCCTAGCAGGATCATGACAGGCAATAACCACGGTAGAATCCGCCATCTCCAGGTTCCTTTCCCTAGTTGGCTCAGCGAGGCCGCGGCGCGACACCTATACTTAAAAGCCAAGATTCAGTCTAGACCAAGGGGCAAGGGAATCCGCGATGAGCGCAAAACTAGCGGACGTCAAAGTGTTGCATTTTAATGACTGTGCCAATGTGGGCTGGTTCTTGGTGCGCTCCGCCGCTAGAGCTGGTCTCCACTGGGACTATTTGTCTCCCTCCCAGGTGCGTCCCGCACGTGACCCTGGTCGCGGTTGGGGGCGCATCAAGTGGCTACCCTATCTGGCGAATCGTGCGGCTCATGTTTCTCGAGCCGAGGTTGTTCATGTGCACTACGCGACTTCGGTGCCTTTGCTGTGGCAGCGTCCCGTACCTAGACGGCCTTACTTCCTTCACCTGCACGGTAGCGATATTCGCCGCCGCTGGAAGGAACCGGACTCCCATGACCTCGTGCAAAGAGCCATCGACGGAGCCGAAAAAGTTTTTTTCACGAATCTTGACACTATCGCGGAAGCTCTTGAAGCCCGCGCGGATGCGGAATATATGCCGGCCTTTGTGGAGCCCGCACTGTTGCCCCAGTGGCAGGCCGGTGCGCCCGGAACCCCGCCAAGCGGACAAACCATCGTGTTCGCCTCCCGCTGGGACGAAGACAAAGGCGCCGAGAAACAATTGGAACTGGTAGCAGCGCTTAGGCGAGCCTTCCCGAAAGTTACCCTCGAAGGCCTGGACTGGGGGCCCGCGGCTGCAGCAGCGAGAGAACTCGGCGTGAAGCTTCGTCCCAAAATGTCCCATCCAAACTTCCTAAACTGGCTTGCTGGTGCGGATTTAGCCGTGGGACAAGCCAATAGAATCCTCGCCATCTCCGAGTTCGAGGCGATGGCGATTGGTCTTCCCGTGGCGGCCCTCGGTAGCCGGATTCCGCGCCTTGATGACGGCTCCACTCCTCCCGTCCTGGAGGGCAGCGTGCCGGAAGTCATGGAGGCAGTGAGCGAGGCTTTGAAAGACCCACGGGCGGTCTCCCAGGCGCTTCATGGACGCGACTGGGTGTTGGCTCACCATCAAGCAGATTCCTATATTCCGAGCCTCGCGGAAGCCTATCGGCAGGCCGCGGGTTATACTGGGATTTATGACGAACCCGCCGCCCAACAACGCCGGAAACCCGCTGCCTCCGGACAACTCCACTCCGGCTTGGCACGATTTCGTGAACCGTCATCCCCTAGCTCGTGACGCCCTGACTCTCATCGGCGGGACCGGCGCAGCCCAGGCCATTACCTTGCTGGCTTATCTTTTCTTGGCAAGAATCTATGATGATACGGCTTTCGGGATGCTAGCCTTGGTGCTCTCTATCGGAACCCTGCTGACCACTGTCGCCGCGGCGCGCTATGAGCCGGCAATTATGCTCCCCGAGGAAGATCGGGAGGCAAAAACACTGGTGGCGGCCTGCATTAAACTCCTCGGCTGGTTTAGCCTCGCGGTTTTTGTCATCGCGGCCCTGGCCTTCTTCCTCGCGCATTCTTCCGCTCCGGTTTTCGCGCCTCTGCTGTGGATGCTGGCTTTTGTAGTCCTTTCCGGAGCGCTCACTTCCGTGTGGACCTACTGGTTGAACCGCAAAGGACGCTACCGGGCAATTTCTTTGAACCGAGTCCAAAGCTCCTCCGTTTCCGCCCTTGCTCCCATCTTTTTCGGCCTCGCTGGGTGGACCAGCGCCTTCGCGCTGGTGCTGGGGCGTCTACTGGGGATGATCACGGGAGCCTTGGGCTTAGCGTGGCGAGCCCGCGACTCGCGTTTTTCTTTCGAAGAAGACCGGGGCAGTCAGCGGCAAATCCTCAGGAAATACCGCAAAATGCCCTTGTTGAATGCTCCCGCCGCCATTGCTGACGCGGTGCGGATAAACGGCATCAACATCATGCTCGGCTGGTATTTTTCGGCCGCGGTTCTCGGACAATTCTCCCTAGCCTGGCAGATCGTCCAAGCCCCGCTGGCGCTCATCAACGGGGCCTTGGCGCAAGTGTATTTTCGCGAACTCTCCCGCACAAAACCCGGGGGGATGCGCCTCGCGGTGGGTCGCATCACGGGAAGATCCTTGCTGATTGGCCTTCTGCCTTTCGGTCTCCTGGCCGGCCTGTCTTGGTGGCTGTTTCCCTTCCTTTTCGGGTCGAACTGGGGTCTGGCGGGCACTATCGCCCAGATTCTCACCCCGTGGCTGTATCTTAACCTCGCGACTTCCCCGATTTCGACGGTGTTCATCGTTACAGGTCGTCAAGGCGTGGCACTGCCGTTTGCTTTGGTGTTCATGGCCGTCCCGCTGGGGCTGATTTTTCTTTCCAGCGTGGTCAACTGGTCGATTCTCGTGACGATCGGGGCGGTTTCCGCTGCGATGGCCGCGATGCTTGTGGTCTATATTTTCCTGGCGCTGTGGGTGGCGGCGGGATTCGACCGCGGACAAACCGCCGTGGGAGAGTGACACCGCGGGGCAGACGCTTAATGAGCCCCCACGATTTCAGCAACCGCGTCTTTCCACAAACCGACCACGTTTTCACTCGACAGCTCGCGGGCAACCGCGTGAGCATTTTTCTTCCAAGCCGCGACTTCCTCGCGGGTCGTGGCGGCGAGAGCTTCTTGCAATGCCTCGGCGGTGAAATCTGCGGCAACCCTCCCGAGATGGTATTTTTCCAGCCGCGACACCATCTCCGGAGTGGGGCCAATCACCATCCCGATACGGGCCTGGACGAAATCGAAAAACTTGTTCGGAAGAGCATACTGATTGTTGAAATTCACCGGCGGCAGGTTGTGAATCCCGAGGTCATAGCGGTGTAAAGTGTCGATGAGTTCCCGATAGGGGGCGCCTTCATGCAAAGTGACATTCGGCAGGCCGCGGCATTTTTCCCGCAGCTTCTCAAAATAGGCCGCATCGTTTTTCACCAAAAATAAATCCAGCGTATAGCGGTCGGGGAGTCCCGCGACGGCATCAATCATGATTTCGGTATATCGATCGGGGCGGCAGGTTCCCGCGTGAACCAGACGAATAGGATCGGATTCGGGGGTAGGCGTGGGCTGTAGCTCATGGAAGGGCGTGGCGTTCACGACAACGGTCGGGTTAATCCCGAAGTTGCGCTGGTACTCGGTAGCAAAGAAACTTGCGGTCGTGGAACAGGTCTGGGCGCGAGCCACAAAGTGTCGTACCTGCCACTGCATATAGGGTTTCACAAAAACCCGCCAGCGCCACACGTCCTCTTTCTCCCGCGGAGAGTATTCATGCAGGTCGGCATGGAGGCCCAGCTTGGGTCGGGTCCATAGACCGAAACCGATCGAGTCAATATCATCGGCAAAAGTCACATCGTAATGGTCTCGGGGCACGTTTTCACGGCACCAAGCGCTTGCCGAAGATGACCAATAGGCCTTGGTGTAGAGCCTCAGAATTGTCCACAGGCGGTTGCGTTTCCAATACACGCAGTCATCAGGAATCTGGAAATGATGAGCCACACCCTCCGGAGCCGGTCCGTAACCGCAGGTAGTGAGCTCGAAATCATCCTTGAAAAGGGTGATCTGTTTCAAAATCCGCGCATCACTCACCAGCGGCGAATACGACACCAACAACATTTTCAACTTTGCCACTTGACTATTCTAGCTAAGCTATGACAGGTAAACTGAGATGGTGAGCGAACCCACTGTCTTGGTAATTTATGGGACCCGTCCCGAGGCCATCAAAGTTGCGCCGGTCATTTTGGCTGCGCGCGACTCGAAAGTTGCGGTGAAAACCCTGACTACCGGTCAGCATCCCGAAATGGTTGCCGCCGTGAACGAGGTGTTTGGGATTATCCCGGACGCGTCCATTGACGTGATGCGGCCCGGGCAGTCGTTGAACGCGCTGGCAGCGAGGGTTTTAGAAGGACTTGATGAGAAACTTGCAGAACTCAAACCCGATGCCATTATGGTTGAGGGGGACACCACGACAGTGATGGCCGCGGCCTTGGCTGCCTTCAACTCCCACATTCCAGTAGTTCACCTGGAGGCCGGTTTGCGTTCGGGCAACCTGTTTCTGCCTTTCCCCGAGGAAGCCAACCGCAGGCTCGCCGGCCAAGTTGCGTCCCTGCATTTGGCACCCACCCCCGCTTCGCGGGCGAATTTGCTCCGCGAAAATGTGGATCCGAAACTTATTGCTGTCACCGGAAACACGGTGATTGATGCCCTGCACTACGTGGTGGATTCCGGACAGGCCGGCCAGGGGCTCGCCCCGGAGTTCGCCGCAGCACTCGCGCGTGATGGCCTGAAAGTCCTCGTCACCGCACATAGGCGTGAGTCTTGGGGGCAGCCCCTGCATGAGATGGCGCGGGCGGTGCGAGCTTCGGCAGATGCCCACCCGGAGGTGACATTCCTCTTGCCGGCCCACGCGAACCCGCAGGTGCGCGAGACATTGACGGAGGTGCTTGCGGGAGCTGCGAATGTGACGATTGGGGATCCGCAGGACTATGCGGCCTTTGCCGGACTCATCAAGGGCGTGGACCTGGTTTTGACCGATTCCGGTGGAATCCAGGAAGAAGCTCCGGCCCTCGGGAAACCGGTCTTGGTGATGCGCGATACCACCGAGCGACCCGAAGCGATTGCGGCTGGAACCGCGCGGCTGGTGGGGACGACCTACGAATCGGTTCATTCCGCTTTGGAAGGCATGTTGATTTCTCAAGAAGCCCGCGCGGTCATGTCGCGAGCCGTAAACCCCTACGGGGATGGTCACGCGGCCGAGCGTGTGGTGGCGGCCTTGGAAGAACTCCTCGGGGTGGGTAAGCGCCTGCCGGACTTTGCGGCCTAAAACCTGGCGCCACCGCGGTTTGATTAAAATAGGCGCTCTCAATCGTTCAAGGTTTGGCAGATTTGCAAATTCTTGAACGATTAGGGGGTGGCTAATTGTATAATTGTAGCCAGATAAGTGTTTTCAACTGGTTTTGGAGTTCCCCATGGTTGCCAACCCGCAAGAATATTCCCGGACACATCTCGAAGAAGAAGTGCGCGAAATCTTGTCTTCTGTGAAACTGGGGCGAATCACCAAGACTCGTGAAACGGAATCGATTGATTTCAAAGAGGAAGCAGGGAGGCGCAATGGTTCGGATATCGAGCCAGGACAGCCCGAAAATCCTGAAGCTGCCACGAAACTTGCAGATGAAGTTGCTTGTATGGCGAATACTCCTCATGGAGGAGCGCTGATCCTCGGTGTAGAAGATAAAACGGGCAAGCTGATTGGAACTGAGCTCGATACTCAGTGGCTGCGACACCGTATCTATCAGGCCATTGATGTGGCTCCCGATATCACGGAACAGCGGGTTTTGGGACAGCGTCTCCTGGTGCTTTTTGTTCCACCAGCTTCCGAACCTGTCGAAGATACCAAGGGAAGAATCCGGTGGAGAATCGGAAGTTCCTGCGAACCTGTTGACCGTGCGCAATGGTGGGAATACCAGCGAAAATTGCTACACATCGATCCGATGGCTCAAACTTCGCATTATGACTTGGCAAATGCGAGGGGGCAGGCGATTGACTTGGTAAAACAGGAAAATCAGGGATTTTCCGACTTGACAAATTCAGAACTTCTCACCCGGATTGGGGCCGCGGATTCGGAAGGAAGGCTGACCAAGGCAGGAGAGCTGCTTTTCACTGCGAGCAGTAAAAGTCACATTAATTTCACGGTTCTGGATGTGCCGGGCGGTGATGTATTGACTTTTATCGAGTCGAATCCCAATTTTTCATTACTAGAACAACTGGGTGAAATCGAACAAGCCCTCAAAATTCAGAATAAAAACAACAAACTTACGGAAGGCTATGCGCACTTGGCTGTACCGCAGATTCCGTCCAGTGCAGTTCGGGAAGCCATACTGAATGGCCTGATTCATCGGGATTGGAATCGGCAGGAACCTTTGGATGTTCGCTGGTTGGAGGGGGATAGTACCCTAATAGTGCGTAGTCCTGGTGGTTTTCCCCGAACTATCACCTCAGCTAATGTGCTTAGTAACCGTGCAGCAAGATATCCGGCTTTGGCCGATTTATTTAGGGCAATCGGGCTGGTAGATAAACAGGGCATTGGCGTTGATCGAATGTATCAAGCGATGATTACGCTAGGTCATCGTCCTCCAGAGATTATTGAGGTTAGCGGGCCTTATGTGCAAACAACTTTGGTCGGTGGCAAACCTGTTTTACCAGTCATGGAATTGGTCAAGAAAATTGTGCCTGAACCTCGCCAGAGAGATGTTCGCATTGCAATAATTTTTTACGGCTTGTTTCACTCCCCTTTTATCACTATAGAGAGTTTGGCAAGAGATTTGCAGGCCACGGAAGAAAGTGCCTGGAACGCCCTAGCCGCGGCCACACAGACTACCATTGAAGGAGAACCGATTGTTAAACGCTACCGAGAGGCGTGGATTTTAGGTGACAGCGCCCGAAAGATTTTAAAGACACACCAGGGTGATATTTTCGCACCTGGACGATATCTCACCACCGACCAGGATTCCTTGTTTGAAACCGCTAGTGCTTGGATTGAAACTTTTAGTTCTATCACAACCGGTGATTTGATGACCTTGTCGGGGGTTTCCCGAGGAACAGCATTGAAGTGTTTACAAGATATGGAGTCTGTTGGGGTGGTGCGACACGCGGGAAGCGGTCGTTCCGTGAGATATCAACGAGTTACTGTCTAACAACCCCCTTAATCGTTCAAGGTTTGGCAGATTTGCAAATTCTTGAACGATTAGGGGGCGGCTAATTGAACAATTGACCTGCGGAGAGATTTCGCTGGGATAAGGTTCAGCGCCAAATCCCGCAGGTGTCCAAAACCGGCACCTTGATGGAGTTGCGGTCTAGGGCTTTGAACTGCTTGTGGGCGACGAGTCCGACCACCGCGGCAGCCCCCGACAGGGCTTCCTCCAAGGAGACGAGCAACACATTTGGAAGTCCCGCCAAGCCACTGGGGAGCTCATCGACATTCGGCTCCACGACGAGAACGCTCGCTCCTGGCAGTTCCGCGAGTTTCTTGGCTACCGTAATCGCCGGTGAAGCGCGCAAATCATCCACATCCGGCTTGAAAGCAAGTCCCAAAGCCGCCAGAGTGACCGGATCGCCTTCTTTCCAGCCGAGGCTGGAAAGAATCGTGCGGACCTCAGCCATCACATCATCCGGTCGCGAATCGTTGACTTCACGAGCGGTGCGGATCAAGTTTGCGAGCTCCGGTGCGGCATCCACAATGAACCAGGGGTCTACTGCGATGCAGTGCCCGCCGACACCCGGCCCGGGACGCAAAATATTTACCCTCGGGTGTAGATTCGCGAGCTCAATTAACTCCCAGACGTCGATGCCGAGCTTTTCACAAATCTTCGCCAGCTCATTGGCATAAGCAATGTTCACGTCGCGGAAAGAGTTTTCCGCGAGCTTCGACATCTCGGCGGTTTTCGCATTCGTCATGCGGATTTGGCCTTTACAAAAAGTGGCGTAGAGGTCACGAGCCGCCTCACTGGCCTCGGACGTCAACCCGCCCACAATCCGATCGTTATCAAAAATTTCCACCATGATTCGTCCGGGCAAAACGCGCTCCGGGGCGTGCGCGAAAAGTAGCGAACCGGCCAGGTCTGGGCGGTTCTTCTCAATGCGCTCGGCCATTAACTCGGTCGTTCCCGGGGGAGAGGTGGACTCCAAAATCACCAGCGCGCCCTTTGCCACGTAGGGAGAAATCTCGTCCGCGGCGGCCAACACGTAAGACAAGTCCGCCTCATGATTGCTCTTGAAAGGAGTGGGCACCGAGATGATATATGCCTCGGCTTCGCTCGGCGTGGTAGACGCGGAAATCATTCCCCTCTCGTGAACCGCACGCAGGGCTTCATCAAGACCCGGCTCCAAAAACGGCACTTTACCGGCGTTCACGGCATCCACGTGGGTCGGATTTGTGTCCACGCCCTTCACTTTGAGACCTGCTCCGGCCAACGCTACTGCGGTCGGTAATCCGATATATCCCAAGCCGATTACTTCCACGTTTTTCACAGTCATAACTTGTCCTTTCTTCCCGTCAATAATAGCCGTCTTGTCAGTCTTTCGCTGAACTCGTGGGGGTGAGGTTCCCAGTGGCTTCATCTTGTACACTTTGGAGAGACACTCATCGGGAGGAAGGGAGGCACTTTGGAGCCATTTGCTTTACTGGCAGCCATCCTTCTGGTTTTGATTTCCCTAACCCTTCCGGGCTGGCTCGTGGCCTGGGGGCTCGGTTTGCAAGGGGCTTTGCGGGCTGCGGTGGCTCCTGCGCTGAGCCTCGGGATCTGGGCGGGCGCCACCTGGATTGCGATTGGTCTGCAGCTCCCGTGGCGGGTCTGGCTCGCGTTGCCACTGGTGGCACTGGTTGTAATTCCTTTTGTAGTCGGGCGTCTGCTGACCCTGCGATCCGGCTCGAAGGCTGTTTGGCCGCGCGTGCCGCGCACTTCACTTCCTCGCGGGCTGTGGGTGGTGGCTGGAGTATGTGCGGCCATAAGTGTGCTGCCTTACCTTATCGGCACCCGCCTAGGGGCTCGCGTGCCGCAAACCTGGGACGTGGTCTTTCACCTTTCTGCAATCCGTTACACCCGCGAAACCGGATCCGCTTCGCCATGGATTGCTTTTACTCAGTTGAACGGAGGCAGGCAAGTCTATTACCCCAATATTTTCCACAACATCGTGGCGCTTCTGCCGGTCTCACCGGTGGCGGTTTTCGAAGCCATGATGATTGCGGTGCTGGTCTTGTGGCCGCTCATCATAGGAGCCTTTACCCTGCAGGCGATGGTGACCCTGCGGGGCGCGTCTCAGTCCAGCTTCACTATGAGTGGCCTCGCAATGCTGGGCGCGGCGCTGGGGGCGAATTTTCCTGCGAACTATGTCGCTAACCTTGCCACGCCGCCTTACACGCTGTCCTTGCTTGCCACCCCGGGGCTTGTGGCTTTGGCGGTGAGCATGCACCGGCTGCGCCCCGTCACGGTTCGCTACCCGCGCAGTTCCAAAAGCGCGCCCTCCGAAGACTCCCCCACGAGCGGGGCGCTCAAGCAAATCCAGAAGAGGGCTTCCTCTGCGCTGTTATCTTCACAACTCGCGCCTTGGCTGGCTCTCGGGATTTTTGTCGGTCTCGCCGGGGTGGTTTCAACCCACCCTTCCAGTTTGTTCAATCTGGTGTTGCTGCTCGGGGTGCCGGTCGCGGTTCTGACCGTGCGTGGCTGGCGGGAATGGCAAGCAGCGCGCTCTGTGAAGATTCTGCTGCCGCTTGCGGTGATAGCAGCGGTGGCAGGGGCGAGCTGGTTGGTGCTGATACCGAGGCTTCGGGCGATGGCCTCCTTCGCCAACCCAAATCAGAACCTCTGGACCAACACCTGGAGAATGTTTGCTGATTACCCCAAAGGACCTTTCAACCTAGGTTTCGGGGTAAGCGGCGCGCTGTTCTCCCTGGCAGCGCTCTACGGTCTCGTCACGCTCTTGCGGGCGGGACGTCTTGGCTGGTTGACCTCCGGATTCATCGTCTCCTGGGTGTTTTACCTGCTCGCGGCGGGACCGGTGTGGCCGGGTTATTTCCTGACAACCCCCTGGTACTTGCAGTTTTCCCGACTGGCGCCACTGGTGCTTATGTGCGAATTGCCGCTCGCGAGTTTTGGTTTTGTGCTCCTGCTAGAGCGCCTGGAAATAAAACACCTCACCTCAAATAGAATCCGCGGGCCTCAGTGGTTCACAGCCTTGTTAGTGGTGGTACTTCTCGTAGCTAGTCTCGGCGGAACGAATTGGGGACGCTTTGAGGTTGTGGAAGGTGCTTACAACCCCCAAAAAATTATTCGCGGCACGATGCTTACCGGAAGCGAGCGGGATTTTATTCACCGTCAAGCCGAGACTTTGCCCGATGATGCGCTCATCTGGGCGGCTCCTTACAACGGATCGCCTTTCTGGTGGATTCTCGAGGGGAAACATGTAGTTTTCCCAAGCCTTTCTTGGCCTGGAGGCGAAAACCTCGAGGTAATCAGGGATCTCCACGACGGTATCGCCAGTGAACAAACCTGCAACTACTTCAAAAAAATCGGGGTTACACATTATTTTGTTGACACAGACAAGACTGCCGCGGGGGCGCGATCAGGGGATTACGCGTGGTTGTGGCGTGAAAAAAACGTGAGTTTCCGCCTTCCTGACAATCTGCTCACTAAAGTGGCGGAGAATCCCACCAATCCGCAGGATTTAGGAGGCTTCGTCGGACAGCGCCTCTACAAAGTGAACCTTGACGCGTGCGCAAAATGAGTTATGGGGACGTGCTTTTTGACTCATTTTCTCAGCGCCTTGCTCGGACGTGGGTGATAATGGAGTCATGAAGGTTGCCGTGGTTACGAATGATTATCCTACCGAGAGCTCCCCGAACGTCGGTCAGTTTGTGCGGATTACCGCGCAAGCCATTGGGGCAGTCCACGAGGTGACCGTCATCCACTTGCGAAGCGAAGCTGCTGGTGGGGTGGAAAACCACTACCGTGACGATGCCGTTGACGTGCGAGCCTTCCCCAACGCCTTGAAGACTCCGGAGGATTTCGATCGCGCTGCCAAAATCGTCTATTCGGTCGCTCCCGGCTTTGACGTCATGCACACCATGAATCTCTGGTCGCTGATTCCTTTCGGGGTTCTCGAGCGTCAAGAAGAACAATTGGCTTGTGCCTGGGTTCATACGGAACCTTGGCAACTTGCGACCCCGCAAGGCTGGCCGAGCGAAATCATGTCGGTGGAGGAAATCTTGTTGCTCCCCGATGGACTCACGGCTCCGGCGGGGAAAATGCTGACCGGTATTGCTGACAAACGTTACGGAAACTATACTGCGGCAGTGCCGTACATCGTCCCGAAACCGACTAAGTTCGTGGAGCGACCGCGGGTACAAGGCGCGTTGCGGTTGGTATCGGTCGGGTCAGTGACTGCGAAACACCAGCCCGAAGTCGCGATTCGTACCGTACGGACGCTGCGCGCTCAAGGGGTGAATGCCACTCTTACTTGGGTGGGCGAAGGAACCGCGAAGATTCGCTCCCAGGAGAAAGTCAAGGATTTTGGGCTCGAAGCATACGTCCGTTTCGTGTCTTCGGAAGAAGTCGGGGGAGTGGAAGCGGCGCTGGACGCGGCGGACTTGTTCATTGGCCCAACCAAAGAGGAAAACTTTTATCTGCCCTTGGCACAGGCTATTCTCGCCGGTCGCCCGGCAGTGGTTGGCGCGGGGGCCGCGGATTTGGAATACGTGAATCAGGACACCGCCGGAGTCATCAAAGTGGTGAAAGAAAATAACTCGAAGTTTTGGGCGGCGGCCTGTCTGGAGCTCCAAGAGGCGACAGCAGGAATGAGCGCCGCGGAAGTGAGTGCCACTCTTGGTGAAAAGTACTCCCCTGAGGCCATCGCGAAAGAGTACAGCGAAGTTTACGAAGAAACCTTGGAGATGAGCGGTTTCGAGGTTTAGAAACTCGGAACTTCGAGGCCACGGGCGCGGGCGGCCTCGGCGAGTTCCGCGTCGAAAACAGCCATAGCATCGCACCCCAGACGCAACGCAGCTGCTAAATGAATGGCATCAGCTCCCCGCAGATGCCACTCGGAAGCCGCGGCTTCGAGGTAATCGGATTCCTGCACCGGGAATACCTTGATTTGGTTGAATGACTGCCTGGCCATAGATTCCCAGTTTTCGGGTTTAATAGCCCTGCGTTTAATCATGCAGTAAAACTCGGTATAGGTCAGCCGGCTCATAACTAATTCAGCCCTCGTCTCGTCAAAGAAATGAGCCAGCGACACCGATTCCGCTTCTTCCACAATCAGCTTAGTGAATGCGGAAGTGTCAACGTACATACGATTCAAGACGACCTCGCTCGTCATCAATCATCTCTTGGACGCTTACGTCAAGCTTGATTCTCTTGATATCGGAAAACTTGAACGGTCGATTTTTCTCGGCGGCTTCTTCGATGAGTCGAACCACGGTTTGCTGCTTGGAGACGCCGCGCTCGCGCGAAAGACGCGAAAGCGTGGCATCTTGTTCCGGAGTGAGCCGAAGTGTCATAGCCATAGCTAAATGATACCATTCACATCTTTTCGCCACCAGAGCGATTTTTAGCATAGTGCGACAAAGCAACTAGACTTGGGACAAGAGCTTTTTGAAAGGAACAATGATGGAATACCGCGAACTCAAAATTGCTGGCGCTTGGGAGATTACCCCGAAGATTTTCCCTGATGAGCGGGGGGCTTTTATGGAAATGTACAAGTTGGAGGAATTCGCGGAAGTCGTGGGCCACCCCCTCAATCTCGTGCAAGCCAACTGTTCCGTCTCCAAAGCTGGGGTCGTGCGCGGGATTCACTTTGCTGACGTGCCACCTTCGCAAGCCAAATATGTGATGTGTCCTTCCGGTGCGGTTTTGGATTTCGCGGTGGACATTCGCGTTGGATCCCCGACTTTTGGAGCTTGGGATTCGGTGTTGCTTGAAGGCGAGAACCGCCGCGCGATTTATTTGAGCGAGGGGCTCGGGCACTGCTTCGTGGCTCTCGAGGACAACTCCACAGTGGTTTATCTGTGTTCGGCGGGTTACAACCCGGGGCGCGAACACGGCGTGAGTCCGGTTGACCCTGAGATCGCGCTCAAGTGGCCCGATAAGGACCTCAAAGGCAACCCGCTCGAGGTTATCTTGTCCGAGAAAGACACCGCCGCCCCGAGCCTCGCCGAGGCCCGCGAACAAGGGCTTCTTCCGGATTACCAAGCGACCCTGGATTTTATCGCTAGCCTTAACAAGTAGTGCTTACTTACCTTCCGGATTCGCAGCCTTCGAGGACTGCTCCCAACCGAAGTTCAGCGGCACGAAGGGGTAATCAACCGAGCCGGGGAGATTGTGGTCGCACCTGTCACGTGGCCAACGTGGCTGGTAAATCGCCCCGTCATCGGTCAAAATCCACAACTGCGGATGATACTCGTAGTATTGTTGACATCCGAAACCTTCTGTAACGATTTGCTCCGCATCGGGACGCGCCAAATCCTTGCCGAGCCTGTCCAAATCCCCATCGTAAACCAGCACGTTGCCGTCTTTAACATAAGCCGCAACGAGAATCTTATGTTTGCCGTCATAGCGGAACAGGTGATTCCACACCCAGTCAATCCCCGCGGTGTTCTCCTCGGTGATGAGTTTGGTTGGAGACACATTTGCTAGCAGAAATTTTTCGTAGTCTCCGTCGGGCACATTGGCATCAAGCTGGTATCCGTAAGTTGGTGCCGGCGTGGGGTCGCCAAGCTCTCGGAACTGCTTGTCCCCAAAGGGGTCGTCATTCGGTGCCGCGCTCTTGGCGGTCGTGTTTGTTGGGGTGCTGGCTCCACTTTTAGCCATGGAAGCGCAGCCCGTTAAGCCAAGCGCCCCCACGAGAACCAGCCCCACACCCAGTTTCAGAAATTTTGGTCGCGCCATTGCGATCACCTCAATCAGTTAAACGCTCGAAAATGAACACTTAACCGTGACTTTACCGACTAAAGGCTGTGTTTTCAATGGTTAATTGCATAATCCCTGGTGAGAGCACCACCTGTTGTTTCTTCAGGCAACTCACCCGAAGGCCACGTCTCGTACCGCCTGGAGATAACTGCGACCGAAACGCTGAGTTGGTTCCAAAATAGCGCCCTCAGCCCATTCATTCCAAGCATTGATGAACACGAGGCGTTCTTCCACCGGACGATCCATAACCGCGCGAGCCGCAGCCGCCAGCCAGCGGCGGAACAAATAGGGATTCGCCCCGTACCACACGTCGGGTTTCCACTGGCGACGGGCCGTATTGTCGAAATTCACCATGACTCCGGGGGCTAAATCGCGAGGCAGCCGCCGCAGCCGCTCGGTGGCCACGCGGACCAAGGCCGGATAGGACAAGACAGAACCCCGCATCTTGCGGCGCATCTTGACAGAACCGGCGGGAGCGCCCTCCCAGGGAAGATTGTGAGGCGGAAAACCGAGACTGCCTTCGAGTCCGAGTTCCCGAGCGGAGGCTCCTAAGCCGTCAAACTCGGTAGCCACATCTACACTCAAAAGCCAGAGTTCTCCCACGCCGAGTTCTCGCGCACGAGCCCGCCAGTGAGCCACAACGCGAGGAAAATTCGGAATCTGAGCCGGACGGTACACCGCCAATATGGCGCGCCCGTCCACGCGCATATAGCGCGGATCTTTCATAAACTCCGCAACGTCATCGATGAATTCCTCGGCGGGCACCTTGTCATATTCTTGCCCAATTAGAATGTCCTTATTGCGCCCGTCCCAACTGCGGGTCCAGTTCTCGTTGGCCCACATGAGGCAAAATGGCATGTTTACGTCCGCGGGGTCGCTCGCGTGAAGCTTTTCGATGGGAAGATTCAACAAGCGCTTGCCGGCAAACCAGTAGTAGTAGTACATGAACCCGTTAACCCCATGTTTCGAGGCCATTTCCGCTTGGGCCGCGCGGACTTCATCTAGCCGCAGGTCATAGAACCCGAAATCCGCCGGCAGTTTAGGCTGATCGTGGCCTTGGTAAACCGGCTTGGCTCCGGTTACATTTGTCCATTCAGTAAATCCGGTTCCCCACCAGCGGTCGTTTTCCGCAGTGGGATGGAATTGGGGAAGATAGAACGGCACAAAACGCACGCTGGGAGTGATCTCGATCGCGGGGGAGTAACGGCTCCACAATTCGGCTGCGGAGTCCTTCACCTCGGTCAAACCGTCAGTTTCACGCAGCTTCAGACCCGCTTCGGTAGTGAGAATCCCGATGGCGCGCTCAATAGCGTGAGCAGTGGTGGCATCAATCTGGCCGGCTTCCGGATCAAAATCATCCTCCGAAAGACCGAGAGACCGCAGGCCTTGCAAGACGAATCCCCTAACCCAATACATTGAACCGGCAGCAAACTTCAGCCGAGAGGGATGCAAACGAATCTCCAAGCGGCGCAACAGCTCCGCGGTGATGGCCTTATCTCCGCCCCAAAACTCCGGTCCGACAATATTGCCCGGAGCCGTGACGAGACCGAGCCACGGGTCTGACCCGAAAGCGGACATGATGCGTTTGACCTCGTCTTCTGACCCGAGCAGGGCATCCAAGAACTCGTCTTTCCACTCTGCGCCGGTACCTTCGAGCTCCGTATGCGCCTCGCGCCACGCGGACTTCTTGGTGTGCACCTTTAACACGAGCTGATAGGGGTCAAGCGCTCCGAAGTTCACGAGCTGGATCAGCGGGTAAATATCGCGACCGTGGTTCTCCACCGGCACTATCACCAGGTGCTGCAACCGTGGGAGACTCGCCGAAATTTCGTCTCGAGACAGAGTCAGACCCGATTTGGAGGCGTCGGTAATGAACAGGTCGAAATCTACCGGCAGGTTCTGCAGGCGCTCAATAATCTCGGCTGCCAAATCCGGATAGTACACGTGCATGACCACCCCGAGCCGACAGTTGGTCTCAAACTCAAACTGGGGATCCACCCGCCAAGCATCGGGATGCCCCGAGGCACGCCGACCGGCCCCGCGTGCCACCCAATCCAGGTAATCAACCGGAGCGTGCTTCTGGTTCCACAATTGGCTGAGCCTGCCATCTTCCATGGCGTTGTAGATTCGAACCCGAGCCGCCTGGCGATAGCGAGCCAGGGTACGGCGAACACGGGCAGGGGTGGGGACTTTTAGGCGCACTTTGGTCTTCTTTCTTTAAACCCAGTCTTCCAAGTTCTCGTTGTAACGGTAGCGCACAAACTCGCCAATGGACTCTCCGCCGGGAGCGGTGGAGGGGTCGGTGTAGATGGTGCGCTTAATAAAGGGGAAACCTTTGTTGACTAGAGCAGCCCAAGAGGCCAAGGTCGGATTGTCGCCCCCCGCGTTCACATCGGTGGGAAGGAACAGCTCGCGGTGGGTGTAACCGTTCTTGACGCACACCGCGTGCATCCCGAGCTCGTAGGCGTACACCACGTCCATCTTGTCTTTCTTTTCCTGGATGGAGTCAAAGAAGCGCTGCCACGGTTCGGCCTCGAGCACGCCGTGGTGGAAACACACAAAGAAAGACTGGAAATGTCCGCTGACCTGGTAGGAGAGAGTGGCGGCGGTGATGTCTGTGCCGGGTTCTTCCGTGAGTCGCAACAAGTCGGTCAGCGGTTCGAAAGGACCAATCATTGAGTCATTCGTGATCAACACCTGTTCGGCGCGACGAACAAACGGATACCGATCCAACGCCAGTGCCCAAGACCCGAAGTCATAGCCAATGTTGGGGCGACGCAACACTACGGTTTGCGCGGGGAGACCATGAGGAAATTCGAGTTTTCCGGGAGCCTCACAGGTGGAGATCAGCACCGTGGCGTAACCCCCGCGGTCAAGCTCCTGGAGATAGGTCGAAACAGACTTGGACTGGGTGGTGCCCCTACTCCAAGACGCTACCAGGGCCACCTTTGCAGCGGATTCGAGTCCGGATTCGTCCCCTCGTTCGCAGGTCACCTGGTCGCGGAAACGCTCGACAATGGGTGGTTCCGGATTTTGTTTCCGGACGGTGGCTTTGTATTTCTTTCGCGACAAGGCGCGCAATGGAGCCGTAATCTGCCACGATTTAGAAGCCCGCATGTCTTGCACCTGACCGATGGCGGTAGCCGCGTACATGCGTTGGTGTTCCAACTCGGCTTGCAGGTTCTCCACCTGTTTTCCGGCGCGCGCTAAATCCAACTTGGTTTGATCCAAGGTGGCTCTAAGCAGCCGGTTTTCTTCTCTTAGCGCCTCAAGTTCCTCACTCAATTTATTTCGGCATCCTTTCCCACCAGGGGCTCATCTAGCTTCGGGCTCCATTCTCCGCCCATCCGCACCAAACCTGGGTCAGGAATGGCAGTGTCGGCGCGAATAATGAACTGGAATTCGCGGTCGGAATAGTCATAGGTGTGGCCGGAGTCGATAAATGAAGTGGACACCCCGTAGATGCCGGGCTGGATCATGAGGGCAGGGTAGTGAAAGTCCACAAATGAATCCCCCGCTTCGAAATCGTATTTGATGCCGTCCATTCCCGAATTGGGTCCCGCCAAGGTCATACCGGCCTCATGGACGAAAGCCAACCCCACCTCGACATTCTCCACTCGTTCCACGGCGTGAGCCCACAGACGCAAAGTAAACGGTTGTCCAAAAATCGCGAAAGGAGCGGTGTTTCCTTCACCATCCAGAATCTGGATATCTGTCATCCGGACTTCCCCCGAACCCTGGCGGGGAACCGGAGGGAGAACCGTGCGGGGTTTCTTGACTTTCTTCGCCTTAGATTTATCGGCCTCCTGGGCGTTTACCGCGTTCAAGTAGCCGTCAATCACATCTCCGGTTTTACCCAACATTTGAGTTTTTCCGTGATCGAGCCAAATGGCTTCGTCACAAAGGTCTTTCGCTAAACCCAGCGAGTGGGTCACGAAGGCAATCGTGCAGCCTTCTTTACGGAGACGATGCAGGTGGTCGAAACATTTCCTCTGGAATTCTTCGTCCCCGACCGCGATAATCTCATCCACAATCAGGATTTCCGGATCGAGAGTTACAGCCACCGCGAAGCCCAAACGGACATACATTCCGGAGGAATAGACTTTGACCGGTTCATCAATAAATTCCCCGATGTCGGCGAAATCGATGATTTCATCAATGGAATACTCGATTTCTTTGTGGGTCATGCCGAGAATCGCGCCGTTCAAGTAAATATTTTCCCGACCCGTCAAATCCCCGTGAAAACCCGCTCCGAGCTCCAAGAGGGCAGAAACTTTACCGCTCACCTTCACTGCACCCGCGGTGGGACGATACACCCCCGCCAAAATTTTCAGCATCGTGGATTTACCCGAACCATTGTGGCCGATAAGCCCGAAGGTAGTTCCGCGAGGAATCTCGAAAGACACATCATCCAGGGCGCGGAAGGTGTGGCCCCCTCGAGCGCGGCCCTTGACGAGACGTTCCTTTAATGAATCCCGACGCTCCTTTTGCAGAATAAATTCTTTGGTGACGTGGGAAACGGATACCGCAATGTCGCTCAAATTCTCTCCCCCAAATCGCGTCCCTTACGTTTTAGAATCCACCAAGCCAGTGCCACCAAAATCACTGTGGTACCAAGAGAAACACCCCACTGGGCCGCGGTTCCCGGATGCAGGGAATACACGAGGTTCCGGTACAGCTCAATAAATTCGGTCAGTGGGTTGAGTTTGATAATGAAAGCCAGACTGATCCCATTCCAGGAGGCATTCACCATCGAGAGGGGATAGATAATCGGAGTAGCGTAAAACAGCAGCTGCAGGGCAATTGCGATGAGATGAGCTAGGTCGCGGTAGTAGATGTTCAACACCGACACCAGCACCGCAAAGGCCTGACAAGACGTCACGAAAAGCACCATCCACACCGGCACCAACAGCCAAGTCCAACTGACATTGCTCAGGACAATCATTACGACCGCGAAAATCCCCATCTCGATTAGGGACTGGACTCCTACCGCGAGACCTGCCCCCATCACGGGAGCGCAGGCGGGAAAATACACCTTTTGGAGCATCCCGCCAGAACTGGTGAGGGCTGCCATTCCCCCGTTGACCGAGGAAGAAAAGAAAGTCCAGGTGGTTAGTCCCGCAAACAGCCACAGGACAAAAATCGTTTGGCCGTTGCCCATGGGTGGGGGAGCGCCGCGGAAAATGATGGAGAACACCACCGTGTAGATACCCAGGGTCGCCAGGGGAACCAACAGGGACCAAGCCCAACCCAAAACAGAACCCTTGTACCGAGCCTTCAAATCGCGGGTTCCGAAAGCACGAATCAGATTCCAGCGTTTGGAAAGGAGATTCGCTTCACGCACGTCGTGAAACTCGGAGTCTCCTAGGGACATCTTGCACCTTTCGTAATGTGGAATTGGGCTAGGCTAGTATATCAATGATACTCAGACCGGTTTTCCTAGAAAAATCTTTTGGATTCTGGCAATTTCACAGATAAATTACCATTGAAAGTAATCTTAGGGGGAGTACGTTTCGTGAAAATTCGCATCTTGACCACTGTCGCCACTTTGACTTGTCTGGCTTTGCCCGCTTTCTCCGTTCCGGCTTGGACAGACATTACGACCTCCCGCATTGCGAGCAAAGACCGTGTCGAAACCGCGGTGAAAATCTCTCAAGAAGCCTTCCCCGCTGGGGCCAAAAGCGTATATTTGGCTCGTCAAGATGTCCTGGCTGACGCCTTGGCTTCAGGGTCCCTGAGCGACGGGCCGACCCTGCTGGTTCCCAAAAAGGGGCCACTCCCGAGTTCGGTTTCCAGCGAAATCGGGAGGCTCAATCCCGTAGAGGTGGTGGCTTTGGGCGGGAAGAATGCGGTTCCCGATGCGGTGTTGAACGCTGCAGGCCAAGGGCGGATCACCGGTCGTCTCCAAGGAAATAACCGTTTTGAAACCGCGGTGGCGATTACGCAGCGGGCCTATCCGGAGGGAACCGAGCGAATCGCCATTGCCGACGGCTACGGATCGAACAACCTGGGTTCTCCGGATGCGGTGGCGGCGGGAACTATGCCCGAAACCGCCTTCCTGCTCATCCCGCGGCAAGACGGTCAAACCTCACGGATCGTAAAAGGGGAAATTTCGAGACTCACCGGCGCAGTCTATCGACTTGGTGGGGACAAGACCTTCAACCATTTTCAAAGAAGCAACTTCACTTCCCAGACGGTTTTACAAGGCTCGGATCGCTACGCTACCGCTGTGGAAATCGCCAAGCACTCATTTTCGAACCCGAACAAAGTCTATCTGGCCCGCGGAGACACTTTTGCTGACGCCGTAGCTGCGGGTTCTTTCTCTGACGGTCCGGTGCTCCTGGTGGATCACACCAATGCGGTGCCGGCACCGGTAGCCGAATACTTAAAACAGACGAAACCCCAGTCTATTGTGGCTTTGGGCGGGGAAAAGGCGGTGTCGCCATCGGTTTTATCGAATGCTTCCTTGCTAGCGAATGGCCAAGAGCAGTATGTTCCGGCCGACCAAATCCCCGGTTCCACCGGAAACCGCCAGAATTTCCAGTTGCGTTCTATCTCCGCAGGCGGGGACCATACCTGTGCGGTGTCTGATGGGGGAAGGGTCTACTGTTGGGGTTCGAACCGTTTTGGTCAAATCGGTAACGGTGAAGCGTGGCCGAATTACGGATACGACTTGAACCAAGATCCTTTGCCGGAAAATTACAACCATTTCACGGGAAACAACAGCAATGTGAAGACCCCCTACCTGATTCCTAATCTCGATAAGGTCGTGGATGTTTCAGCGGGATTGAGCCACAATTGTGCGTTCAATACTGACGGTTATCTCTTCTGCTGGGGAGCCAATGCCAGCGGTCAGATGGGGGTGGGAGACACCTTCTCTAGAATCGTGCCGACACTGGTTCCGAACCTGACCAAGGTGACTTCTGTTGCTGCCGGTGGGGAGACAAATGGCCCTTGGTCAATCCGGAAAGATCTGGCCGATTGGATTCCCACCGGAACCGGCCATACCTGCGCCGTAGCGGATGGATCCGTGCTCTGCTGGGGAGACAATAAATGGGGACAACTCGGCGACGGCACCAAGGTTTCTTCGCTAACTCCGGTTCCGGTTCAGGGGATAGACAAGCCCGCTACGAAAGTTGTGGTAGGGGAGACCTTTTCCTGTGCGTTGACCGTGACCGGTAACGTGTTTTGTTGGGGGACTTTCCGCCACGACTGGGGTCTTCCGACCAACAACGAGGTGGCGAAACAGGGCTACCCGTGGCTCAAGGATGCCGCCTACGCTGATTCCTTGACGGCTCGCTTGGTGACCTCGGTGGCGCGGGCCACGGACGTGGAAGCCGGCGACTACTATGCTTGTGCCCACAGTGGAACGGATATGTCTTGCTGGGGATACAACTCTCGAGAACAGTTTTTTGAAGACATCAACCCCGCCACGATGTATCCCACAGGGCCGGCTTATCCGGTGCATCGTCACGCCTCGTCCTATATCGCGAAGGGATGGGAAAACATCCAGGCTTTCAGCGTGGGACGCAACAGTTCCTGCGCGGTGGGGCCGAACCGTCATGCCTACTGTTGGGGCCTGAACGACACCGGACAGGTGGGACGAAAGCAAACTGCGGCTGACACTGACGACTCCTCGGTGCGGATCGGTATCGTGGATTCAGTCGGAACCACCGTGAAAGATATTTCTGTCGGTTGGGCGCATACCTGCGTGGTGACTTCAGATGGGGGAGCGCGTTGCTGGGGCTACAACCCCGATGGGCAGCTCGGCAACGGTCAAGCCTTTGGGGCTCGCTGCACGGCTTGGCAAGTTCCCCGTTTAGGGACGTTGGAGTATATTCCGCGGGATCCCAAAATTGATGACTGCGTCTCGTGACAGAGTTTTTCGGTCTCCAAAGTGACTCCAGAATCTTTTGGGAAAGCTAAAATCTATAGCACAGATGGCTCATCAGCCGTCCATAGCTTTCCAAGGAGGTTCCTATGAATTTGTTCAAACGCTCGATTGCGGTGCTGGGGGCGTTAGCCTGTACTCTGACTTTAGTGGCTCCGTCCTGGGCCGCAGGTGCCACCATAAGCCGCGTTGCGGGAATGAGCCGCATGGACACGGCGGCGAAGATCGCCGGACTGTGCGGCGCCGCACAGCCCCCCCCAAAAAACGGTGTACCTGGCTCGCCAGGACGTGTTCGCAGACGCTTTAGCCTCGGGTACTTTACAAGATGGCCCCACCCTGCTTGTTCCCAAATCGGGGACGGTTCCCGCCGAGGTTCTTGCGGCCATCAAGCAGTTAGCTCCCCAAAAAGTAATGGCTTTGGGCGGGACAAATGCGGTCAGCGACCAGGTTTTGAATGAGGCCGCTCAGGGTAAAGAAACCGGACGTTTAGCCGGTCAGACGCGATTTGCTACCGCGGTAGAAATCTCGAAACACGCGTTCCCCTACGGGGGTGCGAAAGTCGTGTTGGCTGACGGGATTGGTCGGGACGGTCAGGGTTCTCCAGATGCGGTTGCGGCTGGAACCATTCCCGGAGCAGCGATTTTGTTGGCTCCCCGACAAGCCGGCAACGATGTGAGTCTGGTTCAGGCAGAAATCAAACGTTTGGGCGGCAATCCGGTACGTTTGGGCGGGGCAGGTGTTTTCAACCCGTTCCAGGCAGCCAATTTCCCGCTTAATTCGGCGTTGCAAGGAAAAACCCGCTACGGCACTTCGGTTGAAATCGCTAAATCGTGGAATCCGAACCCCACGAAAGTTTACCTAGCTCGCGGGGATGTTTTTGCTGACGCGGTGGCCTCCGGATGTTTAACCGATGGGCCGGTGCTCCTCATCGCCCGCAACGATGTCATTCCCACTGAGGTTGCTGATTTCCTCAAGACGGTCCGTCCCGCAGCAGTGGTGGCACTCGGCGGTAACGGGGCGATTCCGGATGCCGCATTGCAAAACGCACAGCGTCTTTCCAATGGTCAAGACCAGATAATTCCTCAACCAGCCAAGTCCGCGATTACCGGAAACGGATTGCCGACGCAACTGCGATCCATCTCTGCCGGTGGCGACCACACCTGTGCGGTGGCAGACTCCGGCAACGTGTGGTGCTGGGGCTCGAACCGTTTCGGTCAAGTCGGCAATGGCACGGCTTCGCCCAACTACGGTTTCGATCTCAAAGTGGATCCGCTACCGGAAAATTACACCAACTTCACTGGCCACAATGCGAATGTGAACCAGCCGGTGATGCTGTCGCTAGGCAACGTGGTGGAGGTCAGTTCGGGTCTTACCCACACCTGCGCCTACGACGCTGCGGGTCATGCCCACTGCTGGGGTTCCAACGTCACCGGTCAACTCGGGGTAGGCGACACTTTCAGCCGGACAACTCCCACGATGGTTCCTGGACTGCAAGGGGTGACTTCTATCAGTGCCGCTGGTGAGACCAACGGACCGTGGTCTATTCGCCAGGATCGTGCCGACTGGATTCCCACCGGTACCGGACACACCTGCGCGGTAGCGAACGGCAGCGTCTTTTGCTGGGGAGACAACAAGTGGGGGCAACTTGGAGACGGCTCCAACACCTCCGCCCCCACACCGGTACGGGTGCAAGGCATGAACGAGCCGGCTACCAAGGTGGTGACGGGTGAAACCACTAGCTGTGCTTTGAGCGCCGCGGGCAACGTGTACTGTTGGGGCACTTGGCGCCACGACTGGGGCTACGGGGTTGATGAAGGCACCGCCACCCACGGCTATGGCTGGCTTGCCGGAGCTCCTTACGCGGATTCCAAGACGGCCCGCCAGGTCACCTCGGTTTCCGGCGCGACCGACCTGGAAGCCGGCTCCTACTATGCTTGCGCCAAGACAGGCGCGACCATGACCTGTTGGGGATACAACTCTCGCGAGCAGTTCTTCGAGGACATCGATGGAAACGCGATGATTCCCACCGGCGGGTCATATCCGGTTTCTCGCCGAGCAGATACCTATGCCGCCGCGGGATGGGGAACTATCCAGGGCTTCGACTTAGGGCGCAACAGCTCTTGCGCGATCGGCCCTAACTCGCAGGTGTACTGCTGGGGATTGAACGACGCGGGTCAGGTCGGACGCCCGATGGCTGCCGGCACTAACGATGCGTCTTCAGATCGCTTGGGCATCGTCGGCTCGATCGGAACTACTGTGAAGGATATTTCAGTTGGCTGGGCTCATGCCTGCGCCGTGACATCCGATGGTGGAGCCCGCTGCTGGGGCTACAACCCCGACGGTCAGCTCGGCAACGCCCAAACTTTCGGAGTGCGGTGTTCCGCGTGGCAAACTCCGCGACTGGGCTCGTTGCCCTTTGTGGCACGTGACCCACATGTGAACGATTGCCAGTAGACCGGTTAGGGTGAGGGCGGGGGATTCCCCGCCCTCACTGTCATTTAGTGAGGTTACGCGCGGGAGGCTCCTTGAATTCGGGTGGCTCCTCTATGATGAAGAGGTACCCGAACAGGAGGGGAAGGAACCATATTGGAGTCGAAAGCGCCGGAGCACCTGGGCAACGTGGCGGCTTCACGGCAGCAAGCCAAAGTGCCGCAGTGGGTGTGGTGGCTTCTCGTGCCCCTGATGCTGGTCCTGACTCTGATTCCGTGGGCGGTGGCGGCGCCGCTCGGGGGTGCCCCCGACTCAGATTTCCACCTCAACACCATCCTTTGCGTGCAAGGAGATCGGCCGGGACTCTGTGAACATGTCAGCGACACGGAAGTGCGCGTGAATGCCGACACCGAATTGTTCTATTGTCACGCGAAAAACGTGGCAGATGCGCCTTTATGCTACGACGAGGGAGCCGCTGCGAACCCTGAAACCACCGTCACAAAGCGGTGGAACTACAACGGGGTGTACCCCAACGGGTATTTTCTGTTTCACTCTCTTCATGCCAGTCCCGATTTAACACTCACCGTGATGAGTACGCGAATCTTGAACGTGGTTTTAATCTCTGGACTGCTCGGGGTCTTGGGCGGGCTACTTGCCCCGCGGCAAAGAATGAATTTATGGCTGGCTTTCCTGGTGACTTCCGTGCCACTGGGGCTTTCTATCCTGAGTTCCATCAACCCTAGCGCCTGGTCGATTCCCGCGCCACTAATGGCTTTTTTCGCGGTGCGCGGTGCGTTACTGTCTTCGGGGAAACGCCGCCTGGGGCTGTGGGCCATGGCTGGTCTTGCTGCGATTCTGGGGGCCAGCTCTCGAACGGATGCGTTGGTTTTTGTGGCTCTAGCAGTGGTGGCAGCCCTCTTCCTTCACTTTGATTTTAAACGTTCCGATCTTCGCAATGCCGTCAAAATCGGTCTGGGTCTTGGCAGTTTGCTCCTCGTGGGGGTCATTATCCTGGTGGTAACTGGTCGGGTCATGCAGGCTCCGGTTATCGGGAACCTCGCGGCTTCCCTGCAGGGTGATCCTCCCGCAGGAGTGCAGCCGCGCAAGGTTATTTTCGAAAACTTCTTGAACATCCCCGACTACCTGATGGGAGTTTTCGGGCTCTGGCCCTTGGGTTTGCTCGAGATTCAACTTCCACGTCTTGTACCGGCGGTATTCTTCGGGATTTTCCTGGCAATGATGACCCTGGCGCTGTTGGGGACAACCTGGAAAACTAACCTGGTTCTCGTCTTCCTCGCCGTCCTGGGGTTCCTGATGCCCCTGTTGATGCTGTTTTACACCAAAGCCACGGTCGGTGTGTGGGTTCAACCGCGCTATCTCCTCCCTCTGATTGCCCTGTTCGCGGGGGTGGCGCTGTTCGATTTTTCCGCGCGAGAACACTTGCCCTTGGTGCATCGGGTCGTGATCCTCATTGCCGCCAGTGGGGCACACCTGGCGGCTTTCGGGACGGTGGTGCGCCGCTACTGGCAGGGCATGGATTTCCAATCCGGCGAACAAACCTGGTGGTGGGACGGGGCTCCCGGTCCGGTTTTCAACATAGTCTTGGCAGGGGGGGCTTTTCTCGCTTTTACAGCCAGCGTGTTACTCGGTCCGGCGATTCCTCGAGCACAAGCTTCTGAGTCGGAGCCTTTTAGCGAGGTCGGAAAGGAATAGTCTCGGGGAAACTGCGGTAGAATTTAGCGGTAAAGATGCTTTGAAAGCAGACGAAAGAAGGAAAGACATGCATGTTTTGGTGACCGGCGGGGCCGGCTTTATTGGCGCAAACTTTGTCCACACGACGGTGGAGGACTATCCCGATGCGACGGTAACCGTTATCGACAAGATTGGTTATGCGGGCAACCCGAAGTCCATCGAAGGGCTTGACCGCGTGAAGTTGGTGGTTGGTTCGACCGAGGATCGCGACTTGATGGACGCTTTGGTTGGCGAGGCCGATTTGGTCGTGAACTTTGCGGCCGAGTCCCACAACGATAATTCCCTTGTTGACCCCTCGCCGTTTATTTACTCCAACTTGGTCGGCACCTTCAACACCTTGGAGGCTTGCCGCAAGCACCACGTGCGCCTCCACCACATCTCCACCGATGAGGTTTACGGCGACCTCGACCTTGACGATCCGCGCAAGTTCACTCCGGAGTCGCCTTACTGGCCGTCCTCGCCTTATTCGGCGTCCAAGGCGGGCTCGGACATGCTGGTGCGCGCCTGGGTGCGTTCCTTCGAGATTGAGGCGACCATTTCCAACTGTTCCAACAATTACGGCCCTTACCAGCACGTCGAAAAGTTCATTCCCCGCATGATCACCAACCGCATGGACGGGGTGCGCCCGCGCCTGTACGGCGACGGCTTGAACGTGCGCGACTGGATCCACGTGCTCGACCACAACATGGCCGTGTGGGCCATTATCGAAAAAGGCCGCCTTGGTGAAACATACCTAATCGGCGCCAACGGCGAGAAAAACAACCTCGAAATCGTGCGGGCCTTGAACCGGATGATGGGCTTTGACGAAGACGACTTCGATTGGGTCAAGGATCGCCCCGGTCATGATCGCCGCTACGCTATTGACCCCACCAAGTTGATGGAGGAAACCGGCTGGGCCCCGAAGTTCACCGACCTCGACAAGGGCCTCAAGGACACTATCGAGTGGTATCAGGCTAACGAGGCCTGGTGGCGCCCGGCGAAGGAAGAGACTGAGAAGAAGTACGCCGCCCAGGGACACTAGACCCCTCCGATGAGCCAGACCGATGCAAATCCGCCCCGCCCTGTGGCGGGAAAGTCGCCGCGGCTATTGGTGATTATTCCGGCTTGGAACGAAGAAGCCACCATTGGGGCGGTTTTGAACGATGTGCAAAGCGCGCTACCGGATGCCGATATCGTCGTGGTCTCTGACGGATCCACGGATGGAACTGCGAACATCGTGCGGTCCACACCCGAGGTAGAGCTTGTCGACTTATCACTGAATCTCGGGGTTGGTGGTGCCATGCGAACCGGTTACCGTTACGCCTTGTCGCACGGATATGAATACGCTCTACAGGTTGATGCCGATGGTCAACACGATCCGGCCTTTGTCCCCGAGATGCTTGCCGCCGCCACGCAAGCGGATTTGGTGGTCGGCGCGCGTTTTGCCGGAAAAGGCGACTATCGGGCGCGAGGCCCCAGGCGTTGGGCCATGGGGTTCCTTTCGGTGATTCTCTCACGGGTCTGTCACACGAAACTGACCGATGCCACCAGTGGTTTCAAACTCGTAAACATTCGGGGAATCGAGCTTTTTGCCCACAATCTTCCCGCCGAGTATCTCGGGGATACGGTGGAGGCACTGGTGTTGGCAGCAAAGGCGGGCCTGCGAGTAGCGCAAGTGCCGGTAGTGATGCGTCCGCGGGCGGGCGGGGAGGCCTCGCACGGACCGCTATCCTCGGCGATTTACCTGATTCGGGCCCTAATCGCTTTGCTGATAGCCTTAAGCCGGCGAAAGGGACGATAAATGAGCGGGACTTATATCTTAGGTGTGGTGTTTTCCGTCTTTGTCTTCGCCATGATTCTCCTGGGGATGCGCAACTCTCGGATGAAAGAAAAATATGCCATCGTCTGGGTCCTCATCGGGGTGGTGGTCCTCGTGGTTTCGCTTTTTCCCGACACCCTCACCTGGGCGGCGCGGCTCATCGGGGTAGTGGTCCCCTTGAACCTCGGCTTCTTCCTCTCCGGTGTGGTTCTGTTGCTGATTTCGCTGCAATTTTCGATTGACCTGTCCCGCGTTGACGAGGAAAAACGGGTGCTGGCCGAAAATCTGGCGCTCTTGGAGACGCGGGTCGCCGAACTGGAACACGCCGCGAAAACTCTAGGTCCGAAGGGGGACTCGTGATTACCTTTGTTGCCGGAACCACCGCCGAATTCATCAAGATTGCCCCCGTGATACGCGAGCTGCGTCGCCGTGGAATGGATTTCCAAGTGTGGGCCACTGACCAGCACGTTGACGGGGTCACGGAAGTGCTAGAGGACTTCGACCTGCGGGTGCCGTTGGCTCACTTTGTGCCCTCAACAAGTCGGCGCACCATCTCGCGGATGAGCCAGGTTCTGCCCTGGTTTTTCGACTTGGCACGAACCCTGTGGCATTTTCGCCGAGAATTCCGCGCTCGGGCAGCGCGCGGGGTAGTGCTGGTGCACGGCGACACTTTTACCACGGTCTTTGGCGCTATTGCCGGAAGAATGCTCGGCTGTCGGGTCGGTCACATCGAGGCCGGTCTGCGCTCGGGATCTCTCGTGAGCCCTTTCCCCGAAGAAATCAACCGCCGTCTTGTGGCGCGGCTCGCGACTGACAACTTTTGCCCCACCGCAGTCGAAGCCGCGAATCTCCGCCGAGAAGGAGCGGATAAACGCTCCCAAATCGTTGTCACCGGCGCCAACACGGTAGTGGATGCGCTGCGTTTTGCCTCCGCACCAGCAGTAGCACGTGCCGACCTGCCGCGGGACTACGCCCTCGTGACCCTGCACCGTTTCGAGCTGGTGCAAAACCGCGTGGCCTACACCGATATCGTGCGGCGGGTCATGCGTTTGAGTGTGCAGCTGCCGGTGGTGATGATGATTGGGCAATCCGATCGGGCGCTGCTGGAACAATACGGCTTGATGACGGCCCTCGAGGAATCCCCAATTTTTACCTTCGACAAAATGCGCTACCTCGAATTCATCCGTGTCCTTGTTGGCGCCACCCTCGTTATTACGGACTCGGGCGGCCTACAAGAGGAATGCGCCGCCTTGGGAGTGCCAACGGCGGTGCATCGTACCCACACCGAGCGGCGGGACGGCTTGGGGGAGAATATCGTCTTGACCGGCATGGATGTGAAAGCCTTGGATGATTTTTTGGCTCACTTTGAGGACTATCGACGTCCTTCCCAGCTTGACACATTCCATCCGGCCGCGGCCATTGCCGAGGTTCTAGAGCGAGGTCGGTAATGGATTCAAATAGAGACCCACTCATCCCGCAACGCGCGGGCACTGGGAAAAAATGGCGTGTGTTGCTAGGTGTTTTGGCCGTATTTGGGTCCATTGTGACCGCGCTGACTTGGGCTGCGGCCTCGCCAATCGGCGGGTCGCCTGATGACGACTATCACCTAGCCAGCATTTGGTGCCCTCGACCCCTGGATCTCAGCGGTTGTGAGGTGCGCGAGACTAAGGGAGCAGTTGAGGTGCGAGTTCCCGCGGTCATACCCTCCTCCACCTGTGCTGCCCGCCAGCCGGAAACCTCCGCGGCCTGCGTGGGCCAAGCGGATGCTGCCGGCGGTCTCGCGTGGACTGACCGCGTTGACCAGGGTGATTATCCCTTTGGCTACTACCAAATCCAACATCTTTTCGCCTCCGACAATGTGACCGGAAGCATCCTCGTGATGCGAACAGTGAATGCTTTATTGGGATTTCTCCTCTTGGGGGCGGTGATTTTCCTGGCACCGCGGGATTCGCGTCTTCCTTTCGCGTTGGCTGTCGCGGCGGCTTGGGTCCCGATGGGCGTCTATCTTCTGGCTTCAAATAACCCGAGTTCTTGGGCGATTTCGGGGGTAAGCGCGTATGCCTTCGCTCTTTTCGGACTATTGCGGTCTTCGGGACGGAGGCGCCTGGGGCTAGCCATTCTTGGCGGAATCGGGGCGGTTTTAGCGTTTAGTTCCCGAGCGGATGCTTCCTTCTATATCCTGGTGGCTTCCCTGGTGATTTTGGCCCTCACCCCCACGGTTTTGAAGCAGTGGAGGCTGTTGGTTTTCCCCGCCGTGGCCTCGCTTCTTGGCCTGGTGGTCTTGGCAACCTCCGGTCAGAACCAGGCGGTCGGCTATGTGAATCCCGACAGTGAAGTGGTGGCCGAGATGGGATTTTTCAAACATGCCCTGTATCTCATCATGCAACTCCCCGAGTATTTTCTGGGCTTTTGGGGGGTGAACTTTGGGCCGGGATGGCTCGATGTGCGTCTCGACACCATTACTTTCTTCGGTTCTTTCTTTGTGCTGGGGGTGTTGGCGGCTTTCGGACTGGCGGAAATGTGGC
Source organism: Mobiluncus porci (assembly GCF_009695935.1). Lineage (GTDB taxonomy): Bacteria > Actinomycetota > Actinomycetes > Actinomycetales > Actinomycetaceae > Mobiluncus > Mobiluncus porci. Next base: position 70,640 of record NZ_VUMY01000012.1, read on the forward strand.
TCGGTAAAATTGTGGCTCTGGTGCTCGGGTTCGGAGCTCTTTTGGGAATTCCGGTGGTAATCACTTTCCTCCAAAACGACGATGAGCTACGCTACCAACCGCGCTATCTCCTTCCACTGTTGGCGCTGTGCGTCTTCACCGTCATCGTGGGGAGAAAGCCCTGGCGTGAGCGGATGAACCTGCTCACTTTGACTGTCATCGCGCTCGCTCTCGCTTTGGCTAATGCTTTTGCGTTGCATCGCACGATTCGTCGCTACATCACCGGCGATGATGTCCTGGACTATGTGATGAACCGCACCGAGTGGTGGTGGTCCTTCGGACCCTCGCCGATGGTGCTGTGGGGGATGGGGTCGCTCGGGTTTCTCGTGGCGATTCTAGCTTTTCTTCTGCTCGCAAAACATCTCTCAGAAGAACGCCTCACTACCGCACACTCGATTGTTCCGCCCGAGAGCGACGCAAGTAGCGGGGAGAATGTGCCGTGACTGACTTCGATCGCCTCGATGTGGTGATGCCCGCCTTTAATGAAGGCGAACACGTCTCGGATGCCGCTCGCCACTTGCGCGAGGCAGGACAACGTGCCAACTTGGCGACGCGTCTCATCGTCGTGGACGATGGCTCGAATGCGCCTTCCGCCCAGGTCCTCGACCGGATGGCGGCAGACGGCGAGATCGTCTTGTTGCGGCAGGCGAATTCGGGACGTTTCGTGGCGCGAGCGCGAGGGCTCGCGGCCAGCGAAACCGATTACGTGTTGCTGCTAGATGCGCGGGTGAACCTGGACGCAAAGGCTTTAGTGGAGTTGCGTCGGCGGGTGGCCCAAGGACGCGGGGAAGTCTGGAACCTACATGTCCGTTTGGCCAACGTGTCCTCCCTTGCTGCCGCCTTCTGGTCCGGTCTGGTGAAGGTGTGGTGGCGTGACTACTGGCGTAACCCGAGACCAGTCACGATTGACGGGGAAAACTTTGACCGTTTCCCCAAGGGCACCGGTGCTTTCTTCGCGCCGCGTTCGCTTTTAGCCTCTGCGATGGACGGATTCACCTCGAGTTTCGATAACCCGAAGCTGGTTTCAGACGATACCGGCCTGTTGCGTGCCCTCGCAGAGGACCCCGGCATCCACCTTGACCCCGCGGTGGGGGCCGATTATTTCGGTAAAGAGGGAGTCCAAAAGTGGATTAAGCAGTGTTTCTATCGCGGAACTACCTTCGTGGATTCCTATCTGGGGGCGTCTGGTAGGGGAAAACTGGGAACCATGTTTGCCGGTTTGTCACTTGGCGTGATTGGTGGGGCGTATTGCTTGTGGCGCAAGCCTTTTGCGACTTTGGGGACGGTCTTCCTAGGTTCTTTGTCTGCCGGTGCAGTCGTGAAAGCCTGTGGTGGAAACTCGCGTGAGGCCCAGGCGGTGGGATTACTCGCCGCGCCTTTCGGGGTGGTTTTCGGCGGAGGCTTGCTGCGCGGTCTAGCAATAGCGTGGCGCGGAAAACTTCGAGAAGACCGAATCTTGGGCGGGGAGAAAACCTACCGAGACGGTGGCGATTTCGATGGGATTGACCAATGAGACGCCTCGGCATTATCGGGGTCGCGCTGGTGACGGCGAGCCTGCTGGGTATCGTTTTGCTGGTCGGGGTGGCGCGCTGGCTGTCCCCGGATGAAAACGCGGCTTTCATTGCGCTTTGGGGGGTACTTTTTGCCGGCGGTTCCGCGCTTTCTTTGGTGGAACAGGAAACCGCTCGGCAATCCACCCGTGCCGATGCCGAGGGAAAGGCCACCCCCATTTCGGTAGCGCAGCTGGCCTTGGTTGCCCTCGGCTTGTCTTGGCTGTTGCTGATGGTGATGGGCTTCACCCCCGCGGGAAGTGCCCTGTTTGCCTCTGCCGGTAGCCAGGGGGGACAGCGGATCTCCACCGTCGGAATCATGGCCTTGGCCTATCTCGGATTTGTTGCCCAATTCTCGGTCAGAGGACTGGCTTTGGGAAGGCGTCAAGAGGGCATATATGCCGCAATATTGGTGGCAGAACCTGTGTGGCGCCTCCTGGGGCTGCTCCCTTTCGTGCTCTGGGCTGCGGATCCCAGTCCGCTGTGGGCTCTCCTCGCCACGGCTGCGGGTTCCTATGGCTGGGTAGTAGCCTGGCGGCGAGTACGGCTGCGCCCTTTTGAACCTAATTCCAGCGAGTCCTGGGGTCGGGTCACAGGTCGGGTGGTTTTACTCGGGGCCGCAAACGGACTGCTAGCAGCGTTGCTGACCGGTTATCCCGCTCTCGTCACGGTAATGGTGGGGTCTTCCCAAGGCCTCGCGGTGTTTTTCGCCGTTGTCACCCTGTGCCGCATTCCTCTCGTATTACTGGCACCGGTTCAGGCTCTGGTCATCCCCGAAACCACGCGTATTCTAGCAGCAGGGCGCGCTAGGTCCCTATTTGGTTTACTCGGCAAGGTGCTGGCGGCGACCCTCGGCGTGGCGATCGTGAGCGCCGTGGCGGGTTGGGCTCTAGGCCCCTGGGCAGTGCGGCTTCTCTTCGGATCTTCCTACGTAGCTCCGGGCTGGCTGGTGGCGTTGATTCTGGCGTCAACAGTGGTTTTGGGTGCCGCCTTGCTGCAGGCTGCCGTCTTCGTGTCTCTCGAAAGATATCTGTCTTCCGTCCTGACGTGGGGCGCGACCCTCGCGGGAACAGTAGTTGCCCTCTTGGTGACACCAGGTGACGCCCTCGCCCGAGGTACCGCTGGGTTTGTAGTGGCCTCCGTCTTGGGATACGTAATCTCGGGGTTGTTGTTGCGTTTAGCCTTGGGGCGGGTGGCTGGCAGGTCAGGCGGCGAATAAATCGCGAATCACAGTGAGCCAGCCGCGAGAATAGCGGAAGTAGTGTCCATTGAGGATTTCTTTCGCAATTTTGGGGATTCGGGCGAGACGATGGGGAGGAAGACCGCCGCGCGCCTCTTGGTGACGCAGTGCGGCTAGGAGATCGCGTCGCGCCGCCGGAGTTCCCAGACCCCGCTTCTGGGCGGACGTGGCCAGAGACTTCGCGCGGGTGAGTCGCCGCAGGTTATCCTCTCCGGAACCGGAGGTGAGCTGGTCGAAACGATCGCGCAGACTGATGCGCTTCGCCCCGATCGCATTGCCACCATGCTGACGGTAGCGGGTTAGTTCAGCCGTTTCGGGACCGGCCAGACGCAGCCTCCCCTCAAGGGCCGCCATCATCGCTAGCCACTCGTCGTGCAACAATCCCGCTGGTACCGGCATATTTTCACGGGCAAAATCCCCGCGCATCGCCACGGTCGCGCCGGTGATGAGATTGCGTTTCAGCAAGACCGGAAAAGCATTTCCCTCCGTCAGATTCGTGATTTCCCAGGTCGAGGCCTTCAGAGTCTCAAGAAGTGTTCGGGGTCTCTCGGGGCTCCCCAGGGGAGCACCCTCGGCATCAATCAAAATCGCGTCCGTGTGGACGAGCTCTGTGTCGGCGAGCTCAGCGGTGAGCACGGTGGTCTTGTGAGGTGCCCACTCATCGTCTTGGTCGGAAAGAAACACCACGTCAGCGCTGGTGGCGCTGATAGCATCCGAAAAATTATCGCGAATCCCTAAAGCGGGACGGTGTTTGCGCCACACGAGAGTTACGGGGTGGTCTGTGGCGGCATTGTGCGCGTCAACAAGTTGCTGCACACTCTCCACCGTGTTGTCGGTGGAATCATCATCCCCGATCACAATCTCATCGACCGGTAGGTCTTGGGAAAGAATGGATCGGATTTGAGCCTTCACAAAACGGGAACCATTGTGTGTCGTCATTGCCACGCCGAGACGAGGCCGATTCGGTAGCGGTGCCAGTGGCTGTGGGGGAATTTCACTCATCGGGTTCCATCTTACCGTCCCTTTGCTAGGCAATGTTTTCGTCGGTATAGACCGTGGGTAAGATTAGGTTATGGATTCTTGCCGGTGAGTCTTTAGGGACGGCAAAGTTTAGGACGGAAAGGAAAACCACAATGCGTTGGATAGTAGTGGGTGCGAACGGGATGCTCGGCCAGGATTTGGTGGAGATGCTCGAGAAGAAAGGCGAGGAGGTGCGCACCTATGACCGGCCGGAGATCGATTTGACCGTGGAGGCTTCGGTGCGCGAGCGCGTCAAAGACGCCGATGTGGTGGTGAACTGCGCGGCCTACACCGCGGTCGATGCCGCAGAAGAAGACGAACGGGCCGCCTTCAACGTCAATGCCACTGCCGTCGAATACCTTGCGGTAGTTTGCCGCGAAATTGGGGCGCGCTTGGTACATATTTCTACCGATTACATCTTTGATGAACCAGCCGACCGGCCGACTCCTTGCGCCGAAGACGACCTACCTGCGCCCGCCGGAGCCTACGGGCGCACCAAGCTCGCCGGTGAATGGGCGTTGCGGGCTTTGGGCGAGGATTACCTGATTGTGCGCACTGCTTGGCTCTACGGAGCGAAAGGCAACTGTTTCCCGAAGACCATGGCGCGTCTTGCCGGTGAACACGACCGGCTCACCGTGGTTGCCGACCAGTTCGGACAGCCAACTTGGACCCGCGATTTGGCCGACCTGGTTTGGCGACTGGTTGAGGCGAAGGCACCGGTAGGGATTTACCACGGGACCTCAGAGGGCAAGACCAACTGGCACGGTTTCACCCAGGCGATTGTGCGGTCTTTGGGTAAGGATCCCAAGATGGTCGCGCCGGTCACAACCGCGGAGTTCCCGCGCCCCGCGCCCCGTCCGGCTTTCTCGGTTTTGGGGCATGACAGGTTGCGAGCCATCGGAGTGGAGCCGATTGGCGCTTGGGAGGAACGCTGGGAAGTGGCCACCCCGGAGGTCCTCGCCGATTATTTCTAAACCTATTGACCAGGTTGGCTTGGCTAGGTAGACTAGGATTATGATTCAGATGAATATGCAAGAGGCCAAAACGAACCTCTCCAAGCTCGTCGCCGCAGCCGTTGCCGGGGAGGAAGTCATTATTGCCCGTGACGGGAAACCGACGGTATCACTTACTTCTCTCGTAAAACCACCGAAAAAAGAGCCCATTAAGTTTGGCGGTGTCGAGGGTTGGGTCGCTGATGATTTCGATGACCCGCTTCCGGAAGAGGAGTTGGCATTGTGGGAATGAGGATGCTGCTTGATACTAATGTATTTATTTGGATGATGACTCAACCAGATAAACTCTCTCACACGGCACGAACTTTGATGGAAGATCCAGATAACGAGCGCCTCGTGAGCGCAATTTCTGCTTATGAAATTTCCCAGAAGACCCACTATAAAAAAATGGAAATTCCGGGATTCCCGGTGGATTGGGAATCGTGGCTGGAACGATTTAATGTGACGATACTACCTTTGACCGATGATCACGGAATTACTGCCGGGACTTTGGAATGGGACAACCGCGACCCCTTTGACCGGATGCTGGTCGCCCAAGCCTATCTTGAACAAATCCCCTTCGTCACTGCCGACAAGCGGATTCTTTCGCTGCCCTTGCTGCAGAGGATTAATGCCGCGGGCTAGCCTCGCAACCGAAACGTAATGCTAACTCTCCATCGCGGCCCGGACGTGGTTAATCATTTCCAAGCGGCGAGTCACGCTGGCAGCTTTCGGGGCTTGGACTTTGACTCCGGCATAAAGTGCCTCCCCTTGAGTCGCGCGGTAGCAGGAGCGAACCCGGTCGGCGCTCATCCAGCTCAAAGGTTCGTCTACGTCGAGCGGCAGGTGGGCATCTCCCCAGTTCGGGCCATATTGAGTTTCCCCCTCGCCCGCGCCGGAGAACATCAGCCCCCCGAGAAGACCTGCGTCAACCAGGGACTTGACGTGCGCTTCGGGAGTGGCGGGGTCGTGAGTCTCGACAACGCTACGCCCCCAGTTCAAGGAAATCTTCACTCCCACTTCCTGCGCCACCGCCATTTCGGCTTCTAGGGGCAAGAACCGTTTTTCGCCGGGAAACTTATCGTTAGCGGCGTCGCAATGCTCGATTACCGGAGTAATCCCGACCGCGCGGATCTGGGGGACGAGCGTCCGGAGGCTTTCAGCAAAGGCCTCCTGGCCCGCTGCTCCTACCGGCGCGGAATGCAGTTCCAGGAAACTCACCAGGGGCTTGCCAGCGAACTTGTTCAGCGCACTAATCTCCGCTAGCACCTGGGTGTAAGTCTCGAGGGCGCGTTTCCGTCCCGCTTCGTCAGTGCTGGCGAGGCCGAAAACGGGGTCTTTCGCGCAGGTTTGCATCATCGTGCCGATGGCGGTGACGACGTTTTGGGTCAGGCCGTTGTCAGCAAGCTGCGTTGCCAACCACGGCAAATCCGAGTGGAGACCAAAAACATAGGGGATCTCGAGGCCGTCCCAGCCGTCTTGGCCGAGTTCCCGATAGAATTCTTCTTGGGAGGGGACCTCCGCCGGCAAGGCCGCGTACGCCCCGACGATTCGCAACTTGCTCATTATGGCTCCAACAATCCCAACAGATAGTTCCCGTAGCCGGATTTCACGAGTGGCTCGGCGACCCTTGCTAGGTCTTCGTCGGTCAGGAAACCGCGACGCCAGGCCGCTTCTTCGGGACAGCCGACCTTCAAGTCTTGGCGTTTCTCCACGGTCCTCACGAAGGCCGTCGCGTCCGCGAGCGAATCGAAAGTGCCGGTATCAAGCCAGGCCGTTCCGCGGGGCAGCACCTCGACCTGGAGTTTTCCGGCTTCCAGGTAGTGGCGGTTGACGTCGGTGATTTCATACTCTCCGCGGGCGCTCGGCTGGAGGTTCTTCGCGATCTCCACCACGTTGTTGTCGTAGAAGTACAACCCCGGCACAGCATAATTCGACTTCGGGTGTTCCGGTTTTTCTTCAATCGAGAGCGCTTTGAAGTTCTCGTCGAATTCCACCACGCCGTAGGCCTTCGGATTGTGGACGTGATAGGCGAAGACCGCGCCGCCGTTGATGCCTTTGAAACGCTGGAGCTGGTCGCCCATGCCGGGGCCGTAGAAGATATTGTCGCCGAGCACGAGCGCGGCATCTTCGCTACCGATGAAGTCCGCGCCCAAGACAAAAGCCTGGGCGAGCCCGTTGGGGACCTCTTGAACCACGTATTCGAGATTGATTCCGAACTGGGAACCGTCGCCGAGGAGCCGGTGGAAGGCCGGAGCATCATGCGGGGTAGTGATGACGAGAATGTCCCTGATTCCCGCGAGAATCAGCGTCGTGAGCGGATAGTAAACCATAGGTTTGTCATAGACGGGCACGAGCTGCTTCGAGGTGCCTTGGGTGATGGGATGCAAACGAGTGCCGGAACCGCCGGCGAGAATAATTCCACGCATGGCTACCACCATACCAATCCTTGCGGGGCGTAGTTAGGTAAACTACCAAATTATTTGGCTAAACCTCGTCATTAAAGGCAGGTTGTAGATAAAATTGAACAACAGTTTAAGGAGGCCTCATGGAACTGATTAGTGGAGTGAAAAAACCCTATGTTTGGGGGTCTGACACCGCGATTCAAGAGCATTTCGGGATTGGCGATGAAGGTGAAACCTTAGCGGAAGTCTGGTTTGGGGCCCACCACCTTTCTCCTTCGCGGCTAGTTTCCGATGAATCCGAGGATCCGATTTCTTTGGAGGATTGGATTGCAGCCGATCCGGAAGGAACCCTGGGAGCCTCGGTAGTGGAGCGTTTTGGGCCGCGGCTGCCCTACTTGATGAAACTCATCGCTCCCAAGCGCCCCTTGTCGTTGCAGGTGCATCCGGATCGGGATCGGGCGCAGGTGATGTTTGAGGCCGAGGAACTGGCGGGGATTCCTTTAGACGCGCCGGAACGGATGTATAAAGACCCGAACTATAAGCCGGAAATTATTTATGCTTTGACGAAATTCGAGGCCTTGGGCGGTTTCCGAGCTCCGCGGCGGATTGTGGAGATTTTTTCGGATTTGGACACGGAACTGGCGATCCAGATTGTGTCGATGCTGCGGGCTAAGCCTTCTCCGGAGGGGATTCGTCAAGTAGTTGACCGTTTGTTGAGCCCCCAAACCACTCCCGCACCCGCCCAAGTTGAGGCCACGGCCGCGGCCATGAGCGATCGCCTTCAAGCCGGAATCTCGCCGTCAGTAAGGGTGGACCGGATTGTGACGAGCCTCGCGAGGATGTATCCGGGGGATGCTGGTGCGGTGGTTGCCGCCATGTTGAATCCGGTGACTTTGCGCCCCGGAGAGGTGCTATTTACCCCGCCGGGTGGGATTCACGCCTATATTTCGGGGCTAGGCGTGGAGATTATGGCTTCCTCGGATAACGTGTTGCGGGCAGGGCTCACCGAGAAACATGTGGATTGCCAGGAGTTGTTGAACTGTCTGGATTATGTGGCGGCTCCGCCGGTTCGTATCGCGCCGGAATGGGTCACTGATGCCACCCAGGTCTTTTACGCGCCGGTGGATGACTTTGAACTCTCGGTGACGCGCTTGGGAGACCCGCAACCCATCCCGGGACACGGCGGGCGCATCGTGCTCTGCATCGAAGGCGAGGCCTTCTTAAGTGACAGCGAAACGTCTCAGATGCGCCTTACTCCAGGTCAGGCCGTGTTCGTGCGGGCGGATAAGATGCCGCTCTATGCCTCCGGCACGGGAGTGATTATGCAATCCGATATTCCGTAGTTCGGCGGGCGGCCTTATCGTTCTTGTGTCAAGGCCTTGACACAAGAACAGCACTCGCGCTAACCTTGTATCAAGGCATTGATACAAGGAGTGGTTGCGATGTTTTCACTAACAGTTGCCGTATTTGCAGTTTTCCCCCTGCTGATGGCCCTGTTTGCCATCTGGTTTTCGACCCGCGTTCCCCGTCGCGAGCTCAAGGCCGCCGCCGATGCCTATCCCGAACTTGGTGAGTTTAGTCGTAAAATCTATCGCTCGCGCTTCTGGAACCTCTTGGTTGCTATATTTCTTGCCTGGGCGATATCCAATTTCGACAATCTGGGTCGTGGGCTGGTGGTGGCACCGTATGGCTTGGGATTGTGCATGCTTCTCTATATCTTCTATGTCGAAGTCAGATACTACAAAGCTGCACGAACTCCAGGGGTGGCGAGTCTGGAAAGTCGCGAATTGCGGCGGTATCTCCCGATCTATTACGCCTTGGCAACTTTCACCAGCGTGACTGCCCTGCTCGTTTTGTTCAGTATTGGTAATGTGCAAGGGGTGGAGGACGACCAGGGCCGAGTTGGTCGCGCAATAAGTGGCGTTTGCGCCGACGGCACAACGACTCTCGCCAGTCCGTTCCCCGGCTGGTATTACACCCTCCCCTCTATGGTCGGGCTGTTTGCCCTCTTGCTGGCTTACGCGTTCGTCACTTGGTTTATTGCCAAGCGTCCTCGCAACGGATCGGATGCGCGGCTGGTCGAAATTGACGATGCGCTGCGTCGGGTAGCAACCGAGGGGGCGGTGAGTTCGCTGGCGGTGGGACTCGGGATGAACCTGGTTATTCTGAGCGCAATGGGTGTGCAAGCCGTCGGTGCTGATTGCGTAAATGATGCCGATAACTTCGTGTGGTTGATTGCCGTTTATGGCGCGGCGATCTTCCTGGGATTGAGTCTCGCGGCAGTTGGGATTACGCGTTACCTCGTCCCTCTGAGTGCCGAGTTCGGGGCGCTGCCTGACGAGGTGAAACCTGACACAACCGACGGGGAGAAACCATGAGTGTCGCCCTGAAGATTGACCCGGAGGACACGGCTCCTCCTTATGAGCAACTGCGCGCCCAGATCGAGGCGGCAATCATTTCCGGAGCCCTGGAAGGCGGGACGAAACTTCCCACCGTGCGTCAACTGGCCGCTGACCTCGAAGTGGCTCCCGGCACAGTGATGAGGGCTTACGCAATGCTCTCGGAAAGCGGGCTGGTGGAGTCTAGGCGTGGTCGCGGTTCGGTGGTGGCTCTCGGGGTAGCGAATGCTCGCCTTGCGGGGGTCGCGGTTGGTGAACTCGCCACGGAGTATGTCCGCAAGGCGCGGTTGCTCGGCGCTCCCGACTCCGAAATCCTGGGACATGTGGAAAACTCCCTGAAGGCTGAGGGCGCTTAAGTGCAGCAACGAAACTCTGTCTAGCTTTGGTGACGTGCCAATCTCGGAACTTGAGATTTGTTTTTCCACCCGCAGTCACACGTTTTCCACAGATATTATCCACAGGGTGTGGAAACCGGAAGTGTGCTCGAAGCGTTGCCTTCCTTAGGGGGCGTATAGACCTAAAACGGGTTTTGTGGCAAACGTTCCATAGGCGTGTCGAGTAACTGTGAGGTAAATCACAAACTTGTTTCAACTGGGAAATTGAGCGGTTTTCCCCGTATTCAGGCAGAATCTTTCGCCCAAACCGCTTGTGAACCGGAATCACAAACGTGTAACTTTGGAATAACGGTTTTCCGAAAACAAATCAGCAAAAGTTGGCAAGAGTGAGGTGTAAAGGTATGTGGAATCTTTTTGGTGAGGGATCACTGGATTACGCCGATACCCCCTCAACTTTGGAGGATATCCTCAACGGGCCCCTAGCCTGGCAAGCCCAAGCGCTTTGCGCCCAGACAGACCCGGAAGCCTTCTTTCCCGAAAAGGGTGGCTCCACCCGCGAAGCCAAGGCAGTTTGTGCCCAATGCGAGGTTCGCGCGGAATGCTTGGAATACGCCCTCCAAAATGACGAACGCTTCGGAATCTGGGGCGGGCTTTCCGAAAGAGAGCGGCGTCGCTACAAGCGTCGGGTCTCCTAAGGCTGCCAATCCCGTCTGCGCCGCCACCGAAAACCCCGTGTATTGCTGTGATTTGTTTCAAACCTCCCGAATTCAGCCAGCCACCCAAGAAACTCGCGAACTAAAACGTTAACCTTAACCTTGTGCCACTAACAGTTACCGCTCTCGTCGTCACCTCCGGGGAAACTCCCTACCTGGCGGCCACTTTGCTGGCGGTATCACGACAAACCTTGCGTCCCAAAGAGGTTTTCGTCATTGACGTATCGCGGTCTGGAGTCGCGCATCGGCAAGGCACCGAGGTCCTTACCGCCCCCGGAGCCTCCAACCTCGGAGCGGCCCTGGAAATCGCGCGGCAATCCCCGGACTTCCCCCGACTCGAAAGTGAAGCGGCAGTGTGGCTCCTCCACGATGATTCGGCTCCCGCCCCGACTTGCCTCGAAGAGCAAGTAAAGGTGTATTCCGCTAGTGAAAACACCAAGGTGGTGGGCGCCAAACAGCGGGTCTGGGACAAAGCGGCGCAACTCCTCGAAGTGGGAATTCGCGCTACCGGCACCGGTCGGCGACTCCAGGAAATGGACGCGGGGGAGATTGACCAGGGGCAATACGACAACCGCACTGATGTCCTCGGGGTGGGAACCGCGGCGATGCTTCTCGATTGGGACACTTACCTCGAACTAGAGGGATTCAATCCGGCTCTTGGACCCTTCGGTGACGGCCTGGAATTTTCGCGGCGCGTACATCTCGCCGGCTACCGCGTCCAAGTAGCGCCGAAAGCCGTGGTTTACCACAAACTGGCCGGATATTACGGTCTTCGAGGCCCAGATGGGGGACGTCCCACGCGAGCTTCCCGCCTGGCTGGCGGAGCCGGTTCGACGCGCGGCTCGGTCGGCGCCCGGGAGGCCTTGCGTCCAGAACCAAAGCGTTCCTTTGCGGCACGTCGCATTTCCCAGTTGCACAACTGGATGGTCGCAGCCCCGTGGTGGCAGTTTATCTTACTGCCAGCGGTGGTGATTCTCTTGGGAGCCATTCGCGTATTGTGGCGTATCGTCACCAAAGAGCCCAAACTTGCGGGGGCAGAAATCAAAGCGACGTTGGTGACCGTTTTCCAACCGCTTTCCGTGTGGAAGGCCCGCCGGAAGCGCTTGCGTCATCAAAAGGTTCCCACGCGAACGCTGAAACCTCTCCAAATCAAAGGTTCCCGTATCTGGCAGGCGAAAGCTACCCAGCGAAAAATCGCGAAAGACCAACGTAAACCCTTGATTAGGGACCACACCGCGCGGATTAACTACGCGGCGGAGAAGAACCTCGATTTGGCTTTGGCCTCGTCTATAGCCCTGGTTCTGGGCGGTATTTCCGTCCTGACCGCTCGTTTTGCCATCTCCGGAGTCATGGGCGGAGCCATCCCGAGTCTCCCCGCTGCGGGCTCGACTTTTTGGCATACCCTCGTTTCCGGCTGGCTCCCCTCCGGTCTCGGTTATGGTTCCCAGATCCTAGCCGCGGATCCCCTGGGGCTACTCCTGGGGATTCTCAGCCAAGCGACCGGCGCTCTTGGGCTCAAAGCCCCGCTGGTCCTAAGCGTTCTCGGATTCTTGACCCTGCCACTAGCATGGCTGACAGCCTGGTGGGCAAGCGGAGCCCTCACCTCCTCACGCCCCCTGCGAGCCACCGTGGCGCTGTCTTGGGCGCTCTCCCCGAATCTTCTGGCTAGCCTCGGGGCAGGTCAGGTTCCGGTGTGGATTCTCGCCTGGACGATTCCCCTCTTTGCTGGTTCCCTGGCTCGTGCTTGCGGAAAAGACCAGACCCGCACCGTACTGGGGGACGGGAACGAGCCGGTGACAATCACCATCCATTCCGCGCCGATTATTCAAACCGGTGTCGCCGCTCTCACCGGATTTATCGCCGTCGCAGCGAACCAAATTTTGATAGTGCCACTGCTGGTGCTGTTGGCTTTGGGACTCATCAAAGGGTTCGCCGTGACTGCTCCCGAAAACGAGGATTCCCACCGTGACGCTTCGAATTTCGACTCGACCGGTTTGTCCCGCAAAACCCGCCTCACTATCCGCCACGCCCTCATCATTGTGGCGCCCTCATTGTGGCTGGTGCTTCCCAATTTGATTCGAACATTGGGGCATCCGACCCAGTGGCCCTTGTGGATCTCAACCCTGGGAGTGCCCCAAAATGGAACCCCCCCGAACTGGTGGGATCTCCTCACCGGATGGCCCCTGGCCATGCGAACCATGCAGCTTCCACTACATATTCCCGCCTGGCAATGGCTCGCCATCCTTCCCGTCACGCTTACCCTCCTCTTGGTCTTGGCGAGTATCGTGCTCCCCAGTCGGCAAACCGCCCCCCACTTAGCCGGTTTCGTGGCTCTCCTGGGCCTCGCTATCGCATGGTTGTCCTCCGTCACCCCGGTCGCTATCGCGCAAGGGACCCCCGTGACGGCTTGGGCCGGTCCGGGACTCGCCGTGTACCACGCGAGCCTCCTCGTGGCCGCGGTGATGTTCCTGACAAGATTCCAGGTAGAAAACCCCTTCGAAATCGCGAGCTGGAGCGAGAAAACCCTCCACGCTTTGCTAGCGGTAGCAGTCTTGATTCCGGTGGTGGGAGTGGCTCCGGGGATTGCCAGCGAGATTGTGGCCCCCACAAAAAGTAGTTTCCAGCAAACCCGTGCGTTTAGCGAAGAAATGCTTCCCGCCACGATTGCTAATGGACAGGCCGGAACGAAACAGTGGCGTGGCTTGAATCTCTCCGTGCGTCCGGCCCCGAATCAGTCCACTCTCGTGGATGCCACTTTGTGGCGGGGGTGGCGCGACACGGTCTATGAGGCCTCGCCGTGGGTGAAGATGAAGAACTATCAAAATGTTGCCGGAACTCGCTCCCCGGACGCGGCCGATGCGGCACTGGCCCGCGCGGTGGCGGCGCTTCTGGGCGGTTCTACGCCGGATCTCACGGAACAACTGGCGAGCCTGAACGTGAACTATGTGGTGGTAGAAAACACCAAAGACGGCTCCACCACCAGCCTCATTAACGCTTTGGATTCGGCCGAGGGATTGGAAAGAGTTACCAAAACGAAGGCGGGAACCGTGTGGCGTTTAGCGGATGAGGCGGTTCCGGCAGGGCTTCTTCGGGTGGCTGAGGCTAAATGGAGCGGGGGTCGCCCCAACTGGCCGACTCGCGATGCCAGGGCCATCGCTTTGGATATCTCGCCCGCAGGGAGGGCCAAGCTCCCGGCAGGAGATGCGGGAAGGCTTTTGGCGATTTCGGAGCGGCTGGATCCCAGTTTCACGATTCGGGTTGGTGGAAAACCCTTGGAAGTGGTGGAAAACGGACAGTGGAATGGTCTCTATAAACTTCCCGCCGGTGAGGGGGAGCTTACAGTTTCCCATGCCTACCTGCCGCATCAACTTTGGGGAGGGGTTCTCCTGGGGTTCCTCTTTATTGCTTTCGCAGCAGCACTGCCGCTACGGAGAGTCTCGGAGGTGAGTTTGTGAAATCGTCTCGGAAACGTCGTGGGGAAGGCAAGGAGTCAGCGGAGAGCTCTCGGGAGCGCGCGAACTTTTCTGCCAAACGCGCCCAAGAAATCGCTAGTCAGACCTCGAGACCGGCTCCTCAGGAGAGACCGGCTTCTCGGCGGGCGAGCTTGGAGACTGTGGGGATCGGGCTGCGCTGGCTGCTCTCGACCCTGGTGGTGCTGGCTCTAGCAGCGGCTTTAGTGTTTTATGCGCTGCAACATCCGGCTTTGAAGAAGGGATTTAGCTACGGTGAGCCCGTTCCGGTTCCGGCTGGAGAAGTGACTTTGGCGTGCCCGCAAGTGCCACCCACAGTTAATCCCGCGGCGGTTGATGGGGCGGGGAATCCGCTTCCTCCTCCGCAAATTGCTGGCTCCGTGACGGCCACAGTTTTAGCGAGAACCGGCAAAGTTCCGGTGGATGCGGTCTATGCTCCACTGGGATCTACCGGAAAAAAGACTGCCCCGACTCAGTCACCCGAGGCTGCGGCCTCGCCTGAGGTTGCGGCTTCACCCGAGGCCGCGACGACTCCAAGCCCCAGCGAGGATCCGAACGCGGACGTGGAGCTGCGCCCCAAATCCGCCATGCTCCAGGCGGAACTCCCCAAGCCGGTGTCTGGGTTTTTGCGAGCCGCCCCTTGGGAAAAACAGGTGGCTTTAGCGGCGGCTGACATTGAACAGTCGGTTTCCTCCGGAGACTACCGCGGCTTAGCGACCGCGACCTGCCAAACCGCGGGGCTCGATAGCTGGCTAGTGGGCGGTTCGACCACTCCGGGAAATTCCACCGTCTTGCAGTTGATGAATCCCTCCGCGAACTCGGTTGATGCCAAAGTAGAGATTTGGGGAGACACCGGAAAACTGGAGTTCCCGCGGGGTGAAAAGATTACTGTCAGCCCGAAAGACCAGGTTTCTATCCCCCTGGAATCCCAAGCTCCCGACGTGCAAAGCCTCGTGGTACACGTCACTTCCTCGGGCGCCGGCGTAGCGGCTTCGCTGATGACCCACAGTCTTCAGGGCCTCACTGCCGGAGGCGTTTCCCTGGTACATGTTTCCGCCCCAATGGCGCAAACCCAGGTGATTCCAGGAGTGGCGATGAATGCGGATCTGGGAGCGGTGCGGATTCTCAATCCGGGGGAGGAACCGACCCGCGCCTCTATTGAGGTTGTCAATGAAAACGGTCGTTTCCCGCTTCCGGGAGGAACCGAGGTCACTTTGGATCCGCAAGCGGTTTTCGACTTTACTTTGGGCGGTTTACAAGCCGGCAACTATGCCGTTATCGTGAAGGCCAACGCTCCGATTGTGGCTGGAGCCGTGGTGTATCGTCACGGCGGTGAATCCGCTACGGATCAAGGGAAATTCGTGCGGGATCACGCCTGGCTTCCCGCCTTGGAACCTGGCGGGGGAGTGGTGTTGGGTCCGGCAGCAATCGAGCGCCAACTCTTGGTGACAAATCTCACGGAAGAAACCAAGGAATTCAAAGTTGGCGGGGAAACCCACGTTGTGAACGCGGGGACCACGATTGTTCTTCCTCTGACCGCCGAGGTGGCGCGACTCGTGGAGGCTCCAGAACTCTATGTCACCCAGGTTCTCACCACGAATCTCGGCGACGGGCTCGGCATCGATGCCCTCGAACCCGCCCCGGATTTGGCGGCTTCCCGTCAGGTTTACGTTCACCTTGGCAATTAGTCCTTCGACATTTTAAGCCGCTGGCGCGGCTTTCAAGGTGCTTCGCCTAAAACGTTCCACTGGAACGTTTTTTAACGGCTTCGCGCTGTGACGCGGCGCTGGTGCGGCTTTGCCGCGGCGCCGCGCCCGTCAGGTTTACGTTCACCTTGGCAATTAGTCCTTCGACATTTTAAGCCGCTGGCGCGGCTTTCAAGGTGCTTCGCCTAAAACGTTCCACTGGAACGTTTTTTAACGGCTTCGCGCTGTGACGCGGCGCTGGTGCGGCTTTGCCGCGGCGCCGCGCCCGTCAGGTTTACGTTCACCTTGGCAATTAGTCCTTCGACAATTTAAGCCGCTGGCGCGGCTTTCAAGGTGCTTCGCCTAAAACGTTCCACTGGAACGTTTTTTAACGGCTTCGCGCTGTGACGCGGCGCTGGTGCGGCTTTGCCGCGGCGCCGCGCCCGTCAGGTTTA
>NZ_VUMY01000013.1 GCF_009695935.1 Mobiluncus porci
CAGGCCGAGAACCGGATGCACACCATTAAGGCTGTGATGGTTGCGACCTTGGGAGAGAAGTAAACATGCGTATCGTTATTGCACTAGGTGGAAACGCCCTGTTACGCCGCGGCGAAAAACCCGACGCGAAAACCCAGCGGGATAACGTTGAACTCGCGGTGAAACAGTTAGCGCCTCTGGCCGATGAGCATGAAATCGTGATTACTCACGGTAACGGCCCCCAGGTCGGGGTGTTGGCGTTGCAATCCGCCAATGACGAGAACCTCACCGAGCCCTATCCGTTTGATACTCTCGGGGCCCAGACTCAAGGCATGATTGGATACTGGCTGTTGCAGTCTTTGCAAAACAACCTCCCGGGACGCCACGTCTCCGCGCTTGTGAACCAGACTCTCGTTCTTGCGGGAGATCCGGCCTTCGACAACCCGACAAAGTTTGTCGGCCAGGTTTACAGCAAGGAAGAAGCCGATAGCTTCGCGGCCGAGCGCGGCTGGGTCATGAAGGAAGACGGCCAGTACTGGCGTCGGGTCGTGGGTTCGCCCCGCCCGCAGCGGATTATTGAAACCCGCTTGATTCGCCGGATGCTCGAAGTCGGAGCGGTTGTGGTTTGTGCTGGCGGCGGCGGTATTCCCGTCATCCGCAACTCGAGCGGCAAGCTCCAGGGCGTGGAGGCGGTTATCGACAAGGATCTTACCGCCGCAGTTCTCGCCGAACATCTCGAGGCAGACTTTTTGATGATTCTCACCGACGTGCCGGCAGTGCTCGACAACTACGGGACGGATCAACAAAAAGAAATCAACCGTGCGACCCCCGGATTCATGCGCGCCAAAGGCTTCGCTGCCGGATCTATGGGGCCGAAAGTCGAAGCGGCTTGCCGTTTCGTGGAACTTACCGGCGATGCCGCGGCAATCGGCCAACTGGCTGATGCCATGAAGATTATCGAAGGCGAAGCCGGCACCATCATCACCCCCGGAGGCAACTACGGCGGGCCTGATGACATCAACCCGCGAAAACTTCGCGGCTAACTGAATCTCCGGGCACGCGATTCGGCTCGGTTTGCCCAAGGTTGGGTGAGAAGGGGCGCGGAGGACCACCTCCAAACCCTGCGAATCGCATCAAGAATTGGAAAACTACGGATGCGTAAAGATGCGCATCTAGGAATGAGGAGAAAAAATGGCGAAAATCGTTAGCTCATGGAACGATTTCGATCCGCTGAAGCGGGTAATCGTCGGACGTGCGGATAACTCTGTTATTCCTCCGGAGGAACCGGCCACTTCGGAGAAGGTGCCGATCGACTCCGAAATGCGCGGCATGTGGGGGTTGCGTCCTCTGGAAACCGTCGAGAAGGCAAATGCTCAGTTGGATAATCTGGCAAAGATCTTGGAAGACCGCGGCGTTATCGTCGATCGTCCGACTCCTTTGCAGTGGAACCAAGCGATTGGGACCCCGGATTTCCGCAACGACTCCATGATGACCTGTATGCCGCCTCGCGACATCTTGCTCACCATCGGCAATGAGATTATTTCGGCTGCGAACTCTTTCCGTTGCCGTTACTTCGAGTACCTTGCCTACTGGCCCTTGATGAACGAGTACTTCGAGGAAGACCCGGAGTTCCTCTGGACCCAGGCTCCGCGCCCGCGCTTGACCGACAAGTCCTACAAGCACAACTACTACGATGAGAAGATTTCGCTGGAGGAGCGCTTGGAGCGTACCGCCAACAAGGACTTCGTGACGACAGAAATCGAGCCCATGTGGGACGCCGCTGACGTCATGCGTGTGGGCAAGGACCTGTTCATTCAGCACGGTCTGACCACCAACCGCAAGGCCATGGAGTGGTTCAAGCGTTACTACCCCGACTTGCGGGTACACGCCGTGAACTTCCCCGGCGACCCCTACCCGATCCATATCGACGCGACCTTCGTGCCGCTGCGCCCGGGCCTCATCATCAACAACCCGCACCGTCGTCTCCCCGAAGAACAGCGCAAGATCTTCGAAGCGAACGATTGGCAGATTGTCGATGCGGCTCAGCCGGCTCACGAAACCCCGCCGCCGCTGTGCTACTCCTCCGTCTGGTTGTCCATGAACTGCTTGGTTCTCGACCACAAGACGGTTATCGTGGAAGCTTCCGAAACCAACCAGTTGGAGCAGATGGACAAGCTGGGCATGAACGTCATCCCGGTTCCGTTCCGCGACGCCTACCCGTTCGGCGGCGGCCTGCACTGCTCCACCGCGGACGTTTACCGCGAAGGCACCTGCGAGGATTACTTCCCGAACCAGGTTGACGACCCGACGCTGGTCTAAAGCGTCACCGGTGCAATAGCTGCACCAGCAGATTACTGTTGTTGGGGGCGGTTATCGTAAATGCCTTATGATAACCGCCCCCACTTCAGTAGCCGTCGTATCAGTATCAAAGGTGAACTGTACCCAAAACGGCTAATTTCAATTAACCACTTTGCAAAGAAGGAGATAGTGGTATGAGTGCTGGAAATCAGTATGTGATGAACACAAAAGTGGGTGCCATAGCAATGCTTATTTCGGCTACTGGCATGGGTCTCGTCCCGCTATTTAGCCGTTGGGCAACACGCACAGATATGTTCGATGGTTCCAAAGGACTAAATGCAGGTAATAGTATCGGTGCTTTGATGGCAACCGGACGCATGGGGATGGGAATCATATTTTTCGTTTGCCTGTTATTTTTGCTGAAAAAAGTAAAAGTCTGGCGCGAACTAAAAGTCTCACCGGCCATCATTATGGGCGGCGTGATGATTGGCTTGTCACTTGGTTGCTACGTGACAGCCACACTTCTTACCTCCGTTGCTAACGCTATTCTGCTGATATATATCGGTCCGGTGGTCTGTATTATCCTGGCGAGAATCTTCCGAAAAGAACCGATGACAGTCATTCACTATGTCTGCCTGGTTATCGTGTTCGCGGGAATGCTTTTCGGTAATGGACTTATGGGATTCAAAGAGGGCGGTTTCTTCTTTGATTTCAACTTGTCCACGTCCACGCCTGACTTCCCCCTTGCGGGTATCGGAAACCTGGCTGGTTTGCTGTCCGGATTCTTCTACGGTTCCTCTATGTTCTTCAACGGGTACCGTAAAGACGCCGATACTGTAGCCCGCGGTGTGTGGAACTTTATCGCCGCAACAGTAGCGTCTGGTTCTCTGACCCTCGCCCTGAACTTCGTCGGCACTGTTGGTGGAGTTGAAGGATGGGCTCTGGACCTGCACCTAACGCCGTTCAACTGGGTGGGTGCAGTGCTGCTCTGGATTGTTTGCGGCCCGATTGCGCTGGGATTCCTCCTCGTTGCCGGTCGTAATCTTCCTGCTCCTGACTATGGGATTATCGCCTACTGGGAAGTTCCAGTCGCTCTGTTCGTAGGTCTTGTGGTCTACTCGGAGGCGTTAACCATCAACACGATTCTGGGAATCATCCTTGTTGTCGGTGGCGGAGCATATCCCAGCCTCAGTATGTTCCTGCAAAGTAGGAAGCTTAAGGCCAACGCCACTAAGGCATCAACTCAACAAGAAGAAAAGGCTCTGGTAACAGAGTAGCTATTCGCGGGGGAGACTAACGTGTGTTGGTCTCCCCTTTTTTTACCCTAAAGGGGACTGAAATGGATACCACGAATCAATCATCTGAACAAGAAGAACAAGATCTTGTAGTCAAGAAAGTATTGGTATCATCTTTTTTTGCTAACTTTGCGGAATGGATGGACTACGGTTCTTATGCCTACCTGGCCACAATTATTGCAATCGTCTTTTTTCCTGACGGTGATCCCGCGGTAAAACTCATGAGTACCTACGCGGTTTTCGCACTGTCTTTTGTAGCGCGTCCCATCGGAGCATTTTTCTGGGGTGAAATGGGGGACAGAAAAGGCCGCAAATGGTCGTTGTCAGTTTCCGTTCTCTTGATGACTGGAGCAACCGCCTGTATCGGCTTAGTGCCGAGCTACGAGGCTATCGGAATTACAGCCCCGATTCTTCTGCTAATTTTCCGGCTTATTCAGGGATTCTCGGCTGCAGGGGAGTACGCGGGAGCTGCGATTTTCATCGCCGAATACGCCCCGAAAGAAAAGCGAGGTCTCTACACCTCTATTGTACCGGCCTCTACAGCATGCGGGCTGCTCGTGGGATCTTTCCTCGCCACTATTCTTAGTTTGACCCTAACTGAAGATGCACTTCAATCTTGGGGATGGAGAATTCCATTCCTCTTGGCTTTGCCCATTGGTGTGGTTGTACTACGGATGTGGTCTACTCTTAATGATTCCGAAGCATATCTGGAAATGGTGGAAAAACTAGAAGGAAAGAACGCAGCTCGTCAATCGCCGGTTCGGCTCATTTTTACTAAGTATTTCCGGATCACCTTGATTTCCTTTGGGGTATCATCCCTCAACGCGGTCGGGTTTTACATGGTATTAACTTACTTGCCGGTTTACGCCGAAACAGTGGTGGAACTCGATAAAGCTACCGCAGATATTATTACTAGCATCACATTGCTTGTTTATATCTCGTTTATTTTCTTGTCAGGAAAGATTTCCGATTATTTCGGGCGGAAGAAAATGCTTATTTCCGCCTCTATCGGTTTCATCATCTTCAGTTTGCCATGTTATATATTGCTAGGAACAGGCTCGGTTATACTGATGTTAGTTATCGAGATACTTATGGCATTCATCTTGACTATAAATGATGGAACCCTCGCATCGTTCTTATCCGAAACATTCCCCACCGAAGTACGCTACAGCGGTTTTGCTATCTCTTTCAACCTAGCCAATACTGTCTTTGGCGGAACGGTCGGATTTATATCCACCTGGTTAGTGACGCAAACTGGCAACTCGCTGGCTCCTGCCTACTATCTAATGGGAGTTTCGGCGTTCGCGTTCATCTGCATGATTTTCGCGAAGGAGCATAAAGATAAAGAACTGGCATAAGCTCCAGACAGTTCTTGATTTTCGTTACCGTGGTTTTCTAGGAGGTGACTATGTCGGATAGCCAGGTAAACCCGAGCGGGCAGACTAGCGAGTCGAGGCGCTTGGAAAACCAGAATACGTTGCTGTCTTCTGCGCTGACACAGGCCCAAAGTGAGCTGAAGAATCTGCGCAAAGAGATTCAGCGGTTGCAAGAGCCGCCCCTTACTCACGGGACTGTTGTGAAGCTCGTCGATCCGGCGCGGCGCCTCGTGGACGTTTCCGTCATGGGACGGCGCTTTCGCGTCACCATCGGCGACACGATTACGTGGGGGAGGCTCCAACTCGGGGACACTGTGTTACTGAACGACAAAATGGTTGGTATCGGGAAAGAAACCGCCGCCGACACCGGCGTGAGCGCGGTCGTCTTGGAACACGTGGATACAGACCGCGTCCTCGTCACGGTCAATAACGATAGCGTTCGTTTGCTGCGGCTGAGCGACCGGCTCCACGGCACTCGGATACGCCCCGGCGACACGTTGCTGGTGGATCTGCACTCCGGGCTTGCTCAGGAATATCTGGCGCGACCTGAGATTGAGGGGCTGGAACTTGATGACAATCCGGGCGTGAACTGGGATCAGATTGGCGGACTCGAATCCGTGTTAACGCTCATTCGGGAAACCATTGAACTGCCGATGACCCACCCCGAGCTTTACGAAAGCTATCAGTTGCGACCCCCCAAGGGCATCTTGCTCTACGGCCCGCCGGGTGTTGGGAAAACTATGATTGCCAAAGCCATCGCCACCTCACTAAGCGAGATGCTTGGCAAGAAAGCCCACTTCCTCAATATCAAAGGTCCTGAGCTGCTGGACAAGTACGTGGGCGAAACCGAGCGGCGTGTGCGTGCCGTGTTTTCCCGCGCCCGCGAAAAGTCTGCGAACGGGGTACCGGTCATCGTGTTCTTCGATGAGATGGAGGCTCTGTTTCGGACTCGTGGCACGGGAGTATCGAGCGATGTTGAGACGACCGTCGTCCCGCAACTGCTTGCGGAGATTGATGGGGTCGAAGAGCTGCGTAACGTGGTTATAGTCGGCGCTTCCAACCGCGAAGACCTCATCGATCCGGCGATTGTCCGGCCCGGGCGCCTCGATATGCATATTCGTATCCCGCGACCCAACAAGGCTGCCTGCGCCGAGATTCTCGGGAAGTATCTCCGTGAGGATTTGCCCTATGCGTCCGAGGTGGAGCCCGCCGCCTTGCGCGACGAGGTCATCGACAAGGTCTTCACCCGCGACGCCGCCACGGCAATCCTTCGGGTGACGCGAAAATCCGGCAAGGAGGAAACCTGGTATCTCTCCGATTTGGTCTCGGGGGCGATGTTGGCTTCCATTGTCGAAAAGGCGAAAGCGCGTGCGGTTCAACAAGCGCTTCGCGGCGAGCCCGGGATTCGTCTGGAACACCTGCTAGCCGCAATTCGGGATGAAACTGCCGCCCACCAAGACCTCCCCGGGGTTTCCGACCCCGAAGAATGGGCGAGAATCGTGGGACGTTCTAAACGCCTCGACCCCATTGTGGACATCACCCCGATTCAACAGGACTAAGACCGCTGCGGCAAAACGCGCGAAGGAGGAGACACATGCTGAGCGTGAAACGCATCATGTCGATAGAAACTGAATACGCCTTGAGCGACTTCCCCGCGGGCGGCGCGGCGGCTTCCGGTTCGGCGCGCGAGCCCGCGGCTTCGGGGGCGGGGACGTCGGTTCCCGCGAAGGCTCCTTCGAACGCCCCCACGGAAACGGAAGTCGCCCAGCAGGCCGAAGCCCTCGCCCAGCGCCTGCTTCGCACCTGGGCTCTGGCCGAAGCGAAAACCTCCGGGGTGCCGGTCACCAACCACGTCCCCGATCCGGCAGGCGCGGCAGTCTCTTGGCGGATGCTCCCCGGAGCCGGCACCCGTTTCGACTATTCCGGAGAACACCCCGAACTCGACGCCGAAGGAAAAGCACACCGCGATTTGCCCCCCGAGGCGCGAACCAACGAGGAACTCGGTGCCGTCTTGACCGGCGTTAAAACCCGCTGGGTGACGAAAGTTGATGCCTTCGGACAGCACTACTACCGCGGAAACTCCACGATTGCGCCCAACGGGGCGAGACTCTATGTTGACCACGGACACCCCGAATATTCCGCGCCGGAATGTCTCGGACCCCTCCAGGCCGCCCTCTACGACCGTGCCGGAGACGAAATCATGACGCGGGCGGCCGCGGCGCTGCGGGAAAGCACGTCGGATAGTGAGGCCGGAGCGCGGGCTCTCATCTTGAAGAACAACACCGATGAGCGCGGCTCGGCCTGGGGCGCGCACGAAAACTATCTCGTGGAGCGCCGCGTCGAGTGGCAGCTCCTCGTGGATCTCTTTATGCCGTTCTTGGTGTCTCGCCCGATATTTTGCGGCACGGGTCGTCTCGGGCTCGGGCCCAACAGCGAAACCCCAGGATTCCAGATTTTCCAGCGCGCGGACTTTATTGAAACCGAAGTTTCCCTCATGACAACGCGGGAACGACCCATCGTGAACACCCGCGACGAGCCCCACGCGAGCCGCCGCTACCGACGGTTCCACGTCATCACCGCAGATTCCTCGATGTTCCCCTATTCGGCCGCTTTGCGGACCGGCACGGCCGCGCTATTGCTGAGTTTGGCGGAGTCCTTCCCCGAGCGGGCCCGCGAACTTGCCGACAGGTGGGCGCTCCAAGATCCGGTGTCAGCGATCCAGGCGTTTTCGCGAGATGTCACCTTGCGCCAGTCCTGTCCCTTAAAGCGCGGGGGAGCGGCTACCGGACTGGAGATTCAGCAAGGGTACCTGGAGTTTATTCGCGACGTCGGTTTCGAGGAGGGCTCGGGAGGATATCAACAAGCGGACCGCGAAACCAAGTGGGTCATCGAGAATTGGGAACGGGTCTTGACCTCGCTCGCAAGAGGCTGGCAAGAAGCCACCGCTTTGGTGGAGTGGTGTGCGAAACTCGCTTTGTTAGATCGTAAGCGAACTCAGCTTGGCTGCGACTGGGACGACCCCAGACTGTCCTTGTTGAATCTCAGATTTTCCATGATTGACGAAGGGCTCTCCTTGGCTCGAGCGCTGGAAAAAGGCGGTTTCGAGCCACTGTATTCCCGAGAGGAAATCCGTAAGGCCTCCTTTGAGGCGCCCCCAGAAACCCGCGCCGGAGGGCGGGCCGAACTATTGCGACGTTTCCCCGACCAACTCTGGGCCGCGTCCTGGATGGCGATTTTGGTCGATATCGGGAAGCGGCAGTTGGTTCGCGTCCAGTTCCCCGACCCCCACCATCCCACCCGCTTAGAGGTCCAGAAAGCCATCGAGATTTGCGAGAAAAAACTCGGGCCCGAAAGCGAAGACCAGGGGAAACTCGTTGCGGAAGTCCTAGAAGTCTTGGGAGTAGAATTGCCCGCAGACTTGAAATATTACTCCTGGGATGAGGGCTACTATGCCTCCGAGAGTTTTAAAGAGCAATTTGAGAAAGGGAAATGATGGCGAAACAGATTCAAGAAAGCCACTCCAAGCGCGAGAACGAATCCGTCGAAGAAGTCGAACTCGCGCCACAGAACAAGATTTCCGAAGACAAACTTGATGCGTTAATCGAAGACATCGAGGACATCTTGAACGTCAACGCCTTGAGTTTTGTCCAAAACTTCAAACAGCAAGGCGGACAATGACACGTCTTGGCAGGGTTTGCGGCCTCGAAACTGAATACGGTGTCACCAGCGTCTACATCTCTTCCGATTCCGGCTCTCCGGAGGCTCGTTCAGAGGCGCGCTCAGAGTCGCGCTCAGAGGCGCGCGCGGGGAATCGCTCAGAGGCTCACGCGGAGGAACCGCCGCTTAGCGTCGAGGAGGCGGTGAAAAAGATTTTTGCCAGCACGGAGCGAGCCGTGCGGGTTCCCCACGGATTTCTCTCCAACGGGGCGAGACTCTATATCGACATCGGGGCACACCCCGAATATGCTGGTCCCGAGTGCCTAGACCTCGAAGACGTCGTGGCCCAAGACTTGGCTGGGGACGCGATTATTCAAGATTTAGTCGATATCGCCAACGCCAAGTTGTTGAACCGCGGCATGAGAATTCACGCCCTGAAAACGAATGCCGACTCGTGGGGAAACAGTTTTGGCTGCCACGAAAACTATCAATACGGGGCGAACACCCCGATTTCGATTCCGTCTTTCGTGTCGTTCCTCGCGGCTCGGCAAATCCTTTGCGGAAGTGGCTGCATCGACGAGGACGGCAGATACTGTTTCAGCGCGCGGGCGCGCTACATTACCGAGACGGCCTCTGCTGACCCCACCCACCACAAGGCCTTCATCAACACGAAAGAGGAACCCCACGCGGACGCCTCACTTTGGCGGCGCCTGCACGTGACCTGCGCTGACTCGGCAATGTTGCCGGTGACAGTGGCGTTGCGGACTTTCCTTGCCGACCGGTTTTTGAGCCTCCTGGAAGGCTCGGCCGCGGGGGACTTTATCGTCCTCGACGATCCGGTTGCGGCCGTGAAAACCTGGAACTACGAGCCGAACGCGCGGATGCGAGGGCAGCGCGGGGAGGCCGCGGTTGAGGTAAGTTGTCCGGAGCTAATGCGTCAGAGTCTGGATTTGTTCCCCGCAGATGACGACGAATTCGGCTTGAGAGACGTGGCTGAGCGCGGCCTGGCGGCTTTGTCCGAGGGGAATCTTGCCGCGGTCAGTAGTGAACTCGACTGGTCTTTGAAATACCAGCTAATTTCCCACGTTGCCGCTGGTGAGACTGATTTTGGCGGGGCGAGAGCGCGGCGAGCTGATTTGGTTTTCCACGATCTATCGAAGCAATACGGGCTGCGGGAGAGGCTCTTGACCTCGGGGAATGTGAAGTCAATGGTGGATGGGAGTACAATAAGCCTCGCTAAGACAGTTCCTCCTGCCAATACCCGCGCTGCTTTGCGCGGAAAAGTGGTCGAAGCGTGCGACTTAGCCGGTAGGAGAGCCTCTATCGGGTGGGCCTACGTCCGTTTGGATCAGCCGCCCACCCCCCAGATTGACTTGCTGAATCCGCTCGAGAGTGAATCCGCGGAAGTGACTCAACTGCTTGAAAAAATAGAAAATTTACCGAACGTGCAAAACAAATAAAGATACGGAAAAACCATGTCCCCAGAGCCGGTCGAGGGTAACTCGCCGAGAGAAGAGACCAGTGTAGAGACTCGAATTTTGGAGGCAGCCGCCAAGATGCTGCGGCACTCCTCGCCGAGTTCACTGTCCTATCGGGCGGTGGCGCGACAAACCGACCTCCCACATTCGACGGTGCAATATCATTTCCCCACCCGCGAAGAACTCCTCACCGAGTCCATGAAATACAACGTGGAAGTCTGGGTGGATCGCGCCAGGAAAGTCCGCGATGAGGTGCTCGCCTTGAGCCCCGAAGAGCGGAAACGTCAGTTGCCGCAGTTCCTCGTGCGGGCGATTTTGCCGAATAAACAGGACATTAGAAGCTATCTCATCCAGGGTCTCACCATGGCCGAATACGACAAGATTGCTGAGAAGAATCGGGAGGGGCGGGTCTACTTTGACAAGTATGTCCGCGAAATTCTCGATTCCGCCGATTTTCATTGTCCGACCGATGTGGTGATTGCGCTGGTTGACGGGTTGGCGTATGAGACGGTTTCGGAGGGGCTGGATTTTCCCGAAAACGTTATCGAGAAAGTCTCGCGTTTCTTGACCCACGTGCTCTCTATCGCTTGCCGACCGAGCGTCGAGGCCCAGTCCTAGAGGTCTCGTGGGTTTTTCGGGGCTAGTAGGAAGCCTCAGTTGGATTCGGCCAAGATTGCCAGCCACAGATTCACTGCCACCTCGAGATTCGAGTCTACGAAGTCAAATTTATCGGTGTGGATTGGCGGATAATCCTCGCCGTTTCCGATATAGACCATGGCCCCCTTGGTGAGCTTCAAATAGTGGCCAAAATCTTCCGAAGCGCGGTAGGGTACCTCGAGTTGAACCAGAGGCAGTCCGGCTCGACCCGCGGACCGTTCCACTACGGCGACGCTCTCGGGGGAGTTCCGCGTTTCCGGAAACACGTCATGCAGGGCGGAAGTGAGTTGGAAACCACCCTCGTTAGCGAGTTGTTCCGCGGTCTCCAGAATCAGATCTTTGAGTTTTTCGAGGTCTGCTTCCTCTCGCGCCCGCAAGGTCAGGCTGAGCTCTCCGGCCGAAGCAGAAATTCCGAAATCTTTCGCTCCCGCTTCGAGGTTCACGATGGTAGACAGGGCCAGGTCTTTGAAATGAGGATTCGTGTGGCCCAGATGTTGAACCCCCGCTAGTTCTTCGCTAAAGAGAGCCAATTTGCTCAGGGCAATGGCGGGGTTGCGTCCGTCCTCAGGCTGGCTGGCGTGGGCAGTTACCCCCCGCATCCGAACCGTGAGCCCGAGGGAAGCGCACTGGGAGACTCCTACTCGCGTGGCCACGCAGCCGCGGGGAATCCCGCTCCAGTTATGGAAAGCATAGACTGCCGCTATCGGTTTTCTCTCCAGCAGCCGCGAGGCTGGAAAACCGCCGGCCCCAATCTCTTCGGCGTGTTGAAAAATGAGAATCACTTCACGCTCGGGCGGGCGGGCTTGCAGTTCCAGCGCGAGGCCGGCCAGAGCTGCGCTGTGTCCGTCGTGGCCGCATTTGTGGGACACCCCGCGGTTTTGGGAACAATGGGGGAGGTCGAGAGTTTCCAGAATCGGCAAGGCGTCCATATCAGCGCGGAAGGCAATCGCGGGAGCGTCGGTTTGATGCGACGAGCTGGCTGCGCTTTCGGGGATTGCGGCGCGGCCTCGGGGCGGAACCTCAACCCAAAACCAGGATCCTTCATCGTGAACCTGGAAATCCGTGTGCTGCTTGATGAAGTCTTGCAGGCGCCGGCGCGTTTCAACTTCCTGGCCCGAGAGCTCGGGATGGGCGTGCAAAGCGTGGCGCAGCTCGGTAATAAGTTCAAGATTCTCTGGTCTCATTGTGTGTCCTCTTTTTTGGTATGAGATGAGCATAGTAAAAACCGACATTATTTGGCTCCGATTCAAAATAATTCGGGAACGCGATGGGCTTGCTAGGATTGAATCATGACCAGTGAAGCATTGACCGTCGGCGAGGTCGCCGCATGGATGGATGAGCATTTCCCTCCGGAACTTCAAGAAGAATGGGACCGTGTCGGGCTGATTTGCGGGGATAGGAGCGACCCGGTCACCCGTATACTCCTCGCTGTCGATCCGACCGAACCGGTTGTGAACGAGGCTCTTGACTGGGGAGCGGATCTCGTTATTACTCACCATCCGCTGTTCCTGCGCGGGACATCCTTCGTTTCCGCCGACACCGCCAAAGGGCGGGTGGTTCACCGGCTCATTCGCGCCCACGCCGCGCTGTTTAATGCCCACACCAATGCGGATGCGGCGACTGGCGGGGTAGCGGAGACGCTGGCCGAAGCTGCGGGGTTGGATCCGAAGACGTGGCGGCCCTTGGAGCCGAACTCCGCTCACCCCGAGTTGGGAATCGGGCGCGTGGGAGAGTTGCCCGAGTCGACGACCGTCGAAGCGCTCGCGAACCGGCTGGCGGAGCTACTGCCGGAAAGTCCCGCGGGGCTCTTGGTCGCGGGAGATCCGGAGCGTGAGGCAAAGGTGGTGGCGGTTTCCGGGGGCTCCGGCCAGTCCCTCTTGGAGGCCGCTCGCGCCGCGAAAGCCGACGTCTTTGTTACCGCTGACCTGCGCCATCATCCGGCCCTGGACTTCTTGGAGGAAGACGGCGCGCCGGCGCTAATCGTGCCCTCGCACTGGGCGAGTGAATGGGTGTGGCTCCCGCGTCTGGCCGCAGCCTTGGAACTGTGGGCGGGGGAGCGCGGGGTGGCGCTCGAGACCCGCATCAGCAAGGTCGTGTCTGAGCCGTGGGATGCCTATATTCCCACCCTCACATCAGATAATGTTGAACTGTAGAAATTGATTAGACGGAGGAACCATGAAAGCTGCGCCTGAGGACCAAGTAAAACTTCTTGACCTGCAAGTTCTTGACAAAAAGATTGCCGGATTGAAACACGAGTTGGCGACTTTGCCTGCGGGGGAGCGCGAAAAGGAACTGACCGTCGCGCGTGAGGAACTCCAAACGGAGATTGCGGTGGCGAAGTCGTCTAAAAACGACTTGAGTCGCGCGCTCAAACAGGCCGAAGCGGAAGTTAGCAAGGTTCAAGAACGGGCGAAAACCCAACGTGAGCGCCTTGATGGGGGCGGAATCAGCCCCAAGGAGATGGAGAAGATCCAGGAGGAACTCGGCCAACTCGCCACCCGCCAAGGTGACCTCGAAGACGCGGCTCTGGATGCGATGGATGCGGTGGAGCGGGCCACGGGGCATCTAAACGAGCTCGAGAATAGGCAGGAGACCCTCGAAGAGGAGCTGAAAGATGTTCACGCGGAAGCCCAGAGTGAGTCAGGTAAGATCCAAGAAGATTTGGATTCAGCAAAGGCCTCGCGGAAGGCGCTTGCCGAAGAAATCCCCGCCGATTTGGTGGATGAGTATGAGGCTTGCCGCAGGTCAAGCGGCATCGGAGTGGTGGAAGTCAATGGAGCCCGCTCTGTCGGGGTGCAACTCGAGTTTTCGGTAGCGGAGATTTCGCGGATCGAAACGGCTCCGCCCGACGAGGTTTTGGTCAGCGAAGACCACAACGTGATTATCGTGCGACGTTAGGGTTTACAATAGTGGGACGGAAAAGCCGGACAGGCGATCGCGGGCGCGTCGTTATCGAGCCCCGAGGAAAGTCCGGACTCCACAGGGCAGGGTGATGGCTAACGGCCACCCGGGGTGACCCGCGGGACAGTGCCACAGAAAACAAACCGCCCGTCGGCCTAGCTTTGCGCTGGGACAAGCGGGTAAGGGTGAAAAGGCGAGGTAAGAGCTCACCGCGCGACTGGTGACAGGAGCGGCACGGTAAACCCCACCCGGAGCAAGGCCAAGCAGCAGGCTGGGCGGCCCGTCCAAAGCCTGCGGGTAGGCTGCTAGAGGTTCGCGGTAACGCGCACCCGAGAGAAATGGTCGCCGGTCATCCTTCGGTAACGGGGATGATTACAGAATCCGGCTTATGTCCGGCTTTTCCGCCAAAAATCAATGGTGAGAGAAAGTAGACGAAGATGTTTAAGGAATTCAAAAATTACACCCTTGTTGAAAAGGCTTCGGGATTTTGGCATTGGTTTTCTGCCTGCTGGGAGTCGGGTTTTCACTTCACGGAGTTATCGCCGCGGGACAGGATTTAACGAGCACTCGCTGGGGCATAGTTTTTGTGAATTTAGGTCTGGCAGCAATGGTTATTTTCAACGTGATGCGTTTCCAGAAAAGACCCAAGGACTGAATTTTGGGGATTAAACCCCCGCGGCGAGAGCCGCCGCGCCCACAATTCCGGCCTGGTTTAGAAGCTGGGCAGGAATAATCGGAGTCTTCAAATCCAGAAGCGGCAAGAACTTTGCGTGATCCTTAGAGACCCCACCCCCTACCACGAACAGATCGGGGCTAAAGAGCATCTCCAGGTGGGAGTAGTACTTCTGCAAGCGCTTGGCCCACTTCTTGTAAGAGAGTTTTTCCTTCGATTTCACGCCGGAAGACGCGCGAGATTCCGCATCGTGTCCGTCAAGTTCCACGTGACCCAACTCGCAGTTGGGGACGAGAACGCCGTTGTAGATGAGCGCGGTTCCGATGCCGGTTCCAAGTGTGGTGACAATCACCAAACCGGGAACATCTTTGGCGGCTCCGAAGTGTACCTCCGCATAGCCGGCCGCATCCGCGTCATTGACGCATTTGGCGATGTGGCCGGTGTATTTGCGCATCAAGACGCGTGCGTCAACTCCGGCCCAAGCCTGGTCAAGGTTCGCAATGAAACTCACGACATCGTCTTTTACCGGCCCCGGGATTGTTACACCCACGGGCATTTCGGCGGGGACTTCTTTGGCTTCGATAATTTCTTGGCAGATTTCCGCAACCTCATCGGGAGTGGAAGGCTTGGGGGTTTTTATTCGAAGCCGCTCGCCGACAAAATCACCGGTTTCCAGGTCAACATATGCACCTTTGATTCCCGAACCGCCAATATCAATGCCAAATCCCGTAGCCACTTGCCACCCTTTCAAAAAGCCGGAAAAGATTGCCATACAACTCTATGGGATAGTCGGCGTTTGCCCAAATTGCGCGGCTATGCGTGGTTGGAGGGCCAGGTGAGAATTTCCCCGCCGTGTTCGGTCACGACAATCGTGTGCTCGAACTGGGCGGTTCTCCCGCGGTCTTTCGTCACGACCGTCCAACCGTCCGACCATTGCTCCCAGGCGATGGTTCCCAAGGTCAGCATGGGTTCAATCGTGAAAACCATGTTCTCTTCCATCACCGTGTCGTAACGCGGCGAGTCGTAGTGAGGGATAATCAAACCCGAGTGGAAGGCCTCGCCTACGCCGTGACCGGTGAAATCGCGAACCACCCCGTATTCAAATCGCTCCGCATAAGACTCGATGACCCGCCCGATAACATTTATGGAACGTCCCGGCTTACAGACCTTGATGGCGCGCATCATGGCCTCTTCAGTGCGCTCGCAAAGCAAGCGCGACTCCTCGTCAATCTCGCCGACCGGAAACATCGCGCAGGTGTCGCCGTGAACCCCGTCTTTATAGGCGGTGATGTCGAGGTTAATAATGTCGCCTTCCTCAAGGGGGCGATCGTCAGGAATCCCGTGGCAGATGCACTCGTTTACCGATGTGCAAATCGATTTACGGAATCCCATATATCCGAGACACGACGGGTAAGCACCGTGGTCACAGATATATTCATGGGCCACGCGGTCGATGGCGTCGGTCGTGACCCCCGGGGCGATAATTTTGCCGGCTTCCACAATGGCATCGGCCGCGATCCGACCGGCGGCGCGGATTTTTTCAATCGTCTCCGGGCTTTTTACATCCGAAGCCGTGACGCGTTCGGGGCCGTCATGGAACATATATTCCGGGCGGGGGATTTGCGCCGGAACCGGCAGCGTCGCCGAAATCCGCCCCGGCTTCAGGTTCCCGAGCGGGGCGCGCCTTGCCAGTTCATCAAACTTCGTTTTCTTATGTAACACTCTTAGTCACCTCTTGTTTATGTTACCGCGTGGGACGATGGGGGCGTGCTTCATCGTCCCACGCCCCCATCGTTTCAGTCTTGGTGGTAGTTTTCGGGGGCGGGGAAGGACCGGCTTACGACCGCGTCACGATAAGCCGCGGCGGCGCGAGCCAGCTCGGCGCCAACCGCCCCAAACTGGTGGGCAAATGACGGCTTCCAATCCTGCATCCCCGCCATGTCAGCCCACACGAGAACCTGTCCAGCAGCATCTGGACCAGCCCCGATACCGATAATCGGAATCTCGAGCCTCTTCGTGGCCGCGGCAGTCGTGGAGGCCGGAACCATCTCGAAGACGACCGAAAAAACGCCGGCCTCTTGCAGAGCTTCCGCATCCGCAAGCAGCGCTGCCGCAGCGTCCCCGCGACCCTGCAACCTTTTGCCGCCGAGCTGGTTTTCGGATTGGGGAGTGAAACCGAGGTGACCCATGACGTTTATGCCCGCGTCCACAATGGCTTTGACCTGCGGGAAAATCCGCCTCCCACCCTCGAGTTTAACGGCTGCCGCACCGGCCCGAACCAAGGCGACGGCGGAATCAACTGCCTGGGCAGGGGAGGACTCATACGTTCCAAGCGGCAAGTCGGCGACAATCAGGGCACGCTTAGCCCCGCGAGCCACGGCCGCGGTGGCGCGAACCATGTCATCAAGGTCTACCCCGATAGTGGACTCCATACCGAGCATCGTCGTCCCGTAAGAATCACCCACGAGAATCATGTCGATTCCGGCCTCGTCAATAATCCGCGCGGTCATCGCGTCGTATGCCGTCAACATCGTCAAAGGACGACCGGCCTCGAAATATTGGGCTACGTGTTGAATTCGGAAGGGTTTTCCCGCTTTGGGGCCAATTTCGCTTTCAGTCATAAGTGTCTCCTTAGTGAATACCCCTCTAATCCTATGCCTTGGATGAGGTGCGAGTCTAAGATGGGAAAGGTCAATTGATGGAGTTACCTCAGATTAGAGGGTCAAGAATTAAGGGGAAAATTCATGGGATGCACCACGATTATTGTGGGGAAAAACGCGAGCGCTAACGGAGCGACGATTATGGCGCGGACGGACGATTCGGGTCACGGCTCGTTTTCGGCCAAGAAATTCGAGGTCATCCCGCCAAATGACTCGCCTTCGACCTATCGTTCGGTGCTTTCCCATGTCGAGGTGCCCCTGCCAGCGGGCGGCCTTCGCTACACGCGCTTCCCCGATGTGGACGGCAAGAAAGGGCTCTGGGCGGGTGCGGGGATAAACTCCGCGCTGGTTTCCATGACCGCGACCGAGACTTTGACAACCAACGAGCGGGTCTTGGCCGCTGACCCCTTGGTGGAGCTCCAGGAGGCCGTCAGCAAGCCTGGAGACCCCGATTACAAACCCGAAATCCCCGGTGGGATTGGCGAGGAAGACATGGTGGTCCTGGTCCTGCCCTATATTCACTGCGCCCGCGAAGGGGTCACACGCCTTGGTGAACTCCTCGAAACATACGGCACCTACGAGATGAACGGAATCGGTTTCGCCGACCGCGACGAGGTGTGGTGGCTCGAAACAGTCGGGGGACATCACTGGTTGGCGCGGCGCTTGCCCGATGACTGCTATGCCGTCATCGCGAACCAGTTTTCGCTGGATTACTTCGACTTCGAGGATGCTTTCGGGGAGGCCCGCGAGTATATGTGTTCGGCTGACCTGCGCGAGTTTGTGGCGGAAAATCACCTTGACCTTGGCCTTTATGAACTGTCTCGCGAGCGAGATCCCGAACCGATACCGGTCGAACTCGAAGGAAATCCGGTTCTGGGCTTCTCGGTTAGTAACTCCTTCAATCCTTCCCAGACTCCCGAGTCTGCAGTCATCAATCCGCGCCTGGCTTTCGGTTCCCGAACCGACTCGGATCACACCTACAACACCCCACGCGTCTGGGCCTTGCAAAGATTCTTCAACCCCGGCGCTGACTGGGACGGGCCGGAGGCCTATCTTCGCCCCGACTCCGATGACCTGCCGTGGTGCCGGGAGCCGGAGCGCAAAATCACGATGGAAGACGTGAAATACGCCGAGTCCTACCACTACCAGGGCTTGCCTTTTGACCCCTATGCGCGCCCCGAACAGGCCATGACCGGCGGGGCGGACAAGCGCGGAATCTACCGCCCGATCGGTATCAACCGCACGAACTTTGATGCCTTCCTGGAGCTGCGCCCGGGCGTACCTGAAGCGGCGTGTGGACTCAACTGGATTGCGTTTGGGGCGATGCCTTTCAACACGGCCGTGCCGTTTTATGCCAATGTGCGCGCGGTTCCGGAATACCTTGGGGGGACGACGCCACGGGTCACGACCGAGTCGCATTATTGGGAAAACCGAATCATCGCCGCGCTGGTGGATGCGCATTTTCACCAAGCGATTGCCCACGTTGAGCGCTACCAGCAGGCCACTGTGGCGAAGGCCCTGGCGGTGGTGGCCAAGACCGATCGGGCGGTGTGGGAGCTTCTTACCGCGGGTTCCGCGGGTTCTGCGAACTCACCGGATTCAGGGGATTCAACAAAGGCCAGCGCGACAAGCGAGGCAGAAAACGTCGTGGCTCTTGTGGAAAACCCAAAGGTACAAGCGCTCCTCGAGGCCGCAAACGAGGAAATCGCCGCGATGCTGAAGCGGGAGACCGATGACCTCCTCGACAAGGTACTTTTCGAGGCTTCCCTGAACATGCACTGCGCGTTTTCCCGCGATGATGCCTAGGTTGGCTTTTCCGCGGCATAGAAAACCGGTGATTACCGAGCGAGGTCGCATTTCGGCAAAGCCCTTTTTTCGACTAAGGTTTAAAGGTATTTGCCTTTGGGAAAGAACCAGGAAAAAGAGGGAAGAATGAGCGAAAACGTGTTGAGTCCGCTGGACGCGGAAGGCTTGGAAACGGAGGTCGCCGCGGCTTTGGCGGCGATTGCGGCAGCGGCGGATACCGAAGAACTGAAAGCCGCCCGGACGAGGTATAACGGCGATAAGGCGCCGCTAACTCTGGCAAAACACGAGATCAAGAACCTTGACCCCGCCGACAAGGCGACCGCCGGGAAGAATCTCGGGGCTGCCCAAGGTCGGGTTCGCGCGGCTTTGGACGAAAAAACTGCGGAGCTTCAAGCCGCGGCAGGAGAGGCGCGGTTGGTCGCCGAACGAGTCGATGTGACCGCGATTCCCGCCCGTCAACCCCTCGGGGCGCGCCACCCCTTGATGGTTATTGAAGAAGAGATCGAGAACTTTTTCGTCTCGATGGGCTGGGACATTGCTCAAGGCCCCCAGGTGGAACACGAATGGTTCAACTTCGATGCCTTGAACTTTGACACCGACCATCCAGCGCGCCAGATGCAAGACACGCTTTACATTGACTCCGCCTCGGTTGGGGGCTCGGCAGAGAATCCGGCGAACCTGGTTCTGCGGACTCACACTTCGCCGGTGCAAGCCCGCGTTTTGACCACACGCGAACTGCCGATTTATGTGGCAGTCCCGGGGAAAGTTTTCCGCGCTGATGAACTCGATGCGACCCACTCGCCGGTCTTCAACCAGGTCGAAGGGCTCGCGGTCGATAAGGGGCTTACAATGGCCCACTTGAAAGGCACTTTGGATCATCTCGCGCGGGCCATGTTCGGGGAAGAGGCAAAAACCCGTTTCCGGCCTTCGTTCTTCCCCTTTACGGAGCCGAGCGCGGAAGTTGACCTGTGGTTCCCGCAAAAGAAAGGTGGCCCGGGCTGGATCGAATGGGGCGGCTGCGGCATGGTGAACCCCAACGTTTTGCGCGCTTGCGGGGTGGATCCGAACGTTTATCAAGGATTTGCTTTCGGAATGGGCATTGAGCGGACGCTCATGCTCCGTCACGGGATTGAAGATATGCACGACATTGTGGAAGGCGACGTGAGGTTCTCGAACCAGTTCGGCGTCTTTGGGAAGGGGTGCTAAGAATGGCTTTTGTATCGATTGAATGGCTGGGGCGCTGGTGTGAGGTTCCTTCAGGATTGAGCGCGACGCAGTTGGCGAAAGACCTCGTTCGCGTGGGTCTCGAGGAAGAAACGATTCACAGTTCCGGTGTGACCGGGCCCTTGGTTTGCGGCGAGGTCGTCCGGATGACTCCGGAAACTGCCTCGAACGGCAAGACCGTGAACTACTGCCGCGTGAATGTCGGCGAGTTCAATGATGTCCCAGGGGAGGGGAAAGAGCCCTCCGACGTTGCCTCCCGCTCGATTATCTGTGGCGCACATAACTTTAAGGTCGGCGACCACGTGGTGGTTTCGCTTCCCGGCGCGGTTTTGCCCGGAGACTTCAAGATTGCTACCCGTAAGACCTACGGGCATATTTCCGACGGCATGATTTGCTCTGCCCGAGAACTCGGACTGGGAGAAGACCACTCCGGAATCATTGTTTTGGAGGATTATCTGGGAGAGCGCGGGATTGAGGTACCGCCGGTTGGGAGCGACCTGCTTCCGGTTTTGGGACTCAACAAGGAGCTGCTGGAAATCAATATCACTCCCGATCGCGGTTACTGCTTCTCTATGCGCGGGGTGGGGCGCGAATACTCCCACTCCACCGGCACGAAGTTCACCGACTGGGGGCTTGCTGCGAACCTCGCGGAGGGCAAAGCACCCGCCGCGAACGATGACGGCTTCAAGGTCGAAATCGAAGATGACGCCCCGATTCGCGGGCGGGTCGGTTGCGACCGTTTTGTGGCCCGCGTGGTGCGCGGCTTCGACCCGGGTGCGAAGACCCCCGACTGGATGGTGGCCCGCCTCGAGAGCGCCGGAATGCGTTCGATTTCCCTGCCGGTGGACGTGACGAACTATGTCATGCTTGACCTCGGCCAGCCGATGCACGCCTATGACCTTGACAAAGTGGAGGGTCCGATTGTGGTGCGCCGCGCGGCGCCTGGGGAAAAACACACGACCCTTGATGACGTGGAGCGCACCTTGGACGCCGAGGATTTACTCATTACGGACTGTCAGGGCGGGCGCGGGGCGCGCGTTCTTGGTATCGCCGGCGTGATGGGCGGAGCCGACACGGAAATGACCGCCGGGTCCTCTAATGTGTTGCTGGAGGCCGCGCACTTTGATGCAGTCTCTGTGGCGCGTTCGGCGCGTCGCCACAAATTGCCGACCGAAGCCTCCAAGCGTTTCGAACGTGGCACTGACCCTGAACTCCCGCCTGTGGCCGCCCAGTACGCCGCGGAGCTCCTGGTGGAATACGGTGGCGGCACGATTGATGCCGGTGTAACCGACGTGAACCACACCGCGCCGATGCCGGTGGTAACGATGGGTTACGGCGAGCCAAGTGGGCTTGTCGGAGTCGATTACAGCGTGGAACGTTGCGAAGACCTGCTTCGAGCCATCGGGTGCGATGTCGCGCGCGATGATGCCACCGAGACGTTCACTGTGAATCCGCCATCTTGGCGCCCTGACCTGGTCGGTCCGGCGCACTTGATTGAAGAAATCGCTAGGCTCGACGGTTTCGACAAGATTCCTTCCCTCGTTCCGGTCGGGCCGGGGGCGGAAGGCCTGCCGGAAAACCTGCGTTCGCGTCGCGAAGTTAGCGAGACTTTAGCGCAGGCTGGCCTTACCGAAGTCATGACCTATCCTTTCCTGGGGGAGGAGCACGATCGCCAGGGATTCCCGCTTGATGACCCGAGGCGCGAGACCGTGAAGCTGGCGAACCCGCTGGCCGATGACGCGCCGGCGCTGCGAACCTCCGTTTTGGACACGCTCTTGGACACTGCTTCGCGAAATGTCTCGCGCGGAAATGAGCGCGTGGCGATTTTCGAGGTGGACCAGGTGGCGCTGGCTCACGGGGTCGAGCCCGCGCCGATTCCCGGTGTGGAGGATCGTCCGAGTGAAGAGGAAATGAAGGCGCTTCGTGCCGGTGTCCCAAGACAGCCCTGGCATGTCGCTGCAGTTTTGGCCGGCAATGCTTTCGAGGCTGCTCCGGGAGAACCCGCCCGAGCTTGGGACTATGCCGATGCGATTGGCTTAGCGCTGCGGGTCGCCGCGTCCCAAGGGCTCGCGGTGCGTCCCGAGGCGGTCGACACCCCCTCCGCCGCCAACGCGGCCAAGCCCGGAGCCTCCGTGGCGCCCTTCCATCCCGGTCGCGTCGCCCAGATTCGGGTCGGTGCAGAATCCGGCGGGAAAGTTCTCGGGCACGCCGGAGAACTCAACCCGAAGGTTTGTGAGGCTTTCGGTCTGCCCTTGCGGACCTGCGCCTTTGAGATTGATTTGGATGCGATTGAAAAGGCCCGCCCGAAGGAGGCTTTCCAGTTGCGGCCTGTTTCGACTTTCCCGGTCGCGAAGGAGGATCTCGCGTTCGTGGTGGACGCAGACGTTTCGGCTTTGAAGGTGCAAAACGCCATTGCGAAAGCGGCGGGAGCCACCCTGGAAGACGTGCGCTTGTTCGATACCTTTGCAGGCGAGCAGTTGGGCGAGGGCAAGAAATCGCTGGCCTTTGCGCTGCGCCTGCGGGCCGCGGATCACACCTTGGAAGCCAAGGAGATCAAGGAAATCCGCGGGCGTATCATCGCCAAGGTCGAGAAAACCTGTCGAGCCACTTTGCGGGCCTAGTCGCCCGGCGGATCAGTGCGATTTTGGCCATGAGTGGAAATAGTGGCAGCAATGTCCAAAATCGCACTGGTTACGTAACCATCCGCCGTTACCAAGACCAGAAGGCCCAGCGATATGATCCAGCTTGAACCGTGTAAAACCCCATCAGGAAAAGGTTAGTTGGTTCCCATTGAGGTGGTTTCCGGCAGTGTTGCGGCGCCGTCAATGACAATCTGGGCGCCAGTAATATAGCTGGACTCGTCACTTCCCAGGAACGCAAATAATTCCCCGACCTCTATCGGTTTCGCGAGGCGTCCCAAGGGCACGTTACGGGCGATGTCGTCAATCGCTGCCTCCGGATTTTCCGGATTGGATTCGGTCGCCATCTTCTCCACCATCGGCGTGCGCGCATACCCGAGTTGGGAGCAGTTCACCCGAATATTGCGGTTCGCGTATTCCACTGCAAGGCACTTGGTGAGCCCCACCAAAGCTGCTTTGGTTGTGGCATAGGCGGCCTCGCCCGGATCCGCCACCAAGTCCCCAGTCACGGAAGAAGCGATGACGATGGCCCCGCCGCCTTGGGAAAGCATCTGGGGGATAGCGCTCTGGCAGGTGTTCCACACGCCCTTGATGTTGACATCAATATGGAAATCTCGCATTTCGTCAGTCATCTCTTCAAAAGGCGCTAACTGGCAGACCCCGGCATTAGCGCAAACCACATCGAGCCTCCCGAAAGTGGCTACGGTCTTGGCAACCGCCTCGCGCATCGCAGACTTGTCGGTGACATCGGCAGCTATTCCTATGACCTCGGTCTGGAAGGCTTTCTCGAGTTCGGATGCGGTCTCGGCCACTTTCGGAGATAAATCCACGAGACAGAGTTTTGCTCCGTGGCGCGCATAAGCCTCGGCGATACCTTTCCCAAGTCCCATAGCGGCGCCGGTGATAAGGGCAACTTTTCCGTCTAACTTAGCCATTTAACTCTCCTTTGAGCGAGGTTTGTTTCGGTAAAACTATTCTATCTGGGGCGGGCCTTCTAGGTGGGTCTTCTGTGAAGACAGGGGTATGGTTCGGTTGGATTCTCTGTAACTCGTGCGATTTTGGGCGTTGCTGCCACTATTGCCACTTATATCAGAAATCCCACAAGTTACGGACGAGACTTGCGACTCCGAGCTCTCGGACGGGTGCTTCCGCACGGTTTTGGAGGATTCCGGTGACGACGCTGTTTCAACAGAGAAGACAGGTATTCTCTGGTTTCATCCCACTCATACCAAATCTGAGGATAACTCAAACGAACAGTGAAATAGCCCTCATGCAGGGTCCTGATATCGCGCCAACGATCCTGGTAATAGCTGGTTTCTTTGTCGTGGAAGGCCAAGCTGTCGCACTCGACAATTCCGGATTGACCAAAGCGGATATCAACGCGTCCTATGCCTGAAATACGATGCTGGATTTTTACTGGCACACCTCGTTTTTGAAAGAACAACCGCACGCGGGTTTCACTTCCGGATTCTGCCCCAGGGGTGAAGAATTTCAAGGTTTGACGCTTGGAGGCTGGAGCATGTTTGATGAGATACCAGCAGTCATTCTCGCAAAGCGCGCCTTCGTGGAAAGCTGATTCCAGCAGGATCAGTCCGGTTTCCCCGTCGTGATACTTCAATACCTGGTGGAGGCAATCCCCGATAGGTGGCAAAAACGGGTGCGGTTTTTCGCTGCTGCGATGAAAGCAAACTGACTCTTTTGTAACTTGCAATGGGACATTCGAGGGAAGCGAAACATGGAGTTTATTCTTCTCCTGGGGAGGAATCCACAGACCATATTCCTTACAAGCGGATACGCACCCGATGGTTCCACCCAGTTTCACGGCCTTCACAGCTTCAGGGATTGCTGAGGGGGTGGCATACCATCCGCGCCTGATGGACACGAGCCTTTCGTTTTGGGAAAAAAGACGAATCTGATAGTCGGTAAATCCTTGCGACCTGAGTTGTTTTGTTGAGCATATGCCTGTTTCTGTGTTAAAAGTCATGTAAGAAAGCATATAGTATATTCAGACGCATGTAAAGGTGTTTAATGTACTATGTGAAACCTGCAATTTTGAGTTGTATCCGCAGTCTTCGCTGAAACTCGAGTTATTTTGGGCATTGCTGCCACTATTGCCACTGATGGCTTGAATCGCACGAGTTGCAGACTCCACTCGGATAATCCCCTGTCCCGGTGCTTCCAAATAACATAATCGTGTTTGGTAGCGCTTCATAACCTGTGGATAACTTGTTGATAAGTGTCAGTAAATGGCGTTGTGGTGCGGTTGATGGATGTGGATAGTTTCAAGTCTAAGTCCTGGTTTGGTGTTGCTTGGCGCGGTTAGTGGGCGTTCTGGCTCGTCTATAAAGCGGAAGTGAAATTTTCGTTAAGAGATGGGCGATAGAATAGAAACTGAAAGACCCCCTGCAAAGACAATAAGGTCTGGTGGGGGAGAAAAGTTATAGGGGAGAAACATGGCTAAACGTGTGGGAATTTTGACCGCCGGCGGAGACGCGCCGGGTTTGAACGCAGCAATCCGCGGCTTCGGGAGAGCCGCGATTGGTGAATTCGGGATGGAACTGATTGGATTCCGTGACGGAATGCGGGGCCTGGCGGAAAACCGTTTCGTGACCCTAGACTCGAGTTCTCTCTCCGGAATTCTCACTGTTGGGGGCACCGTTCTCGGAACCTCGCGCGACAAGGTGCATCGCATGATGGTGGACGGGGTCGAAAAAGACATGACTGAAAAAATGGCCAAAGTCTATGAGAAAAACAAGCTCGACGCACTCGTCACCCTCGGAGGTGGCGGCACCGCGAAAAACGCGCTGCGCCTCCAAAAAGCCGGTTTGAACGTGGTTCATCTTCCCAAAACTATCGACAATGATATTTGGGGAACTGATGATTCCTTCGGGTTCGCCACTGCCCTCGAAATCGCCACCGAAGCGGTGGATCGTCTCCATTCCACGGCACACTCCCACCACCGCATCATCCTGGTCGAAATCATGGGACACCGCGCCGGATGGCTGGCGCTCGGGGCAGGTATCGCCGGCGGGGCGGACATTATCTTGATTCCCGAAATCCCCTACACCATTGAAAAGGTTGTCGAAAAAATCGAACAGCGCAAGAAGCAAGGTAAGCATTTTTCTGTTATCGCCGTCGCGGAGGGAGCGATGGATATCGAGTATGCTCAGCGAGTGAAAATCGCTGACCAGCTCATTAAGGACGCGGATTCCCCAGAGACCAAGGCGCTCGCGAAACACAACAAAGACCGCTTGACCGACTCCCACCGCGAGTCCACCTTTGAACTGGCCCGTAAACTCGAAGCCGCAACCGGCCTCGAATCTCGCGTCACCATTCTTGGCTATGTTCAGCGCGGCGGAACTCCGGTCGGGGCCGATCGCCTACTCGCGACCCGTCTCGGCACG
Source organism: Mobiluncus porci (assembly GCF_009695935.1). Classification (GTDB taxonomy): domain Bacteria; phylum Actinomycetota; class Actinomycetes; order Actinomycetales; family Actinomycetaceae; genus Mobiluncus; species Mobiluncus porci. Next base: position 26,048 of record NZ_VUMY01000013.1, read on the forward strand.
GCTGGAGCAGCGGCGGTCGCTGACGGAGCCGGTGGCATCATGATTGCCACCAAAGGCGGGGAAACCACCACCGTGTCTTTGGAAAAGACCGCGGGACGTATCAAGTATGTTCCGAAAGACCACGACTGGGTGAAGGCTGCTCGCGAGGTGGAAACCGGACTTGGTGACTAGCCCCACTGGGTTTGCCCAGGTGCGCCGAAAGCTCTCCTAAAGTGCGCTGGCTCGGCAAGACCGCTAGGCTTGGCTCATGGAAATGAATCTGAATATTCGCTCCCGCAGCAGTCTTAGCGGGGATTTCATGAACTCAGACGAAGAGGCCGCTTGGCTGGCCGAAAAACTTCTTTCCCTCGCCCCCGCGGAGGGGGAGCCGGTAAAAGTAACGGTGAATGTCTTGGGCTCAGAAGTTGGCGGCGGTCTCGGAAGAGCCCGCGAAATGGCTGTGGCCAGTGTTGATGCCTCCGGAAAGGTGACAGATTGGCGGGTTGAAGAAGTCGGTTGGGACGTCCTGCATGACCAGGGTCCGGAGGGATCCCACCACGGGCGAATCGTGACTTTCATGCGTGAGAATCAAATCAACGCGGTCGTTGCCGGTCACGCCGGTCCGCCAATGGTTAACACCTTGGTCAAACTCGGGGTTTTTCCGGTGCTGGGGCTGACCGGAGACGCGCGAGAGGCTGCGGCAGCGGCAGCGACGCGGTACCGCGAAGTCATCAAGGGGCAGGCAGCATAAGCGGATTCGAGTTAACAAAAAAGCGACCTCTGAAAGAGCCTAAGGATTCAGTAAGGAAGGAAGATGACCAGGAAGCGGAGGCTGAAAGCGGGGATAGCACTTCTCGCGGGTCTGAGCGCGCTGGCTGTCGGCTGGCTCGTGTTTTTGACTTTTATCGCTCCTCAAAGCGGCTGGCGACTTCCTGACCAGTGGCAGGGTCAAAACCTTAACCATCCCTCCACTGTCGGCCAAGAAATCCTCGACGGTGCGGTTAGCTACCTCGACACCAACCCTAGATATGACGGCAGTAAAATCTTTGCCGGCGGAGTTCCCACCGACGGCACCGGAGTCTGCACCGATGTCGTCTGGTACGGAGCAAAGGCCGCGGGAATGGACCTCAGAACCCTTGTTGACGAGGATCGTCACGCCGATCCAGCAGCCTACGCCGCTACCGCTCCCGCGGGGGAACAACCAAATGCGGACATTGATTACCGACGGGTAAGGAACCTGATTGTGTATTTCAACCGGCACGCCCAGGCACTCACGACTGACAAGTCTGACATCGAGGCCTGGCAGCCGGGGGATATCGCGGTTTTTCGCGAACATGTCGGGGTGATTTCGGACCGGCGGGGCGCCGATGGGGTGCCTTTCGTGATCCACCACGAGGGCGGATTGATGAACCGTTTTGAAAAAGATGTCCTGAATGAACGGGAGATTCTCGGGCATTACCGGCTCGGCTGAGGGGCGCGGTTGAATTCCGCGATTAATGGGGAATAACGAGATAGGGCGGGATCTAGTGCGCACATTCGGGACGCAGCAAGCCCGCAGGGTAATCCAAGGCGGTATTGTAGGGGACAAAGCAATTGCATTCGCTTTGCAAAATTTGAAGGAAAATTATGCGGAAACTGTTTATTCTCCACGGAGTCCCCGGCTCGGGCAAGACTCATCTCGTGCAAACGCTCGGGATGGAGCGCCACGCTTTGGGCCTCGACATGGTGCGGGAAATTTTTTCAGGGGAGCATTCCACGACGGACGGCTTCACCTCCATGATGCTGCGCGGACACAAGCGGGTCGCGGCAGTGGCTTACGAGGCTTTGGAGGCGCGCCTCGACCTGGGGGATCTGCTGTTTTGGGACGCAACGACTTTGAGTGAGAAAGACATTCCGCGGTTGGTCGGGATGTCGCGCGATTATGGCTACACGCCTTACGTGGTAAACCTCCAGGCAGGGCTTGATTGGGAGACAATCCGCTTGCGCAATCTCGAGCGGGGCAATGACCGGCTGGAAGAATCCGCGCTCCGAAAAATGTTTGACCGCGGGGGAGAGCCGCTGTCGCGGGTGGTTCCGGCAGGAGTGGAAGTAATCGAAGGCTTCGATGAGGCAACAAGGCGGATTCCGGAGATCTTGGCCGTGGAGGATGCGCCGGTTGACCTTGATAAATACGAGAAAATCGTGGTTTTTGGGGATATCCAGTCCTGCTCCGATGCTTTAGGCCAAGCCGTCGCGGAACACGGCGGGGAGAATGGTCTCGATAACGCCGCCAATGCTTGGATTTTTGTCGGCGACCTGTTCGACCGCGGGCCAGACGCGGCCGGTGTCTTCGAGATGCTCAAAAAACCGCGGGAAAACGTGTTCCTCGTGGAAGGGAATCACGACACGAACCTGCGCCGCGTCGTGAACCGAACCGCCAGCGGGAAAAGTTACCGCGACACTCGGACGAGCCTCGAGTCGATTCTCGCCGCCGGACACGGGACGGCCGAGGTCAAGGAGCTTCTCGGGCGGATGCGGATGGGTTTCGCCTTCACGTATCGAGGCGAAAACTATGTTGTCACCCACGGCGGGGTGGATTTTTCGCGGGTTGCTCCCGCTCCCGCGGGCGGTTTTCCGATGCGACTGTCCGACCACTCCACCTGGGAGCTCGTCTTTGGAACCTCAGGGCGGCCCGAAACCTATTCGGGAAACTGCGACTACGGGATGGACACGAGCGCATTTGCGAGCTCCGAGCTGATCCAGTTCCATGGCCACCGCAATAACGTCAACACCGCCTCTCCGCGCCCCGCCACGGTGAACGGGCGGGTCTATAACCTCGAGGCGCGAGTCGAACACGGAGGAGTATTGCGGGTCGTGGTCCTCAGCGGCGCGGGCGTGGAATGTTTTGAATATCGCGACAACCAGGTCGTAGCTTGGCAAGCTCTGCGGGCCGAGTCCGTGGTCTTCTCGGAGGAGGTCTCCGATGGTTCCGGTTCAGCAAGTGCCACCCCGATTTCAGGCGAGACTCCAAGGCCTGAGAACAAGACGACAGCGGGGGAGACCCCTGCTGACAGCGCCAACATCGCCGAACTCATCCGCAGCGGCGATCCGAAAGACCCCAAAGTGATTCTCGCAAAACTGCGGGTGAGCCCCTACATCCGCGAATCAGTCGTTCGCGGGGACATTCACGCCTTCAACTTCACCCGCGAAGCCTTCGCCAAAGGAATGTGGGATGAATCCACCGTGGCTGCCCGCGGGCTTTTCGTTCGCGGCCAAGACGTTGTAGCTAGGGGATATGAGAAGTTTTTCGAGATTAATGACTTTTCCGGACACGGATTTACCCGCGCCGAAGTCGAAGGTGAGCTGTTCGAATACCCTTGCCGACTCGCCACAAAAGAAAACGGTTTTCTGGGGCTTGTGGCCGCGGTGGACGGGGAGCTCACGGTGTTTTCCAAGTCTGGAATAACGGACTATTCCGAGGCGGCCGCAGCGATGCTGCGTGAGGCTCTCGGTTCGGTGGAACGCGAGGTGGCTTTGACCGAGCGGTTGGAGGCGTCGAACGTGACGCTTGCCTGCGAGATGATTATGTTGAATGACCCGCACGTGATTTACCATGATAAAGCCGAGGTCGTCGTTCTTGATGCCATCAAGAACGACTGGCAATTCGCGGTTGATGACGCGGTGGCCGACGCGGTGGCGGGGGAATTCGGGCTGCGCCGAGCGAGCGTGCGGATGCTGGAAACCCCGGAGGAGTTCGACATTCGCGCCCTCGCCGCCGAGGCAGGGGAGGGGTTCGTGCTTCGCGACCAGGCGGGGCGCATGGTGAAAATCAAAACCCAGTTCTACCGCAACATTAAGCGCGTGCGCTCGGAGTTTAACCGTGTCGTCGCCGGCCGTTCGCGTCATCTTCCCGAGGCTTACGCCGAGGTCGAAGACGTTTTACGCGAAGCCGACGTGTGGGGGAACTGGGAGGAATATCTCGTCATCACTCCTGGCGGGAGAGAAACCCTTGACCTGCCACGCCTCATCCATGATTTCCACCTGGAGTCTTATTTCCAAGAGTAGCTCCGGTTAATCTGAGCATAGAGAAGCTCCAGCGCCAGCATGGTATAAATATGCAAGGAAATGAATAATAATGTATAGTGGGGTTTTGAAGGCTAAAGGAGTGGATTATGAACGATTTCAATAAGGTGAAAGTCGCGGTCGCGGGGGCTTCCGGTTCGGCGGGAGGAGAGATTTTGCGGCTTCTGCTCGGCCACCCCAGCATCGAAATCGGCGCGCTGACGGCCTCGAGCTCTGTGGGCGAGCCCTTGCGAAACCACCACCCACACCTCTTCGACCTCGCAAATCGCATTCTCGAGCCAACAGACTCCGAACATCTACGCGACCACGATGTCATCTTTTTGGGACTCCCACACGGGGCTTCCGCCGAGGTTACGAACGCACTCAGAGCCTCCGGATCCAAAGCAATCCTTATTGATGCCGGCGCGGATCATCGACTCACCGACCCCCAGGCTTGGCGCGATTACTATCATTCCGAGCCGGCTGAGCCCTGGACTTATTCGATGCCCGAACTCTTGCATCAAGGAGAAACTCGGGCCAAAGCTCAAAGAGAAGCTCTTGCTGGCGCGCGTGAAATCGCGGTGCCAGGCTGTAACGTTACGGCCGTGACTTTGGCGCTCCAACCCGCCGTGGCCGCGGGTCTCATTGACCCCAAAGACATAGTTGCCAACCTCGCGGTCGGCTATTCCGGGGCGGGCAAGGGACTCAAGCCGCACTTGATGATGCTTGCCGGTCTCGGGAATGCCCAAGGATATTCGATGGCCGGAACCCACCGCCACATCCCCGAAATTATCCAAAACCTCCAGGTTGCCGGCGCGGGCGAGGTGAAGCTCTCCTTTACTCCGGTTCTGGTTCCGATGAATCGCGGGATTCTCGCGACCGTGACCGCGCCGCTCACGGGCGGAAAAACCGCGGCCGACCTGCGCGCGGCCTACCAGGCAACCTGCGAGCCCGAGCCCTTGTTGGAATTTCTTCCCGAAGGTATCTGGCCGACCCTAACGATGGTGACAGGGTCGGCTAAAGCCGCTATCCAGGTCGCCGTGGATGAGCGCGCGGGTAAAGTTGTCGCCCAATGTGCCATTGATAACCTCGGGAAAGGCACGGCTTGTGCTGCAATTCAGGGGATGAATCTCGCACTTGGCTTGCCGGAGTTGACCGGAGTTCCGACGGTTTCCACCGCACCCTGACCCAGGCGTAGCCTGCCACAGATACAACCTGACCCAGATTTTGAGTGCGGCATCACCTCCAGACCCCGCTTCCGCTAAAGGGAATTTTGATTTGAAAACTCGGTTCGGGACAATGGAGAAAAGAACTCAATAAATGCATAGCCTAGGGGGTCTCGTGAGTAAAGCCATCGTCATTTTCAATCCCGCCAAAGTCCGTGAAGTCGATCCGTTTAAAGAAAGCCTGGGGAAGGTGGCCCAAGAAAACGGCTTCGAGCTCGAATATATCGAAACTGCCGAGGAGGATCCCGGCTTCGAGATGGCCGCCCAGGCCCGCGAAGCGAAGCCGGACTTGGTTATCGTCGCTGGTGGGGATGGTACAGTTCGGGTCGTGACCACGGAACTTCGGGAGACTGGAATTCCGGTGGCAATCCTTCCGGCAGGAACCACGAATCTCTTGGCTCGAAATCTCGGTATTTCCATGAATATGGACGAAGCTATCCAGACGGCCTTTGCGGGACGAACCCTAAAATTCGATCTCGTGAAAGTAACCCTGGGTCAGGGAAAAGACCCGAAATATTTCACCGGCATGGCCGGAGTGGGCATCGATGCCGAGGTGATGCACGGGGTGGAGGACAAACTCAAGAAACTGGTTGGGCCGGGCGCCTATGTCATGTCGTTTTTGCAACAAGTGGGGAGTAGCCCGTGCCGCGTCAAGGTCACCATTGATGACACTCGCGTTTTGAAACGAAAAACCACCTTGTTGATGGTGGGAAACACGGCTGAGCTAACCGGAGGAGTCAAACTCTTCCCCGAAGCAGACCCCACCGATGGCTCTCTGGAGTTGCTCCTGGGGGCGCCCACCGGATTCGCCAGTTGGCTCAAAGTCATTGGCGGAGTCTTGACTGGAAAGCGCAAAAACCAGGAAATGGAATATTTCACGGGAAAGAAATTCACTGTCGAAATCGCCCAGCCGACCGTGTGGGAGATGGACGGAGACGCCGAGGAACCGGCCCAGAGCTGGACTTTCGAGGTGCTGCCCGGGGCTTTGAGTGTGTGCGCGGGGGAACTTTCAGAAAGTAAGTAGGGAAGTAAGAGGGCGCTGACCAGGTATTTTCTCCTCACTTGCAAAAATATGCAGTGGCGCGTATATTTATAACTGTTGTGGTTATGAATAGCTTACGAGTAGGCAAGGAGCGAGATGAGCGTCACTTTCCCGCAAGGTTTTGAGGCCGGCGGAGCGCACGTGGGTTTGCGCGGCAAACTGCACCCAGATATGGCGATTGTCAAAAACCTCGGCCCGGAATACGGGGTCGCCGGAGTCTTCACCTCCAATCGGGTTTTTGCCGCTCCGGTGGGTCTCGACCGCGAGGTGGTGGCTCGTGGAAAAGCCGCGGCGGTGGTCGTGAATTCAGCAAATGCCAACGCCTGTACGGGGCAACAAGGGCGAAAAGATGCCGCGGCCATGGCGACCCACCTTGGTGAAACCCTCGGGGTGCCGAGCGAGGAATGCTTGGTGTGCTCTACCGGCATCATTGGTCGTGCCTTGGATATGCCGAAGATGCTCGCTGGCATTGAGCAAGTCGCCGCGGGACTGAGCGAGGAAGGGGGAGACGCGGCTGCTGAAGCCATCTTGACGACCGACACCAAGCCGAAAACGGCCCGGGCACAAAGCGCTACCGGATGGAAAATCGGGGGCATGGCCAAGGGGGCGGGAATGCTCGCCCCGGCGCTCGCCACGATGATTGTGGTCCTCACCACTGATGCCTCCTTCGAAGCTGCGAGCCTCCAGGCGACTTTGAAAGAAGTTGTGGATGAAACCTTCAACCGTCTCGACTCCGACGGCTGTATGTCCACTAACGACACGGTTTTACTGCTGGCCAATGGGGCGAGCGGGGTGAAAGCCGACCTGGATGAGTTCAAGACAAAGTTGCAAGAGGTTTGCCAGAATCTCGCGCTACAACTGTTGGGTGATGCTGAAGGGGCCCACCACGATGTGGAGATTCGCATCAAGGGGGCAGCAACAGTCGAAGGAGCGCTCTTTGCGGCCCGCACGATTGCGCGGTCAAATCTCGTGAAAACCGCCATTTACGGCAACGACCCGAACTGGGGGCGTATCTTGAGCCAGCTCGGAACTGTGCCGGAAGACGTGTTGCCTTTTGACCCGAGCGAGGTTGACGTGTCGATTAACGGTGTGACGGTCTGCCGAGCGGGAGGAATCGGGGAGAATCCCTACCTGGCCGATTTGAGTCCGCGCGAGTGCCGGATTCTAGTCGAGCTTCACGCGGGAGAGGAAGAAGCCTTTGTGTGGACCTCGGATCTCACCCACGAATATGTGCATATTAATGGGGACTACACGACATGATTTGCTGCGCCAGGAACGAGGCGTGCTGGCTACGCGATAATAACGACTGTTGAAAAGGAAAAAAGATGGCGATTACACCGCTGGAAAAAACCGAGGTGCTCCTCGAAGCAATGCCGTGGCTGCAGAGCTATCGCGGCTCCACGGTCGTGATTAAATACGGCGGTAACGCGATGATTAACGACGCGTTGCGCCGCGCCTTCGCCAAGGACATCATGTTCCTGCACCAAGTCGGCTTACGACCGGTCGTGGTTCACGGCGGCGGCCCGCAGATTACCGAGATGCTTGACCGGCTTGGCCTAGAAGCCCCCTTTATTGACGGCTACCGCGTCACCACTCCGGCAGTCATGGACGTGGTTCGCATGGTTTTGACCGGCAAAGTGCAACGCGAACTGGTCGGACTATTGAATGTCCACGAGTCTCTGGCCGTGGGAATCTCCGGAGAAGACGCCGCCCTGTTTCAGGCACGGAAGCGCAGAGCCCCCGAAGGGAAAGATCTCGGTCTCGTGGGCGATATTGTCAAAGTCCATCCCGAACCGGTCTTGGATATGCTCGACCACGGGAGAATCCCCGTGATTTCCTCGGTGGCTCCGGATGACCACGACCCCAACACGGTTCTCAACGTGAACGCGGACGCGGCTGCTTCAGCCCTGGCGGTGGCACTAAAGGCGCGGAAACTGGTGGTTTTGACCGACGTGGAAGGGCTGTACCGCGATATTAACGACAAGGACTCGTTGATTCGCTACCTCACCACTAGCGAGGTGGAGGCCATGCTTCCCACGTTGTCTTCGGGCATGATTCCGAAAATGCGCGCCTGCGTGGATGCGGTTCGTGGGGGAGCGCAACGCGCCACGATTATTGACGGGCGCATCCCTCACTCGATGCTATTGGAAATTGTCACGAATGAGGGAACCGGTACCGAGGTTATTCCTGATGACACTGCGGAAAAGGCCATCGAATTTCGGGCGCCACATTAGTCAAGCGAGCAATCCAACCGGAGACAACAGGGCTTGAACATGAGTCAAAAGACAGATCCCCACGACTCATTTGGGAAGGAAAACAATGAAAGCAGATGACTGGATTCAACGTTATGAAAACTCCATAATGAACACTTTTGGTCGCCCCCAAACGGTTCTCGCCCGCGGGGCGGGGTGCTTTGTGTGGGATGAGGACGGACACCAGTATCTCGATCTTCTGGGCGGCATTGCCGTAAACGCGCTCGGACACGGACACCCCAATATGGTGAAAGCTCTGACCGCCCAAATCCAAACCCTCGGTCATATCAGTAATTTCTTCGCCTCCTCGGTTCAAATCGAAGCCGCGGAAAAGATTCTACAAATTGTTGAACCCGGCGGCGCCCCCGAGGGCTCGCGCGTGTTTTTCGCCAACTCCGGAACGGAAGCGAACGAGGCGGCTTTCAAAATCGTGCGGGCGCGCGGGGCTAGACTTGCCGCCGAAAACCCCGGTGAGCCGCCGCGCACTCGGATTCTTGCCCTGGAAAATGCATTCCACGGGAGGACCATGGGTTCGCTTTCCTTGACTTATAAAGATGCCTATCGGGCTCCTTTTGAACCGCTACCGGCTCGGGTCGAGTTCATTCCCTACGCGATGGCCGCCTTGGAGCGGGCCTTTGAAGGGGAACGGGGGCGTGACATTGCGGCCCTGTTTATTGAACCGATTCAAGGAGAGGCGGGGGTTCGTCCCCTTTCCGAACATTTTTTGCGGCTGGCTCGCGAGATGACCGCGAAGGCGGGCGCGCTGCTGGTTGTGGATGAAGTTCAGACCGGTATGGGGCGCACCGGTACCTGGATGGCGCACCACGCTGCGGGAATTATTCCCGACGTGGTCACTTTGGCGAAAGGCCTCGGCGCCGGATTCCCGGTGGGGGCTTGTGTGGCGCTGAACCAAGAGGCCGCGACAGTCCTCGGGCCGGGGATGCACGGCTCGACTTTCGCTGGAAACCCGCTGGCCGCGGCGAGTGTCCTGACGACCATAAACACGATTGAAGAAGAGGGTCTGTTGGCTAATGCGCGGGAAGTGGGAGAAATCTGGAGCCGCGAGATTATTGCTCTGAACCATCCGCTCATCTCCGAAGTGCGGGGTCCGGGTCTGCTGTTGGGAATCGGCCTGACAACTCCTCTCGCGAAGCCGCTGGCAGCGGAACTGTTCCGGCAGGGGTTCATTGTCAACGCCCCGGACACGTTCACGATTCGGCTTGCGCCGCCGCTGATTATTTCGGCGCCGCAAACCCGCATGTTCACCAAGGCGCTACCCGAGATTCTGGATCAAGTCGCCCACGACGTCGAGATGCAAGTTTCCCAAGGAAAGCCGGTTGGGGAACGTCGCGAAGGGAGTCACCATGTCTGACACCATCACTCGAGGTATGTCTTCTAAAGTATCGCGACATGCGGCGATAGCCAGGTTACTGAAGGAAAAACCCGTCCGTTCCCAGGGGAGCCTCCAGATTCTTCTCGAGTCTGCTGGATTCAACGTGACCCAGGCAACTTTGTCACGAGACCTGGAGGAACTTGGAGCCATGAAAGTGCGCGACCCCGATGGAGGCCAGCGCTATGCCTTGGGGGCTTCTTTGGATTCTGAAGAGATTCCACTGACCCTTCCCGGGAGTCTGGAACGCTGGATTTCCCAACTTCTCATTGAAGCGCGAGCGGCTTTGAACCAGGTCGTCTTGCGGACGCCTTCCGCGGTGGCCTCGGCTTTGGCTGCCGCCATAGATAAAGAAGATCTTGACGGGGTTCTCGGCTGTATAGCTGGAGATGACACCGTTTTAATCATCTGTGCCGACGAAACCAGAGCGAACCAGCTTTGCGCGGAAATCCAACAGATGACTCATCAATAATGGAATACAAAACACTAGGGAGAATCATGGCAAAGAAACGCATCGTGCTGGCCTACTCAGGTGGACTGGACACTTCGGTCGCGATTGGCTGGATGAAAGAAAAACTCGACAGCGAGGTTATTGCGGTCTCGGTCGATGTGGGTCAGGGGGGAGAAGACCTGGAAGTCATCCGTCAACGAGCGCTCGATTGCGGAGCCGTAGAGGCCTATGTTGCGGATGCGAAAGACGAGTTTGCCAACGAATACTGTATGCCCGCTTTGCAAGCTAACGGGATGTATGAAGGTAAATATCCGCTGGTCTCCGCCTTGAGTCGCCCTCTGATTTCCAAACACCTCGTGATGGCCGCCAAACAGTTTGGGGCTTCCACCATGGCTCACGGCTGTACCGGAAAAGGCAACGACCAGGTGCGTTTCGAGGTGTCATTCACCTCACTGGCTCCGGATTTGGATTGCGTCTCACCGATTCGTGATTTGGCCTTGCAGCGTGATGTTTCCATTGCCTATGCCGAGGAACACCATTTGCCGATTGAGACCACGAAACACAACCCCTTCTCGATTGACCAAAACGTGTGGGGACGCGCTATCGAGACCGGATATCTGGAAGACCTGTGGAACGCGCCCACAAAGGACGTCTACAACTACACCGATGATCCCGCGTTTGCGGGTATCCCCGATGAAGTCATTATTACCTTCGAAAAAGGCTTACCCGTAGCCGTGGACGGGGTGAAGATGACGCCGCTCGAGGTCATCCAGGAAATGAATCGGCGCGCCGGCGCGCAAGGCGTGGGGCGTATCGATATGGTGGAAGACCGGCTGGTGGGGATTAAAGCTCGCGAGGTCTATGAGGCTCCGGGAGCGGTGGCTTTGATTACGGCTCACCAAGCGTTGGAGGACCTGACCTTGGAGCGGCTCCAGTTGCGCTATAAGCGTCAGCATGTTGATCCTGTATGGTCAGACCTCGTTTACGAAGCCCAGTGGAATTCTCCTTTGAAGAAGTCACTAGATGCTTTCATCGCTCACACCCAGGACTATGTCTCCGGAGAGATTCGCATGACCCTGCATGGGGGGCGCGCGGTGGTGAACGGACGCCGCTCGGAGGCCTCTCTTTACGATTTCAAGCTGGCTACCTACGATTCTGGAGACACCTTCAACCAGGCTGCCTCCAGGGGTTTCATCGAGATTTACGGTTTGCAATCGAAGCTCGCCGCGGCACGCGATGTGAAGTTCGGGAAGGGCATCCAGCTCGAGGCCTCGAATTTGTGAGCTAGTTATGTGGGATGACGCGCCTAACTCTTACGATTTTTGAATTTATTGCCTTATACGGCAATAAATTCAAAAATCGTATGTTGTAGGCGGAGTAAACGGAAAGGACAAGATTTTGGGCATCGCATTATGGGGAGGTCGCTTCCAAGGAGGGCCGTCGGAGGCGCTGGCGGCTTTGTCGGTATCGACCCAGTTCGACTGGCGTTTGGCAGACTACGACCTGCAAGGCTCACTCGCGCATGCGCACGCCCTGCAAGACGCGGGCCTCCTGAATGACGAAGAATATGCCGACATGGTGGCGGCCCTGCGACTCCTGCGTGAGGATGTGGCCTCCGGTGCTTTCACCTATTCCCCCGAGGATGAAGACGTGCATACCGCCTTGGAACGCGGACTGTTGGAGCCGCAATATGCCGGAGCGGAACTCGCCGGTAAACTTCGCGCCGGACGGTCTCGCAATGACCAGATTGCCACCCTGATTCGTATGTACCTGCGGGATGCCTCCGCCCATATGCGAGGGCTCCTGGTGGCCTTATGCGAGGCCATCCTGGGGCAGGCCGAGGCTGCGGGAAACCATATTATGCCTGGTCGTACCCACATGCAGCACGCTCAGCCGGTGCTGGTTGCGCATCACCTCATGGCGCATTTCTGGCCGCAGTTACGAAACCTCTCGCGGTTGGCGGATTGGGGAAAACGCAATGACCAGTCTCCCTACGGTGGGGGAGCACTGGCGGGAAATACCCTCGGGCTCGACCCGGAGCTGGTGGCTCGTGAGCTGGGATTTTCCGAAGTGTGTCCGAACTCGATTGACGGCACCTCTTCTCGGGATGTTGTCTTGGAATTCCTCTATATCCTGACCCAGGTAGCGGTGGATCTTTCGCGGCTGGCCGAGGAAGTTGTGATTTGGAATACGGCCGAGTTCGGCTACGTGACCTTGGATGATTCCTATTCAACGGGGTCGAGCATCATGCCTCAAAAGAAAAATCCGGATGTGGCGGAACTGGCTCGGGGGAAAGCGGGGCGCCTCGTGGGAGACCTAGCAGGGCTGTTGACCACGATGAAGGGCCTCCCGCTGGCATACGACCGCGACCTGCAAGAAGACAAGGAGCCGGTCTTTGACGCCATTGATACCCTCGAAGTCCTCTTGCCGGCGGTGACTGGGATGGTCCAGACGATGCAGGTGCATTACGAGCGCCTCGAGTCGCTCGCCACCGCGGGCTTTTCCCTTGCCACAGACGTAGCGGAGTGGCTGGTGAAGCGGGGAATGCCGTTCCGGAGAGCCCACGAGGTTTCTGGAGCCTGCGTAGCGCTGGCTGAATCGCGCGGGGTCGGGCTGGAAGACCTGAGCGATGCCGATTTTGCCTCGGTAAACCCGCTGTTGACTCCGGAGGTGCGGACGGTTCTTTCTGGGCCAGGATCGGTGGCGGCGCGTCAAGGGAAAGGCGGAACTGCTCCGGAGCGAGTCGCGGAACAGCTGGCCGCTGCCGGGGAGGCTTTGGCGCAATACCGCTAAATTGCGGTGCGACGTGACTCATCGGGAATCAGTTGCCAAAAAATGCAGACAAAGAAGCGCCTCGATGTGAAGTATTTTTCATTTCGTGCTACCATTGAGTTGTCAGACAAGTTAAGGATTGATGCAGGTCAGTCACAATATGGTCTGGCGAGAAAATCGAAAAGGAGGTGAAGAAAATGGAAATCAAGAAACTGTGGAAGAAGATGACTTCTCATCCGTTGGCTATCAACGCTGATGTTGTGCTGGCTGAGGCTTATGCCACGAATATGAGGGAGGAAATGTTCCGTGATCGCTAAGGGGGACGATTCGAAACATAAGCGGACGAGGATGTCCGCTTTTTTTGTGCCCAAAATGGGCTCTTCAAAGTTGGGGCGCTTCGCAAACAAAGCCCTTGAAGCCGTGGTTGCAATATCCGTTCGGGTGTTTGAACAAATAAGCTTGATGGTAGTTTTCCGCTAACCAAAAATCACTGTCTGCGGCATCCATAATCGAGGTTGTGATTGGTCCTCGGCCGGCATCGGAAAGTGTTGCTCCGAATGTTTCCCGAGATTTTTCCGCTAAGGTACGTTGCTCGTCCGTTGTCACCGCGATTAGAGAACGATACTGGGGTCCCCGATCATTGCCCTGGCGGTCGCCTTGGGTGGGGTCGTGGTTTTCCCAAAATACCTTCAGAAGCTCTCCCGCTGAAGTTACGCTCGGGTCATACACCACCCGCACGGTTTCCGCGTGGCCGGTCTGACCAGTACAGACCTCTTCATAGGTTGGCGCGGGCCAATCGCCTCCGAAATAGCCTACGGCGGTGTTCAGTACGCCAGGTTGTTGCCAGAAGATTCTCTCCACACCCCAGAAACAGCCCATAGCAAAGTAAATGACTTCGTAAGGTTCACGCCACGGACCTTCTATCGGGGTTTTCAAAACAGGGTGAATCCCCGGCAATCCTGGCTCGCAGATATCTTCGAATCCAAAACTCATGCTCTCAGTGTGGCATTTTGGTGGGGAATTGTCCTGGGATAGGCTGGTTTGGTGTTTACCCCAATAGTGGTCGCAGCGGCGATTGTGGATAACCTGACCGAACCCAAGAAAATCTTGGGCGCACAACGGTCGTACCCCGAAAAATGGCGCGGATTCTTCGAGTTCCCCGGCGGGAAAACCGAGGCTGGGGAAACTCCGGAAGAAGCCCTGCGCCGCGAAATATTAGAAGAACTCCACGCAGAAATCCGCATTGGTAGACAGCTTGCTGGCACCTGGCCCGCCCACGGCGGCTATGAAATGCTCGTATTCCTCGCTGAATTTGCCCCCGGGGCTAAACCCCAAGTGGGAGAAGCTCACTTGGGTCTCGAGTGGATAGAGATTAGTAATCCCCAACAGCTACGCTGGCTTCCCGCGGACGGACCCATCTTGGAAGCCATTGTGACGCACTTGAAAACACCGCAGTAAGACGCACTTGTAAAGCAACACCTCTGGTACCTATTCACGAGTAATGCCTTCTTGGTGATAAGTTAGACCCCAGGTAAAATCCTCCCCCAGAAGAGGAGCGGTTCCAATAACGAAACTAAAGAAGAAGGCGAGAAACCCTTGTCCACTCAAAATACTCAGCCGCCGACAAAAACCGGTGGCAACGTTGCCCATCCGTACCGAGAACTTACTATCAGGGCCGTCATTGTTGGCGGGTTGATTACCCTCATCTTCACGGCTGCCAATGCCTACCTGGGTCTGAAAGTCGGGCTCACTTTCGCGACCTCCATTCCGGCAGCCGTGATTTCGATGGCGATTCTGCGGTATTTCAAAGACCACACGGTGGTGGAAAACAATATTGTGCAAACCATCGCCTCGGCGGCGGGCACGCTTTCCGCGATTATCTTCGTGATTCCCGGCCTCGTCATGGTCGGCTATTGGTCCGGTTTCCCCTACTGGGAGACCACCGCAGTTTGTATCGTGGGCGGAATCCTCGGTGTGACCTATTCCATTCCGCTGCGCCGCGCGCTGGTGACCGGTTCTGACCTTCCCTATCCGGAAGGTGTGGCGGCCGCGGAAGTGCTGAAAGTTGGCGACGAAAGTGGTTCGGCAGAAGAAAATCACCGCGGCTTGATGGTCATCATCTGGGGTGGTATCGCCTCTGCAGCCTACTCGCTGCTGGCGGCGATGAAAGCCGTAGCTGGGTCACTGTCAATGCCGTTCAAGGTCGGCGCGGGCGGAACCATGGTCGCCGGCTCGTTTTCGCTGGCTTTGATGGGGGTCGGACACCTGGTCGGTCCCGCAGTGGGCGTGGCAATGATGGTCGGTTTCCTCCTGTCTTACGGGATTCTCCTGCCGGTTTTGACCCAGGGGCGTCTTGGTGAAGGTGAACTTGGCGACGTGGTGAGCGCTGTCTTTGCTCAAGACGTCCGGATGATCGGCGCCGGGGCCATGGCCGTGGCCGCCGTGTGGACGCTTTTGAAAATTATTGGCCCCATCATCAAGGGCATTAAGGAATCGCTGGCCTCTTCCTCAAAGCGCAACGCGGGGGAGAAGCTTCCCATTACGGAACAAGATATTCCCTTCAAATATGTCGTTATCATCACTCTGGCTTCGATGATTCCGATTGGGCTTTTGCTGTGGAACTTCCTTCGGAACTCCCCGATCTCCCAGCATCTTCCGGCGCTTATCTTCTTGAGCATCATCTTCACCCTGCTGATTGGGCTCATCGTGGCCTCAATCTGTGGGTACATGGCCGGTCTTATCGGCGCCTCCAACTCCCCGATTTCCGGAGTCGGCATCATCGTCGTGGTTGCTGCCGCGCTTTTGATCCTCTTGGTGACCGGAAGCGAGCATCAAACCCACCCGACCGAACTCACAGCCTACACGCTGTTTACGGCGGCCATTGTTTTCGGTATCGCCACGATTTCGAATGATAATCTCCAGGATTTGAAGACCGGCCAGCTTGTGGGCGCTACCCCGTGGAAACAGCAGGTCGCGCTGATTATCGGTGTCATCTTCGGCTCTATCGTCATTCCGCCAGTGCTCCAGCTCCTGATGGGAAGCTTCGGCTTCTTGGATGTCAACGGTGAACTCGTCGGGGGCCACGCCGGTAGCACGCTTGAAAACGCCCTCCAGGCTCCGCAAGCCACCCTGCTTTCCGCCATCTCCAACGGTATTTTCGGCGGCTCCATGAACTGGAGCCTGTTCGGGATCGGGGCAATCATCGGGGTCGTAGTCGTCATCATTGACGAAATCCTCGGACGCACCACGCGCTTCCACCTGGCTCCACTCGCAGTCGGCATGGGCATGTATTTGAACATTTCCACCACCCTCATCATCACCATCGGGGCTTTCGTGGGACGCGCCTACAATATGTGGGCCGCGAAACAAACCAATCCGGAGCAGTCCAAACGCTACGGCGTTTTGCTCGCGACCGGATTGATCGTAGGAGACTCCCTGTTCGGGATTCTGAACGCTGCCATTATTGGTGCCACCGGTAATGCTGACGCTCTCGGTGTGGTCCCTGACGTTTTCGAACCGTTCGGGAAGATCCTCGGCTTTATTATCTTCGTGGGGCTCCTCGTGGCCTGCTACCGCAAGGTGAAGCAGGTTTCTCGCGAATCTGCGAAGAGCGGCGCCGAGCCAGAAGCGGCAGGAGACGCGGCCACGAAATAGCTCTTAACTTCCGCTAGCGCGGGACACCCGACTGTGGGAAACTAAGGAGACGTAAAAGTTTCGAAGGAGAAAAACATGGCTCGTGTCCCGTATCTTGATAAAGCATTTCCGGAAGTGAACCAGGTCTGGAACGAGGTGAGCGCCAAGCTCAAGGAAGTCTATGCGGAAGTCGGGCTGGAGATGAGCCTAATTGAGCTGGTTTGTGTCCGCTCCAGCCAGATGAACCGCTGCGGGACTTGCCTCTCGATTCACGTCCCTCGAGCTCTCGAGGCGGGTGTGACCCAGCGGCAGATTGATATTTTGCCGTCTTGGCGAGAGTCGGGAGACGAGTTCAGCGCCCAGGAGAAAGCCGCGCTGGATCTCACCGAACAGCTTGTACGGCTGCCCGAAGGCGTGAGGAACTCTGGAGCAGGAGAGCGCGCGCTCACGTTCTTCAATGAGCAACAAGTGGCGGCCCTCGAATGGTGCATCATCATGATTTCGGCGAATAATCGGGTTTCGATTGCGTCGCATCATCCGGTTCGTAAGTACTGAGATAGTTTTGCGGAGCTTCGTCTGAACCGCTCTCGCGGTGTTTCAAGGCATTAATGGAGTTAGCGAACCTTGCGGTAAACTTCTGGGGTGGAAACGTATTCCACACTAAGGAGAAATAAATTGTTACCACTGATTTATGCCGCGACCGAGAAAGAACCGTCGGCTTACGAAAAAATTAACAAAATTGTGGCCGATGCTATCGGCAATGCCTACGGAGTGAGTATCGCCTATACCCTCATCGTGGTGTTGCTCGGATTCGGCATTTACGCCACAATCCGGACTGGCGCGGTTCAGTTCACTATGTTCGGAAAAATGTGGAAAACCGTCCTGGGGTCTCGTAAAGGCGCCGAAGGTGGGATTTCTTCCTTCCAAGCCTTTGCAGTGGGGCTCGCCGACCGGATCGGCACCGGCAACATTGCTGGTGTCGCCATCGCTATCACCGTGGGCGGAGCGGGTTCGATTTTCTGGATGTGGGTAGTGGCTCTCATCGGGATGGCCAGCGCCTTTATAGAGGCGACACTGGCGCAGTTGTTCAAAGTACGCAACCCTGACGGCACCTTCCGCGGCGGTCCAGCGTTTTACATCGAACGTGGCTTGGGCTCGAGAACCTGGGGCTCGATTTTCGCGGTGCTCCTAATCTTCACCTACGCCTTCACTTTCCAACTTATCCAATCCAACACTTTGGCCGGTCTTGCCAAGGCTAACTTCGGAATGCCGACCTACGCGACGGGGCTGCTTCTCGTAGCGATAACTGCGCCGTTCTTCATTATGGGCATTCGCTCGGTGGCGCGGATTGCTGAATACTTGGCTCCGTTGATGGCTCTGATTTACATGGTGCTGGCCTTGATCGTGATTGTGGAAAACATCGGTCAACTCGGCGCGGTTCTCACCATGATTTTCCAAGGAGCCTTCGGGGTTAACTCGATGGCAGGGGGAGCTCTCGGTGGGTTCTACGCTGCGTTGATGAACGGGACAAAACGCGGTCTGTATTCCAACGAGGCCGGCATGGGTTCCGCCCCGAACGCAGCCGCCACCGCGACCGTGTCTCACCCGGTCAAGCAGGGCTTTATCCAGTCTCTCGGCGTGTTTGTCGACACCATCATGGTTTGTACTGCCACTGCTTTCATCGTTTTGCTGGGAGGCGTTTACGACCCGAATGCGGCCGAACAGCCCTCCGACGGCGCCGCTTTGACTGTAGACTCGCTAGCCTCTCTCGGCGGCTGGACCAAACCGGTGGTTCTCATCGTTATCTTCATGTTCGTTTATTCGACCTTGCTGGGGAATTTCAGCTACGCCGAAGGCAACATCAAATATCTCCTCGGCATTGAAAACAAGGCCGGCATCGTCAAAGCCATCTGTATCATTGCGGTCTTCCTGGGTTCGGTGCTTTCCCTCAAAGTGGTGTGGAATCTGGGAGACTGGACGGCCGCACTAATGGCCATCATGAACCTCGTGGCATGTTTCCTGCTGTTCAAGTGGGCTTTGGGAGCGCTCAAAGATTACAAGCACCAGCTAGAGACCAAGCCCGAGGCCGAGATCCAGTTCTGTTCCACAGATAACGAGTTTATGCCCGGCGTTCTCCCCACCGATATTTGGACGCGGGAAGGTATTGAGAGTGGGCGCAATATCTCGAGCGACCCCAACTCCTGGGAGCACGAGGATTAAGCTTTTCTCCGATTTCCCGATACCCTCGAAGTAGTGTTCATAAGTTGTAGATAAGGAGTAGCAGTGAGCGACTTAATAGATGAACTGGAGTGGCGTGGACTCATCAAGCAGCATACCGATTTGGAGACGCTTAGAAAGGCTCTGAACGAAACCCAAGTCACCTTCTATTGTGGCTTCGACCCGACTGCGGCGTCTTTACATCACGGGCATCTGGTTCAGCTCATCATGATGCGCCACCTGCAACTTGCTGGACACCACCCCATAGCGCTGGTGGGCGGGGCAACCGGACTCATCGGAGACCCGCGGATGACCCAGGAACGTCAGCTCCACGATAAGGCGACAGTGGCCGAGTGGGTCGAAAGACTCAAGGCTCAGATTGAGAAGTTTTTGGATTTCGAGGGGGACAACCCCGCGCGAATGGTCAACAATCTCGACTGGACCGAACCCCTGTCTGCTATCGATTTGCTGCGTGACCTTGGGAAAAACTTCCGTATGGGAACCATGCTCGCGAAGGATGCGGTAGCAAGGCGTCTCCAGAGCGAAGAAGGCATTTCCTTTACTGAATTCTCCTACCAAATCCTCCAGGCCAACGATTTCCTCCAGCTTTACCGCAAATACGGGGCCACCCTGGAAACCGGTGGGAACGACCAGTGGGGGAACCTCGTCGGCGGCATGGATCTGATTCATAAAATCGAGGGCGCTGATGTTCACGTCATGACGACACCGCTCATCACCAAGTCGGATGGAACCAAGTTCGGAAAATCCGAGGGTGGCGCCATCTGGCTTGATCCCGAGATGCTGAGTCCCTACGCGTTCTACCAATTCTGGTTGAATGTCGAAGACGCGGATGTGGTTCACTTCTTGAAGGTGTTCACGTTCCTGCCGCGCGAAGAAATCGAGGAACTGGAACGCCAAACTGCGGAGAATCCCGGCGCGCGCGCGGCGCAACGTGCGCTCGCCGAGGCGGTTACCACCCTCGTCCACGGGGAATCCGAAACCGAGCGGGTGAAAGAGGCCTCGGCGGCCCTGTTCGGACGTGGGGATCTTCGCGCAGTAGATGGCAAGACTTTGGTCGCGGCCACTTCTGACCTGCCTCGAGCCGCGGTGACGGTGGATCGAACCACCATCCTCGACCTGCTGGTTGATTCGGGATTGGAAAAAGGCATCGGGGCCGCCAAGCGCACGATTGCCTCCGGTGGCGCCTATATCAACAACGAGAAGGTCTCCGAGGAGAATCGCACTATCACCTCGGAAGATGTTCTTCCCGGTGATGTCGTTTTGTTCCGCCGCGGCAAGCGCCAGCTCGGCGTGGGGACGCTAAGCTAAGTATGACGAGCAAAGGAGCTACGAATGTCAACTGTTGAATCGACCCTGGAAACTGAAACCTCCCAGACAACCGAGGCTCCCGCCTCAGCTAGCGCCATTCACCGGCGTTGCGAGGAATCTTTCCATCATTTTGTGAAGGATATCTATGAGACGGTGAATCTCCCCGCGGATCGGCCTTTGCGCCACGTGAAGTCTCCGCTGACGAGTCTGGAGGCCACCGGAGTCCCGCAAGCTACCTTGGAGGATCTGGAGGACGCGGTCGCGCGGGCCAAGGCGGCGCAAAAACGCTGGGCGAAAACTCCCGCTTCTGTGCGTTCCCAGTGGCTGTTGCGGTTGCACGATTTGTTGTGGAAAAACGCCGCCGAGATGATGGACATTATCCAGTGGGAGTCGGGCAAATCCCGCTACCACGCCTTTGATGAAATCCAGGACGTGGCTCTCAACAGCCGCTACTACGCCCGCACCTTGTCCCATGTTCTGCGAGACGAACGGCGCCGTGGTGCCTTCCCGGTTTTGACCCAGACGACCGTCATGTACGCCCCGAAGGGGCTCGTCGGAGTGATTGCGCCGTGGAACTATCCCCTCGCGATGGGGATTTCGGATGCGATTGCGGCAATTGCGGCCGGAAACGCAGTCGTGACGAAACCGGATTCCAACACGCCCTTGACGGTTATCGCGGCGAAAGCGCTGATGGTTCGAGCCGGTCTTGATCCCGACTTGTTTACTATCGTCCCGGGTCGCGGCTCGGTTATCGGGACTCCGCTTATCGCCAGTGTGAACTACATGATGTTCACCGGCTCCACCAAGACCGGTCGTTCCATTGCCGCCCAGGCCGGGGAGAACTTGATCGGGGTCAGCGCCGAACTCGGCGGGAAGAACCCGATGATTGTCTTGGCGGATGCGAATGTGGATGCGGCGGTGAAGGGGCTCATCCGCGGAGCCTTTTCCAATGGCGGACAGCTCTGTGTTTCTATCGAGCGGCTCTATGTCCACGACTCGATTTATGAAGAATTCAAACAGAAACTCGTGGCGACCGTGGAGGCTATGCGGATTGAGGCCTCGCTCGATTGGGACGTGGATATGGGCGTGATGGTTTCCGACGACCAGCTCCACACCGTGGAAACCCAGGTTAATGACGCTCTCGACAAGGGCGCCTTCCCGCTGGTGGGGGCACGTCGACTTCCGGAGGTGGCTCCGACCGCCTATGCGCCGACGATTCTTGAGGGCGTGAAGGAAGGCATGGAGGTGTTCAACCACGAAACCTTCGGGCCGGTTGTGTCCCTCTATCGGTTCCACACCGATGAACAAGCGATCGCTCTGGCCAATGACACGAACTATGGCCTGAACTCCTCGATTTGGGGGAATCCTTCACACGCTTTCGCGGTGGCTCGCCAGATTGAGACCGGAACTGTGAACATCAACGAGGGCTTTACTGCCGCTTGGGGGTCGATGGATGCGCCCATGGGTGGCTGGAAGGAATCCGGCATCGGAAGACGCCACGGGATTGAGGGCATCCGGAAATATATGGAGGCCAAGACTATCGCGGTGCAAAACCGCGCGGTGCCGATTGCCCCGATTCTCGGTCTTTCTAAGCAGCAATACGCGGGCGTTCTCACTTTCGCTTTGAAGGCGCTACGCTGGCTGCGTTTTAAGTAAACGCTAGAGTAAGCCGCTTTTGGCCGCCTTGTAGGCCAGTTGGACTCGGCGGGTTCCCATCTGGGAAAGAGCTTCCTTGATGTAGGTGGTGGCGCTGGCCTCGGTCACCCCAATTAGCCGCGCTATTTCGCGGTTGGTAAGCCCTTTTGCTAGACCAACCACCACCTTCTGGTGGCGCGGAGACAGCTCGTGGTACTTGGCCATGAATTCCTCATCGACTTCCGGCGTGCCTTTGACATAGAAATCAGTGATGCGCTTGAGTGGTTCAGTGCCGAGAACCTGCTCGCCGCGCAAGGCTTTCTCGCAAGCCTCCCGGATTTCCCCAACCGTTGATTCCTTCGTCAAGAAGCCCCGAGCTCCCGAACTGAGCGCTTGTTGAAGACTCTCGGGGCGTTCAAAAGCGGTTAACATCAACACGACACAGTTGGGATGAACCGCATTCAGCCGCTGCAGAGTTTCAATTCCATCAAGACCTGGCATCGTCACGTCCAGGAGCATGACATCGAAATCTGTGTTGTCGGCAATCTCTAGGGCCTCTTCCCCGCTTGTAGCCTTTGCTACCACCTCAAGCCTTGGATTGGCATTCAGGGCTTTGACTGTGTTTTCGCGATAAATCTCATCGTCATCAACAAAAAGAACCCGAATCGTTCCCGAATTATTTTGAGTCATTGTCTTCCTCCTTCTTTGAAACAAGAGGTAACTCTATGCGGAGAAACCACATGTCTCCTTGGCTTTCCGCTTGAAGTTTTCCACCGTGGGCGAGCACCCGGCGGTCAATAATGGCCAGTCCCATGCCGCCGCTGTTTATTGGGTCACCGGCTCCCTCGGCAATCAAGTTGGCGGTTTCAAAAGACACCGTGCCATCGTCCAGACTCAAATCCATGAAGGCAGCAGAGTTGGCCGGAGCATATTTAACCAAGTTCGTCACTGCCTCCCGGGCGCAATACTCAATCACCCGCGCGATGGTTTGACTAATCTCGGCGCTAATATCGTCAGAAATGCTGGTCCTCAGAGTGATGCCGCTTCCTCTTGCGATATCCTCACAAGCCTGAAGTGTTCCGGGCAGGTCAACCTTGATGCGCTTCTTGGCGTGTCTTCCCTCAAGGATCTGCATGGTGTCACGCAGTTCCCCCAAGGCAAAACGCGACTCGTCGATTATGGTTTTCAACGAGTGTATTTCCCTAGCTTGCCTGGTTTCATCAAGACCGTCCTCTACTACTTGGGCAATGGAGATAATGCGTGAAAGAGAAGCGGCAGTAGTGTCATGAAGCTGAGCGGAAAGATTCTGGCGCAGTTTGAGACTCTGCTCCGCGCTTTGCTCCCGCTCGGAGACGATTTTCTCCACCAGTTGCATATTTCGATCTTGATACATCCGCAATGTGTAGCCAGCTGCCGCTGCCGCCACGTTGAGTAGGAGCAGCAGCATCATAGCGCCAGGAAGGAATCTGCCTCCCGGGACAGAAAATGCTACGGAGTTGAGAACAAGAAAAAGCCAACCTGTCTTGAATCTGCGGTGCAGGAACTGCTCAAAAACCACAATCAGGATAAAGAACCCCACGAGTCCCAGAGTCCCCCAAGGGGCAAGCAGCAAGAAAGCGATGGTGAGTTCAACGACCCAAGAACCCCAACGGGGAAAGAACAAGTAGCATACTACCGCAACTAATGATGTGATTTCGTAGATTGCATCTAGGGCGCTTTGCTGGAGGAAGATAGTGTCAGTCGTTACTGCCACTACCGGCACAATCGTTAAAATTTTAAAACGTAAATCGCCAAAGTTTTCAAACGGCGATTGAAATTTTTTGATACCACTGGTCGTTCTGGCTGGTTTAGACACGTTTTAAATGCTACCTGCCTTCGCAAAGCCAGGGGAAAAGTTTGCAGACTGGCGAATTGACAACGGTGATGTCGAGAGAATCGGAAGGCGTAGCAATTACCGAGGTACTTAATAGCGTTAATGACACCATCACTGCTGAGAGTACGTGCATTTCAGTTTCTTCCACTGGTTACTCTTTATATTTGTGTGCTATCACTGTACAAGTGTCTTGTGACCCTCCCAAAATTGGGACTCCCAATTTTGGGACCTTGGAACCTGTTTGAGGTGGCTGTAAGTTGAACTAAAAAACCGTTCCCTTGAAAGGAACACTCCCATGAAAGCTATCAAATTCGCATCCGCTCTTGCCGTAGCAGCCACAATGTCCCTGGGCGGAATCACCGTGGCAAATGCAGACAATAACCCTGTTGGCGACCTGAATTCTGGAGGAGTCAACCAAGACATCATGGCGGTAGGTTGTTCCTTCACGGTGATTACCAACAATAGCTGGACATTTGCGGAGGGTGAATAATTGCTCGGCTGGAAAACAACTTAGAGCAGTTAAACCTTATTATCGTAACGATATTGATCCGCGTTTGTATTACATAAATGGAGCTTGGGTTGGATCTGCTGGCTCAATGAACTCCGCTACTAGACCTGGGCGTACACTGGACGGTGGAAGCGGAATTCTGCAATACTCGTGAGAAGAACCGAACGTTAGGTAAGCCATGAGAATTTACAGACACGCAGCCATGATGGTGGTGCTATGTTTTTCTGCCCTGCTTTTAGGCGGATGCGCGGACGCAAGCAACGAGGTAAATGGGGCGTATGCTACTGAAATTGCTGAAATATTGAAAAGCAACCAGTCGCCTTTCGTAGAAAAGGTTCTTAAAGACGGTATCATCAGCGATGGCGAAATCGATGAGGCAAAACAGATATTTATCACTTGCTTAAATGAAAACGGCGTGTCCGCTCAATTTGTGCTCAATGATTTCGGAGTAGAGACCTTGTCCACCACCGGAGAGATTACCCGCGCAGCGGAAGAAAGATGCGGGGCAGACGCACCAAAAATCATTAGTCTCTATCAGAGAATGCATGACAACCCCAGGAACGAAGATTTAGACGATGTGCATGCGGCTTGCTTCGTGCGACATGGTTTGGCGCCTAAGGATTTTACTGGCAAGGATCTCAAAGCTCTATACGCATCTCTTCCAACTTTCTCGGCGGGAGGCTCCTGTGACAGTAGCTCCCCGGACTATCATGAATGTTTGGAAGCAGAGAATAGGATAATGAATGAGGAAATTCACAACACTGAAATCCCGATTATAAAACTACCTGGAGGTAGGGAGTTAAACGGAAATGACCAGGAAGTGAATCGTTGTTTAGCCGACCCGCAGTGGTGAGACGAGAGCCATTCGCGGCGAGGAAACGTGGATATTTACAATAAGCAAGGAAAGCGGGACAGATTGAGCAAAACCGAAATGAAAACCCGGCAGCCTTGGCGACTAACTCTGGTGGTCGGGCTCATGTCTCTCGCCCTCGGTTTGTGTCTGGGATTCCTTATCAGCCCGCTCAAGACCCCGGGCGTAAGCGGTGAGGGCACCAACTCTAAAGAACTCGATACTCCCATTTTCGCTTTTCGATCCCCTCAGCGCTTGCCAGCAACTGCGACGCTTTCCGCTGGTGGGGATTTGACAACAAATGTGGGCGGAACCATCACGAAATATGACTGTGCCGTTGGCTCGATTATTGCTTCAGGAACCAGTTTTCTTTCCCTTGATGAGGCTCCCTTACTGGTTCTGCACACAGAGGTGCCGCTGTGGCGCGACCTCGGTCCCGGCGCCCAGGGCGCTGATGTCAGGGCTTTGCAAACCGAACTAAACCGGCTGGGACACGGCGGAACCGTCACCGGAACTTGGAATGCTGGGACAACTGCGGCAGTAAAAAAACTCTGGCTTGTGTTGGGAGTAAAACAGCTCGACACTTTGCCGAGGATACAAGTTATTTGGCTTCCCGGATTGGAAGCCGGGGTCAGGGCTTGCCCCGCAAAACTCGGCTCCACTCTTGGACCTGGCGGATCCGTAGCGACAATAACGGATATCCTTTCCGCTTTGAAAGTAGAGATTCCTCGCGGGGCCCCGCGAGTCGTGGTGGCAGGAGAGGCTCGTGAGGATATTCCTGAGGATGGCAATCTGACTGATAGCGCATTTCTGGCGGCTTATTCCGCCACTGCCAGTTATCGGGCTTGGTCGAGTAATCCCGAAGGACAGTCGTTAACCGTGGAAAGTGAGCTCAAAGAGCCAATAGAAGCAATCACGGTTCCGCCCTCCGCTCTTTACAACATTGTCGGGGACAGCGCCTGCCTAGAGTCGGGTGGTAAGGGATTCGCGGTCAGGATTCTGTCTTCGGAACTGGGGCAGACCACTGTGAGTGCGACAGATGCGGAGTCAGGAATAAAAGCGGGGGAAGATGCTTCTAAAAGTGGAAAGTCACTGCCGAAATCGGTCAATCCTAACCCGGGAAAGGACGCGCCATCATGCGCATCGAAGCCCGCAAGCTAACCCACCGTTTCCCGGGGACTGCTAACCTTTTCGAGAATTTGAGCTTCAACTTGGAATCCGGGGAGATGGTGGCGCTGACAGGACCGTCGGGGTGCGGAAAATCCACGTTGCTGGGGATCCTAGCAGGTTGGGAAAAACCTATTTCCGGGGAAGTCGTGACGGAGGGAAGCGGCAAAATTTCTTGGGTTTTCCAAAACCCGTTGGGTTCCCCAAAACGCACGGTTCTTGACCACGTGGCGCTGCCGTTCTTGGCGCGAGGACTTACTCGGGCGGAGGCTAATCTCCGGGCGGGGGAACTGTTGGAACGTTTCGACCTTGAAAACCAGGCATCGCAGCCCTATGCAACCCTGTCTGGTGGTCAGGCGACAAGACTCATGTTAGCGCGCGCCTTTGCGACGCAACCGGGACTACTGCTGGTTGATGAGCCGACTGCCCAACTCGACACCCACACTGCCGCCTCTGTGAACCAGGTTCTAGGAGCACTAGCTTCGAAAAACATCATTGTCGTCGTGGCTACGCATGACGGGGACACGGCCGCTGCTTGTGGGCGGCAAATCAACTTGAAAGAGTATGCCCCATGATTCGCGGACGAGAGATTTGGCGGGAGGCCTGGAGAGATTATAAAACCGGAGCCGGGGCAGTTTTGCTTGTGGCAGTGGTGTTTCTCGTCACAGTAGGTTTGGCAGCAACTTCCGTGAGTTCTTTTGGGTCGTGGGTTTCTCGCGAGGGGATTCATTTTCGCGAAGCAGGAGCTTCCACCTATGTCTTGCGCGCGGATGGACAGGTTGACCCTTCCCGATGCGACTCTCTGTCAGGAGTGGGGACGATTCAAGCAGCCGGTGCCATGCGGGTTGTCTCAGATACGTTTTTCGCAGCCATGCCTTCCCGAGCGGTTAGTACTCTTGAGGCCACTCCCGGACTGTGGAATGTCCTCGCAGCTAGCGCTCCAGGCGCGCGTTCAAACAACACCGCAGGGATGTGGATAACAGACACGCTGGCTGAAACCCTCGGGGTCGCGCCGGGGGAGATTCTTGACCTCAAGGATGGAAGAAAAGTGGCTCTGGCTGGTGTATTTAGCTGTCCAGATGATGGTCGGAACAGAGATTTGGGATATGCGGTTGTCGCTCCTGTGCCAGCTCGAGGTGATTTTGGGCAGTGTCTAATCGAAGTCTGGCCAAGCGAACCTACTGATGCCAGCTTGGTTTTAGAGGGATTGAAGCCGGGGCTGGGGTCTTCAACTGGGATGGAGATTCCAGCGCCGATGCAGCTCAACTCGAGCTTGGGGAAAACATTTACCGCCGGGAACGCCTGGAGTGGGGTGGTTCGGGTTGGGATATTAGGAGCAGCCCTGACAGGTTTCACAGTAGGGTTTGCGTGGATTTTTGCGCGACGTTTGGTGTTGTCCTCGAATCTTCACAGCGGGGTGGATCGTCTTTCGCTGCAACTCATAGTCTTAGCGGAAGCAAGCTTCGTAGTTTTATTCGCTGTCGTGATTTGGGCGCCAATTGGTTGGTTCGCTGGGTTTTTTGGAGGTGCTCCGGACGGCTGGGTGAGTTTCTTTGCTGGCCTTCGGGTGTTGTTGTCAGGAACAGCAGGACTAATCGTAGGGGTGGTCGTCGGTTTCGGGATGGTGCGGGAATCCCGGTTGTTTAGGTACTTCAAGAACCGCTGATTCCTGGCGCTTCGGCTGCCACCACAGAGCGTGAGACGCTGGATCCCGTAAAGCTCATCTGTGGCGAGTGCGGCGTGAACTCCAGTGGCCCTCCCAATTTTGGGACTGTTGCGACTGAAGCAGCCTTACGTATCATCACAGAGAGAACTCAAACAACAAACAAAGGAGTAATCATGAGTGTCCTAGTTAAATCTAAAGTCTTCCTCGTTACCGCTGTTTTGATAGCAGGTGGTGGGACGGTTGCCTTCGCAGATAACACCGGTGATTCTCCCGAGATTGGTTCAGCTTTCACCGATGCTACTGGTGCCATTCCAAAAGAAGCAAGTGCTCTGGAAGACTACAGCAAAAATTCCAAAATGACTGCATCTGAGGCGGCTTCTTTTCTTGACAAGTTACAGCTTGCGGTTGATGGTGGGGCGTTAAATCTGGAAGAGGCTCGCTCCGAGGCGTCTAAAGAAGGACTTGAACTACGAGGTACTTCATTGCGGGCCAATCCGGATTTTCCCTACAGCCGTGTGCTATCTAATACACCGTATGTTAGCCAGGGACAGAACGGGATTTATTGCGGCCCGGCAAGTGGAACTATGATTGCGCGTCAGTGGGGCAAAAACATTTCAATGGCAACCATGGCAAGCTATATGCAGACCGATCATTATCGTATGACCGATTGGAACCAAGGACAATTCGTGAGTGGATTGAACAGAGCTCTGAAGTACAGTTTTTATGCACAGCATAATTCGCCGAGTGTTGCGGGGATGAATGCGGCATTTCAAGCGACTGTGGGTCACTATGGTCGTCCGATTGCGGCTGATATGGTTGAATTCCGGGGTAGCCACTTGACCTATAACAATCACGCTGAGCCTGCTAACGCAGCTCGGGGTCACTGGATCGTTGGATATGGGTACTCAAGCAACGGAACGGTTGGTATCTGGTACGATCCAGGTGCTGCTTACTTGAATAACCACGGATCAATCGGGGTTCGGACATCCTTCACGGCTTCCAATTCGTTTATGCAGCAGTTTGCGACAGCAAACGGGATAGTGTATTAGGACTAGTCGGAGGGGTTTTCATCGTGTGGAGAATTCGGAACGCTGCGTTGATCGCGGCATTCTGCTTGATTTTGGTCGGTTGCGCGTCTCTTTCCTCCGAGGGGGAGAAGGATGCGACAGGTGCCGCGAAGCCAAAAATTACAGAAAACAGTTCTAAAGCTGAACCTGTGAATCTTATGGACACTGGGCTAGATTTTTTTGCTGAACGCAGTAACTATGTTCCCGATCCGCAACGCATCATGGATTTATATGACCTAATGGATGAGGGGGGAAAATTTCCTTGCGTTCGTGACGCTCAAGCAACTATTCCCATGACATTTGACGAACCCAATGGGGAGCTGTCGTGGTGTCAAGTTTTGAATGATGAATTCAAAATCCTTGAAAAGATTCCATACCCAGAAAACGTTCCAAAAAAAGGGTTTCAGTTGGGTCCCGTGGTAAGAGACGGCGACAAACTGTTGTTTATCATGACCGGAGCGCAAGATGCATCCACCGAGAGTAATTGGTATTTGGTCTACTATGATGGCGCTACCAGTCGGGTCATCTCTCAGAGTAACGCCTACGGTAACTTTGCAATCAAGAATGCTTCCGAACCTTGGTATCTCGGTTTGTGTGGAGGAAAGGCTTACTGGGCGACATATGATATGGCAGGGTCAGAAAAGAAAGAAAATGCAAATATTGGAATTCTCTTCTCCCAAGATACTGCACGATCTGCGGTTCCCAAGCTCTTGTATGAAGATATTACCTCGTTTAACGTGAGTGAGAGTTGTGATATTGTTTTATACTCTCAAAGTGAATCACAGAACGGCGAAGAAGAATCGGCGAAGTATAAACTTATACGAAATGGAGAAACTTCTCGAAGCATAAATATAAAGGGAGACGGGTCTAAGCCCTATCTGTTTAAAAATATGCTTGCTTATACGCAAACCTCTTCTGATGGTTCATTCGATTTGGTTATAATCAATTTGAAGTCAAATCATGCAGATAGGCTTACGGGTATTACTGGATATAACTATTACCTGTATGGGCTTTCTGATGAAATGGTTTATCTTGAAGCGACGCAAAATGAAAAACCTATCGTTTCCTATATTTATGACATTAAACAACGCAGGTTTTATTCCGTTCCGCAATCTTATGTGGGATTGTCTAAAGTTCCTAGCTCGAATTGCAACGGAAAAGCACGTTGTTTCCTTCTCTCTCGCAGCACATCAACGGATATACCTGGAGAAATGAAAAAGCAGCACAAGGTGTTTCTTTCCACGCAGAGCTACGTCTATTGGTCACCTCTGTAGACTAATCAGACCTAGCACTATTGCCGAGGAATGAAATAAAGCACCTTCCAGGCTCCGTCGCCGGAGGGCGTGCGCCAATGCACGTCGGAGCGGGTTTTGTCGAGTTTCCATTTGTTCGGGTCGATAACTGGAGCTTTGGTGAGCTCGGCATCGGGCGGAACCGCGGCGGCAAAATCCAGTTCGGTTACGACCAATAAATCCGCAAGATCCGCGTCCAAGACATCCTGATAAACGCGACCACCGCCGGTGACCCAGACCTCCTCGGTGCCGCGACACATTGCCAGAGCCTCATCCAGACTCCGCGCGATTTCCGCGCCGTGGGCCTCAAAGTTGGGGGAGCGGGTGAGCACAATATTGCGCCGTCCCGGCAAGGCGCCGCCGAGAGCCTCAAAAGAGGCACGGCCAGAAATCACCGGCCAGCCCATCGTGGTTTCCTTGAAATGCTTGAAATCCGCCGGCACATGCCACAGCATCCCGCCGTTGGCGCCGAGGAGACCGCTGCGATCTTGAGCCCAAACCAACCCAAGCTGACCGATATCGTGGCCGGCGCGTGAGGCGCGGGGGGCCGCGGGGGCGGTTTTAACCACCCCGAGATTGGCGGCGTGATTTAGCATTTTGACTCCTCCTAATTTTCGCTATTGCGTTGGTGACTACGCCAGCGGGGTCAGAACCTTCTGGCTACATTCACTTCGTTCACTACGTCACAGAGGTCTGAGCCATCGGCTGTGTCTGATCCGGCGGCTGCGCTACACCGCCACGGGTGCGGAAATCTTAGGGTGATGCTCATAATCCTCGAGGCGAATCATGTCGAAAGTGTAGCCTTCAATCGAATCCGCCTGGTCAAGAGCCAGTGTCGGGAAAGGATAGGGGTCGCGCGTGAGCTGCTCATTCACCTGATCCACATGGTTGCTATAGATGTGGCAATCCCCTCCGGTCCAGACGAGTTCACCGGGTTCCAGGCCGGTCTGTTGAGCGAGCATATGGGTCAACAGAGCGTAGGAGGCAATATTGAAAGGCACACCCAGGAACATATCGCAAGACCGCTGGTAGATCTGTAAAGACAACTTGCCGTCTCCCACCCAACACTGGAAGAACATGTGGCAAGGGGCTAAAGCCATTTGAGGCAAATCCGAAACATTCCAGGCCGAGACCACCAAGCGGCGCGAAGACGGGTCTTGCTTGATGTTTTCAATCAGGTTCGCAATCTGATCCACCGCGCCGTCCTTGGTCGGCCAAGCCCGCCATTGATGACCGTAAACCGGACCCAAGTCGCCGCTCTCGTCGGCCCACTCATCCCAGATATGGACCTTATTGTCTTGGAGCCAGCGAACATTCGTCCCGCCTTGCAAGAACCACAGCAGTTCACCGACAACCCCGTGCCAGTAAAGGCTCTTGGTCGTTATCGCCGGGAAGCCTGCGGACAGGTCATAGCGCAGTTGGCGGGCAAACAAGGATCGCGTGCCGGTTCCGGTGCGGTCTTCCTTCGGGACTCCCTTGTCAAGAATCTCGCGCAACAGGTCTTCGTATTGGTGGTCGACTGCGTTCATGTTTTCCTCTCGTCTAGATTCGGTGAAACGATGGGGGCGTGCTTTCGTGTCCCAAAAGTGGGACGATGAAGCACGCCCCCATCGTTTTAGGAGGTTAGAAACTCTTTGATGACGGTGGTTTCGTGGGCCAGGGCTTGGTCGAGGCGTTTCACCACGGCTCGCTCCAGGCCGGTTCCAATCAGGGGAACGGTACAGGTGACGTCCCCGTGGAGGCGGAAAACCGTGGTGGGAGGCTCACCCTGTCCGGGAGTCGCTTTCAAAGTGGCGCTGGCCTTTGCTGGCACCCCAGTCAACGCCGCACTGATAGAACCCTTGGTGGCATTTCCGTTTTCATCCAAATCCCAAATTTCTACAACTCGAACCTGGATTCCGGAATTTAACATGTTGGAAATCGCAGACACGGTGGCTTCAGGAATGTCGAGCGATGAGGTAACACGTATCTGTTTGCCCGAAACGTTGACATCCACCGACGCGCGCGGATCTAAATCTTTCCAGCGGCTACGGTAATACCCGGTGCTTTTCAACATTTCAGTCACCGACTTGGAGTCGCCGGGACATTCCAAAGTTTTGGAAAACAACACGTTTCGCTCCTGATTCCTCGGTTTAGGCAGATTTGCGTGAGAGCCGGAATCTCAATAATAACGAGTTTCACAGCCATCAAACATTGTAAAGCCTTTTTACCCAAAATTCAGGGGAGGCGCGAGGGCTGAGCCCGTTGGAATTGCCCCAACTCGAGAGAAACGCATAGTCTAAGGTTGTGTCAACATTCACTCGTGAGTTAGGCGAAGCCCCTTTCAGTCCTCTACCCGAAACGGCTGTTGAGCACCTGTATCGTTTGGTGGCGGACTGGCAGATTCTCTCCGACCTTTCTCAGGCCGACCTGCTGCTGTGGCTCGAAAACCGCTACGACGGTTTTTCTTGTGCGGCACATTGTCGTCCCGCCACGGGCCCCACCGTCCACCTTGATGATGTTATCGGACTGTCACTTCCCTCCACGCGCCAGGCGTTGATGGAAGAAGTCCTCATCAGTGGGGAAATCATTGAGAATCCGGTGCGTCGCTGGACCGGCATGAATACGGTTTCGGAGTCGCTGATTCCGGTTCCCTACCAAGGGAAAATCATCGGCGTGGTGGCAGTGGAAACCAATCTCGCCTTCCAAGTCGGAGAAATCGGGGGCGAGGGTTGGTTCAAGCCGGTAGCGGGGCAACTGCGGGGAATGATGGCGCGCGGAGAATTTCCCTACGAGACGACCCCGACAGTTTCTAACCACGGCAATCCCCGCGTGATGGACGGCGCTCTCCTGCTCGACAGTGAAGGAAAGGTGCAACACGCTTCTCCCAATGCTCTATCCGCTTTCAAACGCCTGGGGTTCAGTGGTTCCCTGGTGGGACAGGTCTTGGCTGAGGTGGTGACGCCCCTGGTCGCTACTGGAAGTGTGGTGGATGAGACTTTGGCTGTGGTCTTGATGGGGCGCGCCTCTTGGGTAACAGAGATTGAGGTCAGCGGGGTTTCCATGACTGTGCGGGCGTTGCCTTTGCTCGAAGAAGGTGTGCGCACCGGAGCGCTCTTGTTGACCCGTGACGTGACCGAGCAGCGCAACCGAGAGAAACAACTGCTCTCCAAGGACGCTACGATTCGAGAAATTCATCATCGGGTGAAAAACAACCTCCAAACCGTGAGCGCTCTGCTGCGATTGCAGGCCAGACGCAACGATAACAGCACCGTGAAAGAGGCCTTGGCGGAGGCGGAGCGAAGGATTTCGATTATTGCCACCGTTCACGAGGCCCTGTCGCAAACTGTTGATGAAACAGTCGCTTTTGATGAGACTTTTGGGAAACTTCTGGCGCTCGTGGCGACCGCGGCCAGTGAAGATCACTTTGTGGAAACCAAGTTCACCGGTAGTTTTGGGAAACTGGGAGCAGATGCGGCTTCAGCGCTCGGGGTGGTGCTCTCCGAGCTGGTCACCAACGCGATCGAGCACGGGCTCGCAGGGCGAGGTGGGACGGTTATCGTCAATGCAGAGCGCAACCCAGAGGAGCTTGTTGTCACGGTGACTGATGACGGGGTGGGAGCCGATCCGGAGCA
The DNA here is from genome assembly GCF_009695935.1 of Mobiluncus porci. Classification (GTDB taxonomy): domain Bacteria; phylum Actinomycetota; class Actinomycetes; order Actinomycetales; family Actinomycetaceae; genus Mobiluncus; species Mobiluncus porci. The sequence goes on from NZ_VUMY01000013.1 coordinate 60,052, forward strand.
AATCGGGAGCGGTCTCGGGACACAGATTGTGAAGACTCTAGTGAGCACGGAGCTGGGGGGGACGGTCCAATGGGAGCGGCGCAATCCTCCCGATTCCGGGACCCGCGTGCGGCTCACGGCGACCCGACTGTAGTTTTTCAATAGGTTGGAGCGTAGCCACCGGGTCGAACCTCTTTGGCGAAATGAACGAAGTGAATGTAACCCAAAGGGCTCGACCCAGGTGTGGCATGGTGAGTAAAAAACAGCCATGTTGAGAAGCAAAATGTTGGTGGGGCTGCGATTGCAACCCCACCAACATCGGTTTGAGGGAGGAAAAAGCTTAGAGGCTCGAGGCGCGGCGTTGACGCGCATTGCGACGCTTCAACGAGCGACGCTCATCCTCAGAGGTGCCACCCCAAACTCCGGAATCTTGATTATTATCTAAAGCCCACTTGAGGCAGATCTCAGTAACCGCGCACGTTGCGCAGACCGCCTTCGCCTCTTCAATTTGGGCTAGAGCAGGTCCAGTGTTGCCAACCGGAAAGAACAGTTCCGGGTCAACCGTCAGGCAAGCTGCTTGATCGCGCCAGTCCATACATACTCCTTGCGTTATTGCGAAAGTTTTTGTTAGAGATTTGTAAAACTTTCGCGTCTGTAAATTTTCGACTTAACTAGAGTGACACTCTAAAGCCACATTTTCAAGACATGTAAACGGCCAAATCGTTGAATTCTATGTGAGATGCCTCACATTTGACTTGGGAAAGAGGAGAGGGGAAAGTCCTTTTTCGTCACTAAAAATAGCCGGAAAATTGGTTGTGACCTGGAGTTTTCGAAGTGTCTCCGGATCGGTTTGGAAGGATGAGGCCAAGCGGTGACGCACCTCCGCCGATTTGCTTAAAGCGAGAATGTTCGTTCTCGAAATGGCAAAGCGAGGGGGGAGCTTTGTTAAATTCTTCGAAAAAGTCCCAGGTGAAACCAGTTCTAGAATTGTCACGTCAAAGTTCAGCATCTTCTCAAATGACTCCCAGAAATTTCTCAGATTAGACTGGTTGTGTTCGGAATTGGATACTACCAGGAGAGTTTTCCCCTTATTCTGTTCAACTTCGTAACTTTCGACATCTTGGATGACATAACCAAGGCGGCGATATTCGCGCTTCAATTGAGACACCAACCCCCGTAAAATCGCAGCATCCTCAACCTGCCAATATCTTTGGGGCGAGAAGGTGGCCCAGTCATTGCGCTCGCTAGCCCATCCGAGAGTCACGGCATTTTCGAATTGCGGGATATCGGCGGGGCCAAGATCCCGCGGCAGTTCCGCCAGCAGCTGTGACAACCCGCGGCGCTCTAATGGGGAGGACGACGTGACAGCCCTTGCTGAACTCGGCAGACCCACCTGCGCCTCCACACAAGTCCCGTCAAACTGCCACACCCCACGCCCCGGGGCAACAGTCGAAGGCAACACCTCAGCCAAACGCACCCGCGTCCCCACTGCCTCGATCCCGCCGGTATGAAGATCCACCGTGTCGCGAGGCATCAAAACGAAACGCTCGGAGGCGAGCGTACCCCACGAGGATCTGCCGACTGAAAGCGGAGCGCTAAAAGCCACACGGTAGCCGCCCGCTCCCGCACCGCTAAGAAATCCTTCCAAACGTTTATTGCCCTGACCGGGACTGATACGTTCGAAAGCGTCCGCAACTAAGTCAGCGCGATCCAGCAAAACCGCTACACCCTCCAGGTTCCCTTCGGTTGCCAACACCGCGAGACGATCTAGTTGCCACAGGTCCTCGGGAGAAAACACCACCCTCTCTCTGGGATCCGCGGCGACGAGGTTAGCAAAATGCTGCGGGGTGGGGGAGACGATGACTAACTGATGGGCTTGAATCGCTTCACCAACTGCCAAAGTCAGCAAGCTAGTGGTTCGTCCCGTCCCTGGATTGCCGAAGATGCCGAAGAGGCCCTGAGGCTCGCGCCACTGCTGAGAGCCGAGTTGTGGCCAGTCGGTAAGGGCAAAAGCGCCGGGTGGAGCGGTGCGGGAATCCGGCAATTCGGGTAGCCAAATTTCGGGGAGTTTCGAGGTGGTGGCAGTCGGGAAAATCTCCTGGAATCCTCCCCAAGCCTCTTTGATGATCCCAACCGTTTCGGTGGCCCAGGAGCCTGACCCGCACCATGCCGCTTGCGCCAGACCCTCGTTCAACCCCTCCCAATAGAGACGACCCGGAATCGCGGGCAGCTTTGCCGCGCGAGAGTCTCCCAAAACATCGCTGGAATCGGCGCCGGTTCTCACGCGAAGCGCGATACGAAGATTCGCGTTGGCAAGGATCTGGCCGTTCACGATTCCGCCCGGCTTCTGGGTGGCGAGAATGAGGTGGAGCCCGAGAGACCGACCGTGGGTGGCTAGGCGAATCAGGTTTTCCATGACTTCCGGATGATCCATGGCGAGCGCCCGAAACTCGTCAACGACAATCATGACGCGGGCAAGACGCTTGCCGGTGAGGTGGAAATAGTGGTCTGTATCTCGCGCACAGACTCTAGCGAGTTCGGTTTCGCGGGCTTTCAAGAAGGCTTGCAAGGATTGCAGGGCTCTCGCGGTGAGGCGCGGCTGGAGATCTGTCAGCACCCCGTGGACGTGCGGGAGGCGCTCGAGCTCCCCAAACGCTGCCCCACCTTTGTAATCAATCAGGATAAAACGCAGGTCAGTCGGCGAATATTGCAAAGCGAGCCCCAGGAGCCAAGTCGTCAAGAGTTCGGACTTCCCAGCTCCGGTGGTCCCCGCGACCAGGGCGTGTGGCCCTTCGGAAACGAGGTCGAGTACCCACGGCGTTCCTTCTCCGGTGAGACCCAGGGTTGTGGTGAGGCCGACCGCGGGGGCGTTCCAGCGGCTGGTGATGGCCTCCGGGGTGACTTCCCCGAGTAGGTCCGACCCAACCACGCGGGGGAGAGACTCTCCGGGGTCGGGTTCAGCAAGGGCCAGCTCGGAAGGGTTTGCTTCGAGGGCCATTTTGAGGCTCGCGAACCAAGCCTCTCCCAAACGTCCGCGTTTGGCTTTCAGGTACATGATTCTTTGCGCCCAGCTCGGAGGTCTTTCGGCGATGACGAGAGCGACTTGGTGATCCGAACATGCAGGAGCGTCTTGAGGCGCGAGGACGCGAATCTCGAGCTTGTATTTGTCGTTCTCGGTTTTCACCGCTTGCCAGGGCTCGGGATTCTTAGGGCTCAAATATCCCTGACCGTAAAGGAGCGCTTGGCCAACAACCCAGCGCGCGAAACCGGCGGCTCCCGGGCCAGTTAGGCAAAGATTCTCCCCCGCGGGAAGCTCTAAAATCCGGCGCTTCCAGCGGTTTCCGCTATAGACGCGCAGCGCTGTGGGGTTCTTCTCGGTTTTCCGAGGGGGAGTGGCCCCCGCGAGCCAGATTCTCTCGGCGGTGGGGACAGAGCGGGCGCGGTGAATCAACCACAGAAGACCAATCAAGGCGAGAACGCCGATGATAAAGAGGATTCTCCAGCCGATGAAGGCGCCAAGACCGAGCATGAAAACCAGCGGCAGGAGCATGAACCACCTCCACCGTTTCGACCCGGGGCGCGGGGCTGGAGGGGGATTGAGACGTAAATCTGTGGGGCGATTCGCTATCCGGAGCCGCGTTTGTCCCAGCAACAAGCTACGTCCGGGCTTGAGGCGTATGCCCCGAGCGGTGGGCTCGTCTTTGACGGGGGACGGTTGTCGTTTTGTGCGTCCCCAGAGTCTGGTAGCGCGCAATTTGTGGCGCAAAAATGGGGTTTTCCACACTCTATACACAGGGGCAGAATTTGGCAGCGGAACTGCTCGAAGCGTTTTCCCACGCCGGAGGAGTTTCAGATTTTCGCGAGACATAGTCGGGTCATCAAAGCCGTTCAATCGGCCAAAAATCCCTGGAATCACGGGCAAAACCTGGCCTCGGTTGGGGCCTGATTGCACAATCCACAATCGGCTCGATTCCAGTGCGGCCCGAGGTTGTAAGAAATTTTCCATGAGGTCAGGGTAGAACGGTTTGTCAAATTTTCACAGAATAAATTCACAGCCTGTGGAAAACTTTGGATTTGCCCCTGTTGAGCCTGTGGAAAACCTCTTTTTTAAGCTCGTTAATTTCGCCGTCCATTTGAGAATTCATACGGCGCAGTTCTGTTGGCCGGGCGCGTCCGATGCGTCGTCGCTCGACCGGCTCGCGCGGGACAGAAGGGGAAGTTCCCCCTCGCGATGTGCGATTTTATTGTCGCACATCGCTCACCCCTCAGTCCCGCGCTGAGTCCGGATCTTCGCTCCTCCGCTTGTCGCGCCCTCGTAAGTACTATCGTTGCGTTCCGTGGTTGGCAACAGTGGGCGGGGCTTTCAGTAGTTTTAGCGAGACTCAACGACGAGAGCAATTGGGGCGTAGCGAAGCCGGCGGGTCAGACCTCTCTGGCGTAATGAACGAAGTGAATGTAGCCAGAAGGGTCTGACTCGTCCGGCGTAGCGGACGAAGGGAAATTTTGGGGTGGGGGTGGCAAGTTAGGATAGGGGTGTGAAGAAAATTAAGGGAATTCCGGCTGAAATTTTGGCTGAGCACCAAGCGCTGGTGGAAACCATTAACGCCGCGCGCACAGATTACTACGACCGGCCTGATGAGACGGGAACCACTCGGCTTTCAGACGCGGAATACGATGCGCTGTTTGTCCAGTTACAACTCCTGGAAAAGACCTATCCAGATCTCGTCACGCCTGATTCCCCGACCCAAACTGTGGGCGGTGCTGCGGGATTAACCACGGGCGCCGCGGAAACTGCCGGCTTCCCGCCGCACACCCACGCACTCCCGATGCAATCCCTTGATGACGTTTTCTCCTACGAGGAAGTCGACGCGTGGTGGGCGCGCGTCGAAAAAGGGCTCAACGGTGCGACCTTCACAGTCTCAGCCGAAGTAAAAGTTGACGGACTCGCGATGAGCCTCACCTACGAAAACGGCGCGCTCACTGTCGGCGCGACCCGCGGGGATGGTAGAGTCGGCGAGGACGTGACCGCAAATGTGCGAACCATCGCGACCGTGCCGAAGCGACTTGGGGGCGAGGTCATTCCGAAACTTATCGAGATTCGTGGCGAAATCTATCTTCCGCTTGCTGATTTCGCGAAAATGAACGCCGAACGTGAAGAAAACAACGCGGCTTGGGAAGAAGCCAGAGCGAAAAACGAAAAGACCACTCTCAAGAAACTGCCGATCTTTGCCAATCCACGCAATGCCGCGACCGGTTCCTTGAAACAAAAAGACCCTGCGGAAGCAGCGAAACGTCCGCTGGCATTCCTGGCTCACGGAATCGGGGAGGTGCGCGGCTGGCCGGAACGCGCGCCGGCGCTCGACACCCAGGAAGAGTTTTACGCCCAGCTTCACGAGTGGGGACTTCATTCGGTGCGTGAAACCCCGGCGGAACTGGGGATCGAGCTGGCCGGTCTTACCTCGCTAGCCGAGGTCCACTCCGTTCTCGATGCCTTGACAGCCCACCGCCACGATTTCAGCCACCAAATCGACGGAGTCGTCCTGAAAGTAGACGACCTCAAAGCCCGCGACCGCCTCGGATCGACCGCCCGGGCCCCGAGATGGGCTTGCGCCTACAAGTTCCCGCCCGAAGAAGTCCACACGCGCTTGCTCGGAATCGAAGTCCAAGTGGGCCGCACTGGACGCGTGACGCCTTTCGGGGTGATGGAGCGCGTGTTGGTTGATGGCTCTTATGTTTCCCGCGCGACTCTGCACAACGCTAAGGAAGTCGCGCGTAAAGATGTTCGCCCCGGTGACACAGTGGTCCTGCGCAAGGCCGGAGATATTATTCCCGAGATTCTTGGGCCCGTCTTAGCGCTTCGCCCCGAGGGATTGCCGGCCTGGGTGATGCCTGAGTATTGCCCGTCTTGTGGGGCAAAACTCGGTCAACAAAAAGAGGGCGACATTGATTTGCGTTGCCCGAACCAGTCGGGCTGTCCGGCCCAAATCACCGAGCGGCTCATCCACGTGGGAGCGCGCGGGGCGCTGGATATTGAGGGGCTTGGCGAAGAAGGCGCGCTGGCCTTGACCCAGCCGGAGGCCGGGCGCGGGGATGTCGCGGCGGCGCTGGCGGCGGGCGGACGTTGTGTTTTGGAGGACGGCGAGGAAATTCGAGTTCCGGAAGGCAAAGAAGCGAGTCTCGAGGCCATCGAGGCGCATTTGCCGCCCGCCCAGACGCCGGTGTTGCGCTCTGAGGCCGGCTTATTCGCCCTCACTCCCGAGGATTTGCGCGATGTCATGGTTTGGCGTGAGATTCCAGGGACCGAGGGGCGCGATTGGCAGCAAGTGCGGTTCTTTTGGTCCAAGCCGAGGACCTTGAATAAGACAGAGGCCGAGACGAGCGGGCGGAAACTCGGCGAGCCGGAAGCGGGGAAAGTCGTAGAGACCTTTTTCGCCCAACTCGAGGGAGCTCGCGCCAAGGAAACCTGGCGGGTTTTGGTGGCGCTGTCGATTCGCCATCTGGGGCCGGTTGCCGCCCGCGCCGTGGCTCGGCGTTTCCCGAGTTTGGAGGCCTTGCGCGGGGTTAGTGAGGTTGAGCTCTCCGAAGTGGAGGGCATCGGTCCGGTTATCGCCGAGTCCATAGCGAGTTGGTTCGAAGTCCCGTGGCACCAAGAGATTGTGGAGGCCTGGGAGGCCGCTGGCCTGGGGCGGGGTTCAGAAAAGGGGAACGCTGGTGACGGAGTGACTCTTGCTGATTCAGCAACTGCCACTGGTGAACCAGGGTCGCCAGGCGGGATGGCTCTTGCTGAATTCGGAAAACTCGACGCCCCCGCAAACTCAACCGTTTCCCCCGCAAACGCCACTGCCGACCTGCCCCAAACGCTCGCCGGCCTCACCATCGTCATCACCGGCAACGTCCCGGGTTTCACCCGCGAATCCGCGCAACTGGCGGTCGAGGACCGCGGCGGGAAAGCGACCAGCTCGGTTTCCAAAAAAACCGACCTCGTCGTCGCGGGCGAAGGCGCGGGCTCTAAACTCGGAAAGGCTGAGTCTTTTGGTATCCCCGTCCTCCCCTCCGACCAATTCCCCGCCCTCCTCGAAAAGGGTTTTAAACCGGGCAACTTTTCATAGAATTAGAAAGAACCTAGGGAGGCTGTATGAGTCAGAATAATAACGCTCAGGGGGAAACGAGTGGGAGCAAGAATGAAGCTCCAGTCACTATTTTTGGAGATGGTGATTCTTCTGTTGCCATCGTCGAGTTTCAAGGCCAATTGCGAGAACAGCTGGTTGAAAGCCTGAACCGCAATCTAGTTTTGACAGGCAAATACGCATCGGACGCTAAGGCCATTTCCCCTCAAACAATGGAATCAGCTTTGGTTGCAGGCACCGGTGCAGGATTAAGTGCCTTATCCGCAATGGTAGCCCCCACTCTTTATGTTGCCACCGCTAATCCTGCCACTTTGATGCACTTCGGCGGGGGTTTAGGGAGCGCTGTGATGGGGAGCGGTGGCATCGTAGCACAGGCTCCTTTTATACCGGTGGCTGCGACTCTTCCCGCGGTTCTTCCCGTCCTTGCCATGCAAACGCTTACAACTGCCGTAATTTTGAAGCAATTTTCCAGACTAGATAAGAAGATTGATCTCGTCAAAAAGAAAGTTGAGGAAGTCATATCTCGCACTGAGGCAACGCATGTGGGTGAGCTTATTTCCGCAGCGAAAATCGTTGATGAAGTTTATCGCCAGTACGAGATTTCAGGCGAGTTTTCAAGGGATATGCTGATTCGCGCGGCACTTGCCGAACATGATGTCAACCGTCTTTACGAGAGGTATCGGTTGCTTGTGGAGGGGCGTGACGATGGTAACTTCAGGGACGAAAACGATATTCAGCAAGCGAATTTTGATGTTCACAGCGCTATGCTTTCTTCATTCTTGCGCCTCCGACTTGGCTTTCTTCGTATGTGCATAGATATGCAAGAAAACCCTCGAACAGTGAAGGAATCCGTGGAGAACATTAAGCAAACTTTGCGTTCAGACAGGGATTTTTGGGAAATGATGCTCAGTCGGTCGGAAAAAATTCGAGAGTCTATGACTGAACTGGAAAAGAAATTGGGCGACATGCATGTCGTTGAAAAAATAATGCCAGGTTTTAACGGAGACCATGCTGAGAAAGAGAAAAAGCTAAAACTATTGAAAGACGCTTATGTTTCAACATTACAGAGCGAAAAGAATCTCGCTCAAGGGTTTACATCGCTTATAGATTCCGCTAAGAAGACTTTGCAGGTACTCGATAGACCAGAATTAGAATCAAAGAACGCACCTAAATTGCTTTATTGGAAAGACGAGACAGGAGCGCATTCTATTACTACAAATGAGTTGGACATTTCTTAGGCTAAGTGAATGAGACTGAATAGCTTTTGCCGGGTGCGCATTCCTGTATTATTCTTGGCGTATGGCGGTAATGTAAATCCCAGGTGCGCCAGAATACCAGGCGGAAATTCTAAAGATTATGGCGAAGGAAGAGGGAAATCCCTTAGCGCTTTTATAAGCTCTTGGAGTGCGGAAATGACGTGTAATCTCTTACAAAACCGACCCAAGTGGGCGCAGCAGTCGCTCAATCAAGTGGATTAACCCATGAAATGCCGGGAAAGCGAGCAAAATCTTGATCCGCGGAAACAACCGGCACGCCGTATGTTTTGGATAGAGCTGCCAGCATTGCATCGGGGATGAGTTTGCTTGTGAGCTCGGTTTTCCCGGAAATCTCGCGAAAATTCTCCCAGGTTTCGAGCGAAGGTTGCGGAATCCACACCCCAGGCAGCTGCAGCCATCCATCGACAATGTCACGCGCCTGTGCAAAACCCAGGGGGGTGGGGAAAATCCGCGGATTCGTGGTAATCCTCATGAAAGCCGTTATCGTTTGCATCGGCAAACCAGTGCGGGTTGCGGAATTGAGCTGGGTTGTAAGCCAGTTTGCACACTTCGTGTGGTGCAAAGAGTCCGCATCGATGGCGTAAATCAACACATTCACATCGAGAATCATTTGTTTTTACGCGCTTTCTTGTGTGCCTTAGTCTTGGCTTCGCCGAAGTCTACTTCGTCAAGATAATCCAACAGCTCGCCGGTGGATTGCAGGTCAAGACGACTGGCTCCGAGATGGAAGGTTGGCAGTGAATAATCAGCGGCATCGTGCCGGGTATCGGCACCAATTCCACGTCGTGCCAATGTGTTCAAAGCGTCGCTTAAACCGAGACGTTCACCGGCGCGAATTCGGTCAATCTCAAGGAGAACATCATCGTCCAAAGTTACTGTAGTACGCATGTACCTATTTTAGCATCTTGATGAATACCTGGGTGCATCAAATCATCAAAGCTACAAAACTGAACCAAGCGGGCGAAGCAGTCGCTCAATGAGGCGGGTCAGTAAAGGCCGCTCCTCCCACTCGGCCAGGGTGAGTTGCCGGGCATTCGTGAGGTCGTTGCGGAAAACCTCTTCCATCTGAGAGGCGAGTTTATGGGAGTAAATCTCCATATTGATCTCGTAGTTTCCAGTCATCGAGAGACGGTCAATATTCGCGGTTCCGATTGTCGTCCACATTCCGTCGACGGTGGCGGTTTTGGCGTGAACCATTGCGTTTTGGTAGAGCCAAATCTCTACTCCCGCCTCCAGCAGGGGCGAATAGAATGAGCGCGCCACCCAGTCTGCCGCAATATGGTTCGACACCTCGGGGATAAGGACTTTCACGTCGACCCCGCGGTTTGAAGCCTCCGTGAGTTCATCCAAAATGTCCTTGTCGGGAATGAAATAGGCCTGGGTAATCCACACCCTTTCCTGCCCCTTGGAAAGCGCATTGATATAAAGCCCCCGCACGGGAAACAGCAGTCGATGCGGCTCGTTTTTTGCCGCTGTTATGTCCGCGCACCACCTGGTCGTGGGGTACTGCGGGAGATAGGGCAGCCGGTGTTTGCGCAGATGCGCATTCCAGAAATCTGTGAAGGCGTTGGCGAGTTCAATCGGGGCAACGCCCCGGATTCTGAGGTGGGTATCGCGCCACTGGGTCGCGTAGAGTGAACCGATGTTGTAGCCCCCCACGAAGCCGACCTGGTTATCAACAATCAACAACTTCCGGTGGTCGCGACCCGTGGAGCGAATCGAGAGGAAGAAAGAACGGAACAGCCCGAACCGCAGGACGTGGAGGTGGGACATCTTCGGGAACTTAGTGAATGCGGGCGGCACATTGAGGTTTCCCAAAGCATCCCAGATAATAAAGACATCTACCCCGCGCTCGGCCGCCTCGATGAGGGCATCTTTGAACAGCCTCCCGACCTCATCACTTTTCCAGATGAATGTCTCGAAAAACACGTTGCGCTTGGCGCCGCGAATCTCGTCGAGCATCGCGGAATAGACCTCGGATCCGGAGGTGAAGACTTGCATCTCGTTGCCGTGGACTTCGATTTCGGGGAGGTCTGTCACCGGAAAAGGTTTCGCGGGGGTGGGGCGCCAGGCCCGCAACGTATCAATCGCGACCGTGATGGCTCCGGCAATCAGCTCAAAAAGGATGAAGGCGCCGAAAACTCGACTGGCAATACGGGGGAGTTCTGCGGGCATCTTGAGGGCGAGGTCAGCAAGGCGCGTAAAAAACCGCGCAATCCTTCGAAACATGCCTCCTCGAACGCCCATAAACTCAACCTTAGCAGGATTTTATTCTTGTCCTTCACTCTGTAACTCGGGAAAATTTGGGCTTTGCTGCCATATATGCCACTCATGGCCAAATTTTCCTGGGTTACAGAGACACTTACGGATATAGTCCCGTCTTTTAACCGATTTTCACCCAATCCACTAGACTCGAAGCATGTCCACAATAAATGCTGATGAAGTGCGGCGCGTCGCTGGCTTGGCCCGAATCGCGCTCACGGAAGATGAAATCCAAAAAATGGCCTCCGAGCTCGAAACCATCGCTAATGCAGTTGCGAAAGTTTCCGAGGTCGCCACGCCGGACGTGCCGGCGACCTCCCACCCGATTCCGCTTACCAATGTTTGGCGCGAAGACGAGATTGGCCCGACCCTTGACCACGAGGAAGTGATGGCGGCAGCCCCGCATCCCGACCGCGGCATGTTCGGGGTTCCGAAGATTATTGGGGAGGAATAAAACATGAGTGCAGACAATCTTTACCTGAAATCCGCCCACGAACTGGCAGACCTGCTAGCGAAAGGCGAAGTCACGAGCGAAGAACTCGTTGAGATTTTCCTGGATCGCATCGAGAAATATGACAAGGACCTCCACGCGTTCTTGTTTGTAGACCGCGATGGTGCGCTGGAAACTGCGCGCCGGGTTGATGCTGACCGTAAAGCCGGTAAACCCCTCGGGAAGTTCGCGGGCGTCCCGATTGCGATTAAAGACAACATGGTCACCCGCGGCAAGCCCACAACCTGTGCCTCGAAGATTCTCGAAGGCTGGTTGCCGCCCTACGACGCTACGGTGGTTTTGAAGCTCCAGGAGGCGGGACTGCCGATTCTCGGTAAGACCAATATGGACGAGTTTGCGATGGGTTCTTCCACCGAGCACTCCGCTTTCGGCCCGACCCGCAACCCTTGGGATCTCGAGCGTATTCCCGGAGGGTCCGGCGGTGGCTCGGCGGCAGCAGTCGGCGCGTTCCTCGCTCCCTGGGCGCTGGGCTCGGACACCGGCGGTTCGATTCGCCAGCCCGGTTCCGTTACCGGCACGGTCGGAGCAAAGCCGACGTATGGTGCAGTCTCCCGCTACGGGCTCGTGGCGATGGCTTCGTCTTTGGATCAGATTGGGCCGGTGACGCGCAATGTGGCTGATGCGGCGGCTTTGCAAGAGATTATCGGGGGACACGACCCGCTCGACTCAACGTCGCTCGATGAGCCGGTTCCGGATTTGGACGCGGCAGTGGCTGCGACCGCTGCGGATGCCAAAGGATTGCGAGTTGGAGTTGTGAAACAAATGCAAGGTGAGGGCTACCAGGCCGGGGTTCTCCAGCGCTTTAATGAAGCCGTTGACCGGCTAAAGGCAAGCGGAGCGACCGTGACCGAGGTGGACTGCCCGTCATTCGAGTATGCACTTGCTGCCTACTACCTGATTATGCCCGCGGAAGTTTCTTCGAACCTGGCGCGCTTCGACGGGGTGCGCTACGGGCTACGCGTCATGCCGAAAGACGGCGAAGTCACTACCGAACGCATGATGGCAGCGACCCGCGAGGCCGGATTCGGAGAGGAAGTAAAGCGCCGCATTATCCTCGGGACCCACGTCTTGTCGGCTGGATACTTCGATGCCTATTATGGGTCGGCCCAGAAAGTCCGGACCCTCGTCCAGCGCGATCTCGCGGCGGCCTTTGAAAAGTGCGATGTGTTGCTGACCCCGACCGCGCCGACAACTGCCTTCAAGTTTGGTGAAAAAGTTGATGACCCGATGAGCATGTATCTAAACGACGTCGCGACCATTCCAGCAAACCTCGCCGGAATCCCGGGGATTTCCGTACCGGGAGGGGTGGCACCGGAAGACGGGCTGCCGGTCGGGATTCAGGTGCTGGCTCCGGCTCGTGGAGATAAGGTCATGTACGAGGTGGCAGCGCGCCTAGAAGCGCAGTTGGCTGAATCGAATGAGCCGATGCCGTCCTGTCCGGCATCTGAGTGGAAGGAGGCCGCGAAGTGAGCGACAAGTTGATGAAGTATGAGGAAGTCACCAAGAACTTCGATCCGGTTCTCGGCATGGAGGTTCACGTCGAGCTGGGTACTGCGACCAAGATGTTTGACTGGGCGCCCAACACTTTCGGCGGCGATCCCAACACGAACATCACTCCGGTGTCTCTGGGTCTCCCGGGTTGTTTGCCGGTCGTCAACAAGAAGGCAGTGGAATACGCGATTCGCATCGGTTTGGCGCTCAACTGCAATATCGCAGAATACTGCCGTTTTGCGCGCAAGAACTATTTCTATCCCGATTTGACCAAGGCCTTCCAGACCTCCCAATATGACGAGCCGATTTGTTATGACGGCTGGATTGATGTGGAACTCGAGGACGGCGAGGTTTTCCGCGTCGAAATTGAGCGGGCGCACATGGAAGAAGACGCCGGCAAGAACACCCACATTGGTGGAGAAGACGGGCGTATCCAAGGCGCGGATCACTCGCTAGTGGACTACAACCGCGCCGGCGTGCCGCTGGTCGAGATTGTGACCAAGCCGATTACCGGTACTGGCGCGCGCGCCCCCGAGGTGGCGGCCGCTTACGTTCGGACTTTGCGCGATATTTTCCGCGCGATTGGTGTTTCCGAGGCTCGCATGGAGCGCGGTAACGTGCGCGCAGACGTGAATATTTCCCTGCGGGCGAAGCCGGAAGACCCGATGGGGACCCGCACGGAAACCAAGAACGTGAACTCTTTTAGAGGCATCGAAAAGGCGGTGCGCTACGAGATGCGTCGCCAAGGGGCGGTTTTGTCGGAAGGCGGCCAAGTTATCCAGGAAACCCGCCACTATCACGCGGCGGACGGCACGACCTCTTCGGGTCGCGAAAAGTCCGACGCGGAAGACTATCGTTACTTCCCCGAGCCTGACCTGGTGCCACTAGCGCCGAGCCGTGAATGGGTGGAAGAAATCCGCAAGAGCCTTCCCGAGATGCCGGCGGTACGTCGTAAGCGGCTGCAGGGAGAATGGGGATTCACCGACATCGAGATGCGCGATATCGTGAATGCAGGCGCGGCTGATCTGATTGAGGAAACCGTGGCGGCTGGCGCGAGCGCTGCGGGAGCCCGCAAGTGGTGGATGGGCGAGATTGCTCGGCTGGCCAAGCAAGAGGAGAAAGACCTCGAAGAGATGTCGATTACGCCCGCTCAAGTGGCCGAACTTGAAGGGCTCTTGGCCGAAGGGAAGTTGAACGACAAGCTTGCCAAACAGGTCATCGCCGGTGTCTTGGCTGGTGAGGGCGACCCGGCAGCGGTGGTAAAGGCTCGCCGGCTTGAGGTTGTTTCCGACACTGGCGCATTGGAGGCAGCAGTGAAGCAAGCGATTGCCGACAACCCCGACGTGGTCGAGAAGATTAAGGGCGGTAAGATGGCGGCGATTGGTGCGCTCATCGGTCCGGTCATGAAGGCGACCCGCGGTTCGGCGGATGCTGGCGCGGTGAAAGAGCTCATCACCAAAGAGCTTGGCCTGTAACTGATTGCGTAGCAGAGCGGGGTCAGACCTCAGCGTAGCCGGAGCACCTCTAACGGCGCTTGCGCCGTAAAAAGGAACCGTCCCCATTGGTATATTTCCGAGGTAGATTCCTCCAGATAGTGATGGCAAAACCTGAAAAGTGTCGATTTTAGGGGTTCTGAAATTCTGAAAAGTGCAACGAACAACGTGTTATCGCTGGTGAGGGGTTTGCCTAGAAAAAGTGTTCAGTGGTTGAACACTTTTGTTCAGCCACTGAGGCATTCCCTCGACACGCCCTTCCACAGGTGATGGACTCGTAGGGAACGCACCAGCCACGATTCCTCTTCCCAACTTTTCTTTAAAAACCCTGAATTTCGACGGAATTTTCCTCAATCGCCTGACAGGTTCGCGGGGGAGTGTATTCTAAGCAGATTTCCTCGTTCCTAGGAAATTTTCAGTAAGCCATAGAAAGGTAACAGCAATGAGAAATCTGCGACGTCTGGCGGCTGGTGCGGTCGCGTTTATCGCTGGTTTATCCATGACGACATCTGCTTTTGGGGTTTGTCTCAATCTTGAAAAGGGCCGGATTTACGGGGCGAATCGTATTGATACTTCGATTGCGATTGCTAAAGAGGCTTTCCCTGGCCAGGCGCAGTCGGTTTATCTCGCCCGCATGGACGTGTTTGCCGATGCTTTGGCCGGTGGCGCCTTGACAAAATGTGGTATCTATATCTACATGCCGGGCTCTGAAGTTCTCCTGAAGGCTGCCATTGATCAGGTCAATACCCCCAAGGTGATGGCTTTGGGCGGACCAAGCGCAGTCAGTGAAGACGTCCTTGATCAAGCCGCCTTGCGGACCCAATGCGGCGAAACTGCGAAAATCACAGAGGAGCAGGTGTGCCAGGCTCTGATTGACAAGATTAACGCCAACACTCACGGTTATGCTCCGGGTAAGCCCTTGAAGCAGTACAGAACGACTCTGCAAAACCGTGCGGAAGGCATGTGGGAGGACGATACTTGGGAAGAGCTGTACCCCCTAACAAAATATTATTCAGATAATGCCTACAACCGTTCCTTTGAACGTTTCGTAATTTACAGAAGTTCGGGAACTCATGACGGTATCTGCGGCGAGGCCTATGAGGGATACGGTCGGATTAACACCACCGAGTGCAATGAAGAAGCAGCTTGTGTTCTCGATCATATTAGGAATTCGGATATCTTTTTGCCGCATCAAGGGCGCACATCGATTAATGGGGAGTGTACCTTTACGCTCGAGGGCGCATCTCTGGCCACCGATTCCAATACTCGTTACGGAATCGCGGTCGAGATTACTCCAAACCAGGTGCGTTACGCCTGGAAGGCGAGTTAATCACCAAGCGCAACGTATGGGGGCGGCTGCTCTTACAGTCGCCCCCATTTGGAACTACAAAACCTAAACCTTGGTGAATTCTTTATCAATAAGCTCGTGCGTGTTCGTCAAGACACCGAAATCTAAGCTTCATCGCTATAGAGGAATCGGGCCGCGGAATTGGACTGCGGAAGGATTTGCTGAAGGTGGCAGGGTTCAATCTCGAAGAGATCGGCGTGTGTCGAGAAAAGTCGCGGGTGTTGCCTGGCAATGGCGGCATGGATTTCTGCGGGCGTATGTGGCGGTGAAACCTGGCGCTCGGCAAAAAGATTCACAATGCGCGCGTAAGCTTCACGGTTGAGATATTTCGACAGGAATAAGTCCGGGTTAACCGCTGATGTTCCAACAGCTTGGAGGTCCGGTTCGGCGAAGTCATCCACGTCTTCTGTAATGAGAAAACGCGCGTTGGACGCTGCGGCATCGGCAAGAATCTGGCGGTCAGTCTCGGAAGTCGCCGTAAAACGATCGTTGATTTTCCCGGTCGGGCTCAAAATCCCTCCGTAAATCTGTCTTACTTCGGTGACGCTGATCATTCGTGGTCGGAGGTGTCGATTCGCCTCGGTTTCCGCGGTTTTGCTCCAGACCGCAAGAAAACCGCTGAAGGGGCCGCACGCAGTAAGCTGGGTGCGAGTTACCGGTTTTGCCAACACGTTAGCATCCAGGAAAACGCGGAAAAAGACCTCACTCACCGAAGAGCTCCGCGCTCAAATCGGCTCGAGTCAGGGTGACAACGTCCCCCATGGTTTCCTTCCAAAACCGTTGAAACTCTAGATAGGGGATACGATTTCGATTTCCGACTTTGATTGCTTTTATCTCTCCGTTTGAAATGCGGCGTGAAATTGTCGAACGCGAAACCCCAACCATTTGCGCGACCTGAGCAGGGGTCAGCATGCGTTGCTTGGCAGATAGAGTTACAGCTGCCCCTGCCTCGGCTGCCTGGGTTACGAAATTTGAAATCCGCTCCAGCCAGGTCTTGCCGTTACGCTCAGCCTCACCCCGGGATGATGCCAGAACATCCTCGGGCATCAAAGTTAATGTTGCGGTCATGTTCTAATTCTACGCACGAATTGCACACTTGTAAAGCGCTATCTGTGCATCTTGGATTCCTGAGCACCCCCTTTAATTTCCGCTCTATTGCTCACAGTGTTTGACTTTTTCGGTAGGCTTGAGTCATGGCAGATACCTTGGATTTGGAGGCGCTGGCGGCTCGGGAGCTCCCGGCATTGCAAGCATTCGGGGCGCACTCGTTGGTCCCCGCAGGCTTCGGATACCTCGGCCCGGACGGCGAGATTATGGCGGAACTTGGTGCGCAACTGTGGATTAACTGTCGCATGACCCATATGTTTTCGCTGTTTGCCCTGGCTGACATCAACGCGGACGAGTCCCGCAAACTGGCCACCCACGGCGTTCGAGCCTTGCTCGAGAACTTCCAAGACCAACTCAACGGCGGGTGGTTTTCCTGGATCGACACCGAACTCGACCAGGCCGGCAAAGCCCGCCCGCGCCTTGATAAAGCCCCGCGAAAAGAAGCCTATGCCCACGCGTTCGTCCTGCTCGCGGGGGCTTCCGCGATGGTCGCAGGAATTCGCGGCGGCGAGGACCTGTTTAACCGAGCCGCCGAAATCCAGGACGCGCACTGGTGGGAGCCCGAAGCGGGGCGGGTCAGGGAGTCTTTTGCCCCCGACTGGTCGGACCTGGAAGACTACCGCGGTGCGAATGCGAATATGCACACGGTGGAGGCTTGTCTCGCCGCCTTCGACGCGGCTCGGGACCCGAAGTGGCTCAAGCGTGCCGCCGCAATCTCAACCCACTTAATCAGCGAGAAAGCCCGCGAAAACGCTTGGCGCCTGCCTGAACACTACACGGCTAACTGGGAAACTGATCTCGATTACAACCGCGACAAACCGACCGACCCGTTCCGTCCTTGGGGAGCGACTCCCGGTCACGGCTTCGAGTGGGCCAGGCTGATTACCCAGCTCAAAGCCACCGCGGAAACCGCCGGCCTAGCCACCCAGCTCCATCTCGACTGGGTCGAGGAAGCTGCCGCCGGCCTTTACCAAACCGCCCTCGAATCCTGGGGAAGTGACGGTGCGGATGGCATCCCCTACACCACCGATTTTGCTGGCATTCCCGTGTCTTCCCAGCGGATGCACTGGGTCGTCTGCGAAGCGCTCGCGGCGAGCCTCGTGTTGTCGCGGTATTGTCAGCCAGGGGACTCATTAAAGGCCATCGCCGCATCCTGGGCGGGCCGTTTTGGTGAGTACGCCCAAAAATACCTCATCGAAGAACCCGGTCGCTGGCGCCACGAACTCGATGCTACTAACGCCCCGGCAACGCTGACCTGGCCGGGCAAACCCGACATCTACCACGCCGGACAGGCCATGTTCCTCGTAAACCTGCCGGTCGCGCCATCTTTCGCTAAGGCTGTCGCTGACGGAAAATAACCTCCAAAATCACAAATCGCCACGCAATGTCTCATTAAATGAGATAAATATAATCAAAATATGGACAACCGTTTGTCTATCTCCAATCTTTCGGTTAGGCTGTGCGTACTACGGCAAACAGTAAGGATTGAAAAATGCACGCGAATCGATGGCTCTGGTGGCGCTAGGCGCCGCCGACTTCGTATTTTGTGCACAGACACAAATTTTGGCGGCGCCCTCCGGTTGCCGCTCTTATTATGCTTTCTTCCTAATCGCAGGGTGGCTACGGAGAACTCACTTTGACAACTCTCAACTAACCACTTAAAGAAATGGAAAGGCAATGATCCAAGAAGCCATCGCCCAAGTTATAAAAGGAAAAGAACTCGACCCCGATCTCATGATGAATGTCATGGACGAAATCATGGAGGGGGATGCTACCGATTCCCAAAAGGCTGCATTTCTCACCGCGATGACCATGAAGGGAGAGACTATCGGGGAAATCACCGCAGCCGCGCGGGTGATGCGCCGGCATTCCGAACGGTTTTTGAACGATATGGATGTCCTTGAGATTGTGGGAACCGGCGGGGACCATGCCAACACCTTCAACATCTCCACGACTTCGGCTTTCGTGATTTCCGCTCTCGGGATTCCGGTCGCCAAACACGGTAATCGTGCCGCTTCCAGTAAATGCGGGGCCGCAGACGTTTTGGAAGCCCTAGGAGCAGACATTGAACTTGCCCCCGCGCGCAGCGCCCAAATCCTTGAGGACATCGGGTTTTGCTTCCTCTTCTCCCAGCGTTACCACACCTCGATGCGTTATGTCGGAAACGTCCGGAAGGAAATCGGGATCCGCACCCTGTTCAACGTGCTCGGCCCGCTCGCGAATCCGGCCGGAGCGAGCATGGAGCTCCTGGGGGTTTATGCCGAGGACCTCGTTGAGCCTCTGACCCAGGTCATGGTCAATTTGGGAGCGAAACGGGTCATGACGGTTTACGGACAGGACAAGTTGGATGAAATTTCATTAAGCGCTCCGACGACAGTTTGTGAAGCTCTGGATGGGAACGTGAAAACATACGAGATTGAGCCCGAGGATTTTGGGCTCAACAAATGCCGGAAGTCGGATTTGGTGGGAGGAGATGCGGCGGAAAATGCTCAGATTTTACGTGAAATCCTCGGTGGACAATCGGGGCCAAAGTCTGATGCTGTCCTACTCCAAGTCGGGGCGTCAGTCCATCTAGCGCGCCCGGAATGCTCCATTGCTGACGGCATCGGAATGGCACGAGAGGCGCTGGCTAGCGGAAAAGCTCTGGCGCAACTGGACAGATTCATCGAGGCGACACGCATGGGGAAAGAGGAATCCTGATGAACATCTTGGAACAGATTGCCGAAAGTAGGCGACAAGACGTTGCAGCAAAGCGCCAACTCAAGCCACTGGATTTTGTCGCCCGCGAAGCTGAGGAACTCGCGGAAGCTGAACTTGACCGAGGGAAACCACAGCAATCCAACTTGCCCGGCGGGGAAGACACAACTCGGGAGGACCTGCTGGCTGGGTCGAATGATTTTCCCTTCCCCTTTGAGAAGGCGCTTGCGAAACCCGGAATTTCCTTTATTTGTGAGGCAAAAAAGGCTTCGCCTTCTAAGGGTCTGATTGCTTCGGATTTCCCTTATCTCGAGATTGCTCGAGATTACGAGACCGGTGGAGCGGCAGCAATCTCGGTTTTGACTGAGCCTCATCACTTCCTGGGTGAGGATCGATATTTGCGTGAAATCTCGGAAGCGGTGGCGATTCCGACCCTGCGCAAAGATTTCGCCATCGATGACTACCTGATTTATGAGGCGAAAACCCTCGGGGCAGCGGCGGTGCTGGTGATTGTCGCGCTGCTCGACGACAAGACACTCGCGAAGTTTATTGCGCTCGCCCATCGACTCGGTCTCTCCGCCCTGGTAGAAGCCCACGACAAAACCGAAATCCACCGCGGGTTGGACGCGGGAGCGCGCATTATCGGAGTCAACAACCGCGACTTGCGTACTTTTGAGGTCGACTTTGAAAACTCCGAGCGGCTTCGCTCCGAAGTCCCTCGGGACGTCCTCTTTGTGGGGGAATCCGGGGTGAAAAGCCGCGCTGACGTCGAACGTCTAGAGGCCGCCGGAGAGGACGCAGTTTTGATCGGGGAAACCCTCATGCGCGCCCCCGACCGAGTGGCTACGCTGAAAGTTCTGCGTGGGGAAGGCTCCGGGAAATGACACTCGTCAAAACCTGCGGGATGACCCGCGAAACCGATATTGACGCGGTAAACGCAGCGAAGCCCGACCTAGTCGGCTTCGTTTTCGCGCCGTCGCCGCGCCAAATTACCCCAGTTCAAGCGCGCGCATTCAAGCGGCGACTTGTTCCGGGGATTCAATCGGTAGGCGTCTTTGTAAACGCTGCGCCGACTGAGGTTGCCGAGCTCGTCAACAACGGCACCGTTGATGTGGCGCAACTGCACGGGGATGAGGACGAGGATTATATCGGTCAACTCCGGAGGTTACTTGACCGCGGGGAAATCATGCAGGTGTTTCGGATCCCACCAGACCTAGAGCGAGCCAAAGAAGTCCTCGAGAAAGCTAAGCAAAGTCTCGCTGATAAAATTCTTTTCGATACCGGCTCGAAGAGGGTTTATGGAGGGAGCGGGGAGATGTTCGACTGGGGAATCCTCAAGAACTTCCCGCGGCCTTTCTTCTTGGCTGGCGGAATCGGCGCCGAAAATGCCAGCGATGCCATAGCCGCCATCGCCCCGCACGGCCTGGATGCTTCTTCAAGCCTCGAAACGGAAGGACGAAAAGACCCCGAAAAAATCCGCGCATTTGTTGAAATTGTGAGAACTATTGACCCTCAAACCAATAAGAAGAAGGCTGCTCAATGAACCAGATATCCCTTGAGGAAATCCCTGTCGTAACCGGAAACCAATACCTAGACAGTCCCCTGGCTGAGCCCGACCAGACACCGCTTCACGGCGCCAAGGAAACTGGTCGCTACGGGGAATTCGGCGGGCAATACATCCCCGAAACCCTCATGAACGAGGTGCAAAACGTCGAACGTGCTTACCTCGAGGCCCGGGACGACCAGGACTTCCAAAACGAACTTGCGCGTTTGCTCACCGAATACGCCGGTCGTCCCTCGCTGCTTTATTACGCTGAAAACATGACCCGTGACCTCGGCGGGGCGAAGATTTACCTCAAACGCGAAGACTTGAACCACACTGGGTCGCACAAAATCAACAATGTGCTCGGCCAAGCGCTCCTCGCTAAACGGATGGGAAAAACACGGATTATTGCCGAAACCGGAGCGGGACAACACGGGGTAGCAGCGGCCACCGCGGCGGCTTTGCTCGGGCTCAAATGTGAGATTTTCATGGGCCTTGAGGACACGAAACGCCAGGCCCTGAATGTTTACCGCATGGAGCTTCTCGGTGCGACAGTTCACGCGGTCGACTCCGGTACGGCGACCCTGAAAGACGCGGTCAACGAGGCAATGCGGGAGTGGACGCGTCGGGTTGATGACACGCTTTACGTGCTGGGTTCAGTAATGGGGCCTCACCCGTTCCCGATGATGGTGCGAGATTTTCAGCGGGTCATCTCCCGAGAGGCGCGCGCGCAGATTCTCGAGCGGGAAGGCAAATTGCCTGACGTGGTAACCGCTTGTGTGGGCGGGGGATCGAACGCGATCGGGATGTTCTACGAATTCATCCCCGACTCTTCCGTCCGCCTGATTGGTTGCGAAGCTGCGGGTCGCGGGGTTGAAACCGGTGAGACCGCCGCTACCATAGCCACCGGATCCATCGGCGTCTTCCACGGCATGAAATCGCTATTTTGCCAAGACGAAGACGGACAAATCGCGCCGGTTTACTCGATTTCCGCTGGGCTCGATTACCCCGGAATCGGCCCGGAACACGCTCACCTAGCCAAAAAGGGTCGCGCCGAATACGTGCCAATCACTGACCAAGAAGCGGTAAATGCCTTTGAATATGTCGCTCGCCAAGAAGGAATCGTGGCGGCCATCGAGTCGTCGCATGCAGTCGCGGAAGTCATCAAGATTGCTCCCGAAATGCCGCGAGATTCCATCATAATTTGTTGCCTATCAGGGCGCGGGGACAAAGACGTCGCCGCCATCGCACGCTATCGCGGAAAGGATATTCATGACTAAGCAAGTACCGATCGTCAAGGCTTTTGAGGGTGGGCGCAAAGCGTTTATCCCTTTTATTACTGCGGGAGACCCGAGCCTAGAGGACACGGAGCGTTTCATAGTAGCCATGGCTCGCGCCGGGGCTGGAATCATTGAGATTGGCATCCCGTTTTCTGATCCGATTGCGGAAGGGCCTGTCATCCAGGAAGCGAATGTGCGCGCTTTGAGCGCTCCCGGCGGCTGCAAGACGGACGCAGTTTTCGAGATGGTGGCGCGGGTTCGCGAGCAAGTCGAGGTGCCACTCGTGTTCTTGACCTACTTGAATCCGGTTTTCAAATACGGTTATGAGCGTTTTTGTAAGCGCTGTGCGGAAGTGGGGGTGTCCGGGCTGATTATTCCGGATTTGCCCTTTGAAGAAAGCGGGGAGCTGCGGCCCATCGCCGCGACGCACGGCGTGGACGTGATTTCACTAATCGCCCCGACTTCGGCTGCGCGGATTCGAGAGATTGCCGCGGCGGCCAGCGGTTATATCTATGTGGTGTCTTCGCTAGGGGTTACCGGAACCCGCAGTGTCATCACGACCGATATTGGTGCGATGGTCTCGGAAATTCGGGCAGTCACGGACACACCGACGGCGGTGGGCTTCGGGATTAACACCCCTGAACAGGCCGAACACTATGCTGGATTGTCCGACGGCGCGATTGTCGGTTCAGCAATCGTGAAACTCGTAGCGGCTAATGGTGCCAACGCGGAAGATCCCCTAGCTGAATACGTCAGGGAAATGGTGCGGGCGGTGAAAAGCGCGGAATCTGGGGAATAAGTCGCCTCTGCGACGGGGCGCGACACGCCCGAAATGAGACACACGGGCTTCAGGATTTGCGTCTTCGGAAATGAACGTGTATTGTTTTATCTGTTGCGCTCTTTTGGGTTGAAACCGGAAGATGCAACGCCCCGATTGTTGAAAACTCGGCGAAAACTGGGTTGGAGCGGTGAGTGGGTTTGTTGGTTTTGATCTCGATAGTGTTTTTGTTTTTTTGTTTACGCGTTTTTTTGTTTTTGCCTTGCCTTGCTTTTTTGTGGGGTGGGGTTTGTTAGTGTTTTTGTCTGGTTTTCTGTTTTATGAAAATTGGGTTTTGTCAGGTTTTTTCTGACTGAATTTGTTCCCCTGTTTT